>JAFWWB010000037.1 GCA_017518185.1 Lachnospiraceae bacterium
ATAATTGACATTACGTTCCGATATGTTATCCCCTGTATCATCCGTAAGGGCATCAATACGCATATCCGTATTGGCGGCTCCCACCTGAAGGGGATGTATGTATCCCGGCAGGAGCTGCGGCTCCTTGAGTGCCCTGTCCTTATGTGACTTGGCCATGTAGATATTGAGCTCCGGCCTGGTGCAGCCCACCGGCAATGCCTCCAGCGGCATGAACCTCCCGATCCTTGCATGATACAGCTTCATAAGATCGTCGCTTCTCGGAGAATCCAGCCGCCGGTATGCACTGAATCCGTATCGCTCCAGTGTCTCCTCTATCTCTGCCATGACTCCGTCAGGCGTAGCGATAAGGATCTCCACATCATTCTTATCCGCCTCAGTCAGCCCGTCAGAAAACTCCGCGATCTCCCTGACCGGCAGCCCGCCCAGCTCATGCGCGTTGTTTCCTCTCTCCGACACAAGAAAGCACATGACCTCACGCTTCGGGTAAATCGTCCTGAGCGCCTCATACGTTGCCAGCGCATACCCCTGCGCCCCATAGATAACCAGCTTCATATATATCCCCTCCAAAAAAAACCGATGTAAAGCCAATCTCATACTTTACATCGGGATCCGGATTAATTCGTACTCTATTACTGTTTATGTAGGACTCATCTTCCTGTCCATAGCATCTTATAGTTTCCCGCTAATCACTACTATGGTATTCTAAACCCTTCTTCCGGTGGCATAGGAGAAAAATACCCTTTGATACAATTGGGATTTACTACACATATCTGGATATGAGTCTTTTCCGGGATTGCCGAACCCGGATATGCCGCATTCCCTTCGCTGAATACACCTCTAACCGAATCATAAGGCTCTGCTCCACGCTCCTCGTTATACGCATGAATCTGTTGTATCACAGCACAATCCAGATTTCTGAGCAATACATCAACCGCTGATCTTCCATTCTTATTCTCAGGAAGCTTCATTCCCATACTTTTATACATAGTACTCATTATGGAATAGCCAACCTTTAAAACATTAGTACATCTGATATCCGTAAGACTCAAGCAATAACCAAGATCTATCACCGCACCTATGACCCGGGCCTTCTCTGCGTATCTCACTTTAGCCCATTCCATGGCCCGTTCATATCCATTCTCCCAGAAGTAAATACCATGTCCAAGCCAGTCATAGTCATTTTCACTTCGCTTGAGATGCTCATGACGGTATAGAACCCTCTCGAATGTTTCCAAATGGCACCCATGAAATCCGAGGATCAGGTTGGGGTATTTATCATATAAAGAGTTATCTATAGAGCCTTTTACCATCCGAAGAAATCTCCCGTAACAATCTGCTCTTTAGGTTGCTTATTCTCATCCAACACGCCCATTCGATCTAACATATCAAGTGCATACTGTTTAGCATCTTCAGGATCCATCGCCTCAAACTCCTCAAGAAATTTTTTTGCATCTCTTTCAAGTTCATCAACATATTCCTGTGTGATCATCCTAAACCTCCATCTAACCGGCAAAACCAAACATATGTTCTTTTGGAAATTGTACCACATCCCACTCCTGATGTAAAGTATGAAATTGTCAAAGTTCCGGCCTTATTACTACCCTTTCCTACAAAGGAGAATACTTATACATACGCACTCCCGGCCTAAGCTCTTCCAATTGCCTGCTGATATCTTCCGCATATTTTTCATTGGCTATCACATATGAGGTATCCGGAGAGAAAGTCTTTACCTCTGCCGGCGCATATACAGTTACTCCCATTGTATCCTTCCCCCATAGTGAAGGATTATTATCCATAAATCCGGATATCTTATACCCTTCCCGGGTCAGATAAAAGTATGCATTCCGCCCGATATCTCCGCAGCCGAATATCACGATATCTTTTCCTTCGGCAAGGAAATCGGAGAGCTCCTGTCTTTTCTCCTTCCTGTATCCGGGAAAAGCTCCGGGATCATCCATGAGCCGGATATAATCCGTCCGCATCCCGTCAGGCAGAGCGTCTGCCGATACATATCCGCCCTTCTCTGCATCCTTAAGCCACTTCCACAGGTCAACGCATCTCTGTTTATTTGACTCTTCCGACAAGGCATCATCACTGCTGTCCTGACATGCCCTGACAAAGGATTTGGCCATCCGTCTGTACAAGAGCCTCAACTCATTCTGTGATGCACTGTCTTCCATGCCGTTAATGAGCATTCCATACTCATTCCGTACAAATTCAAGTGTCTTATCAGATTTTGATGAAGCCTCTCCGCGTCCCACGCAATACATGTAAAGAGGCCTATCCAGATATCTTGCGTTCCCTGCAGCAGCAGTCGTTTTATGAAGAAACCCTATATCCTGAAAAGCAGCCCCCTTTGTCTCCGAAAAACTTATACCGTTACGTTTCAGGAACTCTGTCCTGTAAACACCGTTCCACAGGTACCAATCTTCTGTTGCCGTTTCAGCATGATCTCCCGGGACAAAACTCTCCTCATACAGGCTCCTGTTCCCGCTGATCTTTCTTTTGGTATAAACCCGCTCTCCGTTCTCTCCGGTATAATATGTACAATAATCACACTTAACATAATCCGCTTCCGCCCGGTCAGCCAGCTCACACAGTTCCCTGTACATATCCTTATCAACATGATCATCCGTTTCAAGTATGGCAACATACTCCCCTGACGCCCGGTCCAGCCCCATATTTACCTGAAACCCATAGCTTCTGACCGGACTTATCACCACCATGATACGCTGATCCTTACCGGCCAGTTCTTCAATTATCTCCCTCGTCCCGTCAGTGGAACCGGCATCCACGCAGATGATCTCAATATCCGAAAGAGTCTGTCGGATGACACTCTCTACAGCCTCCCGTATATAATCTGCCACATTCAGTGACGGCATTATGACAGACAGCTTTTTCATTTACCTTTCACTCCAACTCTTTTTCCCAATTCAATCATTTTCCCAGGAGATCTTAAAAGCCTCCCGGTTATCATCATAAAACTGATGCACTGCATCCTTCTGCCAGCCGAAGCCAAGATGCCCTGCCAGGATGCTGCAGTCCATAGCCATAACACATACTTTGTTGATGCATCTTTCGTTCATCTGCTCTTCCTCTCGACCCAGCACTCCTTCAGGCGCCACTTCAAAGCCTCCCATGTCTTCCCAGAATTCCCGCAGCATCAAAAAAGCTCCCACGCTGAACCTGGTAGTACAGCAGGCAAATTTTCCTTCATTGATACGTTCGAACTCTTTTGCCACCATATCAAAAGGCGTGCACTTTTCCCAGATCCATACTCCCATGGCCGGAGACAAAAAAGATCCGTCACTGCCATAAATGAAATCTCCAAGTTCAGCTGCACATTTTTCCTCAAGATCAAGCGATTTCAAAAACACTTCTGTCCCGCAGAAATTTATATTCAGTACCGGCGCAAGAAATCCGACCCGGTGCCTTAACCGCGGTCCTGCCTCTGCATATCCACGTTTCATCCTGGTGAAATAGTCCCTTGGCAGTATTATGTCTTCATCGATCTTATATATCCATTGTGCCTTATCATGCAGAAATAATACAATGTTCTGGGCTTTGGCCAGCTGATTATCAGTTATATGCAAAAATGACCACTTGTTCTTTTTACATATTTCACGCAGTCCGTCGATCCTGTCATTACCCTTGGGAACACAGACACATACGTCAAGAGCCTCGGTAAATAAGCGCTGATCTTCGCGTACTCTTTCCAAAACAGTTTCCCAGTAATATTCCTGAAATCCGGCAACTATCATCAACAGGTTATCAGCGCCGGTCCTCTGATCATAAAACTCCGAAATGCAGTCGTCTTCATTTATGATCTTCTCATACTCTCTCTGCCTGCATAACAGATGTAACGAATAGACCTTTCCCTTATATCCATTCTTCTCTATCTGATGTGCGATAGAAAGAAATGATCTGCTACCGACCAGGATAACATCCCGTTCATCAAGCTCCTTAAGCTTTTCCGGTGAATACACGGGAAGACCGCAAAACTCCCCCAGCCTCTGCCAGCCATTATCTACAATATAATCGGGTTTTCTTTCAGCGGATGTTTCTATGTATTTCCCGGCCTTTTCGGATGCCCCGAAGATGACATATTTCCCGGCCTCCGACAGAGCTGCATCGAACTCTTTTGTTTCATCATATAGTTTTTCCATTTTTCTCCTTTGGTCCGCCTGTCATTCTCGCGAACTCGATATACCTCCACCCGTGAATTTCTCTATACTTTTGGTCATACGCTTGACCCTCCCCTTTTGTCGGCATTATATCCAGTAATAATGTTCGAAATCCGCAGCATCCCACAGAAAAACTCCCGATGTAAAGCAATCCACCACTTCACATCAGGAGTTTTATCATTTCTTCAATACGTGTTTATTCCTGGATAGTAACCTCTGGCAATTCAGCCTCAAATGTTTCTATGCTCTTCGCCTTGGCCGCAACTTTATGCAAACGCTTCAATTCTTCCATATCCGTTATCGCAGTCAACCTCTCCGGAATTGAAGGCGGTACAGTTCCTATATCCTCAAGCAGTTCCGTTATCGCCTCGACTCTATCCTCCAGACGCCCTTCTTCACGCTCTCTGTCAAAATAATAACCAAGTGTCATAGTCCCCTCCTCCAGCAAAGGATCCGCCTTTACCTTAGCAACATAGCTGTCAATCTCCCGGGTTGCATCATCCGCGGCATTCGCTCCCTCGCTGTTTTGTATATAGTCTAACATATTTCTGATCGCCTGGCTACCGCCTTTTTTGCCCTGCGTGTTGAAATACACGTAGCACAGCCCGTCCTCATACCGAAGCTCCGGCACTTCCTCGCAATGGTTCCTGAAGGTATAGACCATCTGGTCTTCACCAAACAGATCAAAATTTGTGATCGTTATCACATACAGATTCGGAAGCTTACCAAAATCTTTCTCCCCGCTCTTCAGGCGCTTACTGTCATTCCTCGCCTGATAAAAACGGTTATGTCTCGGGAAATCCAGATCATTCCTAGTGTGCGGCTCTATGTCATAGATGTTCGCGACACTTTCCGCACCGTCCACCATGATCTTCTCTTCAACTTCCACATCCATGCGTATCCCGCGCAGGTCCGTATCAGCTCCCGGGATCACCCTCTGCGTTGTGATATGCACGCTGGAGATCTCACGCTGCAGTAACACGGAAAGCATCCTTCTGCAGCACGGCTCTCCGACTTCCGGATCCCCGGCCACACACGTCATCAGATAATCATCGATCAGGTTCATTTCTACAAGCTTTCTTCTCATGAGAAGGCCTCCTTTCACAAAGGTGAACCAGGTCACAAAAAAACTCCTTACCAAACTCAGTTTGACAGGGAAAAAAGGAAATCAATCTGCCCGTAAGATCACGGTTCTTTCGTGCAGCATCCCTTATTGAAACTCCATGACCTGTGTTTATCTACACATGCCTTCTCAGATGAACGTATGCTACCACATCCCACTCCTGATGTAAAGTATGAAATTGTCAAAGTCAGTGATACACCGATGCCCTTTCTCCGCGGCGGGAGACAAACAGTAATCAGATCATTTAATATATGGCACCAGTTTAGTAATTGCCTGTTTATATCTGTTTTTGTTCTTAATGAGGAAAACCCCAAAGAGGTTTTCCGCAAGGAAACCAAGATAACGATCCCTTCTGTCGCATATCTTCAGATAATGATCTTCAACATCCAGTAATACTCCAAAAAGGAACTCACAATACTCATCAAATATGTCACGTCTCAATATATTCATATTGTATCCGCAAACAAAATGCTGGTTTTCATAAATCTCCATTGCCCCCATATAATCAGGAAAATGTTTTTTTATCGCATTCTTCATCACATCCCAATCATTTTCATTTCTGGTATGCTTCACGAAACTGCTTCTAATATCAGAATGATATATGGGATCAAGATGAACAATATCTATACCATTTGCTTTCAGGTGAGTCAGGCTTTCCGTAGAAGCATCAAATTTTCTCCTGTAATGCCGCAGTCCAAGATAATCAGCATCCATTGCATATTTGTTTTTCCACGCCCAATATAATGCCGAGCACTCACAATAATTGTAATTTCTGTCCGATATGTTTTCTCCATCGTCATCCTTAAGATCATAAAGAGCAACATCGGTAAGTGCTTTGCCGACCTGAATAGGTATATATATATCAGAATCGTCGCTTTCCATTACAGCAAAATCTTTATGACTACACGTGATTAAAACCTTAGTCGTATTAACATCATTGGATGCGACAGAAATCTCATCCATCCTTATGTATTGACCATACACTTTTTCATATTCATCCATCAAGGATCTGTTAAAGGGCCTTTCCCCTCTGTCCAGTTCTTCCTCAAGCTTCTTTTCTATATAAATCCTATAATCCCTTTTATCGTTTTCGTCTCTGCTCCGTATAACCGGAATAGATGTTTCACACAGATAGGAATCATCTATATAATACCGCTCATCGAGTCTTTCAGACAGATATTCCCTGTTCAGTGTGCCGTCGTCGAGAAGGTTCAGTACACGTATCCTACCTGAATCAACCCCTAACGATCTCAGTTGTTTGCTGATATCCTCTACCCCTCTGACTACTGCGATCACAAATATCGCCTGTGGGTGATCCATCACAGCACTTTTCGGGCTTGAGATTTCAATCCCATGTCTTATCTGCCCCCATATGGAAGAATTATTATCGCAAAAGCACACTATGCGTCGGACAACATCTTCTTCCAAAAAATCAATAAGCTGATTACCGATATCACCGCATCCAAAAATAACTATTGAGTCTAATTCTTGAATGCCAAGCTTTCCAATATAACCATTCCATAAAAGTCTTTTTACTTCATCATAATTCTTATATTTCATAACCATACCCCATTTATAACTTTATTATCTCCGTTGAAATACCATTCATAGTCAGTTCATCTTTGAAGTCAAGCAGAGATTTTTCTTTCACCTTTTCATGTCTCCACATTTCAATACCCAAAGACCGATATTTCTCAGCCCCAAGATCGTGAATGGCAAATATCTGAACAGGTATATCTCTGTATTGTTTCAAAAACTCAATGATCGACCTGCTATTTTTGTCTGTCAATGTATATTCATTATTACATGGAATCCTGAAAACCAGATCTTTACCCGAATCAACCACTCTTTTTACATTTCTTTTGTATAGTGAGCAATCTCCCCCCAGTACCCTGTTACAAATCTGTTCATCCAGTATCTTTATATCAACGATAAAATGATCAAAAAAGCAAAGTGACACATCGATCATATTCTCGTCAACAAACAAAGATGTTTCTACAGCCAGGTCAATGCCTTCTGTCTTAAGACTTTTCAACAAATTTTTTATTGTTGGTATGTGAGACAGCGGTTCTCCGCCGGAAAACGTTATACCCCCATCATTTATCCAGAAAAGACGGTCTTTTAACAGTTCATCATGTAACTCCGGCTCAGTATAATATCTGCCATAATATGATGTATTTCCATCTTTTTCATACTTTTCAATATTATACGAAAGATTCTCAGGGTTAGAACACCACGGGCAATGGATTGTGCATCCCTTCAAAAAAACCACAGTCCTTATACCAGGGCCATCGTGAAAACACATTCTCTGAATATTGGTCACAAGAATCCCATTAAGCCGTTCTTCGCTCATTTTTTAGTGCCCTTTCAATCAGCACGTCCTTATACTCATCAGGCAGATCATTAAAGTACGAACTAAATCCCCATACTCTGACAATAAGATTCGGAAATGCTTCCGGATTCTTTCGTGCTTCTATCATCTGATCAGCACTCACTACGTTCATCTGCATTTCAAAGAAACCGGATAATGTCGCAGCCTTAATAAAACTCACAAACTTATCGATATTTCCAGCTATAAAATCAGGGGAAACCATAAAATCCAGAACATTACCATTAAACAAACCTTTATCGTATTTCATCTGAGATGCAAAATTTACGATCTCCGTGTATCCATTATTATCTTCATTGGAAATGTGAACGACGAAGGGCTCCCCTGCATATCTTCCGTCAAATGTTGCCCCAAAAGCTTTCCCCGCATCAAGATAAGCCGCCCCGCTAAGACCGACCTTCATTTTTTCACCAAGATAAGTATTAAAATCCGCTATCTCTTCAGATACAACAGTGGTTATTCTCTTCACTAAAGCTACAGTCTCCGGGTTATCCTTCCCATAACATGACGGAGTACCTTTCAAATGCCTTGCCAATTCATTTTCATTTTCATAGTTGGTTATGATTATCCTTTTAACATCATATAAAGAGTATTTCTTTTCCTCGAAAACCAATCGCTTTATATTATAAAGCGAATCTACCAGATTCCCCATTCCTACAGATGTGATACCTGTATTGCAATAGCATGCCCCGCCCCACGAAACATCCTTTTCAGATTCATAGCAGCCATACATAAATACCGACAACAAGGGATCATAGGGAAATCTATGCTGTTGGATCACACGTTTAACAGCGCAGAGATTCAATCTCAGATGCTTTATGTATTCGGTGACCAGATCATCAAAATTGCATATACGCGAAAGATCCGCCCGCTTAAGCAGATTATCCAATGCTTTACAATAATTCAAAACAGTTCGGTTATTGTTACTCGAACTCTTCCCCCCTATCAGCGGTTCCCAACAAGCAGAAGTGGCATAATTGCATGCGTCCGTTTTATCTATTCCAAAATCAAGTAGTGCGGGGATTATTACATCATCATTAGCAAGAAGCGGCGCCCCTATGCCCGTTGCTATTGTTTCAAGGGAAAGCCTGATAAGATCATCCGGGGTATTTTTGTTGATCCTAAGCAGGCATTTCGGGTCAGGCTGATTAACATTTTTAAGTGCCTCTATAAAGATGTATGTCAGATCATTGCATATATAGTTACCGTTTTCATCGCTTTTCCCAAGGACGAATATCTGTCCAGTATCTCCCATAAGTACATTACTTTTAAACGTATATTGATAGTGTAATACCCTGAAAAGATCCTCAACGATCTTTACTGCTTCATCTCTGTCCAGGATACCGGAATCCATATCTTTTTGATATGCTTCAAACAAAAATGAGTCCCAGGCCCCTAGGCCGACAAGCCTGTGATCAGTCTGCCACATAATCTGGTTCAGGAACAGCATTCGCTGTATGCTTTCTTCAAAGTGTATAGCGGGTTTATCTGCAAGATTCTCAAACCACTCAATCCGTCGATCCGATTTATCCTTTACCCTCAGTTCATCAACAATTCTTCCCGCAAGCATTATGAGATTATCGCATACTCTGTTATAACTTTCCTTAAACTTACTATCTGTCGAATCATACTTCAGCTCACTTAAACCGTAGTTAATGACCTTATCATATGCCGGTGTTATATTCTCATACCTGTATCCTTTTGTCGTATCCATCACATAGTTTTCATCTATGAAATGGACAAATCGCCCATCATAATTGGGTATTTTAACATTTTGGCATATTAATTCAAAGACCTCATCATAGTCCTTATCAATTCCATTTTCCTTAAATTCTTCTGGTATTATTCGTCCATTTGTAATCATAACAGTTCACCTCATCAAAACTCATACACCGCATCACGCATATATACTGATCTTATCTTAGTATCTATTCCCACAAGCATTCTTACTACCTCTGAATAATTGAAGCACGTGGATACAACCACCATATCTGTTTTCGTCATTTCACCAACCATTGCAAAAGTGTATACCGGTATACCGTCAATTTCCCTTATCCCTTCAGCATTTCTGTCATAGAAACAAAGTACTTTAATGTCTGAATCCTTTACTTCTTCATATAGCAATCTTCCAATCTCACCCGCATCAAAAATAATAATACTACTACATCCATATTCATGAAAATAGTCAACAAAACTCTTTCCATCATTTCTGTTTTCAAGCCAGCGTTTTAACAATGTTGCACTATCATTAGCTTGATTTGTATTCATTATAAGATAATCTTTGTTCATCATAATATCCCCAACACCTGTTTCCAGTCATTTAATTCATCCACATTATCACTTTTCTTGGCTATCGTATCAACACATCTCTTCGACATAACCTCAAGTATATCCCTGTGCTCATCCAAATACTCAACTTTTTCAGCTATATCATTTATTGCACCTAGTGGCAAAACAAAACCATTCTCTCCATCAGCTATATCATCACGGGCACCAGAAGTATCCGTAACAACAGGCACAGCCCCAACAGACATAGCTTCAAACTGAGAAATACTGTGGCCCTCATGATCCGAACAAGCCAGATATATATGTTGTTTTTTCCAGAATTCAAAAATCATCTCATGATTTACAAGTCCGAGAAATTCAACATTTTTTTCCAATCCTCTTTTCTCTATCTCCTCAATTAAGTATTCCTCCGACTCACCTGTTCCAGCAACTTGTAGCAAATAATCCATCTGCTTATTTTTCAGTATTTCTGCAACATCAAGAATATAGTCTATTCTTTTTGCCGGAATCACAATTCTTCCAGCATATCCTATCCTAAGTCTTTTATCCTCTCTTTGGCTATATGCCACCTTAGCTTTCCAATTAAATCTATGTATTCTTTCTTCTTCGATGCCCAATGCTTTTACTTTTTTTTCAGTTTCTTCACTTATTACCCCCCATACATCAATTAAATCAGCATTATCATAATACGTTTTATAATATATTGCTTCGTCATTGTGTATTATAGCAACTATATATAAGCCTGGCTTGTACAGTTTTTTTACAACACAAGCCGCTATCATAATCTCTCTAGGGAAATTAATAATTATATACTTAGCATCTGTAGCCAAAAAATACTTTACATACGAATCAATTCTATTATCACATATTGATACTTTATTCCCAGTAATGACATCAACATTTTCATCATGGCAATACAATCTATTATCTGGCATAATATATCTTACTAGAATGTCCATATTTTTCATTACAGTACTCTGATCATAGCACCATGTCTGTACTCCCCCAAGTTCCATACCATAAGTAAAATCAAAGACACTTTTCTGCCTATATATCTTGTTTATTCCAGTTTTTAATCTATTCTTATTGTGTTGATACAATAAAGTTATTAATCCTATAGAGTATATACTTGATCCATCAATAAAACACTTAATTTCTATATGCAAATCGCACAAAATGCTTCTAATATCATTTGGACAGCTAAGCGTAGCAACCAAAACCACGTTGCGGATTTCAGAAATCTTACTAGGAGGAATAACATAAATATCACCAACTTTTGTCCCCTGTTTAGAAGCATCAGAATCACAAAAATATTCCGGTTGCAACCCATGCAGAGAAAAGAGTTGCAACATCTGCATTCCAATTCTTCCTGTTCCCCAAAAAATCAAAACATCTGAATTAGCTGTTTTTTCTCCTGTGTCTCTTTTATCCAAAAAAAACAGTCCTTTCCTTCATTCTCCCCATTTCATCGCTTTATATGTTCTTGCTTTATTATCATATGGATATCTTATCTGCACACCATTTACCCCCCCCGGTATATTAATAGTTATAGGTTTTGTTATTCCCTCCAAATATGGTAATACTTCAGAGACGTAGTCTTCCATACCGCAAAAAATATCAAACCACGAAATAATATTTATATCTTTGTTAGTCATCACTTTGATTTGATCAATAATCTCTTTTTCTCTACCATAAACTGCCAATATCACCACATCTATTGATGTTATATTCTTCTCTTCCGGAAAAAACACAGGGATCTCATCAATTATTTCCCCTACGCTCGCAGCATTATCGATGAAATAATGAACGTTTATATCCATTCTCTTTAGCATATTCATGCATGCTTTTCCGTAATATCCCTTTCCCCATATAGCATAAGTAATTCTTCTATCCATACCAATTCGATGAAGAAAAGCCTCTTTCTCCCCGGGTAAGTTTACGAACTGCGTCACAAAAAAATTATAAAGTCTCTCATTCCTTTCAACCTCAAACAGATCAATGCTCGAAACAGAATCCATCGCTGGTAGAACATATCCATATGCTTCTATTATTGGCCTCCAAAAAAAATAAAAACAACCGTACCAACGATGAGTCCCAAATGGTAGTCCTAATTCATTTATCTTTCTAAATCCACCAAAAGTATCATCCTCAACCGAGAAACTATTAGCCACCTCTATTGGTGCTGTATTATATTCTATCCCCTCTGAAAAACCACAATATCCAAAAAATAGATCTTCGTACTTATAGAATAACTCTTTACAGCCTACGCTCTCCATAATACTATCTTTGTTTTGTATTACACTAATTGTTTTTTTTATCTGTCGTAATGACAATCCTCCATTCCCAACATGATAATCCTTCCAATGTACATTTGACACTGCCGCACCATAGTAATCATACCCCATATTTACAAACTCATCCAAACGATCACTAAAAACAAAAGCATCCAACTGATGAATTAATAAATAGTCCCATTGTAAAAATCGATTATAAAACTCTTCTTCCAAACATAAACAGCTGTAGCTTTCTGTATTTATAAAGTAATCATCCTTAAAACGCTCTATTGTATATGCCTTTACATTTATACCATAGTTTGATAAATCTATATCCAACGATTCTGGGGCAACTATGCTAATTGGATAATTCTCAAGCACCTTGAATACTTGCAATAATGATATCCTTTCAAATACATTAAGTTTCTTCTGGTAAACTGGAATAACTATTCCCACTCTATAATTCATTTTCTTATAAGGGATATACAATCCAAATTCTTAATCCCCCCCCAATCAATAATCAGTTGATCAACTACTTCAAATTTGGCCTTATACGCTAGATAAGCTAATAATTCTTTACTCATAAAACTTCTGGCATGATTATTTTGAGAGTTCTCAAAGGAAGCCATATAATCGGAGCAATAATTTGAATGATGCAACAAGGCCATACCGCCTTTCTTCAGTACTCTATATATATCATTTAAATATTCATAAACATCAAACATCTCAAAATGCACCATAGCATCATAAGAAAATAGAGCAGTATATGCATCTGAAGCAAGCTTTTCCAAATTAAAACCGTTATTTCTATAATATATGATTTTTTTACTATCCTTATATCTTTCGCGACAATACTCAATATTTTTCTTCAGAATATCAACCAAAGTGATTTCTTCTGCATCATTAATATATTTCTTTACATGCCGTCCCCTACCACAAGCCAACTCTATTACATTATTCAAATCCAGTTGTTTAAAGAATTTATAAAACGGCGACTTATCACCCCAGAAAATATCCATATTTTCGTCTAATTCCGCAACAGTATAATAATCTTCCATCGACTCCATATGAAAAAAAGCACAGTAATGACGTTCGTATTCTACAGAATTCATTTTTCCACTTAATAACCACTCTTTAATATTTCTATAATACTTTTCCCCAGAACTGTCCATTAAATTCTTTATCTGAGAATAATAATCTGCTCGCCTTACACCTATTACAAAACTATAACCCTTACCGAAGTACTCCATTGGCGTAAATACACTCTTTCCATACAGTAAACTATCACCCTCAACATTATTATCACAAAATCCAAGAACACTATCATCCATTCCGATATACTTCAAAAATAGTATGATTCTTTTAGCTTCTTCACCAGTACCAAAAATTATTATCTTTTCATTTATCTGTGTTTCCATAACTATATCCCCTCGTTTCTTAGAATAATATATTTAGCTACAATAATACTCGCTGTTTATCACAACAACATTTTTTATCTTTTTATCAGAATACAACTCCCCTGAATAAAAGAAACCATTTCAATATCCCTAGCTAGTTTTTCAACGTTAGGTATCAAACCCTTCATTCGAGGAGGAATATCCTTATCTCTCAAATGTTCCCCACTACTGACAACGGTTGCAATTGCTTGACAATAGTCATATCCGCTCACTTCAATATCATCATAACCATTTCCATCCCACATTGAAAACGACGTGACTATATCTTCCAAAACATATATTCCCCCAGCTTCTATATGCGGAAAAATCCGATCTAACGCCATAATTTGATGACTCCATCTATGTGATGCATCATCTAACACAAAACGCGGCTTGATGGACACCAACTCGTCAAGAAATTTCTCTGTCCCCAAATCTCCAATTTTAATCGTCACCCCTTCTTGTTCAAATTTTTTACATGATTCACAAATATCTATACCAAAAATACCAGCATTAGGGAAAAAATCCCTCCACATTGCTAAACTAGCGCCTTTATAAACACCAAGTTCAATCAAATTGAACACATCATTCCGCCATCTATCAATGAAGAACTCGTATTTGTTTAAATAATTAAGTGATTCCGATGATTTATCCGTCCCCATCAATCGTCCAATTCTATCCAGCGTTTTCAACCGTGAGAAATATCCATTTTTTACACTTTTATCAGTTACTTCCTTTCTATCAAATATATATCCCATTTCCTATATATCCTTTCTTATTCAAATTGTACCTATTTTTGAAATCATTCGTCCTCAGTAGCCCAACACCTCGTTCGGGAAAAAAACCCTTATACACTTATATATGCTTTCAACAAACTCCTTTATACCTGTATCTAAAACAGCTATAATAATACACGCATCCAAAGTTTCGTGAATTTTCCTCCCAGTTTTTATGATTTTACAATTATCTACAATTCCACCTTTTTGATCTATCACACTTAACCTAATATTGTTATTCATCTTTAGTTCGTTATACATTAGCTTTCCTATATCACCATAACCATATAAATATACTTCCTTTATACCTTCCTTAGAAAAAAATGAATTAAAACGTTCTGCTTTTTTATCCATAGTATACCAATTGAAAATAAAATAATATCTCCAAGCCCATTCATTCGCACTTCTAGTCCGTTTTTCATAATTCAACTTTGGAAATAATGACACATCTACCCATTCTGAATTTTTAGTCAGTATCATCATTGTATCATTAGTTCCTTCTTGATACCAATCTTCCTCCACTTCCATGTTAGGGACTCCCGATACAGTAATATTCACAATTTGGAAACCAGCCCACTTAGCTAAGGCAGCAAAACCATCTGAAAAATATCTGTAGCAATCAACGGGATACCTATGCTCCACCATGGTACAAGGAGCCAAAACACATGCAAAGCCATTATTCTTGAGTTTCTGATACATCTGTTTAATTGTTAACCAAGGATATTCTATATGTTCAAACGCATTTCCAGAGATTATGAAGTCAAAGCTGTCATCTGATAATTCGTGCCAGCTATACGGATCCGTTGGAACATAATCAACATTAGGTCCCTCCGCCATATCTAAGCCAACATACTCCACATTATTTAATGGGAACAAGCCACGATAGGATCCATTAACATCATAGCTCCCAACATCTAATACTCTGACTTTTCTGTCATTTGGAACATAGTTTTTTATAAACCATTCCATTCTAAGCATAGCACTTTTATGCATAAATCCCTCCACTCTTTACTAATTATAATAACTACATCTGATTAACTGTTTGTTAGGCATGAAATAAACTCATCTAATCCGATTTCTCTTTCGTTAACAAAATACATTTTTCTATTTACATCTTCGCACCTGCTTTTCCAGCACTTTTGGAGAAAGTCATCATCCTCAAGAAAATATGTCTCTTTTTCCACAAGCTTTTGTTCCATATGAAAACTGTACCATTCTCGTGTTCTTTTTGTAACAAACTTTAATAAATTCTTTTCGTACTTAACTGTGGTCAGAAAATTCCCCGAATGTATTATGTTATTAATTCTATTGCTCTCCTCCCACTCTCCCCTATCTGCATCATAGAAAAAACTTTTGGTCCCTTCCGCAAAAAAGAATAATTTATTATTATTGCAAACAACCGGTGCTCTATACGAAACATTTATCGGTGCTTCTAAACTATCTATCTTTCTATTCTCGATATCGTATTTATATATACCTCCATTAACTCCTGTTAACCACATATTTGCGCCACACCGTGTTAATCCCCAGAAACCACCTTCTGTTTCTTTTATTTCTATTATCTCCCCCTTTCTTCTATTTAGATCAAATGAAAAAAGAGCACTCAAGCACCCCATTGGCAAATATACTCTCTCGTCAATTATCGCCCCCCCTTCATTAAAATATGAATTGGAAGGCTCAAATCCTTTTTTTCTAACAACCTCTTCAACCCATTCGTCAATGTAGTTAACGTTTAGAGTATCCATATTTATCTCGACTATCGCCGGATAAGTCCAACCAAACAGATACACATACCTGCCAAACCTAAAACTATTAAAGAACTTTCCATCTGAAGAATAATTTACCCCAGAAACAGCAAATTTTTTTTTCAACTTAATATATCTAACGTTTCTGCCAATCATATTACAAATGGCTATATAATCCGCTGAAAACGGGCAAAAAACTACCTGATCATCAACAACCTGTATAGATCCACTCAAATTATGCTTCCCACATGCCGTATTAGGATATTGACTAACTACTTCTGCTCTCCCACTTTTCTTACTTACTCTACAGATCGCATTCCCCCATGCCAAACACATCCATATGTATTCATCATTTTCATAATAATCATTTCCAGAAATCAACCCAAATGTATTATCATATTTTCTCATATATTATTCCAATTTCCCTCATCAAAAATATCTCTCGCCTGAACAAATCAAGCGAGAGATATTAATAAACTTAGAACTACTCCTTACTTTGTGAACTTAAACGTCTGTGTATAAGCACCATCACCAGTTCCAAATGTTGCCGTAAACGTCACTCCACTCAGATCAGATGCGCTTGCGCTTCTTAAATAGGTAGCTATATCAGCACCTAACGTGATAGTCTTATTACTATAGGTAGCTCCGTAGCCATTTCCCATGGTCAACATGTCACCCGAATATGCAGAAACTTCCAACTTAGTCAAATTCTTGTTATCAGCACCAACAGTAACAGCCACTGTAATATCCCCCGTTTCGGGAACTGCCGTTGTAGCCGGCACAGATGACTTGGCCGGTACTGCTGCAGACTTGATATCCCATGTAAGCTCAACCTGAGGAGCAATGAGGCTATCGGTAACTTCACCCTTGGAAGCCTTACCGCTAAGATTAATGCTGACAGAAGACCAGGTTGCATTCTCGCTGGGAGTAAGCTTATATGAAATGGTCTCAGCGTTAGCGGCACTATTCAAGCTAACACCAAAGTTATCAGGCTGACCTGCTACTTCATACTCTGCAGAAGATCCTTCGTCAACAATGGCGTTGCTGCTGGTACCCACATTCAGTTTCAGCAAAAGAGAAGCCTTCTCAGCAGTTGTGTTAGCTGCAAGCTCATCAGCATCCTTAGCAAAAGGAATCCTGGTTGCAGTCGAATTTTTCAATGTAGCCTTTACAGTAACGTTAGCAGAGACATAGTTCTTGATGTTCATACTAACGCTGTTGCTGGTAGAATTGTAGCTTACTGCACCGTTCTCAGAAACCTTGAAGTATACAAGATCATCATTGTGATAATCCTTAGCCTCTGTTCCATCAGGAAGCTTGTCAGCCTTTGCAAGGATGTCCTCGGGATCTACCCAGAAATTAAAGGTTTCCGCAACAGAGCTAGACGTAGGCAGTGTCCACTGAACATAATCGGTATCCAGGTGATTGGTGCTCTTACCGGTACCGGTTGCTCCGTTAGCTGATGTGCTGTCGCCTTCTGCGAATGCAGTCATGCTGCTTCCCAGTGCCATGATGGTCATCATTGCAGTAGCTACGATTCTTTTGAACTTGTTCATCTTCATTCTTGATTCCTCCTTGATTTTTGTTTTATTTGCAAAGCGCTCCGCACTTTGTTTTCTTACTCACCTACTATGATAGGTACCATAACTCTCAGGCTGTCCACAGGATTCTGCTCTTCATCCACAAGGTGATAAATCATCAGGCAGTTATACTCACCCGGCTCGGGAACATCACTTAGCTCTATGCTGTCGAGCGAAGCTCCTCTGGGTATCACCGGTGAACTATAGATCAGATGGTTCTCATCTTCGCCAAGGAAAAGATCAAAGTAAACATCATGACTGTTTGCTTCAATATTTTCAACAAAAGCATCCGGTGAGATTCCGGCTCCTCTGGGGAAATGCCATTCCCTGGCCATCTTCACCTCATACTGTCCAACCACCACCTGAGGTTCGGTTTCAGCGAACATATCCTGTATATTATCTTCAGTAAGGATGTTTCCCTGAACAACTGCTCTCGTGGGTTGAGGTCTTTCGGCCTGGGGAGCAACCTGCTCTTTCCTTGTCAGCAGCAATATGATCACCACTATCAGAGCCAGGATTATGATCACCCCTATCACGATCAATACTATGTTACTTTTTGAGGTTTTCTCTTTTCCTCCTTTCTCTTCTTTTTCTGCTTGACCCTGTACGTCTTTTTCTTCAGACATCAGAGGTCCCCCTTTCAAATTGCTTTGCTCCTTTCGGAGCTATATTCCAACCCGTTGCCGGGGCAGAATCATAGTATATTCTCAGCTTCGTGTTTTGTATTTCGGACATAATACCACAATATTTAGTGCAAAACTGCCTTTTTGGTTCGAGCGGTCGTTATACACGTCCGAACGGTCGATAATCTCTGTAAACTATTATGCGGAAGCATTATCTTTTGTCATACAACTCAGGTTTTCTCAAGTATATCGTTTATTTGAACAATTTGAAACAAAAGAAAAATAATGGAAATCCAGGGGGAGGCCCCAAGAAATAAGGATCATTTTCGAGCAACATTATAAACAGAATGTCATATATGCCGGAATACACACTATACTTTCTTTTACGATTAGGTTCCTCGGATGAATAATATAACTCTCCCCTATTCTTGATCTATATTTTTCTATAAATCGGTTTAATGAAGTTATGGTGTATTTTTTCCCTGATTTAACCTCTATAGGATACATTTTGTATTTCATTTTACTATTATTTGAAATAATAAAATCAATTTCTATATCATTTCGATGTTTTTCAGTTGAATAATGCGTGTAAAAATATAATTTGTGCCCATTCGCAACAAGCATCTGCGCTATAGCATTCTCATAGAGCATTCCCTCATTAACAGAAAGCTTATCGTTAAGTATCTGCGAGTAAACCTCACTTTCCAACAATTCATTCTCATCAAAAGCATGACTGAGCAAGAGTCCTGTATCACCCAGATAGCATTTTACATAAGTGCGCTCTTCGTTTATCGAAAGTCCGACATTAGGATCATTGCACAGAAAGCACTCATTTGAGATCATAGAGTCAGACAGCCAAAAAAACGTATCACTGTATTGATCCGCATAGCTTCCTTCCTGTATATCTTTGAACACTACTCTCTTTTCATGTTGTGACAAAAGACCTGGAATCTGATCAAAAATCGCCAAAACCTTACTACGATACTGTGCTTTGATCTTCATGATATCATTACGATACAGTTTCAGGATATCCCTCTTTTCAGCATCTACTAAACTGAATTTTTTTTCATTTTCGATGTAAAGAGTAACCGGTTTAGGCATACCCCCAACCAGCATATACTGCTTAAAAAGCATCATTGCCTTATTATGCATCCCTCTTTCCAAAGGCTCTCTCTTTTCAAAACAATTCCTTATATAATTTGATAATTGTTCTTCTCCAAGCGCCCAGGCAAATTCCTCAAGATCAAGCGGATACATCATAATACTTCTCTCCTCTGATGGAATTACGATATCCTTTACATTTTCCTTGATCGATATCAACGATCCGGTTTCTATGTAATCGTATCTGCCATCTGCAACAAGATACTTTATTGCAGCCCTGGCTTGCGGAAACATCTGCACTTCATCAAAGATCAGTACTGATTTTCTCGGAACAAGGTTAACACCATAATACGTACCAAGCAGCATGAAAAGATCATCCAACTTGTTAAGATATTGATTAAAGTATGCTTCTACAACCGCATCCTTCTTTGCAAAATCAATAAGGATATATGATTCATATTCTTGCCTGGCGAATTCCTCTACGATAGTGGACTTACCGATACGTCTGGCTCCCTCCACCATTACTGCTTTCGTTCCCAGGCATTCATTTTTCCACCCCAGCAATTTGGTATAGATTTTTCTTTTTAGGATCATGATTGTTCTCCTTTGTAGCCAAAATTGCGTTCTTCATCGCCTCTTTTGATTATGCGCACGTTTTGTGCTTGTATAATCTTTGATTATGCGCACATTATAGCAAGTTTTTTGATTATGCGCAATATCTTTCAGCCGCATTTTTTGATTATGCGCATGTTTACGCGCATCTCACTGTAGCAGTCAAGGAAAGTGAACTGTAGCATCTGTATACCGGTTCCGTATAATAGAAAAACCCCGGATTCCGGGGTTCCTGCGATATTTTCAGCGCAGCATCAATTTTCCAGTTCTGCAAAAACATCATCAACGTCATAGGAATCATCCTCTTTTGCCTGTTTAAGCCCTACCGCCATTATCTCATCAAATTGAGCTTTTGTCATTTCATCTCTCACCGGCTGTTTATATATCCTGATCCCGTCCTTTAGAATTTCATCCGTCAGCTCAAGATTGACTCTAAGCTGCTCAAGACTCAGCACATCTACCTTCTTATGGAGCGCAGTCCGTAGTTTTTCAACCATTCCATAAAACTTAAGCCCCTTAACATCTGATGAGACCAGCAGATCCACATCACTGGTTTCCATAGCTTTCCCTTTAGCATAAGATCCGAATAAGACACAATAGTGAACGGGATACTCCGAAAAAACACTGCCGCACTTTGCTTTTATAATATCCAGTTCCAGAATACCGTGTTCTTCGTCTAACGGGTTAATTGCGTTAAGCTTATCAAGAATGTAGTTATATTTTAATGTACCAACCTTATCCTCATCATTCTCATAAGATTTATATGATCTTAAAGAAATACCCAGCATTTGTGCCACCTGCTGCTGGGTCAGTTTTTTTTCTGTTCTCAATTCTTTGATAGCGCCCATATTGCCCCCCATCACAGATAGTATGCAATATTTGCACCTTAACGTCAAGTGTAGGTGCAATTTTTGCACTTTGTACCCAAGCTAAGATGCTCTATCAGGACGAATTTCCCTCTTTTTCATCATTTCTAATCCCCAAATATGTAGAATTCTACACTTTTGTCGATTAGTATCTTATTTTTTCTTTTACCATTGGGATCGTATCCTTACCTCCCCCCCTTACTTATACTGCTCAGTTTCTGCTGGATATTGCGGACGTAGCGCCTGGCGACCCAGGTCTCGCTCCCGTCCTCGAAGATTATGCGGATGGTGCCGGAGACGCTCATGTCCAGACTGGACACACGGCGGAGATTTACGATCTCGAAACGGCTGATGCGGACAAAATCATCGTCGTCCAGGGCGTTCTCGAATTCGCTCAAAGGACGTCTGGATCTGTAGATACCGGAAACGGTGCAGATGACCAGCTTACGGTTTTCGATGTAAACATGGATTATATCCGCAGGATCAAGCAGCACCGTGTGGTCGTCATCACAGACCGGGATGCGTTTCTGTTCCCCCATGAGACATTGTTCTATGCTCCTCACCATGTCGGCGATCATCTCATCTTCCTTATCGGTCCTGATGATCACCTGAGGTTCATCGTATGAAGAGTTTATCTCCACCTTTACGCTGATCTTCCTGTCCATTCCCATCTGCCCCCCTCGGTTACTGTTTCTTAAACTGATCCAGTCCGTCATTCATCCTCCTTATCTGTCTGCGGTAGGACAGATACTGCGACAACCAGATACAGATATATACGGCAATGAAAGCGGCCGTCATGATCCAGAAAAGCAGGTCTCCCAAAACAAGCCAGCCCTGTATCATTCCCATGGCATAAAAGCCGGCCAGGGTAAAGGCAAAATGCGTGATAGTTGCCTTTGCGATGCTCCAGCTTTCTATATCGTAGACTACCGTGAGGCCCATACTGATCATGCCGTATATGCCGCCCACCAGAAGTTCGAACAGGCTTAAGCCCGCAAAAGCCGCCGCCCTATCCTCGGCCCCGTACACATCGGAGCAGATGAAGAACGTAAGACCTATGAGTATGCCGCATACAAAACCTATGCTGCCGAGTATAAGGGCACTTTTAACCGATCTTTTCATTCTTCCTTCCTCCTGCCCGTCACGCCGAGTCTTTCCTGTATAGCCTTCACACATCTTCTTGCCACCCAGGTCCTGCTGCCGTCCTCAAGCGTGATGCCTATGGTCCCGGCTATATCCAGATCAAAACCTGAGACCTTCTTCAGATTTACTATCTCAGAACGGCTGATGCGGACAAACAGCTTTTCGTCCAGCAGCTCCTCCAGTTCCTTTAATGCGAGTCTGGATTCATATCTCCCCGTGGCCGTGCACACAAAAAGCCTGCGGTTCTCCATATAAGCCCGCAGGATATCCTTCTGGTCCAGTAATGTCAGCAGGTCCCCGTCATACACCACCACTCTGGAAGGGTCGCGGCGCATGCATTCCCGGACCGCTTTTACAACGGCCTCCACAAGTTCGTCCCTCTTATCGGTTTTGATGATGATCTGAGGCGTATCGCACTCCGGGTCTATCTCCACCCGGACATTCAGCCTGCTGTCGCTGGGTTCCATAAACTTACTTCTTCTCCTTACTCTGCACCATGAAGCCTGCGACGGAGAGCGCCGCTTTGGCCAGGTACCATACGTAGCCGGGTATAGTGTCCATAAAAGAGGTATCCGTGGGTAACATGGGTATCAGTTGCCGGAAGAGACTTATCACTGCAAAGCCCCCGGCTGCTGCCGTGAGTCCCATGATGATCACCTTCTCACTTTTTGCCGTAAGCCTGGCTATGATGAGAGCTATCGCCACTCCTGCAGCCACGGAAAAGAGCGGCCAACACCAATCAGGGATCTCCACATGCTCCGCGATGAGCGCCACCAGTACCGGCGAGATCTCTTTTCTTACTATATGATATGCGGCGATAAAAATGCCGGTGCGCACAGCGCTCCAGGCAAGGCCGGCGCAGATAAGCCCCGCTGCCACCTGAAGAAGAGGAAAGATCCCTTCTCCTATTTCAATATGAAAGAACTCCAGTATATTCTGAAGCTGGGTATAGCCTGCCGCAAAGCCTATAAGAGCCAGGGCTATCCTGCATATCTTATAGCCCTTGAAGCAGATGCCTGCCGCCGCAAAGGCCAGCACGGCCAGTACCAGCGTGTAGATAGTATTTATGTCTTCGGGGTTCATATCATCTCCTTAACCGGTTCCCCTCTTCTGTAAGTCCTTCCTGAGGGGCGTCCCAGCAGTCCCGGGTAAAACTTCGGCTGCATGCCATAGCCCGGCCGGATGATCCTTATGTTCTCTTCGGTAAAGACCTCCCCCTCGGCGATATCCTTTACGGCAAATATGCTCCTTCTGAACTTAAGAGAATCCTTTTCCCCCTCAGTAAGCTCGTAAAGCTTTCCTCCCACAGCCTGAGCTGCATGCCGCACATCCCTGACCATGGAGGTAAAATCTTCCATATTCATGGAGAAGGCGCTGTCAGCGCTTTCAACGCCTTCCAGCTTCACGTGCTTTTCTATGACCTTCGCTCCCAGGGCCACTGCGGCAACTGCGGCAGCACTTCCCGGAGAATGATCGGAAAAACCCACTTCTACTCCCAGCTTTTCCTTCATATCGGGTATATCCTTCAAATGCATATCCCCCCAGCGGGCGGGATACTCGCTGCAGCACTTGAGCAGCACGATCTTATCATTGCCCTGCCTGCGGCAGGCCTCCACGGCATCCCTCATTTCCTCCGGGCTTCCCATCCCGCAGGAGATGATCATGGTCTTTCCCTTCTTTGCGGCATATTCGATAAGGGGTATGTGGTTCAGTTCAAAGCTGGCGATCTTATAAGCCTCTGCTCCCAGCTCATCAAGGAAATCCACTGCCGCCTCATCAAAAGGGGTGGAGAGGAAATCCACTCCGCAGCTTTCGCATTCTTCTTTTATACGGGCATGCCATTCATAGGGCGTGCCGGCCTCCGTATATAACTCATAAAGACTGCTGCCGTCCCATAGCCCGCCCTTTATGCGGAAATACTCATTGTCGCAGTCGATGGTCAGGGAATCTGCCGTATAAGTCTGTATCTTCACACAGTCGGCTCCCGCCTCCGCCGCACGGCGCACTATTTCCAGCGCGGAGGAAAGATCCCCGCCGTGGTTCGCGCTCATTTCGGCGATGACGTAGATGCCGTTGTTTTTAATTTTTTCGGATAGTGTAAACATTTTTAGATTCCTCGACTCCACTCACTTCGTTCGTTCCGCTCGGAATGACATATTGGTGATCACTTCGTTCGTTCCGCTCAGAATGACATATTGGTGATCACTTCGTTCGTTCCGCTCGGAATGACATGATCCCTAATACCAGTATCGCAGACGATCTTCCGTTATTGTATCCGAAGACGGCTTCCGGCAGTCCCTTTGCCTTGCGGCAGCCGCCGTGATCGTTATGTACACAGAACCTTTCCCTCTCTTCCTTTGTAACACACATGGTATGCACCATGGAAAAAGGGTTGTGTCCCCTGTTGAAGGAACTGAAGATGAAGCAGTCATATTCAGCTGCCAGCTTCCGGAGGCGCTCTTCCGTAAGCTTCTTTCCTTTAAGCATTTCACAGCCGAAGCCCCTTCGCCCGAAAAATCTTCTTACGGCTCCGGGATCCGTACCGAACACACCACGGGCACAGATGCCGTTTCCTGCAAATTCCCGAAGCAGCTCCGGAAAGCCTTCAGGCTTTCCCATGGAAAGCAGCGCATTGTAGGCGGCTATGACCTCGCAGGCATTTTCCGCCGCCGTCAGTTCCCTGCCCTTAAAAAAGAGGATCCGGGACAGCTTCCCCGCACGGCCGTAGCTGAAGGCCGTGAGCGCTGCCTGATCCTCGATATATTTTCCTTCACGCCCGGGCCATGCCGCGCTGTTCGTCCTGAACTGCTCACCGGCAGTCTTTTCAGACAGCCGGCCTCCGAGAACGCTAAACACCGCCAGCGTGATATCGTCCATCACTGCCATCTTTCCGAGACCACTCCCCGGAAGATTGTAACATAAATCCGCCGCTTATCAAACAGTTTTTTCCTTTTCCTCGTTTTCCAGCTTCTTAAAGACCGGCTTCGCCATGGCGCATATGGTGCAGGTGATGAGCGCAGGCCCCATCAGCAGTCCGGCAAAAAGCGTGGTGTAATTCCAGCAGATCGCCGCCGCCTCGATAGCCACGAATAATACCGTGAGCACACTCCTGAAGAAAAACTTCATCGATATGCGGAAGGAATTCCTCAGGATCTTCGGTAAGCTGTTATAATACCTGGCTGTGAGCGCCGGTGCATAAAGAAAGCTGAAAAGGAACACAAAGGCCGTGACGCAGCCCGTTACTATGAGCAGCACCGAGCCCTTTTCGGAGGCCCGGACGAATTCAAAATCAAGATATACTATATAGCTGCAGACAGCCATGATGATACCCAGAGGTATCCCCTGCCTGAGATTCGCCTTGTACGCCCGGAAGAACTGCCTGGCAATGTAGCCCTCCTCCTCATCGGCCATCTTCAGCGCCACGTCCGAAGCAGCCACGCAGGAAACTCCTATGGTGACCAGAGGAAGGCTCCCTATGAGCCAGCACAGGTTCAGGACAAATATATCCCTGATCTTTGTAAGCCCCCTATACAGGGGGGAATCTATACTGAATATCTTCATAATTGTATGAGCATGGGAAACGGCCCTCCCCGTCCTCATTTAATGAGAGCAAAAAGGACCGTCCGCTTTCTTTACTCTGTACTTACCGGTATCAGTTGGTCTTTACCGCATCCTCGGCAGCTTTTCTGAGGGCTGCCTCCTCGATCGACCACTCCACGCACTGCTGATAGCCGTACTCGTTCGCAAGGCTTATCATCTCGTCCACTATCTTGTCATACTCGGCATCATCCTTTGCATACATAGCCTTCCAGGTGTACTCGACTATGCACTTGGTGACCTGGTCCCAGGTGGTCTGGAACTCGTTGTCCTTCTCCCTTGCCACATAAGCCGAGCCGGGGGAAACCTTGTAATTGCCGCTTAACATGTACTCATCTACGCTTGAGCATCCGGTATACTCTCTCCAGTCAGCCTCGGTATCGCAGCGGGGCTCGCCCTGCTCGCTCTTCCAGAATTTCCAGTTGTACTTCTCGGGGCTTTCCGGATTGCTGTCGGGATTGAAAGCATCTATGGACCAGGTAGTATTGTTAATCTGCAGCATACCGTCATGGAAGGAGCCCTTGTAAGGCTCGGGCATCTGGGTGCCGTCCTGATCGTTATATGCTGTACGTCCGAAATCGGTAAAGAAGATGTTCCTATTTTCATCATAGTCCCAGCAGAGACCCTGGGGGCCGTACTCCATGGTCATGCGTCCCTGAGGGGTGCAGAGGTAATTGATGACCTCCATTGCGATGTCGGGATACTTCGAATTGGCTCCTATGCACCAGTAACGGTTGCCGCCCAGAGCGCTCTGTCCGTATACTATGGGAGAAGCGTTCTTCGGGGTGAGGGAAAGCATCATCTTGTTCTCGGCTATGTGGTTCTCGGTGTTGTAAAGTGAGGAACCCGCATAGTTGAATATGGAGAAGAACACGCCTCCGTTCTGCACCTTCGCAGACATGGTCTCATAGGTGGTTGTCATGGAGTCGGGGCAGAGCAGGTCGTTCTGGTAAAGCTGGTTGTAGAACTTCAGGGCTCTCAGATAAGGAGAGTTGTCATCCAGCGCACCGTAGAAGCTGCCGTCGTCGGGATCATAGAGTCCTATCTCAAACTCATCATAACCGTAGAAGGAAGTGGCTGTAGACTTCACATACATGACCATGTTGCCGTCCCAGTCAGGCCAGGAATATACAGCATAGGTGGGTTTCCCGGTCTCATCTGTGGGGCATATCTCCTTCATGTCCTTGAATACCTGGATAAGATCCTCCAGCTCGTTCACTTCGGGATAACCCAGCTCCTTATAGAGATCCCAGCGTATATCCCAGGTGTAGAAGAAGGCATCGAAGGTGTCTCCGTTGGCAACGTTGTGTCCGAAGCCGTAGGTCTTTCCGTCACCGGCGATGTCTCTGGTCTTCTGAAGAGCCACGGGCATATGTTCTTTAATATATGCGCCGTGCTCGTCCAGCATGTTATAATCCTCCCATGCAAAGAGCATTCCGTTGTTAAGGGCTCTCTGGAAGGTGTTGTCGCTGCCCAGTACCACGATGTCGCCCAGATCACCGGCCTCCATACGGGTATCGAAAGCTCCGCTCTGGTCATTGACGATGTTCAGGATAACGGGTACGCTTATTCCTGTCTGCTCGGGATCCAGAAGTATATCCGCACTCCACCCATGCTGCTCGCCGGAGTAGTTGGCAAGCTGTGAAAACACGGTGAGTGTCACGGGTTCCGAGGATGCTGCTTTTCCGCCGCCTCCTCCGCAGGCTGCAAGACTTCCCGCCAGCATTGCGCCGCCGATCCCGGCAGCCAGCAGTTTTTTCCAATTCTTCATTCCGGTTATTACCTCCTCTGAAAATATGTAGATTGTTTATTAACCCTTCACCGCGCCCAGCATGATACCCTCTTCGAAATACTGCTGCATGAAAGGATATACGCAGAGTATGGGGATTATGGATACCATGGAGATCGTGTATTTTATGGTCTTCGCAGCGGCCACGCTCCTGGCAGCAGCATCACCCGCGCCGGTTCCCGTGACACTGGTCACATCCGACGCCTGGTTCATGTAAACATAGAGCACATGCTGAAGAGTCCTCAGCTTCGGTTCATTGCTCATCAAAAGCAGTGAATCCTGGAAGGAGTTCCAGTTTCCCACGGCGCCGAATATGGCGATCGTAGCCAGTATGGGCTTCGACAGAGGCCATATGATCTTCCAGAAAACAGTCATATGGCTGGCCCCGTCCATATAGGCGCTCTCCTGCAGCTCTCCCGGTATACCCTCTATATAGGTCTTCACCAGGATTATGTTATAAGGCGCCACGATACCGGGGATGATATATGCCACAAAGTGATTGGTGAGGCCCAGCATCTGCATGTTCATGTACCAGGGGATCAGGCCTGCGTTAAAATACATGGTTATCACCAGGAACCTGTAGAAGAACTTCCTGTGCCACATCTCCTCCTTGGTCACAAGGTATCCCACAAAACCGGAGGCCACCACCATGGTCGCTGTACCCAGTATGGTACGGAGTATCGATACGATGACCGACTGCCACATGTCGCTTACCGCGAACATCTTCTGGTAGTTTGAGAGGGTAAAGCCCTTTGGTATGAAGTTCACCGCTCCCCTCGACACCATGTCGGGATCCGAGATGGTGTTTATGAAGAGATAGTAGAACGGGAAAATGCACAGTATGGTAAACAGCGCGAAGAATGCATAATCCAGTATATAGAAGATCACATCTCCGGGCTGGCGGCGGAACTTTGCTTTCTTACGCATATCCACCACGGTCTCATTCCCCTCGGCATCAACTATGGTGACCTTCCTGGGGTTGAACGCCTTCTCCTTCTGTGACTGTTCTATACGCTCAAGCTCGGCCTGCTCCTCCCGCTCTGCTCTCGACATAACGGAAGTACTCTGCTCCTCAGCGTTTGTTATTCTCTCATCATCCATTAAAGAATGCCTCCTTACAAATACTGCGCCTTATACTATGCTCTCCCCGCGCACCAGCTTTGAAATGGTGTTGGCCATGAAGAACAGCACGATACTGACTATGGACTTCGTCATACCCACCACGGTTGACAGGGGTATGTTGCCCTTGGAACCTATACCTATGTTGTAAACATAAAGATCGAGCACTTCCATATGCGCCATGTTGGCCTGGTTTGAGAATACCAGGTACTGGTCCAGACCGTTGGAAAGGGCTCCTGCCACAGCCAGCAGCAGCATTACCATGAAAGTGGGCATAAGGCCCGGAATGGTAACGTGCCAGATCTTCTGGAAACGTCCCGCGCCGTCCACGGTGGCCGCCTCATACAGCTGCTGGTCGATGCCGGAAATGCCGGCGATATAGATGATGGCGCTCCAGCCGGTACCCTTCCACATTCCCCAGGCCAGCATCTTAAGCCAGGTGTGGGAATCGCTCATAAGGTAGTTGGTGCCGGGTTTGATCCAGCCAAGCTGGGATCCGAAAAAGTTGCTTATGAAACCTTCGGTGGAGAAGATGGTAAAAGCTATGGTGTACACCAGCACCCAGCTTATAAAATTGGGGATGGTGGTAAAGGTCTGAACAAAACGCTTGAAGGTCTTATTGCCGATCTCAGCCAGCAGTATGGCGAAAGCCAGCGGGACCCAGCTCGTGATGATCCCCAGCGCAGACATTGCCAGTGTATTTCCCAGCACCCTGACTATGTCCCTTCTGGTAGCGGAGTTCTGCAGGAGCTGTACGAAATAGGTGCTGCCTGCCCACTTGTCCATGCTGAGCACCTCACCGGGCTTGTAGTGGAAGAAGGCGTATCTCCAGCCCCAGAGAGGCAGATAAGCGAAAACGAAGGTCAGCAGCGCAAAGGGAAGGAACATGAGAAAGAGCTGGTACTTCGTATGCATCTCAAAGTCTTCCGCAGGATCCGCCTTGGGAACCACCAAAAGGGTTATGACACCAAGCACCAGTATAACGCCCATCAATATGGCGTAGGCAGGAAGCCCGACGGGTATCATGGCTCCGATCTCCTTTACCGCCGAGGCCTGTACGTAGCTGAAATATATCAGGGTAAGACCCACCAGCGAAGCCAGGGATCCGGGGATCGTGACCATAAAGGACACATGCTTCACCCTGTTATTGCCCAGGGACATGCAGATGCCCACTCCCGCTGCGATGATACCCAGAACAGTGACTATGGCTCCCGCATAGAGCAGATAGAAAATGCCTGCATCTATGAAGCCGCGCTCCAGCTGGAATGAGAAGTTTGTCACTATACTTGAATAAGACACTGCAGAAGTAAAAAGTGAAATGCTGTTCCTGATATTCTCGCTGATCCTTGCCGGGTTAAAAGACGGGATGAAGATAAAAAAGAATGCAAGCAGCGCCAGGATCCTCTGGCAGGCAAAGAGATAAGCGGCAGGTTCTTTATTTGTTCCCTCGCCTGTATATCTCACCTTCATCTTTTCGGACTTCTTCTTTTCGGGAGTGTTCTTTTCTCCGGGATCAGTCTTCTCCCCGGGAACCGGCTCCCTGTCGGGGAGTTTTGTTTCTTCGGACATATTCCCTGCCTCCTTTCGCTCCGCTCTTGTGTATATGACACAAAAAACACGGCGCCATGTCTTGTAGATTATACAAAAAAAAGACCTGAAATTATACAGGTAAAATTCCCAAAAATGTCAGGGTGTTTTTGTAAGCACTTTCAATCCCCGGCAGAGCAAAAGCCCCGGGCAGAAAGCCCGGGGCCGTCGATCATCAGCTTAAGATCCTGAGTTTATTTATCTTTCTTTCTGGTAGCAAGGAAAGCAGCGCCTCCGCCGACTGCCACGACACATGCAACGATGCCTGCGATCGCACCGCCGCTGAGGCCGCCCTTCTCCTCATCTGCCTTAGGCTCTTCCCTGCCGGTAGCGGGGGTATCCTCTTCTGCAGCAGGAGCGCTCTCGGTAGTCTCAGTGGTCTCTTCTGCCACTGCTGCGGTATTGTCATGATCAAAACCGCTTATGGTGAAGGTGATCTCGATATCGGTCACGGGTGTTCCGTAATATCCTATGTTCTCGATCTCCTTGTTCCAGATGTTCTGAAGCTGTACGGAAATGTACTCCGCTCCGTCATCCGCAAGAGTGGGACGGTAAAATCCGTTGGGAGTCTTCTCTCCGCCGCCGCCGAGATCCACATTGCTGCCGTTGACCTTCAGCTTCACATCACTGATCTGGATGTCATCGCTGTTGGGAATATCGGTGGAGAAGAAGATCAGGTTCATATGATCCTGGCTCCAGTCATCAAACTGGAAATCAAGACCTGTTGCTGCCACGGTATAGGTACCGTTGCCGTCGATGACCGCGTCATGGAACTCGCCGGGAAGCGCAACGGCATTGTTATCCGCATCCCAGCCGGTAACCTGTCCGAAATACTTGCCGCCCTCGGCATTTGCACCGTAGGAAGGCTCAGCCCACTCGTTACGGAAGCTGTAGGTAGGGCTCTGGAAACCGATGTATGCGTTGTACTTTGCGCTCTTGTCAAGCTCGACAGCAGCGGGAGCAGCCTCTTCCTCTGCCTCGATGCCTGCCTTAAGGCTGTTCAGGGTAATGGTATATTCAACCTTGGTAAAGCCTGCGGGCTCCTCGATATACTTAGCGCCCCACTCATTGAAACCGCCGTAAAGACGTATAGGCTGGTTGCCGTTGGCCGCGGTGAGATCACCGGTATCCTCTGCCCACCATGCATCGCCTGCGGACTTGTCTATGGCAACCTCTTCGCCGTCGATCTTAAGAGTGATGTCAGCATCGACCTCTGCTATGTCGGTAGCAAGGTAAAGGACGGGAGCCATATACCACACGTTCACAACGGGCTCGGGGAACTCAAGACCTATGGTCACGGTCTCGCCTGCTCCGATGTAGGAGGTGGTGGCTACTATATCCTCGCTGTTGCCGGCGTTGTCGGGATCGTTGTAGGCATAGCCCCAGTCATTCTCCTCCGCCCTGTCGCCGCCGAAAGCAACATACACAGCGGCATCGCCTTCATAATCCACCAGCTGTACCTCGGATCCGTCGCTTACCTTTGCGCCGTTGAAGGTCACTGTGTACTCCACCTTGGTGAAGCCTGCGGGCTCTGCGATGTACTGGGCCGCCCACTCATTGAAACCGCCGTAAAGACGGATAGCTTCCTTGTCACTGAAATCGCCGGTGCCCTCATACCACCAGAGGTCGCCTGCTTCATTGTCGATCTCCACATCCGCTCCGTCGATCTTGAGGGATACGGTGCAGTCCATCTCGCCGATGCCGTCGCCCGCCACGAGTACGGGTGCCATCCACCAGGTGTTTACTACGGGTGATTCGAATTCAAGGGATACGGTCTTGGTCTCGCCGGGCTTTATGGTCTCGGTAACCGCCGTGATGCCCTCGGTGTTGCCCTCGTTGTCAGGGCTGTTGAACTGGTAGCCCCAGTCATTCTCCTCGGCCTTGTCCCCGCCAAAGCCGATGTACAGCTGGGCCTCACCGTCAAACTCGGTGTAGCCTGCATGTGCGGGAAGCTTTGCGCTGCCCAGTACAAGCACTGCCGAAAGTGCTGCGGAGAGTACTCTCCTCCATTTGTTCTTCATATCTTTTACCTCCGTTTGATGGGCATCGGGACTCCGTTTCCCGGAGGAGTCCTCATGCCGGTCTCCTTTTGCCCCGGGCGAAAAACCGGGATAGATTGCATATTAGCACACAAAAAAACGTTTGTACATAATAAGTTAAAATTCTGTTCACATTTTCACACAAAAAACACTTTTCCTGCTTCTTGCGCTACCGGCGCCATTTCTGCTATCATTGAGCTGATACGATACCGAAAGGAGCACAGCCATGTACGATCTGATAAAAGAAATGGCACGTATAGACAGTGTAAATGCCTCCGGCCCCTTCAGTCCCGACTGGGAAAGCCTGCAGCGCTGGCGCCAGCCTGACTGGATGAAGGAGAGAAAGCTGGGGATCTTCATGCACTGGGGACTTTACTCCGTGCCTGAGAATTCAAACAAATGGTACTCCAGGAACATGTATATAAAGGGAATGCCGGCCTACCGTCACCACAGACGCACCTACGGTCCCCAGAAGGATTTCGGCTACAAGGATTTCATTCCCCTGTTCACGGCAGAGAAGTTTGATGCCGACGCCTGGATCAGCATCTTTAAAGATGCAGGTGCCGGCTATATCTGTCCCGTTGCTGAACACCACGACGGTTTTCAGATGTATAAGAGCGCCATCTCCCGCTGGAACGCTTATGAGATGGGACCGAAGCGCGACCTTATGGGAGAGCTTAAGACAGCCGCGGAAGGAGCAGGACTCAAATTCTGTTGTTCCAGCCACCGCGCAGAGCACTGGTGGTTCATGAGCCACGGCCGTGAATTCGATTCGGATGTTAAGGATCCCATGGAAAGAGGGGACTTTTACTGGCCCGCCATGCCGGAGCCGGATCCCGAGGATCTTTTCAGCGATCCATATCCTTCGGAGGAATACCTTCAGGACTGGCTGGCCCGCTGCGTGGAGATAGTGGACAGCTACCGTCCCGCTTTTCTCTATTTCGACTGGTGGATACAGCATGAAGCCTTCAAGCCTTATCTCAGGAAGCTGGCCGCCTACTACTACAACAGGGCCGCAGCCTGGGGATACCCCGTAGCCATCTGCTACAAGCATGATGCCATGGCCTTCGGGAGCGGCGTAGTTGAGATCGAGAGAGGCGCTTTTGCGGAGGCAAAGCCCTGGCCCTGGCAGACCGATACCGCCGTTGCCAGGAATTCCTGGTGCTATACAAAACAGAATGATTATAAATCTCCGGGAGAGGTGATAAGGACCCTGGTGGATGTGGTGAGCAAAGGCGGAAACCTTCTGCTCAACATAGGCCCCAAGGCGGACGGCACCATTCCCAAAGGGGATATGCACATACTTAAGGAGCTGGGGCGCTGGATGGCCGTGAATGCAGAGGGCATAAACGGCGCAAAGCCCTGGCGTGTAACGAAAGAAGGCCCCACAAAGGACATCGAGGGCCAGTTCTCCGACGGAAGCGAAAAGCTCTATACTCCTAAGGATTTCCGCTTCACCACAGCAAACGGCTGCATTTACGCCTTCGCGATGCAGTATCCCGGTGACCGGAAGCTCTGCATAAAGTCACTGCGCTCCGGCACCGACCAGAACCGTCCCGAGTTCCACGGGATAATAAAACGCGTATCCGTTCCCGGCTGCGATGAAGAGATAAGCTGGAAACAGACTAAGCGCGGTCTTGAGCTGATGCTGCCGGTTGATGAAACACCCTACCCGGTGGCCATAAAGATAGAGACAGAGTAAAACGGAAAGGGGGGATGAGCCCCCCTTCCCGCAGCACTCCCCGTGCGTAAAAAGAAGCCGGTCCATGCCTGCATGAACCGGCTTCTTAAGCATCCTTTCAGGATCAGATATTTACATCCTTCCTGCACCTCACATCCGCGCTGGATGCGGCTGCATAGAAGCTGACAGCGCCGCTTAACTTAACCCAGCCGCCTGCAGCTTCATCATAGTGTGCCAGGCTCTTCTTCGGCACCGTAAAGCGCACGGTCTTTGTCTGGCCGGGCTTCAGTTCCACCTTGGAGAAGGCCTTCAGTTCCTTGACGGGATTCCCCTCAGAGGGTGTCTTCTCACCCACGTAGAGCTGTACCGTTTCCTTTGCCGTGGCTATCCCGCAGTTCTTCACCTTAAGCGTGACCTCCACAGCTCTTTCCGTAGTCTTTACCGTCATCCCGCTGTATTTGAAATCCACGTATGAAAGCCCGTGTCCGAAGGGGAACTGAACGGGCACCTTATATTTTTCGTAATAGCGGTAGCCCACGAATACGCCTTCTTTGTAGGTTTCGGTATATTCGCAGGCCTTCATGCGCTTCTTCTCGGCCGCATTGATCTTTCTGCCGGGATAATCCCCGAAAGCAGCCACCGGCGTCTTCTCAAAGCATTCGGGTATGGTCTCCGCCAGCTTACCGGAAGGACAGATCTGTCCGCTAATGACCTCCGCCAGAGCCGTACCGCCTTCCATACCGTTGTAGCTCATCCAGAGTATGGCCCTTGCCCTGTCCTTAAAGGAGCGCATATCCACGGGACTTCCGGCTATCATGACCACCACCGCATCGGGATTCACATCCAGCACTGCGTTTATGAGCTCGTCCTGTCCGTAAGGCAGCTTCATGTCCTTTCTGTCCATGCCCTCGGTATCAAAATCATGATCGAGGCCTCCGATTATGATGACCTGGTCATACTCCTTTGCAAGAGCGACCGCCTCATCCCGGAGTTCCTTTGCTTTCTTCTTTTCCTCCGCCTTCAGCTTCCGCTCCCTGTCCTCGGGAGCGGTGAAGATCTCCATTATGCTGGTCTCCTGCCAGTTGACCTCTTCCACCTTCTTCTTCGGGACGTAATATCCCTTTGCGTAACGTATCTCCGTATTCCCGCCGTATTCCCTTGCAAGTCCCAGCAGAGGAGTTATCTCGTAAAGGGCCTTTATCTCGGCGCTGCCGCCGCCGTTGGAATGCTGTCTGTCGGCATCATCGCCTATCACCAGTATGCGCTTTGTCTCCGAAGGCTTTATGGGCAGGCGCTTCCTGTCATTCTTAAGGAGCACCACAGCCTCCCTTGCAGCCTCCAGGGCATAATGATGCATGATATGCCCGTTGTAGTAACCGGGATCCCTGTCTTCCACGGGTACCGCTTTAGCCCTGACCTTTCCGTTCTTCTGCTCCTTAAGCTCTATTTCTATCATCCTGACCCTCAGCATGAGTCTCAGGATGTTCCTCACCTTTTTGTCGACCTCTGCCTCGTCTATCTCGCCCTTCTTCACGGCTTCGATAAGCGGGTTGGCCAGATAGTATTTATCGAAATCAGCATTGATGCCCATTTCCAGATCCAGGCCGCTCTCTCCTGCATCCACGGTATCATGGTTTGCGCCCCAGTCACTAACGGCCACGCCGTCATACTTCCACTCTTTTCTGAGTATGTCTGTCAGAAGCTTCCTGCTCTCGCTGCCGTGCTCTCCCCTGAAAAGGTTGTAGGAGCCCATGATGGCATAGCTCTTTCCCTTCTTCACCGCAGCCTCAAAGGCGGGAAGATATATCTCCCTGAAGCTCCTCTCGTCTATCTCAACGTTTACCGTATGCCTTGCCCATTCCTGGTTATTGCATACGAAATGCTTCACGCAGGCGGAGACATCGTTCTCCTGTATACCCTGTATGATCTCTACCGCCATGGCCGAGATGAGATACGGATCCTCGCTGAGATATTCGAAATTCCTTCCGCAGAGGGGATTCCGCTTAACGTTGATGCCTGGCGCCAGTATCATGTCTTTTCCCCGGCCCCTGGCTTCACGTCCCAGCACGCTTCCCGCAGTATGGGCCAGTTCCGTATTCCAGGTTGCTGCCAGCGCGGAATTGCTCGGAAGGTAGCTTACATAGTCGGCGCTGGTACCCTTAACATACCACCTGTCGGGATAGAAATCATTCCTTACTCCCATGGGGCCGTCGGAGGTCATTATACCCGGTATCCCCAGTCTCTCCACGCCGCCGCTCTTAAAGAATTCGGCCCCGTGGATCAGCTTTGACTTTTCCTCCAGAGTAAGCTCTGCGAGGAGTGCATCTATCTTCTTTTCCATATCGCCTGATTTTTTCATTTCCACCTCCGGAGTTTTTAGTCTGTCAATCGCTCGGAACGCCCTGTTCTTCCTGACAGTTGTGTCTATTCTACCCTATAAAGGCCCTCTTTTCAACAAGGATTATCGGCGCATTTGACAAAGACTGTTCCCGGGGCTAAACTTAAATGCCATGGAGAAGAACATTCTGGAGGATTATTTCGAGCATACCAGTGCCGATTTCCCGGTGGAGGTCTACTATGTAGACTTAAGCGGCATGTTCATGAAGCACGTGCGGCATCACTGGCACAAGGAGATGGAGATAGACCTTGTGCGTGAAGGCCGTGCCCTGGTATCCGCAGGCGGCAGGGAGTTTGAGCTTTCCGAAGGCTTCGGTATCTGGATCAACCAGGACCGCATCCACTCCATCCGCCCGGCCGCTGATGAAAAGACCGTGGTCCTCTCCATACAGTTCGATCCTTCCTATCTTTTCGAGAAGGACTCCTTCCTGACGGCAAAATATTTTGCACCTCTTGCCGGGACCGAAGGCACCTCCGCCCTGAAGCTGGATCCCTCAGACGGATACGGAAAGCAGGCTCTCGTCTACGTTGAAGAGATCCTTTCCGCCAATCTGAGCAAGGACTACGGCTATGAACTCCGTACGAAGGCCATGCTCTGCTCCTTCTGGCTGGAGCTCCTTAAACGGCGCAGCGACGATCCCGCGGATGCCCGCTATCTTTCCGATGAAGGCAGGGTAAAAGAAGCCTCCGCCTACATCAGGGAGCATTTCGCCGACGCCATCACCCTTGATGACATAGCCGCCAGCATACATGTGAGCCGCAGCGAATGCTGCCGCTGCTTCAAGCGTGTGACCTCAGCCCCGCCCTTCGAACACCTGATGATACAGCGTATCTTCGAATCCGCCAGGCGCATGCAGCGCAGCGACCCTGCCCAGCTCTCCATAGCCGGCCTGGCCTCTGCCTGCGGCTTCAACAACGCCAGTTACTACAACCGTATATTCAGGAAGTATATGGGTATGACTCCCGCGGAATACAGGAAGATCATAAGAAAAAGCCACAGGGATGCTCTGAATCCCCATGGCATATCATTAGCAAGACTCTGATAAACTTATCTTTCAGTTCTCATCCAGCTTCAAAAGCTTTGCGGTCTGGTCGGCTGCGGTGCAGGCGTCCAGTATCTCCTGAAGGTCTCCGTCCATCACCTTGTCTATCTTATAAAGCGTTAGACCTATCCTGTGATCCGTCACCCTTCCCTGTGGGAAGTTATAGGTCCTGATCTTTTCGGAGCGGTCTCCGGTGCCTATCTGGCTGCGTCTGAGATCCGCCTCCGCGTTATGGGCCTTCTGGCACTCCAGATCGTAAAGCTTTGCCCGCAGGAGGGCAAAAGCCTTGGCCTTGTTCTGTATCTGTGATTTCTCCGTCTGGGAATAGATGACTATACCCGTGGGGTAGTGTGTGAGACGCACCGCGGAATCCGTGGTGTTGACGCACTGTCCGCCGTTACCGGATGCCCGCATGACATCGATGCGTATATCCTTTTCGTCTATCTCCACCTCTACCTCTTCGGCCTCCGGCATGACTGCCACGGTAGCCGTTGAGGTGTGGATCCTTCCGCCGCTCTCGGTCTCAGGCACCCTCTGGACACGGTGCACTCCGCTCTCGTATTTCAGTGCGGAATAGGCTCCGGTCCCGTTCACCATAAACTCCACTTCCTTCATTCCGCCTATGCCCGTCTCATCGGCGTTTACAAGCTCCAGCCTCCAGCGTCTGCTCTCGGCATAGTGGGCATACATGCGGTAAAGCTCCGCCGCAAAAAGAGCTGCCTCATCCCCGCCTGCTCCGGCACGGATCTCCACGATCACGTTCTTGTCGTCGTTAGGATCTTTGGGCAGCAGCAGGAGCTTTAGCTTTGTCTCCAGATCCTCCCTCTTATCCTTTGCCGCGGAAAGCTCCTCCTTCAGCATCTCCCTCATCTCGGGATCCTTCTCGCTCTCCAGCATCATTACAGCATCTTCCGCATCCTGTATGCACTTTTTATACTGCTTATAGGTATCCGCCAGCGGTGTTATCTCGCTGATCTCCTTCATAAGGGCCGCAAACCTGCGGCTGTCGGATGCTGTGGAAGGCTCCGATATCTCAAGCTGTATCTCATCCAGACGTCTTACCACGTCCTCAAGCTGTTCAAACATTTCTCCACCTCGCACTGACCACACGGTCAAGTCCCGCATAGTCCTTTATAACTCTTATATCCTCAAAACCCGCCTCTGCAAGTATGGCAGAGACCTGCTCTCCCTGCTCACAGCCGGTTTCAAGGAATATTCTTCCTCCGGAAACCAGCCTGCTGCCGGCCCCGGCGGCTATCCTTCTGTAAAACGAAAGCCCGTCCGCACCGCCGTCCAGCGCCATCAGCGGATCGTGATCCCGCACCTCCGGCATCAGCGTCCCTATCACAGCACTTTCTATATAAGGCGGATTGGAGACTATCACGTCAAATGCTTCTTCCTCCGCAGGCAGGGCCTCGTACAGATCCCCCCGGTAAAAGCTTATCTCAGCGGAGTTGAGCAAAGCGTTTTCCTTTGCAAGCGTAAGCGCCTCCTCTGAGAGATCCGTAGCTGCGGTATATCCGCAGCCTCCTGCTTTTTTAAGGCTTACCGCTATGCAGCCGCTGCCGGTGCAGAGATCCAGTACCCGCTTTCCCTTTATGCCGGAAGCCGCTGCTGCTTCCACAAGTATCTCCGTATCCGCTCTCGGTATCAGTGCCCGGCCGTCACAGATAAAGCGCAGTCCGTAAAAATACTGCTCGCCGCAGATATGCTGGAGGGGGATACGCTTTTCCCTTTCCGCGAGCATGCTTTCATACAGGGTCACAGCTTCTTTTCCGGGCTTTCTGTCAGGGAATGCCCTGAACGCGGCCCGGTTCATTTCCGCCGCCTTTTCCAGCAGCAGTTCCGCATCCAGCGCCGCCTCTTCTATGCCCGCCGCCTCCAGCCGCTTTGTGCCTTCCGCCAGGAGTTCCCTGACCGTGGCATCCTCATTCACGGTTCTCCTCCGCTTCCATTGCCTCTATCTCAGCGGCCGCCGCCGTCATATCCACGGTCTCCGCAAGCTCGGATCTTTCGAAATGCTTCTCCCTGAAGGCCCGCCAGTCAAACACTGCTTCCACCGAGGCTATAGCCACTTCCACCATTTCCTCGTCCGGCTCCCTGGTGGTGATGCGCTGCATCCAGAGCCCCGGTGCAGAAATGATGCTCAGAATGATGCTGTCCCTCTTTCCGGCCAGCTGCAGGAGCTCATAGGATATACCCGCTATGACCGGGATCAGAGCCAGTCTGATCACCACCCTCATCCACAGTATCTCCGTGCGTATGAAGAAACAGAGTATCACTCCCAGCAGCACCACAAACAGCATGAAGCTGGTGCCGCAGCGCTTGTGGAAACGGGATGACCTCATAACATTCCTTACCGTAAGGGCCCTGCCCTGCTCCACGCAGTTTATGCATTTATGCTCGGCTCCGTGATACATATAAAGTCTGCGTATATCCTTCATAAGCGCGATGGAGGCCACATAGATGATGAATACCGCTATCCTTATGCCGCCCTCCGTAAGCAATATCAGGGATTCGCTGCTTACACGCTTTCTCAAAAGCTCCGATACCCCCCAGGGCAGCAGCATGAACAGCGCCACCGCGAATATGATGGAAATGAACACCGTCAGTCCCATGACCACATCCTCGGCCTTGTCACCGAAGAGCTTTTCAAGCAGGGATTTCTTCCCGTTCTCTTCCTCTTCCTCATCATCATAGAATTCCGCCGACCAGGAAAGGGTGTTCATCCCCAGCTTCAGCGAGTCGATGAAGGCCACGATCCCCCTTACAAAGGGTATGCGCCTTATAAGGCTTTTGGGATCGTAATCCAGGGTGCTAACGTTGACCTGTATGTCCCCGTCCGGTCTGCGCACGGCAGTGGCATACTCTCCCCTGTTCTTCATCATGACGCCCTCCAGCACGGCCTGTCCGCCTATACCGGAGTATACGGTCCTTCTTTTCTTTTTTGCCATTTTATTTTTTCCTCAATTTAGAAAAAGATAAAAAACAACAGGGCTGGAGCAGCAAAAACCGCTTCAACCCTGTCGCGTTGTTTTCCCGTATTATCCTACTTGGATGCAGATGCGTTGACGCCGTACTTCTTGTTGAACTTGTCAACACGGCCCCTGGCCTGGGTAGCCTTCTGCTGGCCGGTATAGAAAGGATGGCACTTGGAACAGATCTCCACGTGGATCTCTTTCTTTGTAGAACCTGTGACAAAAGTATTGCCGCAGTTGCAGGTAACGGTTGCCTGATAGTACTCGGGATGTATTCCCTCTCTCATTTTTCTCTCCTTACTCCCCGCCTCACAAAAGCATAAGGTCAGTTCCGGCTGTTGTGTGCGGAGTACTGCTTGTTTACAAATGCCTGTATACTATACCACAGCCCCGGATCTAATGCAAGACTTTTTTAGTCCAGATCACTCACCTTTCCGAATGAGCTGTCAAAGCTTCCCGTCTGCTGAGGAGCGGCCGGCTGCTGGGCAGGTGCAGAAGCCTGCTGCACGGGCTGCTGGCCGTATGCCTGCTGGGGCATTCCGTATCCGCCCTGGGGTGCGCCGTAGCCGTACTGCTGTGCGTACTGCTGCTGGGCCATATACTGCTGCTGAACCTGCTGCTGGGCCGCAAGCTTCTTTGCTTTAGTCTCTTTACCTGTGATGATCCCGTAAAATATTGTAGCTGCTATCGCGGTCACCGGCGCAAGGATAAGGCCGAGACCGGGAGTCAACAGTATATCTTCCAGGGATTCGTCATATCCCAGATCAAAAAGCAGCACCATAGCTCCTCCGCCCAGGAATACCAGTATGCTGTATACGAGATACGGCACCATTGCCGCCTTCTTATCAAAGATGACGAGCAGTACCGAGATAAGCGCAAAGAAGACTGTCACACCTATGGCCACATTAAAGACTGTATTGATCGCATTAAAGACCATTATAGTCTCCTCATCAAAGGTGTCAAACATATAAATGCCTGCGTCCTCAAGTTTTTCTTCCCACTTTGAAAACTCGATGAGCTCTTTTATTATCCCCTTCATGCTGAATATGCTGTAGGAAGGACCGGCGATAAGATCCCTGATGTTCTTTGTCTGCTTCAGCAGCTCCTTCACGTCCTTTTCGGTTATGCCGCCCTCCTCTTCGATCATTTCCCAGTCATCTTCATCAGCTTCGTCAAGGATATACTCTCCCTCCTCGATGGAATCGTCGAGACTGTCCGTCAGTTCCTCGATCTCATCGGTTGCCACCACCTTGAACAGCGGTCCCGCCACCAGGCAGAACACCGATGCTGCCAGCAGGATGATCGTTACGATCTTCTTTACAATATTCATTATCTTCCTCCAAAAATTTTTGCCCCTGGCATCAAATTATATAACCCATGATAAGGCGTGTCAACCACACAAAAAAACCAGGCAGCTTGTTCGACCGACCTTTAAGAGACGCAAGCTCCTGGTTTTTTTTGCATGTGACGGACTCGCAACGAAGGGTGCGGTGAAAAGAATGGGCGAACAGCCCCCGCTGCATGTGGATATCCCCGATCTAACCCTGTTATTGCCTTATCAGCATGCAGGAAATACTATACTCTTTCCTGCCTTCCGTACACGTAAATGTAACTTTTTGCTACTTTGTCGTAACTTTTTGCAGCAATCCCTCGTAATAGCTCATGACCCTTCTGTTGTACGGCCTGCCCAGAGGCAGGTCCCTTCCGTCCTTAAGCCAGATATGACGGCTGTCAACAGCCTCCACAAAACGGGGATTGACGAGATAGGAATTGTGTATCCTGATAAAGCTGATATCACCGTCTGAAAGCTTAAGCTCCGCATCATCCATGCGCATATAGGTCTCGTAATCCCTGTTGCCTGTGCAGAAGATATAGAGTTTTCTGTCGAGATGATAAAGATAGATGATATCCTCCGTTGAAACGGAGATGAACCTGTGACCGCTGCGGAAGATGAACCTTCCGAGATCGCGGCAGTTAACGGTATGATCGAGAAAAAACTGGATCTCCGGGATCTTCAGAGGACGGACCAGACAGCCGGCCGGATGTGCCGTCACTATCCTTACGTCCGCCATCCTTCCCGGAGATATGAATACTATATCGGTTGTGTCATCAAAGCTTTTGATACTGAGGGCGGCATCTATCCCGTCCATACATCCCTCAGGCTGCATGTCCATAAAGACAAGATCCAGATGGCCCTTTAATTCCTGCTCAGCCAGCAGCTCCTGAGGATCACAGCAGAAGATGAATTCAAGCTCTAAGAACCGGCGCCGTTCCCAGCATTCTGCGGCGGAGCCGATCTCCTCCAGTAGTGCAGGCATACCCGCGCAGGCACCTATCCTTATCATTCCCCTCCCCCAACAGAGCAATGAATACAGAGTGCCGGTTATCGGTATGCAGGAGAATCGGAATCAGGATCTTCGAAGCTTTTTAAACATCAGGATATAGTCAAGAAATACCTTTTTTTCTTTTTCATCGCTTTCTTTCAGTATCTCCATTACCGCCAGGGGGATTTCCCCCTCCGGTGCGGTTTCCTTTCCGAACACGATAAAATCAAGGCCGGCATCGAGTACCCGGGACAGTTCCACCAGCTTTTCCAGTGATATCCCCGTGATCCCTCTCTCGATCTCGCCAACATGCTTAACACTGACATCAAGCTCCTCTGCAAGTTTTTCCTGGGTGATATTGCGCAAATTCCGGAGCTGTGAGATCCGCAGCCCCATGTCGGTATAAAAATCCGCTGTCATCATTTCCGATAAATCCCCTGTAGAATCTCAGATCATTACGAAAATGATTATAAACGCCTGTACCAACGGGGATACAGAACCCCATAAGTGGTATGTAAACCACCTCCGGGGTTGGGTCCTACTCTCCGTTCTTTATTTTTTTGAAATGCTCCTTTATCTTCTTCTCATAGCCCATATCCGAGGGGCGGTAGAACTGCTCGCCCTCCAGCTCATCGGGAAGATACTGCTGCCTGACATAGTGGTTGGGAAAATCGTGAGCATATTTATACCCTGTGCCGTAGCCCAGTGCCTTTGCCCCCTTATAATGGGCATCGCAGAGATGGGGAGGAACGTTCAGGTTACCGGTCTTTTTTACAGCATCCGTAGCTTCGAAAATGGCATTTACCGCCGAATTGCTCTTGGGCGCGCAGGCCACATAGCTGGCTGCCTGTGAGAGTATTATCTGTGCCTCCGGCATGCCTACCCGATCCACGGCCTCCGCCGCGCTCACGGCCACGATAAGTGCCTGGGGATCCGCATTTCCCACATCCTCGGCGGCGCAGATCATTATCCTTCTTGCTATGAAGCTGACGCTCTCCCCTGAATACAGCATGCGTGCCAGATAATAGACAGCCGCATCGGGATCCGACCCCCTCATGCTCTTTATGAAGGCCGAGATAACGTTATAGTGGTTATCCCCGTCCTTGTCAAAACGCATGACCCTGCGCTGTATGCAGTCCTGCATGACCTCAAGGGTAAGATGTATTTTTCCGTCCTCTCCGGCAGCGGTAGTGAGCACAGCCAGTTCTATCGCGTTAAGGGCCCTTCTGGCATCACCGTCGGCCTGCTCCGCCAGGAATCCTGCCGCTTCCTCATCTATGACGGCCCCGTAGGAACCCATGCCTCTTTCCTTATCGTAGACCGCTCTTTCTATGAGTGCCAGTATATCCTCCTTTGAAAGGGGCTCCAGCCTGAAGATGCTCGAACGTGATACGAGCGCTCCGTTCACCTCGAAATAGGGGTTCTCCGTGGTAGCTCCGATGAGCACTATGGTCCCGTCCTCCACATAGGGCAGCAGATAGTCCTGCTGGGCTTTGTTAAAGCGGTGGATCTCGTCGATGAAGAGTATGGTCCGGCGGTCATACATCGCCTTCTCTTTCTTCGCATTCTCCACCACCTCCTCCATATCCTTTTTGCCGGAGACCGTAGCGTTGATCTGCCTGAAGGCTGCGCTGGTGGTATTGGCTATGACCCTGGCCAGGGTTGTCTTTCCCGTTCCCGGAGGCCCGTAAAATATCAGCGAACCAAGCCTGTCAGCCTTGATAGCCCGGTAGAGCAGCTTGTCCTTCCCTATGATATGCGACTGTCCGACTACCTCATCTATGGTCTTCGGCCGCATCCTCGCCGCCAGCGGCGATTCATCACCGGCCTTCTCCTGCATAAATGAGAATATATCCATGTTATCCAAAACCGATCCTCCTCAGCTTTCGTAGAAGGAAATACATTCTTCTATCACCCTGGGCAGACCACCCTTTTCTTTCCGTATCCTGTCATATTTCATATGCGCCAGCTTCTTTTTCCTGGCCGCAAGGTTTTCATGCCGCCTTACCAGATCAGCGTACATCGGATTGCACTCAAGCCTTTTTCTGATCTCTGCCGAAAAAGGACAGTAGGTAAAGAGTATGCGCTTTGCCACCTTGTTGAGTCTGGGCGACCCCTGGGCTTCGGAACGTATCCACTGTACATAATCCAGAACGAACACGTTCTCATAACTGTTCTTGCAGGCCAGAAGCTCCGACTTCAGCTTCTCCCTGGCCTCCGGTGAAAGATCCCGGTTCTTTTTGTAAAACTGTATGTAATCCCAGTACTCCGAGGTGAGTGAAGGATCCGAGACATCGTTCCATCTTGCTCCCTGCACCCTTCTGCAGATCTGCCAGCGGAACTGTCCCGCCATGCGCAGCTGCTGCACCGCCACATCCTCCGAAGAAAAGATGGGGAGGAACATGCGTCCGGGCGTATCCCTTCTGAGTCCGGATATCTCCTGCCAGAGTCCGCCCCTGCTGCCTATCATGGGAAGCAGTATCACCTCCGGCATCACCTCCATGAGCACCGTCTCTTTGGGGATCCCGTACTCGCTGTTTGAATACAGTGCTTCCCTGAAGAAGAGTGAAAAGTCCGTCTTTTTAATGGTCTCCCAGTTGCACATTACCATCGATGGCGTAACGAAGGTCTGCTCAAGGGAACGGATGATATTATGCTCCGAGAGCACGGGGCAGAATACCGCCGGCCTGCCGGATGCTATGCGCATGCTCAGGTGGAAGAAATTGTCCAGCTCAAAGCGCATCCGCTCTCTGGGGGAGTTCAGATATCTCTGCTCCTGCTCCTCAGTGATATCCCCGGTCAGCCTCCTGGATTTGAGCCACGCGGGATAATCCTGCTCAAACTCGTTCCTGGAGGGCTCAGTCTCTCCGTTATATACCGCGGCCAGCCACTCATCGATGAGCATGACATGCCGCTTTTCTCCCTTTTTACGGTTTTCCCTGTCGCTGTCTATACGTTCCAGGAGATGTAACAGCTGGAGCGCGTTTTCCCTGCCCACCAGCTCCTCATCCATATATCCGAAATAAAGGAAAAGCCGCACCGGCACAGGCGGTGTGTTCCACTCCTCCATCGAGGCAATGGCCGCGCTCTCATACAGGTCAAAAAAGCCCTTGGTGATGTCCTTGCGCAGTTTTCTCGTCTCATCGTCGGAGGCATTCCTGTCGTTGACCTGCTTATAACGGCTTATCAGCTCCCTGAAGCGTTCCTCCTCACCCTCATCCAGTTCCGTATAGGCCAGGATACGGTCAAGGGAGCCTCTGAGCACCTCCAGGGGATCCTTCTCTGCGGCTTCCGCTGCGGGACTGACCGGATTGTCAAGCTCCGCAGTGCTGTTCTCCTCCCCCTCCGGAAGCGTTTCCTCTATCTGCTTCTTTGTTGCCGCCGGTGCCGAAGATGCGGCATTCTCGTAGCGCTGCCTTCTCTCTTCTATAAGCTCCTTCGGCAGGAGTTCCAGTTTGGAAACAGCCGCTTCGTATTCCTCCACGGCCTTATCCGTTTCGGCAGCCAGCTTTCCTCCCGTGTCGTCACGAAGCCTCAAGTTCAGGTAAAGATCGAACAGGTCTGCAGAGCTTCCGTAAGCCTCAGTCACTTCAAAGATATAGGCGCCAAGCTCGTCAAAGAGCTGCTTTATGAGCTGTATATGGCCCACGGCCTCCAGCAGGGCCGCTGTGGTAAGGCTGGTATGGGTGGAATAAAAAGCCTTCCTCACGTCGCCCGGCATGATCCCCAGCTGGTCGTAGTAGTCTCCCAGCCAGTCCGGCAGTTCCCGCTCGGGCTGATAGGGCTCCAGCTCTTCAGCCAGACGCCAGGGCTGTATCTGCAGACCGTTCTCACTGCAGAGGCTCCTGTAATCGGCATAGCCCTTTTTTATGAGCCTGACCAGGGTATCCGCCCTGCGCCGCCTTCTCTTGTAATGTCCGAGAACGGAAAGAGCCAGGGCTGCGTTCGCCGCCACCAGCACATCACATTCATCAGCCCTGTCCCTGACGATGGGATCCACATCCGATTTTCTCCTGAAGGGATAGCTTTCAGTGGTGCAGGTCTCCCTTGCGATATATGTATAGCTGTAGTTTTCTCCGGGATACTCAAAAAGTCCCAGTATGCTCCCCCGGCCCGCCGTTATATGGTAATCCTTCGAGATTATCTCCACCTTGCCTGAGGTGACAAGCTCCAGCATCTCTACCCGGTCGGCTTCTGTATGTATCACCGTGCCTGTATTATGAACGACCGCTTCCATAAGTCCCCTCCGATATCATCCCACCGGGAAATACAGTTTTCCCTGATATGATCCTCTTGCATCCATGCGCGCATGCAGCATGTTGAGCACCCGCTTCTTGTCCCTGCTCCACATAGGCGCGATCATTAAGTCCGCCGGTCCGTCACCGGTGACCCTGTGGATCACCACCTCGGGATCTATGCGCTCCAGGCAGCCTATGACCAGCTCCACGTATTCCTCAAGCGTGAGCACATCAAAGTTTCTTGCTTCATAGTCCGCAGCCAGATCGGTGCCCCTGAGCACGTGCAGCAGCTGCAGCTTTATCCCGAACACCCGGAAAGTGTTCAGGTATTCTATTGTTGAATACATAAGCTCCGCCGTCTCTCCCGGCAGTCCCAGTATCACGTGGACTATCACCGGGATCTGGAGGTCCGAAAGCTTGTGCACCGCGTCCTCAAATACGGAGGTCTCGTAGCCCCTCCTTATGTACTTTACCGTTTTTCTGTGTATGGTCTGAAGCCCTAGTTCTACCCAGAGCAGCTTCTCGGGATATGCAGCCTTCAGATCCTTCAGCACCCTCATGATCTCATCCGGGAGGCAGTCCGGCCTGGTAGCGATGGACAGTCCCGCAACCCGCTCGTCCGAGAGCAGGGAATGATAGAGCCTTTCGAGCCTCTCCGTATCCCCGTAGGTATTGGAATAAGGCTGCAGATAGGCTATGCAGTGGCTGCCGTTATACTTGTCCGCGATGAGTTTGAGCCCTGCCTCCAGCTGCGCTTCCACATCGGGACTTCCGTCCTCCTTTAACGCAAAGGAAGCCGCAAACTCCCCGCTCCCTCCTTCGGAGCAGAAGATGCAGCCTCTTGTGTCCAGCGTCCCGTCCCTTACGGGACAGGTGCAGCCGGCGTTCAGCGCGACCTTGTAGATCTTTCGGCCGAACATGCTCTTAAGATAATGATCCAGCGAGTAATAGGGCTTATCGCCCCAGCGGCGTTGTTCCATGCTTTAATAGAATCGTGTCTTCTGTACCATGTTTACAAATTCCCTGTTGTTGCTGGTGCGGGTGAACATATCTATGATCTTATCCACCGAATCATCGGGCCTTACGCCGTTAATGGCCTTACGTATGGTGCTCATGGCTTCCTGCTCCTCGGGTGTGAGCAGCAGATCCTCACGTCTTGTACTGGATTTGGGTATGTCGATCGCAGGGAAGATCCTGCGCTCGGAAAGCTTGCGGTCGAGCACCAGCTCCATATTGCCGGTACCCTTGAACTCCTCGTATACCACGTCGTCCATCTTGCTTCCCGTATCCACCAGCGCAGTAGCCAGTATGGTCAGGCTGCCGCCTTCACGCATGTTTCTCGCGGCGCCGAAGAACCTCTTGGGAGGATGCATAGCCGCCGGATCAAGACCGCCGGAAAGCGTTCTTCCGCTGGGGGGGACCACCTGGTTGTAGGCTCTGGTGAGCCTTGTTATGGAATCCAGCAGGATGATAACGTCCTTCTTATATTCCACCAGTCTCCTGGCGCGCTCCACCACCATCTCGGCTACGCGCTTGTGATGCTCGGGAGTCTCATCGAAGGTGGAATAAATGATCTCCACTCCGTTTCCTCCGACCTCTTCCTTCATGTCCGTTACTTCCTCGGGGCGCTCGTCGATGAGCAGTATGATCATATGCATCTCGGGATGGTTGAGCTTTATGGACTTTGCCACATCCTTGAGCAGTGTCGTCTTACCTGCCTTGGGCTGGGAGACGATCATACCTCTCTGTCCCTTTCCGATAGGGCTTATAAGATCCATGATGCGCATGGAGACCGGAGCCCCGGGCCTCTCAAGATGTATCTTGGAATTGGGGAAGACCGGTGTCATCTGCTCGAAATTGTATCTCTTTAAGGTATCCTCCGGTGAATGACCGTTCACGGAAGTAAGATATAAAAGAGCTGCGAATTTTTCTTTTTCAGTCTTTATCCTGGTATGGCCCTCAAGTATATCGCCTGTCTTCAGATTGAAACGGCGGATCTGTGTGGGAGCCACATAGATGTCTGCGTTGCCGGGAAGATAATTGCCGCTGCGGATAAATCCGAAACCGTCCTGCATTACCTCCAGTATGCCGCTGACCACCTGGCCGCTGTCCAGCTCCTTGATGGCCTCTTCATCAAGCTGCTCCGGCTCTATACGCTTCTTCTCGCCGTTCTCTTCGCCGGGCTTTTTGAATATAGGCGCTGTGGCATAAGGTATCTTCTTTGAGGGATCCGAAGGAGCTGCTGCCGCTTTGTGGCTCTCATTCTTTTCGGGCTCCTCGGGCTTTTCTGCGGGAGCTGCTGCGCTCTCCTCTTCATCCTTCCGGACCATGGCCTCCACCAGGTCGGCCTTTTTCATCGCGGACACACCTTTAATGCCCCTGAATTTAGCCATTTCCTTAAGATCGACCAGGGAAATAGTCTCATAACGTTCACGCATATTTGCCATGCTCATTCCTCCTTACGCATGTATGAAACGATTATATATGTACGGGGTTAGATCGGACGCTACATCAAGAATTTTTTCTGATACAATGTCTTTACACCTGCAAGGCGATTATACTACAGGATAATTTGATTTGTAAAGAGAAAAAAATGAGGACAGGTTATGATCCTGTCCTCAGAAAAAACAAGAGGGACTGTAAGCCGGGTTCTGTCTCGGATGATCATCTATCTATGCCCTGCGTTGCCGCAGGGCTAAAGCGGCCTACCCGGGAGCCCGCCGGGCCAACGCATCGCTCCCGTATTTGGCCTTGCTTCGGATGGGGTTTACATGTGCCTCCCGCATCACTGCGGAAGCGGTGGTCTCTTACACCGCCATTTCACCCTTACCTCTTTCGAGGCGGTATCATTTCTGCTGCACTTTCCTTGGAGTCGCCTCCACCGGACGTTATCCGGCATCCTGCCCTGTGAAGCCCGGACTTTCCTCGTGCGCCGAAGCGCCCGCGATCATCTGTCCCTCTTGAATATTAAACTATAGCGCTTTCCCTTTGCGCCTTACACGTTGAAACAGGATCCCCCTACAAACTCCCTTACAATGGAATTGTTCGGAAGGTTTTCGCTGCTCACTCCCAGGAAGTACTCCATGAACTTAAGCAGACGGTTTGCCTCATAATACTCCGGCTCTCCCGGCTTTACCGAGAAGAGCAGGGGCTCCGCAAACTGTTTCAGCACCGCCAGCTCATATATGAGTGCCGAATTGAAAGCTTCATCCACGTTTTCCTGGAAGGGGAATATGTTCTCCTCCTCGCCGCGCCGCACTGAAGGCCACATGGAGATGGTCCTCTGGGCGCTGGCTCCCCTGGTCCTTGCATCACGGACCAGACGGCGTATCAGTCTTCCGTCGGTGGTGGTGATGCGGTTATGCTCATCAACGTTAAGGCTGGTGAGTGCGGAGATATAGATCCTGAACTTGCTCTCCGCCGGGAGTGCGTGGCTCATCTTGTCGTTCAGGCCGTGTATGCCCTCGATCACCAGTATATCGTCTTTTCCGAGAGTCTTGAAGTTGCCCTTGTATTCCCGCTTTCCGGTCTTGAAATTGAAGGTGGGCAGCTCCACGGTCTCGCCGTTCAGCAGCTTTACGCAGTCATTATTGAAGAGCTCCACGTCTATGGCTTCCAGACACTCGAAGTTATAGTTGCCGTCCTCGTCAAGGGGAGTGTCCTCCCTGTTCTTGAAATAGTCATCTACTGCTATGGGATGGGGCTTTAAGCCGTAGGACGCAAGCTGTACCGAAAGCCTGTGGGAGAAGGTGGTCTTTCCCGAAGAGGAAGGGCCTGCGATCATGACGAACTTCACGCCGCCTCTCTCAACTATCTTATGTGCTATCTCCGCGATACGGCGCTCATGGAGAGCCTCCTGGAGCAGCACTATATCCGTAAGGTCACCGTTGCATATCCTCTCGTTCAGGTCACCGACACAGTCGATGCCAAGCTTGTTTCCCCAATCCTCAGCCTGTTTAAGGGCCGAGAAAAGCCTGGGCTTGGGTACGAAAGGATCCAGGGTCTCCGGAGTCTTTGCATCCGGCAGGACCAGCATAAATCCGTCTTCATACTTTATGAGGTCGAAAGCCTTGATATAGCCGCAGTCCGGCAGCATGAATCCGTAATAGTAGTCCCGGTAAGTCCCCAGTGAATAAACGTTTACGGTGGAGCTTCTGCGGAAATGGAAGAGCTTGTCCTTATCCTCCATGCCTGCTGCCGCAAAGATCTTTCTGGCATCCTCTGTGGGGAAGGCCCTCTTATGTATGGGTGCAGCTTCCTTCACCATCTCGAGCATATGCTCCTTCACGCCTGCCACCAGCTCCTCAGTCACCTCAAAGCCGTGGGGGCTGACGTAATAGCCGTTGCCGACGGAAAATTCCACCTTTACCTGTTTTGTCCTGTCGTGTTCAAGAACATCGTCCAGAGCCTTCACCAGCAGCAGTATGGCCGTACGCACATAAGCCTTGTGGCCGCTCTGACGTTTCATGGTGATGAGCTTTACTTCTGCTCCGTCCTTGATGTCATGGAACAGCTCCCTGATCTTGCCGTTCTCCAGCACCAGGGCAATGTCGGCATCGTATTCGCTGCGCTTCGCCCGGGCCAGATCCTCATAGGTGCTTCCGTCCCCGAACTCCTCTTCCTTCCCGTTGTAGATAACCTTTAACATGTGTAACCCCCTTATCTTATAGTGTAATGAACGGGTCTCCCTGGGAAGCGGCCGTCACACGCAGCTGCGGCAGCTGCCTCTTCAGGAAATCCCTCATGTAGCTCACAAAGATCTTCTCTATACCGTAGTGGCCGGCATCTATGACACACAGCCCCGCCGCCACCGCATCCAGTCCGTCATGGTGGCCTATGTCTCCGGTGATAAGCAGCTGCATTCCGGCCTTAAGTGCATCCTTTATCATGCTCTTTCCAGAGCCCGGGACCACTGCCGCCCGTCTTATGCGTCTGTCCGGATCCCCGTAGATCCGCACGCTGTCTATTAAGAAAGCCTCTTTGACAAGATCTGCGCAATCCTTCAGGGACAGTTCCCTGGGAAGCCTGCCTGTGCGGCCTATGCCTTCCTTTGAGATGCTGTCCTCATAAGTAACGCACAGCACTTCCCGGTCAAGCAGTCCCAGACGGTCCGCAGCCTCATCTCCCATGCCCATCACATCAAAATTAGTGTGCATGGAGTAGCAGGCCACATCCGCCCCTATGAGCTTTAAGAGCTTTCTTCCGGTGATGTCATCACTGCTTATATGGGATACCGAAGGAAAGATCAGGGGATGATGGCTTATGATCACATCCGTACCGGAGATCACTGCCTCCTCCACCACATCATCGGTAACATCCACGGTGAGCAGCACCTGCTCTATCTCCTTATCCCGCCTTCCGCACATAAGGCCGGAATTATCCCAGGCCTCCGCAAAGGATGGCGGTGAAAGCTGCTCAAGTTCCTCGATAAGCTCATTCAGGATCATATTTTATCCTCCATGGGCATGAGGTGGCTCCGAAGGAGCCGGAGCCCTGATGCCGGTTATATGTATAATGTGCTTCACTCCATTAGCTTTAGCGCCGCTTCTATGGGCTTTAGTTCCTCCTGAACTTCCAGGCGCCTGTCTTCAGCCCCTTCCGGCAGTCCTCCGAGTATAACCGTATATCTGTTCTTTTCCTTCAGGAGGTACTCCTTAAGCACTCCGCTGCCGCTCTCCAGAAGTTTCCTTCCGAAACTGAGGTATGGCTCTTCCGTCTCTGTCCTGCCTCCGTATACCGCGCGGATCACCGGATAGAACTTGCCCTCTTCCTTTACCATGAGCTCATCCGTAACGGCATAGCCTTCTTCCGAAAGAAAACGCCTGAAGGCTCTGAGCTCCGACTGGGGTTCCAGCACCAGCGCCGCTGCCCGGGCCTTTTCCGGACAGGACATGAGTATGCGGGACATGAGCTCCCCGCCCATTCCCGCGATGATAACGGTGTCCGCTTCACCCGCTTCAAGGGCGGTCAGTCCGTCCGACAGCCTCAGCTCTATCCTGTCAGAAAGGCCTTCTGTGCTTATATTCTCCCTTGCAGCGGAAAGCGGTCCCTCGTTGATATCCATGGCTATGACACGTTCAAACCTTCCCCTGCTTACAAGAGCCATGGAAACAAGACCGTGGTCACAGCCTACATCCGCCGCACAGATACCCTTTCCGGCAAGCTCCGTGACAGCCTCCATGCGGCGGGAAAGACTTATCATTCCAGGAAATCCCTGATTATCTTGGAGCGGCTGGGATGGCGGAGCTTTCTGAGCGCCTTGGCCTCTATCTGCCTTATACGCTCACGGGTAACGGAAAACTCCTTGCCCACCTCTTCCAGCGTGCGTCCTCTTCCGTCTATGAGTCCGAAGCGCAGTGTCAGCACCTTGCGTTCTCTCTCCGTCAGGGTTCCCAGTATCTTGTCAAGCTGCTCCCTCAGCAGGGTAAAAGCAGCAGCATCTGCGGGAACGGGCACATTGTCATCCTGGATGAAATCACCGAGATGGCTGTCCTCCTCCTCGCCTATGGGGGTCTCAAGGGATACGGGCTCCTGTGATATCTTCAGTATCTCACGCACCCTTTCCTCGGGCATATCCATGCGCTCGGCTATCTCCGAGGGTGAAGGCTCCCTGCCAAGCTCCTGCAGCAGCTGTCTGTTTATACGTATTATCTTGTTGATGGTCTCCACCATATGCACTGGTATACGTATGGTCCTGGCCTGATCTGCTATGGCCCTGGTTATAGCCTGCCTGATCCACCAGGTAGCGTAGGTGGAGAACTTGTAACCCTTGCGGTAATCGAACTTTTCCACCGCTTTTATAAGGCCCAGGTTGCCTTCCTGTATAAGATCCAGGAAGAGCATGCCCCTGCCCACATATCTCTTTGCGATGCTGACCACCAGACGCAGGTTTGCCTGGGACAGATCCCGGCCGGCGCTCTTGCCCTCCGCGATCTTTGCCTCGTTGTCGTCTATCTTCTTCTGGAGTTCAGCTTTTTTCTTTGTGTAATCGAAATTCTTCCTGGGCTTGTTCTCTTCCTCGTACTCAAGGGTGTAGAGCTTGTCCAGCAGATCCTCGTTCTTCGTCTCCGCTTCCATGCCGGCCTCCATCTTCTTGGCCAGCCTTATCTCTTCGTCAGCGGTGAGCAGGGGTACCCTGCCTATCTCCTTTAAGTACATGCGCACGGGATCCTCGATATTTGCGCCGTCGGCCAGTCCCGCCTCCAGCGACTCTATATCCAGATCCAGCTCCGCGCTCTCCTCCAGAGCCAGCTCCTCTTCGGGTATCTCATCATCGTCAAGCTGCTCTATACGGAGCACGATGCGGTTCTTGTCCAGAGCATCCCATATCTTGTCGAACTGATCCTCGTCCAGGTTCAGCTCGGAAAAGGTATCGATGACCTCCTGGTATTCAACGAAGCCCGTCTTTCTGGCCCCGTTCAGGAGCTGTGTCAGCTTTTCGTCAAAGCTTTTAGCCGCCTGTTCTGCATCGTCAGCAGCCTCGGCCTCCTGCTTCTTTTTAGTGCTGTCTGCCTTTTTGGAGCCCTCTTCCTTCTTTGAGTTTTCCTTTTGGGCAGTTTCCGTCTTCTTTGCAGGCTCGGCCTTTTTTGTGTTTTTGTCTTCCTTAGCAGACTCCGCCTTCTTTGCGTTCTTTTCTTCCTTCGCAGGCTCTGCCTTCTTTGCAGGCTCTGCTTTCTTCGCAGTCTCCGTCTTCTTTGCAGCTTCTGCCTTCTTTGCAGGCTCCGCTTTCTTTGCGGGTTCAGCCTTCTTTGCAGGCTCGGTCTTCTTTGCAGCTTCTGCCTTCTTTGCAGCTTCAGCCTTCTTCGCCGGCTCTGCTTTCTTTGCAGCTTCAGCCTTCTTCGCCGGCTCTGCTTTCTTTGCGGCTTCGGCCTTCTTTGCGGGCTCCGCCTTCTTCGCAGCTTCTTTCTTCACGGGCTCTGCCTTTTTGGAACTCTCCGCCTTCTTCGGTGCCTCCTTAACGCTCGCGGTCCCGGATGCTTTCTTTCCCGCCGCAGTTCCTGCAGCGGCCTTCTTCACGTCCTTTTTGACTTCCTTTTTTTCTTCCGTCTTCTTTACGGCCATCCTTCCGCTCTCCTTTTCATAGTCTTTCCATGGAACGCAGCTGCTCAAGCAGCTTTTTGTCCTTCACCAGCTTATCCAGCGCTTCCGCCCCTCCGGACATCACCGCGTGGTCTGTGGCCTCCTGCTTGATCCGTATCACTATATCACGGAACGCTTCTTCCTTCCTGCCATCTTCCACGGGCACATCCAGTCTGGTATGAAACACTTCGCTGGCTATCCTCTGCTCCTCGGGATCCTCGAACATGTCCAAAGCTGACGCAGGATTAAAGCTTCCCTTCTCCAGCTCCGAGAACATTTTTTCCGCCACCTTTTCATACAGCGGGTCCGTGAAATCCCCGGGACAGATATAGTCACGTATCCGGGCATAACGCTCCTGTTCCTCGGACAGCCAGGTCAGCAGAAGTCTCTGGGCATACTTTGAGTGATCCTCCGATCTGCGGCCGGGTGAAGGGGCAGGGCTTTCCGTTACAGCAGTCCGCTCCCTGACAAACCCGCCTTTCTTTGCCTCATCGATCATCCGCTTCCTGAGCGCATCCACCGGAATCGAGTACTGCCCGGCTACGGCCTCAAGATAATTCTCCCGCTCCATCTCCTCTTCAAATACCAGAAGCTTTCTCGCGGTCGCGTTGAAGAACTTTGTCTTCTGATCCGGATCATCCAGTGAATAATCCTTCCTGAGCTGCCGGATCTCATACATAAAGGCATTTTCAGCCTCTTCTATCCTCTTTTCGAACTCCTCGCGCCCTTCACCCCTGATGAACTCATCGGGATCCTTATAGGGCTGCATATTTATGACCTTTGCGCTTATCCCCGTCTCCCGCAGTATGCTTATGGCCCTGAGCGCCGCTGCCGTTCCGGCTCCGTCGCTGTCGTAAGCCAGATACACATCCTTGTCAAGGCGCTTGAGCATCATGGCCTGCTCCGGGGTAAAGGAAGTCCCCAGAGACGCCATTGCCTGGGTAAAGCCCGCCTGGTGCATGGCGATCACATCCATGTAGCCCTCGCAGAGTATGAACTGTTTTGCCCTGCTGGACCTGGCCATGTGGAAAGCGTAAAGGTTCTTTCTCTTTTCAAAGATCCCTGTTTCGGGGGAATTCAGATACTTGGGCTTTGCATCCCCCAGCACCCTTCCTCCGAAAGCGATGATCTTTCCGCTGCCGTTCATGATGGGAAAGATCACCCGGTTTATGAAGCTGTCGTACATTCCGTACTTTTCGCTGAACTTTCCGAGCCCGGAATCCCTGATCAGTTCATCATCGAAGCCCTCTTTCCTGAGATATGCCACAAGGGCCCCGCTCTTCTGTCCCGCATATCCCAGGCCGAAGCGCTGGCTTACCTCGGGACTTACGCCCCTCTTCTCGAGATAATCCTGTCCCAGCTTTCCGGCTTCGGAACGAAGCAGGTGATAATAGTACTTCCCCGCCGCGTAGTTTATGTCATAGAGTCTGGCGTTTCTGCTGCGCCTGGCCTTCTCTTCCGGCCCTGCATCCTCCTGCGGAAGCTCCACGCCTCCCTTTTCCGCCAGTACCGCTACCGCTTCGGGAAAGGAGATGTTATCATATTTCTGAAGGAAGGTGAAAACATTTCCTCCGGCATGACAGCCGAAGCAGAAATACATCTGCTTCTGCGGAGATACCGAAAAAGAAGGGGATTTCTCATTGTGGAAGGGGCACAGCCCCACATAGTTGCTGCCCGTCCTCTTCAGCTGCACGTAAGGCCGTATGATATCCACTATATCGTTCTGTTCCCTGATACGCTGTATCAGCTCTTCTGAATAATACATCTTCCCGCCTCATCCGTGCCATGACTTCGGTATATAGATATTCTCGTATACTGAGATCGCATAGTGGTCCGTCATTGAAGCCACATAATCGCAGCATACCCGCTCGATGCAGTCTCCCTTAGCGAGCAGCTTCTGATACTCGTAAGGCAGCTCATCCTTATGCCCTATGTAGTACGCATAGAGTGTTTTGATAAGGGTCTCTGCCTTGGTCTCCTCACTCTTTACTATGGGATTCTGATAGACTCTTTCAAACATGAAGGAGCGCATATCCACCATGGCCCGTTCCGTCACCTCATCCATGCGTATGTCGGCGCTGCCGGCACTGCAGGAGATGATGCTGTGGATCATGGTATCCAGTCTTTCCTTTGTTGTGTAGCCCAGCACTTCCCCTATGGCTGCCGGAACATCCCTGTCCGTAAGGACTCTGGCCCTGATGGCATCGTCCATGTCGTGATGGATATAGGCCAGCTTATCCGAGAGCCTCACTATCCTGCCCTCCGGCGTGGCAGGATTGCTGCTCATCTTATGCTTCTCCATGCCATCCCGGACTTCCATGGTAAGGTTCAGGCCTTCTCCGTCCCGCTCCAGCACATCCACCACCCTGACGCTCTGTTCGTTGTGGCGGAAGCCCAGGGGACAGACTTCGTTAAGAGCCCTCTCCCCGGCATGGCCGAAGGGGGTATGGCCCAGGTCGTGGCCCAGTGCTATGGCTTCGACCAGTTCTTCATTCATCTTCAGCGCCCTTGCTATGGTCCTGGCTATCTGGGCCACCTCAAGGGTGTGGGTAAGCCTGGTGCGGTAATGATCCCCTTCGGGATTCAGGAATACCTGGGTCTTGTCCTTCAGCCTTCTGAAGGCCTTGGAGTGGACTATCCTGTCCCTGTCCCTTGAGAATACGGGACGGATGTCGCAGGGTTCCTCCTCCTTCATCCTCCCCTTCGAGTTCACGCTCAGGGTGGCATAGGGACTCAGTCTTTCCTTTTCCGCATTTTCCAGCTCTTCCCTTATCAGCATGTGAAATATCTCACTCCGGATTCAAATATCTTCATATCCTGCTCGCCGTAGATATTTATGGCAACTCCATTGTCACGGCGCTCGCTGTGGCACATCTTGCCCAGCACCCTGCCGTCGGGAGATGTGATGCCTTCCACGGCGCCCATGGAGCCGTTCAGGTTCCAGAGGCTGTCCATGGTCACATTTCCTTCGGTATCGCAGTAGCGTGTCGCTATGCGTCCGCTCTCCTCCAGTTCCTTCATCACCTCCGGAGGACATACGAAACGTCCTTCACCATGGGATGCGGGTACACAGAACACATCCCCGTTCTTTATGCCCGAGAACCAGGGACTTAAATTGGAGACCACCTTTGTGTAGGCCATCCTTGAGATATGTCTGTTTATGGTATTGAAGGTAAGGGTAGGACTCTGTTCGTTCTGTCCGACGATATGGCCCTCCGGCACCAGTCCAAGCTTGATGAGAGCCTGGAAGCCGTTGCAGATACCCAGCACAAGACCGTCACGCTCGTTCAGCAGCTTCTCCACCTCTTCCTTGAGTTTCGCATTTCTGAATGCAGTGGCAAAGAACTTTGCGCTGCCGTCGGGCTCGTCGCCTGCCGAGAAACCGCCGGGGAACATGATCATCTGGGCCCCTGCTATCTCCTTTGCAAAGAGTTCCGTTGCCTCCCTTATATCCTCAGCGCTCCGGTTTTTGAATACCCTGACCACGGCCTTTGCTCCGGCCCTCTCAAAGGCCCTCGCGCTGTCGTACTCGCAGTTGCTGCCGGGGAATACAGGAATGAACACCGTGGGCTTTGCCACCCTGTTCTTGCATACATATATATTCTTAGCATCATAAAGGCTGTATTCAACCTTTTCGGCCTCTCTGTCCGCTGTCTCGGGGAATACGCCGGAAAGGGTTCCCGTCCAGCTCTTCAGGGCTTCTTCAGCTCCCAGAACGGTCTCTCCGTGCTTAAAGCCGCTCTTTGTCACGCTTCCGACGCAGCTCACATATTCCTTAAGCTCCGAGAAGCGTTCGTCGCTCTCCAGCTTCTCCCATGCCTCCGGACTCATCTCAGCCACGATATCCCCCATTCTCGGCATGAAAAGCTCTTCCTTCGAAAGCTCTTCCGATATCTCCGCTCCGAGACCGTTTCCGAAGCACATCTGGGGAATGGCGGATGCCAGGCCGTAGCAGTCAAGTGAATAAGCGGAAACGATGCCGCCCTCATGTATAAGGGCAGATACCATCTCGAATACATCCTCGCAGTCACGGTATACGGGCACGCCGAACTCATCTCTCGGAAGGGTGAACATCACCAGCTTATCCCCGGCCTTCTTGGCTTCGGGAGTGATGACCTCGCCTTCATGGGCCGTATCCACCGCAAAGCTCACCAGCGTGGGCGGTACGTCGATATGGCCGAAGGTCCCGGACATGGAATCCTTGCCGCCTATGGAAGCAAGGCCGAAGCCCAGCTGTGCATCGTAAGCACCCAGCAATGCCGCAAAAGGCTGACTCCAGCGGGAAGGCTCTTCGCTCATCCTGCGGAAATACTCCTGGAAGGTGAAGTGTATCTTCTTATGGTCACCGCCTGCAGCCACGATCTTGGAGATCGAAGAGAGCACTGCGTAAATAGCTCCGTGATAGGGGCTCCAGGATGAGAGATACGGGTCGAAGCCGTAGCTCATCATGGTTATGGTATCGCTCTGGTCCGTCCCCTCCATGGGAAGCTTTGCAGCCATCACCTGGGTAGGGGTCAGCTGCTTCTCGCCGCCAAAGGGCATGAACACGCTGGCAGCGCCGATGGAAGCATCAAACATCTCCACCAGGCCTCTCTGCGAACAGACGTTAAGATCGCCCAGGAGCTTCAGCCATGCCGTTTTTTCGTCACCGGACTCAAGCGCCTCTGCTGCCGCAGCGCAGCTTATCTTTTCAAAAGGAGCTTCCTCCTCTTTGGGTATATCCACTTCGACCGAGCATTCCTGATGGGCCCCGTTGGTATCCAGGAAGGCCCTGGAGAGATTTACTATATCCTTTCCTCTCCACTTGAGCTTAAGCCTGGGTTCTTTGGTGACCACGGCCACCTTCGTAGCCTCAAGGTTTTCCTCGGCTGCATATTCCATGAAACGCTCCGCATCCTCAGGCGCCACCACAACGGCCATACGCTCCTGGGATTCGGATATGGCAAGCTCCGTGCCGTCAAGGCCGGCATACTTTCTGGGAACGAGGTTCAGATCCACCTCCAGGCCCTCTGCCAGCTCGCCTATGGCCACCGAAACACCGCCTGCGCCGAAATCGTTGCAGCGCTTTATCAGGAGGCTTACCTCTCTTCGTCTGAACAGCCTCTGGAGCTTTCTCTCCGTAGGCGCGTTACCCTTCTGCACCTCTGCGCCGCAGCTGTCTATGGACTTCTCGGTATGCGCCTTGGAGGAACCGGTAGCTCCGCCGCAGCCGTCCCTTCCCGTTCTTCCGCCCAGGAGTATGATCACGTCTCCGGGCTCGGGACGGAGCCTCTTCACGTTCTTTCTGGGAGCCGCGCCCATTACGGCGCCTATCTCCATACGCTTTGCCACATAGTTGGGATGGTATATCTCCTTTACAAGGCCCGTAGCAAGACCTATCTGGTTTCCGTAGGAGGAATAGCCTGCCGCAGCTCCGCGGACCAGTTTCAGCTGCGGAAGCTTGCCCTTGAGGGTCTTCTCAACGCCCACAGTGGGGTCCGCCGCTCCCGTGACTCTCATCGCCTGGTATACATAGGTTCGTCCCGAAAGGGGATCCCTTATCGCGCCTCCGAGGCAGGTTGCAGCGCCGCCGAAGGGCTCTATCTCCGTGGGATGGTTGTGTGTCTCGTTCTTGAAGCTTACCAGCCATTCCTCGGTATAGGGATCCGTGCCGTCCCCCGGAGTGATCTCCACGGGAACCACTATGGAGCAGGCATTGATCTCCTCGCTCTCCTCCATATCGTTAAGCCTGCCCTCCGCCCTCAGTTTCTTCATGGCGATAAGGGCCAGATCCATAAGGCAGACGTACTTGTCTTCTCTTCCCTCATAAAGCTCCTGTCTCGTATCCAGATAGCTCATGTAGCTTGTCTCAAGGGGCGTCCTGTAATAGCCTTCCCCGAAGCTGACCTCCTTAAGCTCCGTGGCGAAGGTGGTATGACGGCAGTGATCCGACCAGTAGGTATCCAGCACCCGGATCTCCGTCATGGAGGGATCGCGCTTCTCGCTGTCCCTGAAATAATTCTGTATATGCTTGAAATCCGCCAGGGTCATGGCCAGGCCAAGGCTGTCGTAAAGGCTCTTCAGCGCCTTTTCGTCCAGCTCCCTGAAGCCGTCAAAGATCTTTATATCCGCAGGCTCCTCGTAGTTGACGATGAGCGTGTCCGGCTTTTCAAAGGAAGCCTCCCTTGAATCCACCGGATTGATGCAGTATGCCTTGATGCGCTCAAGCTCGGCATCGCTCACCGCTCCCCTTACGGCGTAGATCGTGGCGCTCCGGATCACCGGCTCCTCATCTTCCTTCAGGAACCTGACGCACTGCTCGGCGGAATCCGCCCTCTGGTCATACTGTCCCGGAAGGTACTCGGCCGCAAAGATCTTAGCATCCTTCTCCGGCAGCTCCTCCCTGTAGAGCACATCCACGGGAGGCTCGGAGAACACGCTCCTGCAGGCCGCTTCGAATATCTCATCCGAGATATTCTCAACGTCATAGCGTATGTAGATACCCACGCTCTCAAGGGCGCTTATGCCGAGGCAGGTCCTTATCTCGCCCTCCAGCTCCCTTTCCTTTACGGCATACTCACGTTTCTTGGCTACATAAACACGTTTTACGCTCATTTCGTCCCCTTTTTTAATGTTTTTAAAGACGCAAAAAAACCCGGACAATCCTTCCTGCCCGCAGCGTCATCTTCCCTTTGTTTTGTGTCTGAACAGACATCCATCTTTTCGTATATCGTACCGCCCCGGATAAAACTTTACACTCCGGGGAAAAAAATTTCGCTTAAGGAACCGTCCAGAAATCGATAAGCTCCTTCATGCGGCTCAGGGCATGCCAGTACACGCCGTTGGTCACCCCCTGGTTCCACACATAGCCCCTGGTGTTGCCTTTTATCACATAGTTGGAGAGCACTGCTCCCAGCTTGCCTATATCCACGATCTGTATGCTGTCAATGAATCTGTGCTCATCCTCAACGGAACGTATCCTGTACTGCCTGTAGACATACATGTAATTCCTGTCCAGGAACTTTGTCTTCTTTACCGCCTTCACAAAGCCCAGCAGAGTGGAATCATATACCGGGAAGCTGATGGTGGTCTTCTCCCCGTCTCCGGGTTGGTAATTGTTCGTAAGGTCTTCTCCCTTTTTACTCTCCAGCCAGCCCAGATACCGGCACAGCAGCTCCACGTCCCCGCGGTACTGCTCTATGGTACGGCTGATGCTCTCTTTTGTATCCTGAACCATAGTACCTCCTTTAGTAAAGCGCTCTTACCAGCTCCAGTGCGTCGTCGTATTCAAAATCCTCCACCGCCCTTTTTGCCTCCAGCAGCTGCCTTCTTATGGCCGCGCCCAGAGGATAGGTCAGCAGGTTGTCTATCTTCCTTGCCGCCTCGGACTGTTCCAAAAGCTCAAGGCTTCCCATAAGCTCGTGGAGCATATAGGAGAATTCCTCCGCGGAAAGCTTCTCCTCCCTTATCTGGATTATCTCCTCACGGAGCATTCCGGCATCGTTCAGAGTACTCTTTATGTTATCCAGCATTTTCTCATACATGCTGACGAGGAATGAACCCTCGCTCTTTATGACCTGTACCTTACCGTCCCTGCCGGCGTATTCCTGGAGCCTGGCCAGCTCCGCCAGCTGTGTGGCGCCTATGCCTGCCATAAGCCCCTTCAGTGCGTGGACCTCAAATATGTAGCGGCTGTAGTTTTCCGTATCCAGGCAGTCCTTGATGCGCTGCACATGGGAGGAGCCGTCGTCATAAATGTATTTGAGGATCTGCAGATACCTGCCCTTGTTCCCGCCGTAGTTCTTAAGTCCGGCTTCAACATCAACGTTGGGTATCTCTATCACCACATCGCTGTAGTCCATCTCCTCCTCGGAGCGGTCCACATGGTGGATTATCTCCGGAGGCAGGAATTCCAGGAGCACCGCCTCCATGCTGCTTATGGAGATGGGTTTGGAGATATACTCCTGAAAACCGTGCTGCATGAACATCTCCCTGGTGCCGTTTATGGCGTTGGCCGTAACCGCTATCACCGGGATGTTCCTGATACCGTGCTCTTTATGGTTCCTTATGAGCTCCGTGGTCTCTATACCGTCCATATCCGGCATCATCTGGTCCATCAGCACCATATGGTAGTTGTTCTTTTCCAGCTTTTCCAGGCACTCCTTGCCGCTTAAGGCCGTATCCACGCGCACCTGGTACATGTTCAGTATGCCCTGGGCCACCTTTATGTTGGTGATATTATCATCCACCACCAGTATCTTTCCGAGGGGTGCTATGAAGCTTCCCTTCTCAGCCTCGGCGGGAGCGGTAGCCTTGAGATAATCGTAATTGCCTATGGGGGATGCATCCGCAACCTTCTGGTAGTAATGGAAGGAGAACACGCTGCCTATGCCGTAAATGCTCTTGACGGATATCTTGCCTCCCATGCCTTCCACCAGCCGCTTGACTATGGCCAGTCCCAGTCCGGTGCCCTCTATGGTACGGTTCTTGATCATGTCCGCACGCTGGAAGCTGTCGAAAAGCGTGGGTATGCTCTCTTCCTTGATGCCGCTGCCGGTGTCCTCGATGGAGACCTTGATCAGCGCCATATCCGCATGGGGTTCCCAGTCCACGTTAAGTCTTATATAACCGCGGCTGGTATATTTTGCCGCATTGGTAAGTATATTGGTATAGATCTGCCGTATCTGGGTCTCATCCCCGGTGAAGACCGAGGGCATGCTCTCCTTCACATGCACGATGAGCTCCACGTTCTTGCCCTTCAGCCTCAGGACTATCATGTTGCTTATGTCCTTGATCAGCAGGCCCAGATTGTAATCCGTCTCCTGGCTCTCCAGCCGTCCCGTCTCTATCTTGGAGAAATCCAGTATACCGTTTATTATGGACAGCAGCGTGTTCCCGGCACTGCGGATGTTCCTCGCATTCTCCTCCACGTTGCTGTTTATGTTATCGCTGAGTATGAGCTCCGACATGCCTATGATCGCATTCATGGGAGTACGGATCTCGTGGCTCATATTTGCCAGGAAGAGCGTCTTGGCCCTGTTGGCCTCCTCGGCCTCCTCCTTCAGCTCTATAAGGCTCCTTGTGGCCTCATGCTCATCGGTCTTGTCGGTGATCCTGATGGTCACACCCATGTAGGTCTGCTTTTCATAGAAGGGGATAACGCTTATCTCCTGCTGCCGGCCTTCGATCTCCAGTTCTTTTCCGTCATTATCCTTAAGCATCTCCAGGACTTCCGGACGTTTTCCGTCATCCGAAAGATCCGGGAACACCTGTCTCGCCTTTTCGTTGGCATATATCAGTTCTCCCCGCTCGTCCGTAACGATAAGACCGTCCCTTATGGTCTCGACTATACCGGACAGGGGAAGTCTGGAACGCCGCTTTATCACGGCCGCTGTGCCCGTGATCAGCGCAGTGAGTATGACGCCCGCTGCGAAAGCTATGACAGCTGTGATCAACATATCTGCTCCCATAACTCTTAATTATATCCCAAAAGCCCTTAAAAGTACAGTCATTGCAAAAAAGGGAAAAACAGGGTATAATAAGGCATACGGATGTCATACAAGGTCTCTGTTTTTTGAGCCTACAGTACTTTAAACGGGATTCCTATATCGTCATGCGGATGTCAGGCCACAGCAAGTTTCGGTGGAAGGCAGAAGCATCGGCTGCGGTCGCCCACCTGGCGTAATGTCAGGAGTCAATCTGCAGGGGCTGACATCCGTTTTTTACATTATGATCAAAAAAGCTTACAGACAGATAAGTGATTTTCTTGAAACCATGCGGGACAACAACACCTCGACCTTCGCGGCTGGTGCCGCTTTTTTTGTGTTCCTGTCCATAATCCCCGTGATGATAATAGTCATCAGCATACTGCCCTATACCCGCATAAGCGGAGAGCTGCTCACCTCAGTATCCGCAGCCCTTCTGCCCTCCAGCGTGGCAGGCTTTCTGGCGGATATGCTCACTGAGTTCGAATCAAAGTCCGTTGCCGTCATCTCCCTTTCGGCCCTCACGGCCCTATGGATATCGGGAAAAGGAGTTTTTGCCCTCATAAACGGACTTAATGCGGTAAACCATGTGAAAGAGAGGAGACCCTGGGTGATTCTGCGGCTCAGGGCAAGCGGGATGACCGTGATGCTGCTGGCACTGATGCTGGTCTCCCTTATAATACTGGTCCTTGGGAACATCCTTAACCGGCTGCTGACCCGTTTCATACCGGATTTTGCACTGGTCCTCCAGCTGCTCCTGCATTTCCGTTTTCTTTTTGTCTGGGCCTTCTTTACCTTTTTCTTCCAGCTTATCTACTTTGTTCTGCCCAGCAAGCACATGATCTTTAAAGAACAGTTCCCCGGAGCCCTTTTCTCGGGCGTAGGCTGGTCGGTGTTCTCCTGGGGCTTTTCCCTCTATCTGGAATACTTTAACGCTTATTCCCTTTACGGCTCCCTGGCCACTGTTATCGTCGGCCTCATCTGGCTTTACTTCTGCATGTACATCCTTCTGACCGGAGCCCAGATAAATATCTATTTCCAGCCCATGTTCAAGGCTATAGCCGAAGCCCGCCGGAAAAAGAGGGAATTGAAAAAGAACGGGAAAACTCCTTCCCTGGGAGAAAAGCAGGAAAGCGTCTGAGCATCTTTCTCAGTTGAATCTGAATACCAGGAAATCCCCCAGGGCATCAGCCGCCCCGTTCAGCTCTCCTGCGGCCCTCTCCATCTCGTCAGCCAGATTATTCAGCTCCTCTGCGCTGCCTCCGCGTATGGAGGTCTGTGAGAAGTCCAGATCATCATACAGATCCTTCAGGGACCAGCCCGAAGCCCTGAGCTCGTCCTGAAGAGCCATGACCGCGTTCTTCAGTTCCTCTACACGGCGCACCGCAGCGGCTGCTTTTTCCTTACCTTCCCCGATGGCCGCCCTTATCTCACTCTCATCATGTCTGATACCCTGCTTCTCCTCATCCTTAAGAAGCTCATCGATCACTGCCTTATCCATTTATCTCTCCTCCGGATCATAATTTAATGCCGGTCTTCCGGACGCTTGTCCATACGACCGGCCTGTTTCCATATCTTCTGCACTTATACGGAGCATCTTTCGGCAGCCGCTTTGACCGCTGCTGCGTATACTTCTCCGAAGCCGGCCCCCTTCTCTTGCGCCAAAGCCGCCACGCTTTCGTATTCAGGGTAGCATCTCTCCACACCGAAGCCGCTGCAGCGCTTGACCTTTATGCTGCCAAACTCAGTCTCCACAGAGTCTTCTCTTCTCTCAAGGACGCTCCGTTCCATCCTCTGTTTCCTTAATCCTATTGTCGTGGTCTCTCTGAAGATGATCCTCTCGATCTCATCCAGATGCCCGTCATCCGTTATCACGCTGAGCATTATTCCCGGCCTGTTCTTTTTCATATATACCGGTGTATGGAACACATCCCTTGCCCCGGCTTCCATAAGCCGCTCCATTGCGTACGCCGCCTGCTCACCGCTGCAGTCATCTATATTGCATTCAAGCTTCCATATCGTATCGGAGTTTTTTTCTTCCTCAGTTTCGAAGAGCACGGCCCTGACTATGCTCGGGATCTCATAATTACGCTTTCCGGCGCCCATCCCCGTACCCAGCACACTCATTGTTTCCGGCAGGATCTCAGAAGTCATTACCGCTGCCGCAAGGGCAGCTCCTGTAGGAGTTACCAGCTCTCCCTTCCTGGTACTTACGGAAAGAGGCAGCCTGTGTGCCTCCGCTATGTTAAGCACCGCCGGCACCGGTACCGGCAGTATACCATGGGCACAGCGCACACTGCCGCAGCCTTCGCGTATGGATGGGATCACGACCCTGTCAACGTCAAGATCGTCAAAGCATACCGCTGCGGCGACTATATCCACTATTGAATCGATCGCCCCCACCTCATGGAAATGAACGGTCTCCGGCGTAGCTCCGTGGGCCTTTGCCTCTGCCTCCGCCAGTATCCGGAAGGTCTTCAGCGCCAGGGCTCTTGCGCCCTCGGTCATGTCCAGCTTCTCTATTATGGCCGTGACCTCTTCCAGCCCCCTGTGCTCATGGTGGTGGTGATGTTCATGCCCGTGTTCATGCTCATGGTCATGCTCATGTTCGTGATGATGATCATGCTCATGATGATGCTCATGCCCATTCTCTGTCATCCCGAGCGCAGTCGAGGGATCTTTCTCATGCCCGTCTTCATGCTCATGATGATGCTCATGGTCATGTATCTCCATCCGCTCATGACCATAAAGATATTCCATGTCATGATCGTGGTTCTCATGCTCTTTATCCGTGATCACATTGAAGTCGCAACAGTCCAGCCCGCTCTTTTTAACCCTTGTTATCTCTACGGAAAAAGCCTTGTCCTCTATCCCGGCCAGCGCTCTTTCAAGCTTTTTCCTGTCGGCGCCAAGGTCCAGAAGTGCCGCCACGGTCATATCTCCGCTTATACCGCTCTCACACTGCAGATAGAGTCCTCTCATAGCTTTCCTCCTTTTATGCTCCCCTGTTTTTTACTTACTTCTGTGCTTTTTTACTGAATTCATTTTTGCCTTCATGATGCCAGCCAGTAGCTGTCGTGGGCACATCTCCCATTCCCTGCCCGTATCATGGCCTCGTACTCCGCCGGGATCCCGTATGCCTTCAGGCTTTCATCCAGGCCCTGTCTGGAAAGCGGAGTTGCCCTGTAATAAAAGAAATTTTCTATCGTACGCTGACACACTTCATCCAGCATATCAAAGGGCAGCAGAGCCGGATCTATAACCTCCTTATAACACAGAACCCCGTTACTGAAAGCAAATTTCAATACAGGCCTGTCTTTTTTCATAAGAGTCCCGGCAAGATCCCCCAGTTCAAATCTTCCTTTCATAAATCCTCCCCAGCTTTTCCGCGATATATCTGTACCATTCATACCCGTTCTCATTCGGAAAGAGCTTCCTGTCAAGATCCTTCCGTATCCCCGATACCACATATGCGATATCCTCTCTGCAGCCGATATCAGCCATCAGCTCCAGAGCCTTTAATCCGGTCACTCCCAGGGGCCTGAGCCTTATTGTTTCCGGATCTATCTCCTGAAGGCTCTTATCCTCATATATCCTTCCATGCTCAAAGAGCCCTAAGCCGAAGTCAAAAAGCGGCGCTGCGGAGTAGCTTCCGTCCTCATTGAAAGGTATCCCGAAATTATTATAATGCCTGTCCTCATTCAAAAGGAGCAGATCCGCCACAAACATCACCGTAAGATACGCAGTCAGGTCAATGCCGCAATGCTCCTCCGCGGTATTGATGATCTGCCATAGCCTCTCCTCCCCGTCTTTTGCATCCTCTGCGTAGATCCCGAAGCGCTCATATATCCTTGCCATGGAAAGCCACAGCTCATCATCGTGGCAGAAGTCATCGGAACGCACGGCATAAAGATCCTTATCGGTCATCACGATCTCCTGATCCACGATCTTTACCCCGAGGGTATAGTCTTCCCGGAAGATCCTGCCGGACAGATGCTCTACCATGTAGTCCTTCCAGTATTTCCCCTCATAATAAAACGGTAGCTTTATGTAAGCCCGCTTTTCGTCGTCATAATACTTTTCCTGCTCGCCTTTCGAGCTTCCGTTTATATCCAGCCTCCGAAGCTCTCTTAAGCTTATGACCTTTTTATCTTCCATGCCACGTATTCTATCAGATTAAACCTGGAACTTCAAGGCGACAGAAAAACCCGCCCGCATTTCTGCGGACGGGTCTTTGATTACAAGGGATTCTGTTGCGGATCTTACTTAGCCGCAGTCACCACCACATTGATGGTCACGGTCTTGCCGTTTATCTTTGCTGTAAGCTTTGTCTTTCCTGCTGCCTTTGCTATAAGGGTGCCGTCCTCATCCACAAAAGCGAAATCGGGTTTGCTGCTCTTGAACACCACTGCCTGATCGACAGACGCAAACTGAAGCTCAAGAGTGCTGCCTGTCGTGATCTCTGCAGTGTACTTATTGGCGCCCCTTGCTGCCTTAAGCACATCGCCTGTCTCCAGAGAGATGTCCTCTGCGATGAGCTCTACGGTCTGAACCTCTGCTCCGTTCTCGGAAGCGGTGAGCTTTACGGTTCCGGCTTTCTTCGCGGTGACCTTGTTCTTTATGCAGGGTGCCGCCGTATCATCCTCGCTGCTCCATACCGCCCTCTTTGCGCCGGTAACGCTCAGCTTCTTATGTCCATCAAGGTTCAGGTGCAGGGTGCGCTCCTTCGGTGCCACCTTTTCCTTTACGGTAACGGTACAGGTATAAGCCTTGCCGTTGATGTAGCAGCTTATCTTTGCCTTACCCTTTGCCACTGCGGTCACGTTACCATCCTGGTCTACCGTAGCCACATCGGGTGAAGCACTGTACCAGTACCTGCTCGCAAGACCGGCATCTATTGTGCGCACTATCTCATGTGTCGGCATAGTATCCGCGTTCTCAATGGTCAAAGTCCACTTCTTTTCAACCGCAGGTGTGCTCACATGCACCTTAAGCTGGCGTTCACCGAGGTATATTATAGCCTCGCCGTTCTTCTTGGCCTTGAAAACACCCTTCTTGCTGATGCTGACGATCTTTTTGCTTTCCTTGTCGGTACTCTTGACTGTCCAGCCGTCAGCTATAATGAACTTCTGTCCCTTAACTAACCAGATCTCCTCAGTATCATCATCGATCTCCGGCGTATTGTTAAGTGCAGATCCGGCTGTAACCGGTCCGGCTTTCTTCACCCACTTTGCAAAGATCGTCACATCACCGGTCACGGGGGTGTCGAAGTCATATACCGATGTGCCTTCCGCATCCACATACCATCCTGCGAACTCAAAGCCTGCCTTCACGGGATCGTTTGCGGGTCTGGTTACCTTGCTTCCGTCAGGAATATGGTAATCGGTAGGGATGTCTCCGGTACCGCCCTGAAGGTCAAAGCTGACCAGGCTTCCGGCACCTGCCGCCGACCATCTGGCATATATCACCGTATCGGCAGTGATAGGCGCATCAAAATCAAATTCCACATCACCTGCTGCGGTAGTGCACCATGCGATGAATTCAACACCGGCTGCGGTGGGATCGGTAGCAGGCCTTGTTGCCTTCTGTCCTTCGGCAACTGACTGTTCCTTGGGCACTGTTGCAGGATCTGCGGTCACGGTGCCAAGGTTAAACGAAACTGTGAATGTTGCAGCATCTTTCCATCCGGCATACAGAGTAAGATCCTTTGTTACAGCTGTTGTGAACACATATTCATTCTCACAGCTCTCCTCGGTATACCAGCCTGTAAATACCAGGCCCTCCTTAGTGGGATCGGCAGGCTTTTCGACAGTGCTTCCTTTTTCTACCTTCGCTGAAGCGGGAACAGGCGTACCGCCCATTGCATTATAGCTGACCGTAAAGTATTCCTTTGCTGTCTCGCTTCCGATCTTTACATGCTTAACGTTCTGATCGTTGCTGTCGGAAATATAAGTATAATGATATACTCCCTTCTGTACGCTTTTCATTTTTCCGTCTGCGGGTTCCAGGATACTCATTCCTGTTGCCAGAACGATATCACCTTTAGCGCAGAGCACCGTACCTGTCGTAGTGTTCACTTCCAGCGTACCGCTGTTGACAGAGATGGAGCCGTTCGACCGGCATACAGTCGTCGTATCACTCAAACCGGTATTCTCATTTTCAATACTGATATCTCCGTCGGATATTATCACGCTCGCTTCTATGCCGCCGGTGGTCCCGGTGCTTATCTGCAGGCTGCCCTTCAGAGTGAGTTTACCGTTCTGAACAAAGATGTAATGATCAGCACCCGACCCTCCGTCGGTAAATGCTGTTCCGCTTCCGCCGTCGATGGTCAGATCACCCTTTGCGTAGATGACAGCGCTTCCCCAGGTATCATCCGTATGAATACCGCTAAAGCTCAGGGCAGGAGGTGTAAAGCTCAGGGTCTTTGTAGCAGGATCATAAGCGACGCCATAATCCCCGATATTTCCCTTATTCGCCTCGGTAACAGGTACACCGCCTACCCAGAGATCATAGGCTTTGGCAGTAGTCTCTTCTATTGTAACAGCCGTGGCAGGCTTTCCGCTTCCGTTAAGCACGGTCGTGTACCCGGCGGATGTCCCGATCTCTCCTTCCGTGCTGCCGTCGATCTGCGTTATTGAGCTTAAGCTGTCTTCAGGAAACACTATAGCTTTCCGCGCCTGCACAGCCTCATAACTGCCCGAAAGATCAGCTTTACCCGCATGGAACACTATCTCGCCTGCCGAAAGGCCAATACCGTATTTACCGTCACCAATAAGTGAAAGAGTACCGCCATAGACATATACATTGCCTAATGTGGACAGACCCTTTCCGTTGTCGCTAAAAGCTGTTGCTGCTATGCTGCCCCCGTAAAGATCAACATCCTTATCACAGACGATGCCGCTGTAGCTATTTTCTGACTTGTCAGTACTGGATGCCGATATCTTAGCCGTCGTTGCGGGCTCTTCCTCGGAAATCTCCTCTGATCCGACCTCTAGAGCCCCCGAAAGCTGGATAGCATGCTTCTGGGCAGTCACATAAACCTCAGTTCCCCCATCTGCTTTGAGACCTGCGGCGATAATGCCCATATTCGTGCAGTCCGTTATATTGATCTCACCGCCGTGAACTTCGATATTTCCGCTTTTGATACCGTAATCCACACCGGTTACGCTGAATTTTGCCTTCTCAAAGAAAAGCTCCGTATCCTTATCATCCTCATCACTGTGAGCCACGATAGCGTATCCGGCACTCCCGCCGTCTATATTTACCTTACCGGTGATGGAAAGACCCGCGATGCCGGAATGGATCAGCACGGTTTTTCCGTTATATGTCGTGGTTCCGCTGATCGCAGTCACATTATCGAAGTCGAGCGTCTGTGTCTCTGGATCATAATATGCACTGCCCTTTCCCGAAGGGATCGAATCAATATTATCGCGGTTGAGATCAGTGACCTGCTTACCACCGACATACAGATCATATTTCTTACCGAAGGCAGCAGTCAGGCTGGGCCCTGTGCTGCCCTTGCCCCCCACTATCCTATCATAACCCTCAGTTCTGATCTCACAATTATCAGACAGAAGTTCAATTCCATCATCGCTTTTGAGATTGATCTTACCGTATGTGACCTTAACAGCTCCCAATCCACCCATGAGGTTCACAAGCCCTTTATTAATGGTCAGATCATGTGCATTCCATACATAGACACCGTAATGCGCTTTGCTGGTTGTTTTAAAGTTACCGTCAAAGGTAAGATCTGCAATAGCTCCATATGTGTAATCCGAAACCACGCTGCAGTCATACAGTGTTCTCAGCGTCAGATCCGTCCTGGTAAAAATCCCGAAATTATAACCACCAACAGTACTCTCGTATCCCTTACCTATCGTTGTGTTGCCTGAAAAAGTAAGAACCTTACCTTTTTCATCATATTTAACCTTTCCGTTTCCGAGTACATCAGACTTATTGGCTGGTGTTACAGCCGTTTCACCAACCCATACACCATACGCTTCTTCGATCACAACATGCTTTAAGGGATCGGATCCGGTCTTCTCTGTGAAGGCAGTGTAATGATCATTCTTATCTTTTTCCATGTTAACAAATGTTGCAGGACTGGTGACATAGATACCGTCGCCAAGCTCAGGCTTTTCGGTACCTGAAGTATAGAGTGCTCCAATACATAAATCGAGTGCAAAATCTCCCGTGGACGTTCCGGAATTTGAGGTAAGATCCGCCCTTCCTCCTTCAAAGATCAGCTTTGCTCCCTCTACATATACGGCTGTTCTCTCAGCGGAGAGAGTCAGATTACCGCTAATTGTGAGAGTTCCCTCTTTGGAATATACGCCGTATGTATTACCTGCTGTTGTCAGACTGCCGGTTATCTTAAGATCATCTTCCGTATAGATTGCCGCATTCACACTACCATAACCCGTGCTCCAGCTATGCGAACCATCTACCTTTGCATCCCCTTCAAAATTCAGGGTCTTTGTAGCAGGGTTATACGTAGCGCTGCCGGACTTCATGTGGATGTTGTCCTTATTGACAGAAGTGACCTGTTCGCCGCCGACCCAGAGCTTGTATTCAGTAGCGCCTTCAGGATCCGCAATTTCCGTCTCTTCGGGCTCATCGGCATCGCTCTGCTCAACCTCCGCCTCAACTTCAGCTTCCTCTTTCTCGGCTTCTACAGCTTCCTCAGCCTCTTCCTCTGCTGTCTCCTCAAAAGCCTCAGCCTCATCAGCTGCTTCAGCCTCTTCGGTATCGGCATCCTCTGCCTCTGCCGTTACGTCATCTTCAGCATCAGCCGTCTCTTCCTCAGCCACAGCATCCTCTGTGTCATCAGCTTCTTCCGCATCAAACACAGCCTCTTCATCCGCATCTTCTGCGGCAAGTACGGTAAGCCCAAGATCAGGCACCATGGTAAAGATAAGCATGAAGCTCATGATCAGGCTCAGCAAACGTCTCTTTAAAACTTTTGCTTTCATCTCGTCCTCCTTATGCATGATTTTTGCTGTCGTATGGTATACCCATACAGAGTAGAAGATATCACAAAAGAAGCGGTTTTTCAACCGCCCCCGGGGAGTCTTCTAACGGGATCAACCGAAAGAAATGTCAACGATAACTCTTTATCACTTCATAAAGGCGTGGAAGTGCAAATGAAACATATCCGTAATCCGGAGAACTGATTATACCTTTTTGGATAAGGTTATCTCTGTAACGCGAAAAAGTACCACTACTCATGGACAATCTTTTACAAACTTCTCCTGTTCTGACATCTTTTTCGGGGAGTGCACGTAAGACCTCCTTTTCTTTTCTGGATAATGAAGACCAGATCTTCTTATAGACAAAATCATCCAGCAGCACATCAAATTCATTCAGAACTGCCTCTTTACTTTTCGATCTGTTGTTCCAATATGCCACCCCCAAAGCCTGAAAAGCAAAGGCATAACCTTTTGTCAGATCAGCCAACCCGGCCGCTTCTTCTTCGGGTATATCAAATATGTCTCTGTACTGTCTGGTGATCTGAAGAATACTTAAGGGTCCTGTAATAATTTTGGGAGTCCTGAGCAGAAAAGTCAGTGCAGGATCATTCTGAATGGCGCTGATGTTCTCATATAAGCCTGTCATTATCAGATAGACCGGGTAATCCTGCCTTACAAAGATCTGAAACTGACTGGCAAACACTTTCATATTATCATCATGCATCACCTCGTCTATGGTGATCAATACCTTTTTCTTCTTCCTGACAATACTCTTAAAACATTTGTCTATCATTCCGACATAGTCATTTGTCTGCGCCTCTGCATTTATCCCTATGCCAAACCCTGCAGCCGATAAATTAATGCCCTTGCTTACTATATCATGTGAGGGATCACTTGCCTTGGAAAGCCTTACGGCGAAATTTGCCAGAAGCTCCATCGCCGGATTAAGATCGACCACGATCCAATCCTTTTCCTGTTTCAGGATATTGGCCACTGTCGTCATAAGAACTGTTTTCCCGCTGCCCCTTATCCCTTCGATCATATAAGCCTGACTTACTGCATTGTCAGCTTTAAAGGCACTGATGATACTGTCCGTGTCCTCAATTCTTGAGATCAGCTTATTGGGTTGTTTTCCGAAAGTTATTGTAAAAGGATTCCCGGCGTTCATGACATATGCTCCTCTCTTTTTGAGAATCTTACCATAACTTTCTTAAAAATGCAATTCTATACATAACTTTTCATAACCAGACATAACCCCACCATTTCAGAGAAACTAAACATAACTCAACATAACTTATCACAACTCACCATTAGCTCCCCTGTTCATGTTCGGGCGGGTCCCAAACTCAGAAAGCGTTACATGCAAGCATGACCGCTTTCTGAGCTTTTGACCCTGGCATCATTTTATTCATTTCGTCGCAAGCCTGTTTATCTGCACTGCCATATAACCGGCGCCGTAGCCGTTGTCTATGTTCACGACGGCGACACCGTTGGCGCAGGAATTGACCATGGTCAGCAGCGCGGACAGGCCTCCAAATGAGGCTCCGTAGCCCACAGAGGTAGGCACCGCGATGACAGGGTTCTTTACCAGTCCCCCGATGACGCTTGCCAGGGCTCCCTCCATTCCCGCGACCGCTATAACGCAGTTGGCTTCCCGGATCTCGTCCACCCTCGAGAGCAGCCTGTGGAGCCCGCTCACACCGGCGTCATACACACGCAGTACCCTGCTGCCAAAATATTCCGCGGTTGCCGCCGCTTCTTCGGCTACGGGTATATCCGCAGTCCCCGCGCAGCACACGGCGATCAGCCCCTTCTGCTCCGCAGGATGCGGTTCGATCTTCAATATGCGGGAAACCGGATCGTAGACCGCTTCCGGAAACTCCGCCTTTACCAGCTCATACTGATGTTCACTGGCTCTGGTCCCAAAGGCGCAGCCGCAGCTCTCGTACATGCTCTTATATATCGCTGTGAGATGATCGTCCTTCTTGCCCTGGCAGAAGATCACCTCGGCAAAGCCGGTACGCTCCTCACGCTCCATGTCGAGCTTCGCAAAGCCCAGATCCTTTACCCGTTCATCCATAAGCATCACCAGATGGTCCTGCCGCCGTCCAGCACCACCGTAGCACCGGTCATATAGGTTGCGGCATCGGATATCATATAGAGTATGGTACACACATATTCGTCAGGATCGCTCATCCTGCCAAGGGGGATAAGCTTGCCTATCTTCTCCTGGAATTCGGGATCCTGCCCGTTCTCCAGGCTGGCCGGGCAGAGGGTATTCACCCTTATCCCCTTTCCGGCCCAGTATACGGCGAGGTATTTGGTGAGTCCCATGAGTGCGTGCTTCACCACGCTGTAGGAGACCGGCTTTACGGTCTGCTCCTCCTCCGGGATCCCTTCCTTTCTGTATATGCGCTGGTCAGGGGCTATGATGCCGTAGTCCGATGAGATGTTCAGCACTACGCCGCTGTTCTGCTTTTCCATGGTCTCCCCGAAGACCTGCGCGCAGAGCATGGCGCCGGTAAGGCCTACAGCTATATCCTGGTTCCACATATCCAGCGGGAAGTTGCAGAAACGTATCGCTCCCAGGTTCTTCGAGCCGCCCTCCACCTTGGGATTGTTGGCGGCGTTGTTGATGAGCACGTCTATATGGCCGTATTTCTCCAGCAGCTTTTCACGCACCCCTTCCAGAGCCTCACGGCTGGTGATGTCACATACCATGCATTCCACTTTGCAGTCTCCGCCGTACTCTTCTTCAAGCTTCTGCTTTACACGCTCCATACCGCCCGGCGCTATATCAAGGAGTACCGCGACTCCGCCGCCTTCGGTTATGGCTTCCGCATGCTTCATTCCAAGCAGGCCGCCGCCGCCGGTGACTATGCATACCTTTCCGCTGATATCAAATCGTTCGGTGTAGATCTTCTTTGACATAGTATCCTCCTTATTAAGATCCCTCGACTTCGCTCGGGATGACATCGTGGTTGTCACTGCGTTCCTTCCGCTCGGGATGACATCTTGGTTGTCACTGCGTTCCTTCCGCTCGGGATGACATCGTGGTTGTCACTGCGTTCCTTCCGCTCGGGATGACATCCGTATTTGTCATTCCGAGCGAGCAAAGCGAGTCGAGGAATCTTTTCTTCGTCTCTCTGCCCCATATGACACTTTGCCGGCGTTTCGTTCCTTCCGTTTACAGCTCCACCGGTGCTCCGCTTTCGTGCGAGTGCTTTATTGCGAGCCCCATCTTAAGTGCCAATATCCCGTCTTCTATCCCTATGACGGGTTCCTTATCATTTTCTATGCAGTCGATAAAATCCTTCAGCTCCGCAATGAACATATCATTCCTGACAAACTGTTCAAACTCCGTGAGCTTCCCGTTCTCGCCGCCGTCGTATACTATTACCTTTGCGGTATTGAAGTTGGCCTCAATACGCCCCTTATCCCCGACGATCTTTATATGATGAAAGGGAGGATACTGGAGAAAGTCCGTATGTGCTGACACATTCACCCCGCCTTCGAATTCAAACAGCGCATCAGCCCTTTCCTCCACGTCTATAGACAGGCCGCTGTCAAAACCGAGCCTGCCGAATACGCTCACGGGCTTTCCCAGAAGATAAGCCAGCATATCAAGGTCATGCATCATCAGGTTCATGACCGGGCCGCCTCCCATATCCTTCCGCGCCATATAGGTCCCGCGGTAATCCTCATAGCGGTGCATGGTGGTGAGACGTTCCGAGAATTCAATTCTCGCAGATCCGATCTTTCCCAGTGCGCCGCTTTCGATATATTCCTTGAGCAAAGCAACGCAGGGATGATAGCGGTTCTGGAAGCCGGTAAAGAATTTCAGTCCCTTTTCCCGTACTGTCCTTCTAAGCTCCTCCACTCCTTCAAAGCTGTCCGAGAGGGGTTTTTCCATAAATATGTGGCAGCCTGCTCTCGCGCAGCGCAGCGCCGTCTCCATATGCTTTGCGGTTATGTTTGTGATAAATGCCGCATCGGGCTTTTCCGAAAGAGCCTCATCCAGATCGGTAAACGAACGTATGGAATACTCTTCCTCCAGATCCACGCCCTCGCGTATGTTCAGGGAGTCGTCAAAGGTGGTCTTCAGCCCCCGGCTCCGGAAGGCGATGATCTCCGCCTCGTCCCCCATCACCCTTCTTATGTTCCTTACATGTCTCTGGCCTATACTGCCCAGGCCCGCCATAAGTATCTTCAAATCCTGTACCTCTCTGTCACTCCTGCCATCTGTTACACTATAGAAAGTATCTCATCTGTAGAGATCGTCATATGCCTGACCACATATCTGGAAAAATCAAACTCTTTGATCAGGATATCACCATGTGGCTCTCTCGAAAAACCGCAGCAATCTATAAAATCATCACCCAGAAGGGCAATTTTCCGATTATCATAAAGGGGTTCTGCAACAAGATAGTAATAGAATCTGTCAAATTGACAATTTCCGATGATCACATCTGACAAATACGCAGGATAAGCAGAAAAAGAATGGCCGGAATCCCAAAGAACCCATTTCTTCTGTAAGCTGTTATATTAATCGATTGCATTCACATCCCCTTCAGAAATCCCTACGAGGATCATGGCATCATTGTCTTTTGCATATTTAACCATTTGCGGTGTAGCTGAATCAGCCCTTTCAAACGCATACAATGCAGCTTTCTTCTTATCCGGAAGTCTTTTGGCGACAGCCACCATACCTATATTGTTTATCATCCATTCTCCGATATCAACGATCACCGGAGCAGATAACATAGTAAACTCATTCTTATTACCCATTCCTGTCACCTCACTAACATCCAAAAACACAATGTCAGATCCATTCCATTGTTATTATAGCATTTCTCTGTCAAAAAAGCCACAATCAAGCTTATTATTTCAGCTTGACAAAACCCTACTCACAGGTTATAATACCGCTTGTTTGTGCAAAGGGGATTAGTTAAACGGTTTAACATCGGTCTCCAAAACCGTCGAAGAGGGTTCGAC
>JAFWWB010000038.1 GCA_017518185.1 Lachnospiraceae bacterium
GATAAAGAAGTAACTATAAGCGGCTGGACTCTGGGTGGAACTTCGAAAGATAACTACAAGCTGGCTGAGACGGGAAACCAGACAACAGCTAAGGCTGATATAACAGCGCGGGCGATAACCATTAAGGCGAATGACCAGCGTGTGGAGATAGGCAAGAGCATCGCAACCGGTACGGATAAAGTAAGTGTAACTGAAGGTTCACTTGTAAGAGGCCACAGTATTACTTCCGTATCGCTTAACTCAACATCTACCGAAGCACTTGAAAATGAAGGACGTATTTCTGTGAGTGCAGCGGTGATAAAGAAAGACGCTGAGGATGTTACTTCCAATTATAAGATCACTTATGAGAACGGTCTGATGGTCGTAACTAATCTTAAAGCGCTGATCACAGAGGATCCCGTGATAGCTGAAGGTCTGGTATATACCGGTGTTTCACAGAACCTTATCACTTCGGCCGGTGAGGCAGAAACATCTGTTGAGTTCAGTCTGAATGGAACCGATTATGATGACGCGGTACCTGCAGGGACCGATGCAAAGACCTATACTGTTTACTACCGTGCAAAGGGCGATGATAGTCACGAGCCCGGTGATGCTGAAGAATTAAGTGTTACCATAGCAAAGGCTCCGCTGACAGTTAGCGCAAGTGCAAACAGCATTACTTACGGTGATGCTCCTGCGGATAACGGAGTGACTTATACAGGCTTTGTCAATAACGAAACCGAGACCGTGCTTAAGGGAACGCTTGCGTATGAATATACTTATCAGCAGTACGGAAATGTAGGAGCATATGATATCACACCTAAGGGACTCAGCGCCAATAACTATGAACTGACCTTTGCTAAGGGAACACTTACAGTTACTAAGAAGGCTGTGACCGTAAGCGCCAATGCCCAGACCATAGCAAAGGACGGAAAGATAAGCACCAGCCTTAACCAGGCTACTGCTATAACACCTGTTGGTGAAGATAAGCTTAGTGCGGTAACTCTCACAGCAAGCATAAATACAGCACAGACAGAAGGCGTGATCATCCCTTCGGGAGCTAAGTTCAGCCGTGGAACGGATGATGTTACCGCTAACTATGATATAAGCTACGTGAACGGGAAACTTAAAATCAAGCCTGCAGCTGTAGTAACAACAGCGCCTGCTGCTAGATCACTCAGCTATAACGGTACCGATCAGGAGCTTGTAACAGCAGGCACAGTGAGCGGCGGAAGCATAGCCTACAGCTTGAGTGAGAACGGAACCTACAGTGAGAGCATACCGACAGGTAAGGATGCAGGAACCTATACAGTATACTATAAGCCGGTACCCGACGCTGATCACAGCGAAGGTGAGGCAGGCAGTGTAGAAGTTGTTATCGCAAAGGCAGCTGCTAATGTAAAGGCCGATGATAAGATCAAGAATGTAGGAAAGGCAGATCCGGAGCTTACTGCAACAGTGAGCGGTACTTATGGTGAAGACAGCGTAGAATATATTCTCAGCCGTGAGAGCGGAGAAGCTGTCGGGACTTATGTGATAACTGTTTCAGGTAATGCTGTACAGGGTAACTATAACGTATCCTATGAGAACGGTACATTTACCATAAGTGCAAACAGCATAACAACTTCCGTAAGCCTGTCACAGCTCACATATACCTATGACGGAACGGAGAAGAAACCTGCTGTTAACGTAAAAACAGGAGAAACAGTTCTTGCGGATACGGATTACACTGTAACTTATGCAAACAACATCAACGCAGGTACAGCTGATGTGACCGTAAGCGAAGCAGAGGGCGGAAGCTACAGCTTTGATCCCGTAACCGTACACTTCACTATCGAAAAGGCGGCTATCACTCCTTCCGTATCCGTTAACAGCTGGGTATACGGTGAGGAAGCTTCCAAACCTGTCGTGAATGGAAATGCAGGAAACGGTGCGGTAACATTTACCTACAAGGTAAAAGACGCTGAAGACAGCACCTACGGCACAGAGATCCCTGCGAACATGGGCAGCTATACCATAAAGGCTGACATAGCAGAGACCGAAAACTATCTCTCCGGATCAGCAACGGCAGACTTTGAGATAACGATGGCAGAGCAGGGCTCAAGTGAGCTTAAGTTCATCTTCGAAGAAGGAGAACCCAAGCCTGAGTACACAGGCAGTGCCGTTACTCCTAAGGTGCTCGGATACTGCGGTAATGAACTCCTTACCGAAGGCGTGGATTACAGCGTTAAGTACAGCAAGAACGTAAATGCCGGTACTGCTGAGGCAAAGATCAGCGGTAAAGGCGATTATAACGGTGAAGAGACTCTTAACTTTACGATAGCGCCTAAGAAGCTCTCTGATGAGAGCGGTGCTCCTGCAGAGGGCATAGTAGTCACAGGCCTTGTGGTACAGGGAACAGGCACGGTTAAGCCCAGGCTCATCTATAACGGAGTGGTGGCAGCTTCAAAGGAATACGAGTATAAAGGATCCAGGACGGCAAGCGGTAATGAAGCAGTTACCATTACAGCTAAGAACGTAAACTTCACCGGAAGCATAGAGAACCTTGAAGTGACACGCATCACTGATAAGAACGAGTTCAAGAAGGCGGAGATAAAGGTTAAGCTTAATAAAGTGAGCCGTACCTATGACGGAACGCCACAGCTGCTTTCAGATGAGCTAATCGTTACCAATAAGGAGGGTACAGCGCTTGTTGAGGATACCGACTATATCGTAAGCTATCCTTCAGATGTAATAAATGCAGGAACAGTAAAGGTCAACATCGTGGGTATAGGATCACATACCGGCAGCGTATCAAAGAGCTACAGGATAGCACCTGCAAAGGATGCCGCTATAAGCGTAAGCCTTGTTCAGGAAGAAGGCATGGCTGCAGATACATACAGCTTCGTAAAGACCGGTGTTACTCCTGAGGTGACTGCAAGTGCAACGGTCAACGGACACACTGATATCCTTGAAGAAGGTAAGGACTATACCGTAAGCTACAGCAGTAATAAGAAAGCCGGAGCAGCAGCTAAGGTAAAACTTACCATGCTGGGCAACTATAAGGGAGCAAAGGCAGTTACAAAGAGCTTTGACATAGAAAAAGCATCCCTTGAAGATGCTGATGTATTCCTTAGTGACCTTATATATAAGAAGGCCGGTACCTATAAGTCAAAGTACGTGATTAGCGTAGACGGTGAAATCCTTGCTTCCACCGAGTATAAGGTAACGTATTCCGATAACGGAAAGGTAACACTGGCAGATAATGAGAATGAGAAGACTGTTACCGTGACCATCACATCTAAAGATAAGAACTTCAAGGCAGGAAGCATAACAAAAACCTACAGGGTATACAGGAATGCCAATGCGACGGATGTGTCAAAGGCTGCTGTAAAGCTTGTGGTCAAGGGTGGTACAAAGAGTCATTCAAGCGTAGGCTATACCGGTGCACCCATCATCTTCGATCCTGCAGATGATAATCGTCAGGCAGACATATCCGTGAAGATCGGTAAGACCACCCTGTACGGAGCACAGGTATTCGAATACTTTGATGTAAGCTATGCCGAAAATATACTTAAGGGCAAGGGAACTATCATCCTTACTGCGAAGGATACAGAGAACAATCCCTACAGCGGCATGTGCTCAGGTAAGTTCACTATCACAGCACATAAGATAAAGTAAGATCCTTAAGGCATACACCATCGGGGTGATATGAATAGACCCGGGTGAATCATAAGCAGCTGAAGGAACTGTAAATTTTTGAGGATATATCGATGCTTAGCATATATTTTGGCGATCATGATGATGAGATCTATGATCCCGCTACCTATTTTCTGAACCAGTATGAGGATGAATGGATCACTGACGAGCTGTCCGAGAAAATGATACAGGATGTAGACAGATCGAAAGTGGTGGGCGCGCATATAATTGAAAGCCCTGTTCTGGGAGCTATAACCCCGCGGGAATTGTCAGGGGGCGTTAAAACACTGATACTTCTGGCTTTCGATGATGGAGATCATATATTCAATGCTTCTGCCTGCGGGGATAACTGTGCACCATGGATAGAAAAGATAGCTTCGGAAAAGGATATCAGGATAACCCTTCATCACATCATGCATTTCGGTGAAGATGTGGAGGCGATGATATTGAATGAAGGAAAAGCCGTGAAGGGATTCCGGGAATACCTGATGACAGCGATAAAGTACGTGTAGGTGAACGCATGAGAGGCAGGTACAGAGTATCCGTACAGAATAAAAAGATCATATATGAATTTGAACTGGTAAGAAATATCACGGTGATCCGGGGGGATAGTGCCAGCGGAAAGACTACTCTCATCGATATGCTCAGCCAATATGAGCAGAACGGGGATAGCAGCGGGATAAGTCTGAAATGTGAGAAAAGATGTGTCGTTCTGACTGCGGTAAGATGGAAAGAAAACCTGGACAGCATACACGAAAGTATTGTCTTTATCGATGAAAATTCCCGATTTATAACGAGCGACGATTTTGCACGTGCGGTTAAGACGAGCGACTGCTATTTTGTGATAGTTACACGCGATAATCTGTATAATCTTCCTTATAGTGTGGATGAGATATACGGCATCCGTGAATCGGGAAAGTATGCAGGACTTAAGAAGTGTTATAACGAATTCTACCGGATCTATTCCGGGGCAACAATGGCGGACAGCCTTCCGGAGTGTGTGCTCACGGAGGATTCCAATTCGGGATATGAGTTTTTTGAGGCTCTTTCCCGGGATAAAGGTATTGAGTGTATCAGCGCAGGGGGCAAATCTCATGTAGCTGCCGTACTGAGTGCAATGTCCGGGAGGGCGTGTCTTGTGATAGCGGACGGAGCTGCTTTCGGATGTGAGATGAACCGCATTACGGAACTGCTGAATGCGGGCAGTGCTATAGTATTGTATCTCCCCGAATCTTTTGAGTGGCTGATACTTAAGTCGGGACTTGTGGACGGAAGGCGTATAGAAGAACTGCTTGAACATCCTGAGGATCATGTGGAAAGCAGCGAATACTTCAGCTGGGAGAGATTTTTCAGCAGTGTTCTGATAAGCGAAACAGAAGGAACGTATTTAAAGTACTCGAAAGAAAAGCTGAATGATGCATATCTGCAGGAACGGGAGAAAAATGCGATCATAGAAGCGATGGACAGGATCGGGGATCTGTTTAGATAATAAGTGTTATATACGGCGGAAGCCGCTGAGATAAAGGAAAGGAGAAGGCAATGAAGAAAAGAAGTGTGAGAGGAGCCCTGGCGCTTACGGCGGGGCTGCTGATGCTTGCAGGAGAGGTTATGCCTGTATGTGCAGAGGGAACGGATGCTTACGAAACTGAATACGAAGAAGAGTCAGAAGCTGCTTTGGAAGCTGAAGAGGCCGAAGAGGCTAAAGAGGAAGCTGAAGAAGATGTAGAAGAAGATGTAAAGGCAGTTGAAGAAGAAAGTACCGAAGAGGCTGAAGAAGCCGGGGCGGAGACAGCTTCTGATGCTGCTGAAAAAGAAGAGGTATATGATGCCGACACTGCAGGTGATACGAGCTGGCAGGAAGATTTTGAATATGAACTCGGAGAATGGTATGGAAGGATGGATGATGACGGCAATGCTTTCGAAGTGATCTATCTCCGCGGAAACTATACAGGAACAAAAACAGAACTGAAAATACCTGCAAAAGCTGTCATAGACGGGAAAGAATATATAACGCTTCTGGAAGATTTTTCGCTGAATAACACAGAGGTGAAAAGTATAAGTTTTGAAAAAGGAGTTATTCTTGAGAATTCTATCGGGTGTTTCAAAGACTGTACCGCACTTGAAAGTGTCGATCTGAGCGGACTGGATACGTCTGGTGTATATAGTTTCTTTCGCATGTTCGAAGGCTGCAGCAGTCTTAAGGAGATTAATCTGAGTGGAATAGATACTTCAAAGGCTGTTGGTTTACAAAGTATGTTCAAAGGCTGTAGCAGCCTGACAAAGCTGGATGTGAGCGGTTTTGATACGTCCAACGTTGGAGAATTTAGCTATATGTTTGCCGGCTGCAGCAGCCTGACAGAGCTGAATGTGAGCGGATTTGATACTACTAAAGCTACACATATGTATGGCATGTTTGATGGTTGTAGTAGTCTGACAAATCTGGATATAAGTGGATTTGATACATCCCATGTTACGGATCTGTCTCATATGTTCAAAGACTGCAGTAATCTGACAAAGCTGAATGTCAGTGGATTTAACACATCAAAGGCAGAAAGTATTCGTGGTATGTTTGACGGGTGCAGCAGCCTGACAGAACTGGATGTCAGTGGGTTTGACCTTTCAAAAAATAAAGAACTGAAATATATGTTCCGTGGATGCAGTAGCCTGAAAAGGCTGGATGTCAGTGGATTTAATACATCCAATGTCACGGAATTGTGGGATGTGTTTCGTGGCTGCAACAGTCTGACAGAGCTGGATGTGAGCGGGTTTGATACGTCAAAAGTAACCGATTTCAGTAACATGTTCTCCGGCTGCAGTAGTCTGACAAAGCTTGACGTGAGTGGTTTTGATACTTCTGCTGCAACAAATATGGGCTCCATGTTTTATGAGTGCAGCAGTCTAGAAAAGCTGGATGTAAGCGGGTTCAAAACGTCCAAAGTTACGAATATGGCCGGCATGTTTGACCGATGCAATAAACTGAAAACTGTGGATGTGAGCAGCTTTGATACAGCAAATGTTACAAATTTAAATGGCATGTTTTATCTGTGTGAAAGCCTTGAAAGTATCAATGTGAGCAACTTTGATACTTCAAAGGTTGAAGATATGGCATATCTGTTTGGCGATTGTAAGAGCCTTAAGGAACTGGATGTGAAGAATTTTAACACCTCTGCGGCAAAACGTCTTGATGGTATGTTTGTCGGGTGTGATTCAATAGAAAAACTTGATGTGAGCGGCTTTGACACTTCAAATACGGAATGCATGTATTTAATGTTCGGATGCAAAGTCACAGAGCTTGATGTGAGCGGGTTCAATACAGGAAAGCTGAAATATATAGGGTATCTGTTTAACAGCTGCAAGAATCTGAAAAGCCTTGATCTGAGTAAGTGGGATCTCGGAGCTGTAGCCGAATATAATGAGAAGGATCCATATTGGACGGAAAAGAAGCATTTCTTTGCCGGTTGTGAGTCTCTGGAGACGATTAAAACACCGCTGAACCTGAGCGCAAATTATGCTATCCCGCTTCCGGGTAAATATGTTGACGCTTCGGGAAATAAATATACTGAACTGCCGCATTCGGACAAGAGTATCACTCTTACACGTTCCGGCGGATATATTCCCATTGACGGAGGCAGTGTTACCCCCCAGCCTGAGGGAGGGGATATCCTGCTTGACGGAGTGAAGGCCGCTTCTCTTAAGGCCGCCTTCAAGTCTATGAAGACGGAAAAGGATTATGTGCTTGAGCTTGGTAGCGATGCTAAAGAGGAGGTCAATCTGACGATCCCCAAGACGGCAAAGAGCGTGACTATAAAGGGGAACGGCCATTCCATAGAGATAACGGGAACGAAGCTGACTTCAAACGCACCGCTCATTCTGGAGAACGTCAGGTTTATTGCTAAAACAAAGAAGAACCAGCCTGCGAAGTTTACCGTTTTCGCAAAGAAGGGGCTTACGGTGAAAGAAAACGTAAGTTTTGAGAGTGCAGCGGTCCTGGTCAAGTCCGGAGCGGAGATAGATCTGTACGGAGAGCTTGCTGCAGACACAGTGAACTGCAAGAAGCTCATACTGGAGGATGCCTCTGTACTGAAGGCCATTCCGAACAGTAAGATAACAGTTAAGGACAGCATTGAAGCCCGGGGTGGAGATATAGAACTTGAGGAAGGCTTCAATAAGCCCATTGTGCTGAACGGAACTGTCAGCCTGGGAGAGGGAATTGACAATATCCTGATCACCGGAACAAAGCAGGCGGACGGTACCCAGATACTCAAGACTTCCGCAAAGAAGCTCAGCGCAGACCAGCTGAAGAGCAGCTTTGACGTAAGTGATATCACCGAAAACGCCGGAGATACACATCTTTATTACTTAAGCAGCGGCAAGGCCTGCATCTTCGGTGAGACTATCACCGTCGGTGAAGGAAAGTACGGCCTCTGGAAGGATGCAGTAGCGGCGGTGAACACGGCAGTGAAAAGCGGGAATAAGAATCCCGTTATCAGGATCGACGGAGATGTGAACATAAAGGGCAAATTCCTGTTGCCGAAGAAGGGCTATGAGACCCTGACAATTGAAGGCAGCGGAACGATCACCTTTACAGGAGACATCAGGCTTACCGGCAATACAGTGATAGCTGAGGGGATCACGCTCAATAAGGTTGATAAGAAGGGGAATAAAGTGAGCGGGAAGGTGAACAAGGGAAAGTACACTTATACAGGAGCGGAAAAATTCTGAAAGATCCCTCGACTACAGTCGCTGCGCTCCTTACGCTCGGGATGACAAAAAAGAAGTCAGACCCTGCGGCTCTCCGCTCAGAATGACAAAACATATGTCATTCCGAGCAGAGTCGAGGAATCAAATATTTAATCCGCGTTGATCACCGCGGATCTTACGGTAAGGATGAAGGAGGGTGATACCGAAAGCTCATCGACCCCGTAGTCAAGGAAAGTCTGTGTAAGGGAAGTGTCTGCGGCCAGCTCGCCGCAGATACCGACCCGCACACCGGCCTTGTGACCGTTTTCGATGGTCATCCTTATAAGTTCCAGCACAGCCGGATGATGGCTGTCGTATATGCTCTCCAGCTTCGCGTTCTGCCTGTCAATTGCAAGTGTATACTGGGTCAGGTCGTTTGTCCCTATGCTGAAGAAATCCACTTCCTTTGCGAGGCTTTCGCTTATGACAGCGGCAGCGGGGGTCTCGATCATTATTCCTGTTTCCATGTCCTCCTTAAAAGGGAGGCCTTCTTTTTTCAGTTCAGCCTTAACATCCGCCATGATGCCTTTGCATTTTCTTACTTCATCAAGAGATACGATCATGGGGAACATCACCGCGAGATCACCGAAGGAGGAGGCCCTGTATATGGCCCTGAGCTGTGTGCGGAAGATATCAGGCCTGTCCAGGCAGATGCGTATCCCTCTCCAGCCCATGGCGGGATTGGCTTCATGACCGGGATCAAGATAGGCTGCCTGCTTATCCGAGCCCAGATCCAGAGTGCGTATCACGACCTGCTTTCCGGCCATATCCTTTGCTACAGTCTTATAGCAGTTGAACAGCAGCTCTTCCGTGGGCAGGCCGTTACTCTCCAGATACAGGAACTCACTGCGGAAAAGCCCGATGCCCTCGGCATCATTTTCGAGAGCAGCGCGGGTATCCGTTACGCTGCCGATATTTGCACAAAGCCGTATCTTCCTGCCGCTCCGGCTGACCGTGGGGCGGCCTTTGAACTGCTGAAGAAGCTGCATGTGCTCCTCATCCCTGTGGCGGAGGAGCAGCATTTCATTCATAAGTCCCTCATCGGGATCTATTGTCACGGTTCCGTTGCATCCATCCACTACGGCCTGTTTTCCGTTCCAGGAACTGTCGATATCTATGCCGGTAACGGCCGGCAGGTTCATGGTACGCGCAAGGATAGCGGTGTGGGAATTGGCGGAACAGTCTCTTGTCACAAAGGCAAGGAGTTTAGATCTGTCGAACTGTACGGTTTCGGAGGGGCTGAGATCTTCTGCGACCAGTATCACGGGCTCCGGCGGTTCTGTCATAGCTGAAGTACCGCTGAGTATCCGGATCATCAGTCCGGAGATCTCCTCCACATCGGCGCTCCTTGCCCTGAGATAGTCGTCATCCATAGCGGAAAGCTTTCCGGCAATTTCATCCCCCGTGGCGGCGACAGCATATTCGGCACAGACTTTTTCACCGGTGATCCTGTTCGTAACGGAAGCATTGTAATCTTCGTCGTCCAGCATCATCCGGTGTACTTCAAAGATGGCGGCGCTTTCTTTTCCGGCTTTCTTCAGGGCTTTGTCACAGAGTGTCTGAAGCTGCTTATGAGCTTCTGTCTTTGCAGCCTCGTAGCGCTTAAGCTCGGCTCCGGTATCCTCCACAGCCGCAGGTATTACCGGCTGTCTGCCCCTGTCATAATAGAGGATGGGGCCTGCTGCCACTCCATCTGCTATACCTTTTCCATTATATTGCTGCATAGACACCTCCCGGTACTCTCATTATCATACCTTATAAGCCGAAAACAGTAAAGTGAAACGGATCATACTCCTTTTTTCTTGACAGGCTGCTTCATTTTGTAGGATACTGTATAAGTTGGAGGATATATCAGGGGATAATGGGCTGCATAAAACTTGCGGTCGATGCCTCAGAGGGAAAGGAAGTTCAATGACAGAACGCAAAAGAGTCGCGCTGCTCACAGGGCAGTGTGACGAATTCTACCAGCAGAGATTTATCGACGGATTCTTAAAGCAGGCATTCGCTACAGGACTGGATGTCTGCATCTTTTCCATGTATCTGAAATACCAGGATACGGAGGCCAGGGAACGGGGGGAAAAGAGGATCTACAGGCTTATGACCCAGTCTCTTTTTGATGCGGTTGTAGTACTGCCTGATACCATACAGACCCCGGGAGTGGCCGCAGAGATAGAGGAACGTCTGCACAAAGAGTTCGAAGGGCCTGTACTGTATGTAGATCTGGAAAGCAGGTATTTCCCTTCCATAATGACGGACAGCTATACACCTGTAAAACAGCTTATAGAGCATCTGATCAATGTACATGGATATAAGGATATAGCTTACCTTACCGGTAAGAAATGGCATACCCATTCAAAGGACAGGCTGAGAGCATACCGCGACGTGATGGAGGCGGCCGGCCTTACAGTCCGGGAGGACAGGGTATTTTACGGGGATTACTGGTACACCAGCGGAAAGAGCTGCGCGGACCAGCTTCTGAATAACCGGGAGGATCTTCCCGAGGCTGTTGCCTGCGCCAATGATTTCATGGCTATCGGCCTTTGTGAGGAACTGGCAAAAGCGGGACTCAGTATCCCCGGGGATATCGCGGTCATAGGCTTTGACAGCTCAGCCGAAGGACAGTGCAGTCCCAGCCCCCTTACCAGCGCCTATATCCCGGCGAGAGCTACGGGTGCCAGGGCGGCCAGAAGTATCATCTCCATGCTCGAAGGGGGTGTTAAGGATGAGTCCCCGGATGAAGCCGAGCTTTTCACGGGGACCAGCTGCGGATGTCCGGAAAGCCCCTGCCTCGCAGAGGGCATGAGAAGGGCCGGATGGACTACGGAGCTTTCTTCGGAGGGCTTTTTCTCACTGCATAATCATTTTACCGAAGACATGATAGCCCAGGATTCGCTTGATGCCTTCTGGGATACGGTATATACACATGTTTACCAGCTGAAGGGCTATGACAGCTTTCATATCTGTCTTCCTCCCGACTGGGCGGAACCGGATCTTCTGAGTGACGGGCCGGCAGCCGGTGATCTCTATCCCGGAGAGATGATGTGTTCACTGGCAGCCCACAGCGGGGACTCGGGTAAAGACAGAGTCGGAATGCGGGAGATATTTCCTACCTCACAGCTTCTCCCCGAGATACATGAAGAAAAGGACGGCCCCCGGGCCTGGTTCTTTACACCGCTTTATTTCGGTGCAAGGAATTACGGCTATGCGGCTATAAGCTACGGGGATAAGACCATAAGCTATGACGAGGTCTACAGGCTCTGGATCCAGGCCTTCTGCTGCGGACTTGAGAGCATAAGGCGAAGCCTGCTGCTCCAGGCGGTGTTCGGGAAGGGAGTACATGCCATAACGGAGGCAAAGTTCCCTGCGGCTATAACAGGTGAGGCGGCCCGGCGCGGCGGCCTTACGGAGGAAGAAAAGGAAAATATCGAATGCGTCAGCCACATTCTGGACAATAATCTCTTTACCTATCATTTCCAGCCCATCGTCAGTGCGGTGGACGGCAGTATCTATGCTTTCGAGGCGCTGATGCGCGCTTCCACGGAAAAGAAGATATCCCCTCTGGACATAATCAGATATGCGGACATGCTGTACCGGCTCGGAGACGTGGAAAGGGCTACCTTCATGAATGTGCTTGACCGCATATCAACTGAGGAGAAAGCTTTCGGGGAAAGGCATGTGTTCATAAACAGCATTCCCGGTACAAGGCTGCCCGCGGAGGATGAGAGGCATATAGCTGAGCTTCTTAAGAACAGGAATGGTCAGGCGGTGGTAGAACTGACGGAACAGGCGGAGCTGGATGACGATGAGCTTTCTGATCTGAAGGAAAGGTTTTCCGCACTTGGAGTGGGGACGGCGGTAGACGATTACGGAACAGGTTATTCCAATATCTCCAATCTGCTGCGGTATATGCCGGATTACGTTAAGGTGGACCGGTCGCTGCTCACGGGGATACAGGACAGTTCACAGAAGCAGCATTTTGTACGTGAGATAGTGGCCTTTTCCCACGATAATGATATAAAGGTGCTGGCAGAGGGAGTGGAGACTCCCGACGAGCTCAGGACGGTCATTTATCTGGGCTGCGACCTGATCCAGGGCTTTTACACAGGCAGGCCGTCAGCAGAGATAAGGGAACAGATAGATGCGGATGTCAGGGAGGAGATCTGCCGGTATTATAATGAGCTTCAGCAGGGATTTTTCCGAAGAAGCTACAAGACCGGCCGGAGCAGCCGTATATCCACCGGTATGCTGGTGAGGGAAGGCTACCAGAACATACAGATAACCGGGGAGGAGGTTACCTACCGTGATTTTGTCTTAAGCGGCACGCCGGGCCAGAGGACGGCTCTTTCCATTGAGGTGCAGGAGGGCTATGACGGACAGATCACCCTGGAGAACGTAAGCCTCACCGGTTCAAGACAGCGGCCCTGCATAGATATCGCTCCCGGAGCAAAACTGTCCCTGGTGCTTGTGGGCGAGAACCATCTTGGGGGCGGCGGGATACGCGTGCCCGAGGGGGCGCAGCTTACCGTTTACGGCGACGGCGACATTTCGGTTTATACCGGAGGAGCCCAGTGCGCTGCAATCGGAGCCGGGGAAGGGAAAGCCGGACGGATGGAGTTTTATCAGGACGGTTCGGTGATACTGGATACCGGAGGCGCTAGAGGTATAGGCATAGGCGGGGAAAAGAGCGCCGATATAGTGATACACCGTGGCAGATATGTCATACAGCAGAAGTGTGACTGTGCAGTGGGTATAGGCTGCATTGAGGGTGACATTGATATAACGATACGGGAATGCGAGATGAATATGGGCTTTTCGGGGACCGCAGGCTGCGGCATAGGTTCCCTGGAGGGTTCGGCAGATATAAGTATCAAGAGATCCTATTTCCAGGATTTTGTCTACGCCGAAGAATATGTGGGCATCGGCAGCTGCAGGGGCAGCTCATCAAAGGTTGAACTTAAGAACATCGGTACCGATATAGGCATAAGCGGGCTGCGTGCGACGGGAGCTGGAGCTCTGGCCGGGGTTTCCGATATACTGATGGACAACATTTCCTACCGCTATACCGGAAGCGGCGCAAAGAATTATGCTTTTTCCGGAGCCGGCGGCGGCCATGTGAAGATAGAAGAGACAAATATGACACTGAGGCTCAGCAATGACGAGGGGAAGATAACTCAGCTTCAGGAAAGCGATGCGGAATGCGGTGTATGCCGTGTTGATCTTGTGATAAACGGAAAGGTACCGGAGCAGCAGGGGCTGTTCTGAAGAAAGGTGTAAAACGATGCAGGAGGAACAGAATATGGAGGCTCAGGATAAGAGCCCGGAGAAGAAGGAAGAAAACGGGAAAGTAGGAGCTGAAGAGCTTAAGATACGGAAGCTCCAGCTGATCTTCACCATCCTTAACACCGTCTTTTCGGGGCTGATATTTGTTGTGATCGCGGTGACGGCGCTGCTGATCTTCAACAGGGTGGACAAGGTATATAAAAGTGCCATGGTATCCCTGGAGAATCTTGAAAAGCTTACTACGGAGCTTGACGAGGCAGATGTGCCCGGGACTGTCAGGCATATAGACAAGCTGACGGTGCAGGCAACGGAGGATCTTTCCAGATCGATGGAGAAGCTGGATTCCGTGGATCTTGAGACCCTGAACGGGGCTATAAAGAATCTCTATGATACTATTGAACCCATGGCGGAGTTCTTCAGAAAGACAAGGAATATACTGTAGCAGATAATTCAAAAGTGAAAGGAGAGAAGTGATGAAAAGCAGAGTTGTGAGCAGGTTCCTGGCATTGGCGGCATCGGTCATGCTGCTTGCGGGAGAGGCTGTACCCGTTTTTGCTGAGGGGGACGGCATCGAAACGGTGGCAGAGGCCGGGGAAGAGGCGGTCACCGAAGCAGAAGAGGAAGAAACAGAGTATGGCGAAGAGCCGGAAGATGGGACTGAGCCGGAAGCAGATGCTTCAGCTGAAACTGATGAGGTTCCTGCTGCTGATGGCGAAAAGCCTGCAGGCGAGGCTGTAGCGAGCGCAGAGCTGGGCGTTGATGTGACGGGCACCATCTACAACGAGGATGGTAAGGTGATACTTTATGTGGACGGAACAGGCACTACCGTCTCGACCAGATTCAGCGAGACAGCCCTTAAGGACTATGCGGTCACCGATATCCGTTTCGGCGGAAAGGTGGCTGTGGTAGAGAGGGTATTCGATGAAATGTCTTCACTGAAATATGTGGAGGTTTCGGAGGGGATCACCTCCCTGGATAAGTCTTTCTGGGGATGCGGGAACCTGGAGACGGTTTATTTCGCTCCGCGTACAAAAAGCATAAAGCTCTGCTGGGCTTTTACGTACTGCCGGAAGCTGAATACCGTAAATATCCCAAAAACACTTATAGTGGACGGAACAGAGAGTCCTTTCAATGAGGCGCAGCTGGGAAATGTCACTCTGGAAGACGGGATGAACTCGATACAGCCCTATCTGTTCAAGAATACAGGACTGAGCTCGATCAATATACCATCTACGGTCACGGATATCGGAGAATACGCATTTTCCGGCTGCGGTAATCTTTCGGAGATAACCATACCCGAAAATGTGAAGACAATAGGGGACAGAGCATTCTACGAATGTAAAGGGCTGCAGGAAGTGGTCATACCCGCTTCCGTGGTGGCGATCGATAAGTCGTTTTGGGGCTGTACAAATCTGGAGAAGCTGTATTTTGCTCCCAGGACAAAGACCATAAAGCTGACCTGGGCTTTCGCGTACTGCCGGAAGCTGAATACCGTGAACATTCCCAAAACCCTTGTGGTAGACGGAACCGAAAGTCCTTTTAATGAAGCGCAGCTTGGGAATGTCAGCTTTGAGGAAGGCGTAACCACGATACAGCCTTATCTTTTCATGCATACGGGGCTTACGGAGATAACCCTCCCCTCAGCTCTCACGAAAGTCGAGAAATATGCTTTCTACGACTGTAAAAACCTTGTGACCGTGACTTATCCCGGAAAGAAGAGCAAGCAGACTATAAAGAAGGCAAGCGGTGAGAAGAACGAAGCCCTCTTTGATCTGGAATGGATAATGACCGGCGGAAGTGATGTGGTTCCTACCGGTGAGATCAGGATGGATGGTGAGAAGGTGACTTCCCTCAAGGCTGCCTTCAAGAACATGAAGGAGAATAAGGATTACACCATAGAACTGGAAAGCGATGTCAAGGGAGAGGTGAACCTTACCATACCCAAGAGCGCTAAGAGCGTGACCATAAACGGAAACGGATACTGTATCGATATCACCGGCAGCAAGCTTACCGCAAACTGCCCGCTCATACTCATTGATGTCGACATAGCAGCCCGGAAAAAGGCAGACGGGGATTATACGAAGTTCACCCTGTACGCCAAAAAGGGGCTGGCACTCTTCGGAGAAGTGCATTTCCGTACGCTTAATACGCTTGTCAAGTCGAATGCGGACGTAGAACTTTTCACCAGCCTGTACGCGGATGGCCTGACCTGCAAGAATCTTGTGCTGAATGAAGGCGGGATCCTCGAGATATACAGGGATTACAAGTGTAACATTAAGGGAGATCTGGTCGGAAAAGGAGGAAAGATCAATTTCGCGGGTGTGGTCACTAAGCCTGTCTCTATAGGAGGCCGCCTGGACGGGACTGAGATAGGGCTGTCCGGTGACTACCAGCAGGAGGGCACTCAGATCTTTAAGTGTTCAGCGAAGAAGATTGATGAGGAAGCGCTGAACCACTTCTTTGATGCTGACGGGATCAGTTATCATAATACTGCGGAGGCGGTGTTCGTGTATACCGGCGCCGGCAGAGTCTGCGTATTCGGTAAGTCCATAGAGTATAATGGCAAAAGCTATGCACTGTGGAAAGATGTTATCGCGGATGTGAATGCTGACGTGAAGAACGGGGAAAAGGCTCCTGTGATAGGTATCATCGAAAACGTTGATCTTAACGGAAAGTTCCTGCTTCCGAAGAAGGGATATGAGAAGCTTACGATAGATCTCGGCGGTTACAGCATAACGACTACCGGCGACCTGAAGCTTACGGGTGATCTGGATATCCTGGACGGTGCCCTGTACAAGCTGGATAAGAAGGGCAACAGGGTTAAGGGTAAGATAACCAAAGGAAAATATGATTATAACGGACCGGAGTTTTCCGTGTTTGATATCTGATGCGGAAAAAGGATAAGGAATGACGAACGGCGGCTCTTTCGGGCCGCCGTATTTTTTGAGGGTTACCGCTGAGTTGACATACAGGTCATACGGGAGTATCATAGCATTATCTGAGAAGGCATACATTTTTTGGAGCTGCAGCGGCTTTGAACAGGGGCGTGACTGCGGCGGAAAGGTATGTCATGAGTCTATCTGTTAATCCACAGCAGGAAAAAGCCATAAAGCATAAGGACGGTCCCATGATGGTGCTGGCGGGACCGGGTTCGGGAAAGACCTTTGTCATCACGAGGCGTCTTTACTATATGATCACCAGGCACCGTATACCACCGGAGCAGATACTGGTCATCAGTTTTACCAGGGCGGCTGCGGCCCAGATGGAAGAGCGTTTCTTAAGCCTTTCCGGAGGAGCCGGCCGCGGTATAACCTTCGGCACCTTCCATGCGGTGTACTTCAGCATACTGAAGGAAGTGTACCACTACGGAAATGACAATATACTCACAGAAGGTGACAAAAGGAGGTATCTGAGGGAAGTCATAGGCGGCAGAAGGGGAGTAAGGGACGATGAGCAGACGGTGGAGGAGCTGCTTAAGGAGTTTTCGTCCCTGAAGAACGACGGGAAAGCTCCGGATGAATATGACGAGTCAAAGGGACTGGTCACAAAGGAGGATTTCAAGGCGCTGTTCGAGGAGTACCATTATCTTCTGAGGCAGGACAGGCGGCTGGACTTTGATGACATGGTGCTGGAGTGCCGGAGGCTCTTTACTGAAAGACCGGAGGTGCTTAAGGCCTTCAGACAGCGCTACAGATATATACTCATCGACGAGTTCCAGGACATAAATCCCCAGCAGTACGCGGTGATAAAGCTTCTGGCGGGGGAGGAGGACAATCTGTTTGTGGTCGGCGATGACGACCAGTCTATCTACGGCTTCAGGAGCGCGGAACCTGGCATAATGCTTAACTTCCCGAGAGAGCATCCGGGACTGGCAAGAGTGCTGCTCTCAAGGAATTACCGTTCGGCGGCCGGCATAGTGGAAGCATCACTCCGACTCATCGCCCATAACAGGAAAAGGTTTTCAAAGAGACTTTCAGCCGAACGGAAGGGAGATAAGCGTGTCTGGTCAGCGGAGGCAGGATACAAGGAGGAGGAAGCGGTTCTTGCGGTCAGGCTTATACGGAAGGCGCACGTTTCGATCCCCTACGGCAGCATGGCCATGCTCTTCAGGACGCATATTGACGCAGGTTACTATTCCAGGGCTCTGGCGGATGCGGGGATACCTTTTTATATCTCGGAGAGCAGGGGCAGCGTGTTCAGGAAGAGCGTGGGGCTGGATATGCTTGCCATCATGGCCTATGCCCACGGTGACCACAGCAGAAAGAACCTTCTGCGCTTCATAAACAAGCCTCCCAGATACATAAGGCGGGCCGCCTTTGAAGGAGAAAGAGCAGAGCTTTCGGAACTTTTAAGGGACAGGACGCTGAAGGCGGCGGTGGCTTATCAGATAAGACGGCTCATGGAACAGCTGGAGTTTATACGGAATCTTCCGCCTTACGGAGCCCTTATGTACATACGCAGGGAAATGGGGTATGAAGAATGGCTTAAGGAAGATGCCGCGGAGCGGGGAAAGGATGCATCGGAGGATATTGACTACCTTAAGGAGATCTGTGACAGCGCCACGGACTGCAGGGATTATGGGGCGTGGCTTAAGAAGCTTTCAGATTATGAGGATAAGCTGAGGGACAATGAGAGAAATAAAAACGCCGATGCCGTGCAGCTGCTTACAGTACACGCTTCAAAGGGACTGGAATACAGCATGGTGATCATAACGGATGTGAATGAGGGAAACTTTCCCCAGAAGAAAGCAGTGGATAGAAAAGCACTCGAAGAAGAAAGGCGGATCTTTTATGTAGCCATGACAAGAGCAAAGGACAGGCTGTTCATGCTGTATCTCAGAAAAGATACAAAAAACAGGACCTGTCCCAGCAGGTATCTTAAGGAAGCAAAGCCGCTAAAGCTTATTCATCAGGGAGAGAGTTGAACTCCTGTTCATCCAGGTATTCGTCAAAGGCGTCGAGGACGGCTTCGTACTCGTCATCGTCGGTGATGTTGCGAAGGCTGGGATTGCCTTCCTCATCCTCTTCGTGACCGTAGAGCCATACTTCCCCATCCCTGGGCTCTCCCTTATCATCAAGGGGGAGCAGGGCTATGTAATCACTGCCGTCACATTCGAAGATGGTGATGATCCTGCAGTCTACCGTGCCTTCGTCGAGTTCGATCTCGACATACATTTCGTCGTCTTCAAAATCTTTGTTTTCCATGGTGGCCTCCTATTGGGCATGAGGTAGTTCCGAAGGGAGCAGCCGGTTCATGCAAGCATGACCGGCATATGGAGCTTTCGACCCTGGCATCACATTATACGAAATTCTATATTTGATTACAAGAAAAAATGTGGTATAATATCCCGATGTGTCCGGGAGGATAAGAGAATGAACGCATGGAAACATTTCAAGACCATAACCACCCACAGGATGATAGTGCGAAAGGAGTGTTTTGCGGTGGGGCTTTACTGGCAGGGGCTTACACACGACCTGTCCAAATATTCACCTACGGAATTCCTGATGGGTGTGAAGTATTACCAGGGTTACAGAAGCCCGAATAACGCGGAGAGAGAGGACAAGGGCTATTCGGAGGCCTGGCTCCATCACAAGGGCAGGAACAGGCATCACTTCGAATACTGGCTGGATTATCCCGCGGAGTCCGATTCAAAGGTAAAGGTGAAGATACTCGCCTGCAGGATGCCGGTGAAGTATGTCGTGGAGATGTTCATGGACAGGCTTGCGGCTTCCAAGGTATACAAGGGAGACGAGTATACGGATGCCTCGCCCCTGGAGTACTACCGCAAGGGGGATATATCCGCGCTCCTGCATCCCAGGACCAAAAAGATACTTGAACTGCTGCTTAAGATGAACGCAAAATACGGTGAAGAATACACCTTTGATTTTATAAGGAAAAAACTGCTGATACGAAGGAGATGAACCGATGGCTGAGAAAAAGATAATACTGACCGGTGACAGGCCTACCGGAAGACTGCATCTGGGACATTATGTGGGCTCCCTGAAAAGAAGGGTGGAGCTACAGAATTCCGGGGAATATGATGAGATCTACATACTGATAGCCGATGACCAGGCGCTTACCGACAATGCGGACAATCCCGGGAAGATCAGGGAAAACATCATAAACGTGGTGCTGGATTACCTTTCCGCGGGCCTGGATCCCGCAAAGACCACCATCTGCGTGCAGTCGGCCCTGCCGGCGCTCCATGCCCTGACCTTTTATTATCTGAACATGGTGACCACTGCAAGGCTTTCCAGGAATCCTACCGTTAAGGCGGAGATACAGATGAGAGGCTTTGCGGATGAGGGCCTTCCGGCCGGCTTTTTCTGCTATCCTGTGTCCCAGGCTGCGGATATAACGGCCTTCGACGCCACGGTGGTACCCGTAGGCGAGGATCAGCTCCCCATGCTTGAGCAATGCAGGGAGATAGTGGAAAAGTTCAACCGCACCTATGGCGAGACACTGGTGCTGCCGAAGCCCATGATACCCGAGAACGCCATGCAGAGACGGCTTCCCGGAGTGGACGGTAAGGCAAAGATGAGCAAATCCCTGGGGAACTGCATCTATCTTTCCGATGATGCAAAAACGGTGAAGAAGCAGGTCAACGGCAGGATGTTCACTGATCCGCAGCATCTGAAGATAGAGGATCCCGGCCATATCGAGGGAAATGTGGTGTTCACCTATCTGGATGCCTTCAGCACGGAGGAGGATTTTAAGGAATTCCTTCCGGATTACAATGATCTGGACGAGATGAAGGCCCACTACATGCGCGGGGGTCTGGGTGACGGTACCTGCAAGAAGTTCCTCATCAATGTGCTCGAGAAGAATCTCGGGCCCATCAGGGCTGAGAGAGCCCGCTGGGAGAGCAATATCTCAGATGTCTACGATATAATCCGGGAGGGTACTAAGAAGGCGCAGGAGAAGACCTCGGCCACCCTTGCAAGAGTCAGGGATGCGATGAGGATAGATTACTTCAAAGACCGCAGCATCATAGCTGAATGGGAAGAGGCCCTTAAGGCGGCAAAACAATAAATCCAAGGAGCATAAAGAGATGTATAAGAATTCCATGATGGAACTTTCGGAGAACAGGAACGAGCTCTTCAATGAGCTTGTGCGCTTCTGCATGGCCAGCGGCGAGATAGACCAGAGCCTGTATCTCGAATACGATGTTAAGAGAGGACTTCGTGACTCAAACGGCAAGGGCGTGCTCACGGGCCTTACGGAGATCTCGGATGTAAACGGCAGCAAGGTCGTGGACGGGGTAAAGGTCCCAGCAGACGGCGAGCTCTTTTATCAGGGGATAAACGTAAAGGAGCTCATCTCAGGCAATAAGGACAAGCGCTTTGCCTTTGAGGAGATAACCTATCTGCTGCTTTTCGGCGATCTGCCGAGTGAACAGCAGTTTGAGAGCTTCAAGGCCATACTTACGGATCTGCAGGAGCTGTCAGGTGATTTCGTCAGGGACGTGGTGCTCCACAATCCCTGCGCCAATATCATGAACTCCCTGCAGAAGGCCATTCTCAGCCTCTATTCCTTTGATGCTAATCCCGAGGAGACTTCGGTATCCAATGTTCTGAGGCAGTGCCTGCAGATGATAGGAAAGCTTCCGCTCATCGCTGTGTATGCTTATTACGGCTACAGGCATTTTGACCTGAATGAGAACCTGCTGATAAAGACACCCAAAAAGGAGTACTCCACAGCGGAGAACATCCTTTACATGTTGAGACCTGACGGGAAGTTCACTCCCCTGGAGGCAAGCGTGCTGGATGCGGCGCTGGTGCTCCATGCAGAGCATGGCGGCGGTAACAACTCCACCTTCACGACCCATGTGGTCACCTCTTCGGGAACGGACTCCTATTCGGCCATGGCGGCAGCCATAGCTTCGCTTAAGGGACCCAAGCACGGCGGTGCCAATCATAAGGTGCAGATGATGTTCAGGGATATGGAACAGCATATCGCCGATTATACCGATGAAGGAGCAGTGGAAGCCTATCTTTCCAGGATCCTTGCAAAGGAAGCCTTTGATAAGAGCGGTCTTATATACGGTATGGGCCACGCCATCTATACGCTCTCCGATCCAAGGAAGGTGATACTGAAGGACTGCGTCAGACAGCTGGCAGAGGAGAAGGGACGCATGGCGGAATTCGGGCTCTATGACAGTGTGGAGCGCATTTCCGCAGAGCTCATAACCAGGAGCAGGAGAGTGTTCAAGCCCGTCTGCGCCAATGTGGATTTCTACAGCGGTTTTCTTTATACGATGCTGGGTATCCCCGAGGAGCTCTTCACCCCCATGTTCGCTATCGCAAGGATCTCGGGCTGGAGCGCCCACAGACTGGAAGAGCTGGTAAACAAGGGCAAGATCATCCGTCCCGCATACAAGTATGTTGGCGTTCACAAAGAGTATGTTCCCATGGAGGACAGATAAATGGAAAAGTATGTGGCATACGTATCCTGTTACACCCAGGGCAGCAAGGTAGGCATAAGGGTATATGATGTTGATATGGAGAAAGGGATCTTTCATGAGAAGGATCAGGTGACCATCTCGAACTCCTCTTATATGACCATATCCCATGACAGACGGGTACTCTATTCCATAACCGACAGCGGAGTGGAGGCCTACAGGATCAAGGAGGACGGAACTCTCGAGACCATTTCCGAAGCTTCCATCAACGGGATGAGGGGCTGCTATCTGTCAACGGATTACCGTAACCGTTTCCTCTTTGTGGCAGGCTATCATGACGGGAAGATCACCGTACTGTCCCTAAAGCCGGACGGGACCATAGGGGAGATAACCGATGAGGTATATCATAAGGGCATCGGAAGCGTGGTGGACCGTAATTTCCGGCCCCACGTCAACTGCGTCAAGATGACCCGCGACAATAAATATCTCCTGGCGGCGGATCTGGGACTTGACCATACAAAGGTGTACCAGCTGGATCATGAACACGGAAAGCTGAAGATGGTAGATATCATACATTCCGAGCAGTATTCCGGCCCCAGGCATATAAAGATCTCGAAGAACGGAGAGTTCATATATATCATCCATGAATCCAGCAAGACTGTGGATGTGTATCACTATTATGAGGTGGGTGATAATCCTGAGTTTGAAAAGATCCAGAGCATATCCACCCTTAACGACTATCATGCCGGGGATTCTGCGGCCAGCGCCCTGAACCTTTCCTGGGATTTCAGATATCTGGTATGTTCCAATGCCGGGGACAACAGCGTGATGATCTACAGCATAGATGAGAAGACGGGGCTGCTTACCAAGATCCTCTGCCTTCCCATCAGCGGCGACTATCCCAAGGATGCTGCCCTTTTCCCGGACAACAGGCATCTTGTGTCATTAAACCATGAGAACAACACCATGACCTTCTTCGCCGTGGATATAGAGAAGCGGACCCTGGTCATGAACACAAAGGAGATAAAGATACAGCAGCCCAATTGCATCGTGTTCCACAGGCTGGTATGAAATAAACCGGTACGATGGCCGAAGGAAAGGTGGGCTGTAAAATGGAAAAAGCAGGAATGCGGGAACCGGATAAGAATACTATTGAAATGGTGCTGAACCGCCTTGATGCGGAGGTGGAGAACGGCGCCATGCGGGTGACCGTGGAATTTGATGAAAAGCAGTTTGAGGCTGAAAAGGTCTCACATAAGGGCTGCAAGGCATACGGAAGGGATGCTGCCCGCTGTGTGGGTGAGCTGGACAGTTATTCGGATATAATGCTGACGGAAGAAAAAAGATAGTACTTTCGGAAGAAATAAGAGAGTTGACATAAGGCATATATCCGTGTTAAGATAAATGACGGTCGGGGAAGCCACCCATAACAAAAAACGCAGACCGGTAACAATTTAATATGACAGTTGCAAGGGGGAGACACCCATGACAAAAAACATTCTTGTGACGGATATCAATGGCAGAATAACAGGCGCCACCTACCCGAAGAGGGCAAAGGGGCTTATAGGGAGCGGACGTGCTACCTGGGTTGACGAGCAGACGATAAGGCTTGTCGGCACAGTATACACGGACGCTTTTTCTGATGACAAGGAGGAATTCAGAATGGCAGAAATAATAGAATTCAAGGCAAGGGCATTCAAGCTTGATGAGGAATGCGAGACCAACAAGGGCACAAGGCTTATTGTGACAGAGAACGATGAGAACGTGGAGTGCTTCGAGATCGGTGAGAACGGGGCAAAGACGGAGATCCTCTCTGAAGTGGAGCTTGAAGCGGATAAGGATTATGTGTTCCGATTCACCGTTAAGAGCCGCTTCGTAAAGTGCGGAAACGCAGAGAGCAGTGTTAACATCTACTTTGATGAGAAGGATGACGGCTACACCTATCCCCTGGACAGGGAGGACAAGAACCGTTTTAAGTCAGTAGTCTGCAAGAAGACAGAGGACGGGCTTCTCAGAGTATTCGAACTTCCCTTCAACAGCGGGGATGCAACAAGCTGCACCATTGAGATCAGTGTGAACAACATGACGGCCTGGATCTATCCCGCAAAGGAGAAGGAAGCTTATGACAGTCTGGAGGATGTGGTCTACGAGCAGTGGAGACAGGATGAGCTGCACCGCATCCAGAAGGTGCTGACCGACATAGGCGGAACCCTTGGGGATACCCTGAACGGTTTCGGAGAGCTGGTGGGAAAGGCCGGTGACAAGATCGCTAAGACCGTGAGCGATGTTATCAACAGGCCGGCAGCGGAGAATAAGGATGAGGCTGCTCCGGAGCCTGCGGAGGAAGCGGCAGAGGAGGCTGCAGAAGCGCCTTCGGCCGAAGAGGCTCCTGCTGCGGAGAAAGAGGAGGCTGAGAAAGAAGCCGAGTCCTGATGCTCTGATGCCGGCGGCATACAGGCATGATCTATACGTTTTGTGAATATACAGCCTTGAGGCTATCCAGCCTTGAGGCTGTATTTATCAGCAGGGCATCTGCCAGTGTCAGTGCACACATGGCTTCGATCACAACAAGCGCTCTGGGTACGATGACCGGGTCATGCCGTCCCTTTATCTCGATGGTGCGGTCATTGCCGTTTTTGTCTATGGTAGACTGGGGCTGTGCTATGGAGGGCGTGGGCTTAAAGTAAACATCCAGCTCTATGTCGTTTCCGTTTGAGATGCCACCTAGTATGCCTCCGGCATGATTGCTCTCAAAGACGGGACGGCCGTTCTCCATGTGGCATTCGTCATTGTTTTCACTGCCCCTGAGGGCGGAGGCGCGGATACCCTCGCCGATCTCCACCGCTTTGACGGCGCCTATCGAGAAAAGAGCTTTTCCGAGCAGGGCGTCCAGTTTGTCAAATACGGGCTGGCCAAGACCTGCGGGAACACCGGTGATATGGCAGTGGGCGGCTCCCCCCAGGGAATCCATGGCGGCTTTTGCTCCTTCGAGCAGGGCAAGAGCCTTTTTGGCACTCTCGCTGTCCGGCATTCCGACGGGATTAACCATGGCTGCCCTCAGCTCATCCGGAGAAAGGGCGGATACATCAGGGATAGCGATATTTCCCAGGGCTTTTGTGTAGGCACATATATCCATTCCGAATTCACGGAGGAGCTTATAAGCCACAGCACCCGCAGCAACACGGGCTGCGGTCTCACGGCCTGAGCTGCGGCCGCCTCCGCGGTAGTCACGGATGCCGAATTTCCTATCAAAGCAAAAGTCGGCATGGCCGGGACGGAAACATTCTGCTATATCTCCGTAGTCCTTTGAGTGCTGGTCGGTGTTCTCCAGCATAAGGGCGATGGGGGTGCCGGTGGTGATACCTTCGAAAACACCGGAGAGGATCTTTATGGTATCGGCCTCTTTTCGGGCTGTGGCAGCCGGTGAGCCGCCGGGTTTCCTGCGGTCCATCCAGGGCTGGATATCCTCTTCCGAAAGCTTAAGGCCTGCGGGACAGCCGTCTATCACACAGCCAAGCCCCGGGCCGTGACTCTCGCCCCAGGTGGTAACGGTAAAAAGTGTTCCCGTGGTTGATCCGGACATATCGATCCTCCTGATAATACTTTACTTGTTCGGTGTTCATATACAAAAGCAGTTTTAAGATCCCTCGACTTCGCTCGGGATGACACGTGCTTTTATACCTGACGTGCAGATGCGTTCAATCTTGCTTGTCGGATATTTTAACATATAAATTATGAAGGGGCAATTGAGTATTCACAGATCGGGATGCTTGTGATATAATATAGTTTTGCAGGTGTATGCAGCGGATGGCGTACGATCGCGTAAAAACAGTGTAATAAATGAAACAGAAAGAAGGTAAAAAATGAAATGAAAAAGAACAGAGGAGTGTGGTCTTTCATACTGACCATGGCAGTGCTCACGGCAGAGCTTCAGTCCCTTACGGCCCCGCTTTGCGTATTTGCAAAGGAGCCGGCGCAGGTGGTTTATGCCGAAGATAAAGAGGACGTGAGCATAGAAGAGGATGAAGACGCCTTAAACGGCAGGGAGAATGATCCTGATGACCCCGAAGTCTCCGAAGATGAGGATACAGGGGAGTCTGAAGATATCTCGGAAGAGACCGATGAAGAGGATCGTGACGGTGTGAGTGATGACAGCGCGAGCGATGATAGCGCGAGCAAGAACAGTGCGAGTGAGAACAGCACAAGCGAGGACAGCGCGAGCGAGGACAGCGCAAGCAAGAACAGTGCGAGCGAGGACAGCACAAGCGAGGACAGCGCAAGCAAGAACAGTGCGAGCGAGGACAGCACAAGCGATGACAGCGCAAGCAAGAACAGCGCGAGCGATGACAGCGCCAGCAAGGACAGTGCGAGCGAGGACAGTGCGAGCGGGAACAGCGCGAGTGAGAACAGCACAAGTGAGAACAGCGCGAGTGAGAACAGCACTAGTGAGAACAGTGCGAGCGGGAACAGCGCGAGTGAGAACAGCACCAGTGAGAACAGCACAAGCGATAACACTGTAAGCGGAAATATAAAAGTGGGCCCCGGCGGGACTTATGCTACACTGAAGGATGCCTTTAGCGCTATCTCGAAGAAGCCGGGTGAGTATACCTTTGATATAGGAAAGGAACTGACCGAGCTCAAGGCTCTGAAGCTTCCAAAGGGCAATTTCAGTATCACCATCACGGGCGGCAACCTTGTATTGAAATCTACTTCCATAGCAGTCAATTGTGACACTGTCTTTGACTGTAACGTTGAGCCGCTTAAGGCAAATAAGAAGCTTAAGGTGAAGGTTGCTGCGGATAAGAGCGTGACCTTCAATAAGACTCCCGGGACGATCAGCACCATAAGCGGAAAGAAGGATTCGTCTTCCTTTACCGCAAAGACGGCTGTAACTGCCGATAACGTGAAGAATTTTAAGAACGTGACGGCAAGGTCCTCTTCCACCAATATGCTTACCGTAAACAAGGTCATGAGCGGCATAGGCGAGCTTAACGGATATGTGATCGTCGGAACCAAGGCAACTCTCGGAAATATCGGAAATGCAAGGCTTTACCTGACAGAAAAGAGCGCGAAGAAGACCAGCATTACAGGGGTGAGCACAAAACTCGGCATAGGCTATGCCGACGGCAAGGCTGTGGCAAGCGGTACTCCCCTGATATCCTACAAAGGCCCATCAAGTGTCAGCGTAGGAGAGATCGTTATCCTGAAAAATGAAAACGGAAAGGTGTTTAACGGTTACGTATACGGAAAGACCATAAAGGCGGAGCATCCGAAGGCTGTGGAAGTCAGCTTCATGAGGAGGGGGGAGCCGGAAGAACACGAGAAGGAGGATGCAAAGAAATATTACTGGCAGTCCATTGGATATTATCATTCGATAGAAGAAGCTTTTAAAGCGATAGATGAGCTTTCGGATAAGAGAAATACCAGAAGATCCTTCCGTGTAGAGCTGGCCTACGATATCCTTGCAGAGAATGTGAAGATGCCCGAAAAGACTAAATACCTTTATCTTTACGGTGCGGAGGGCGGATCCGTTCTCGACATGGGCAAGACAAAGGATCTGGCTGCCGATACAAAGCTTACGGTAAGGGATCTGCACCTTCAGGCCAAGGGTAAGGATGCAGGCATCAGCGCCAGCGATAATACGCTCACACTTGAGGATGTTACCGCAGGCAGGATCACGACCGTATCCGATCTCAGCATAAGCGGCACCGTTAATGTTACCGGCAATGTGAATGCGGGACAGCTTAGCTCAAAGAGCGACAGTTCCACACTGAGCTTTGTAAAGCTTTCCGTTACCGGAGGCGGAGTGACGGAGGATTCAAGCCGTCTTACCCTTAGGGTGGTGAATAAGAAGGGAGTGGCTGTGAAGTACAAGGAGGGAGCAAAGATCAAGGCTGTCACTAAATTTGTACAGGCAGAGAGCAAAAAGGATGTGAGCGGTAATTCCGCGAGCGAAAACGCAGGGGGAACAGGCGATCCTTTAAGCCTTCTCTCCCTCAGCCCGGAGAACTGTCCTCCCGATGCATCAAAGGTACAGTATAAGCTTGAGCTCCGCAGCGGAAAGCTTTATCTGGTGCGGTCAGCGAACTGAAGAGACTTATGAGATATACCGTACTTAAAACCGAAGGCCTGGCAAAGCGGGCTGTCATGGAGACGGTCCACGGCACCATTCAGACCCCGGTATTTATGAACGTGGGAACGGTGGCCGCCATCAAGGGGGCCGTTTCCACCGAGGATCTGGAACGGATAGGCACCCAGGTGCAGCTTTCCAATACCTATCATCTCCATGTAAGACCGGGGGATGAGGTGGTGAGGGCCCTGGGAGGCCTTCACAGGTTCATGAGCTGGCAGCGGCCCATACTTACGGATTCCGGCGGCTTTCAGGTGTTCTCCCTGGCGGGGCTCCGTAAGATAAAAGAGGAAGGCGTGACCTTCCAGTCCCATATAGACGGACACAGGATCTTTATGGGGCCGGAGGAGAGCATTAAGATACAGTCGAACCTGGGTTCCACCATAGCCATGGCCTTTGACGAGTGCCCTCCGGCGCTGGCGGAACGGGAATATGTGCTGCCTTCCGTGGAACGAACGACAAGGTGGCTTGAACGCTGTATCGCCAGGCTGAAGGAGCTGAATTCCCTTCCCGATACCGTGAACAGGGAACAGCTGCTCTTCGGGATAAACCAGGGGGCTGTCTATACCGATATACGTATAGAGCATGCCAAACGCATATCGGAATTTGACCTTCCCGGCTATGCCGTAGGAGGGCTGGCGGTGGGAGAGAGCCATGAGCAGATGTATCATGTGCTGGACGAGACCGTTCCCTTCCTTCCGAAGGATAAGCCGGTTTACCTCATGGGGGTGGGAACTCCCGCTAACATACTGGAGGCGGTGGACCGGGGCGTGGATTTCTTCGACTGTGTCTATCCCACAAGAAACGGCAGACATGCCCATATGTATACGAAGCATGGAAAGCTCAATCTGATGAATGCCAGATATGAGAAGGACGACAGGCCCATAGAGGAGGGCTGCGGCTGTCCTGCCTGTCAGAGGTATTCCAGGGCTTATATCAGGCATCTGCTCAAGGCGAAGGAGATGCTCGGGATGAGACTCGGAGTGCTCCATAACCTGTATTTCTATAATCATCTTATGGAGGAGATCAGGGATGCCCTGGATGAGGGGCGCTTTGCGTCCTTCAAAAAGGAGCGTCTTGCAAGCATGGCCGAAGAAAAAGAGACTTGCGGCTGAAACGGAATTACTGTATCATGTATATTTCAGAATAATGTTTTGGAGGAAGATAAAATGAACACTTTTTTTATGCTGCTTACGGAGGGCGCTGCCGCTACGGGAGCCGCAGACACGGGTAACGGTATGGGAGGCCTGGGCTTTTCATATATCATTTCCATCGTGGCAATGATCGCCATTTTCTATTTTCTGCTGCTGCGTCCACAGAGAAAGGAGCAGAAGAAGATACAGGAGATGCTGAAGGACATGGAAGTAGGGGATGTGGTGGTGACCACCAGCGGCTTCTACGGAGTGCTCATCGACATCACCGAGGATGACGTCATCGTGGAGTTCGGAAGCAACAAGAACTGCCGCATACCCATGAGGAAGAGTGCCATCTCACAGGTTGAAAAGGCAGAGAAATAAGTAAAGATCAAGAAATAAGCAAATGAAATGAGGAAGGCGTATGAAGCTTAATATCGTTTGTATCCCGGGAGACGGGATTGGGCCCGAGATAGTGGCCCAGGCAAAAAAGGTTCTGGATAAGGTTGGGGAGGTCTTCGGTCATGAGATGAACTATACGGACATACTCATGGGAGGGGCCTCTATTGACGCTTACGGCGTGCCGCTTACGGATGAGGCGATCGCCACGGCAAAGGCTGCTGATGCGGTGCTCATGGGCTCCATAGGCGGGGATACCAACACTTCGCCCTGGTATAAGCTCCCTCCTGAGAAGCGTCCCGAGGCGGGACTTCTCGGTATCAGAAAGGCTCTTAACCTGTTTGCAAACTTAAGGCCCGCGGTACTTTATCCCGAGCTTAAGGGTGCCTGCCCTCTTAAGGAGGAGATCTCAGGGAAGGGCTTTGACCTGCTGATCATGAGAGAGCTCACAGGCGGCCTTTATTTCGGCGAGAGAAAGACAGTAACCGAAAACGGGATGAAAAAAGCCATTGATACCCTGACCTATACCGAGGAAGAGATACGCAGGATCGCGGTCAAGGGCTTCGATATAGCCATGAAGCGCCGTAAAAAGGTGACCAGCGTTGACAAGGCAAACGTGCTGGATTCCTCAAGGCTCTGGAGAGCTGTAGTTAACGAGGTGGCAAAGGATTATCCCGAGGTGACGCTGGAGCATATGCTGGTTGATAACTGCGCCATGCAGCTGGTACGCGATCCTTCACAGTTTGATGTGGTGCTGACGGAGAACATGTTCGGTGACATCCTTTCCGATGAGGCCAGCATGGTGACGGGTTCGATAGGAATGCTTTCCAGCGCTTCCCTTAACGATACGAAGTTCGGTCTCTATGAGCCAAGCCACGGTTCTGCGCCTGATATAGCCGGAAAGGACCTGGCCAATCCCATAGCCACCATTCTTTCCGCATCCATGATGCTGCGCTACAGCTTTGACCTGGATAAGGAGGCGGATGCTGTTGATGCAGCCGTGGACAGGGTACTGAAGGAAGGCTTCCGTACAGGGGATATCTATACGGAGGGCTGCGAGAAGCTCGGCTGCAATGCGATGGGTGACAGGATAGCGGAGCGGATAGTCGCATGAAGGATTTTGTGATCGAGGAAAAATGGCTCTTACTTAAGCTTGCGCTTTTGTGCACAGTCTTTGCATTTGAGGTCGCGTTTGAAATAAGGAGAAGGAGAAAACAGAAATGAGAAGTGACAGTGTAAAAACAGGAACACAGCAGGCACCCCACAGGAGTCTGTTCAACGCGCTGGGATTCACCAGGGAAGAACGTGAAAGGCCCATGATAGGCATAGTCTCTTCCTATAACGAGATCGTTCCCGGACATATGAACCTGGATAAGATCACCGAGGCGGTAAAGCTCGGAGTGGCAATGGCGGGCGGAACCCCTGTGGTATTCCCGGCTATCGCGGTCTGTGACGGTATCGCAATGGGACATGTGGGAATGAAATATTCCCTTGTGACCAGGGATCTTATCGCCGATTCCACGGAATGCATGGCAATGGCCCACGGCTTTGACGGCCTCGTCATGATACCCAACTGTGACAAGAACGTTCCCGGACTTCTCATGGCGGCAGCAAGGGTCAATATACCCACTATCTTTGTTTCCGGCGGCCCCATGCTGGCAGGACACGTAAAAGGGCGTAAGCGTTCCCTTTCTTCGATGTTCGAGGCGGTGGGAGAGCTGGCTGCGGGAAAGATAACCGAGGCCGATCTGGAAGAGTTTGAGGAAAAGGTCTGCCCTACCTGCGGCTCCTGTTCAGGTATGTATACCGCAAATTCCATGAACTGCCTTACCGAGGCTCTGGGCATGGGACTTAAGGGCAACGGCACAATTCCTGCCGTTTATTCCGAGCGTATCAGGCTGGCAAAGCATGCGGGAATGAAGATAATGGAGCTGGTGGAGAAGAACATAAGGCCCAGGGATATCATGACCGAGAAGGCCTTTCACAATGCCCTTACCGTAGATATGGCTCTCGGCTGCTCAACGAATTCCATGCTGCATCTGCCGGCCATAGCAAATGAGGCGGGAGTGGAGCTTAACCTTGACATAGCTAATGAGCTTTCTGCAAAGACACCCAATCTCTGCCACCTGGCACCGGCAGGCCCTACCTACATGGAGGATCTGAACGAAGCCGGAGGAGTTTATGCGGTGATGAATGAGCTCTGCAAGAAGGATCTGCTCTATACGGATCTTATGACCGTTACCGGCAAGACCGTTGCGGAGAATATAAAGGGCTGTGTGAATCTGGATCCCGAGGTCATAAGACCCATAGACGATCCTTACAGCCCTACCGGCGGCATCGCGGTGCTCAAGGGCAACCTTGCTCCTGATTCCGGCGTTGTAAAGAGGAGCGCGGTCGTGCCTGAGATGATGGTTCATGAAGGGCCGGCAAGGGTGTTTGACTGCGAGGAGGATGCCATCGAGGCAATAAAGGGCGGAAAGATCGTTGCCGGAGATGTGGTGGTCATACGTTATGAAGGCCCCAAGGGCGGTCCAGGCATGAGAGAGATGCTGAATCCCACTTCGGCCATAGCCGGCATGGGACTTGGAAGCAGTGTGGCGCTCATCACGGACGGCAGGTTCTCGGGAGCTTCAAGAGGAGCGTCCATAGGACATGTTTCACCCGAAGCGGCCGTGGGCGGACCTATAGCGCTGGTAAAGGAAGGGGATATCATTTCTATCGATATACCTAATAACAGGCTGGATATGAAGGTCTCCGATGAGGAGCTTGAGAAACGCCGCAGCGAGTGGAAGCCCAGGGAGCAGAAGCTCACGGGCTATCTGGCGCGTTACCGCGAGCTGGTGACCAGCGGAAACAGGGGAGCCATACTTAAGGTCCCCGGAGATAACTGAGACCCGGATTCTTACAGCCCGGGAAAAGGATATTTCCGGGTGTTCTGATATGGGGTTATTACATGGAGGGTATTTCATAATATGAAGAACAGATCATGGAACAGACGGATCGCGCTCATGATGACGGGGCTGCTCGCCTTCGGGGAATTCGGAGGCAGCGGCATAAAGGTCGCAGCGGCAGAGGAGACGGGATACTATGAAGAAGACGGATCTGAAGCGGATGAGCTGGCTGAAGAAGCTGATGCTCATGCGGAAGGGGAAAGTGAGGAGACGCCGTGTCCGGGGGATGTAGAAGATCCTGCGGAACAGCAGTCTGAGGACAGCTGCGCTCCGGACGAGGCTGAGGATGAAGCTGAGTACAGCGCCTCCCCGGATGAAGCGGAAGCAGAGGCTGAAGAGGCTTTTGAGGCTGCAGAGGAAGAGCCTGATGAAGCCGGCTGTGCGGAGGATAATGAGGGGCCTTCCGGCAATGGTGAGGCTGCAGATGAACCGGCAGAAGAGGAAGAGGTGGATCCCGATGAGTCCAACTCTGCTCTTTTTGTGGGAAATATCGATGTTATCAATGCCGGGGGAGATCTGCCTGCCGGCCTTTCCTATGACAGCGAGACAAATACCCTGACAATGGAGAACTATACCGTCTCCAGCGTGTATAACTTCGATGACGGTACCAGTAAGTTTTACACCGGTATCTACTGCGCCGGTACCCTTAATCTTGTTCTCAAAGGAAATAATAAGATAAGCTGCGGCAGCGGGAACGGCGATCTTTCCGCCTACGGCATTTACTGTACCTATGATCTGAACATTATGAATGCCGCAGGCGCGGACGGTTCGCTTGATGTGGATCTCGGATATTCAAGCTGCGAGAATTCACCTTCAGCCATATACAGCTTCCATGTTTTCTCGGTCGAAGAACAGAGCGGAGGAACCCTTACCCTTGATGTAAAGGCGCTTCCGGCCACCCTCTGGTCCCAGAAAGCGAATACCGGCGGTTATTCCTGCGGTATAGAATCATACGGCGTGGAGATCAAGAGCGGAACCGTGCATGTATATACCAACAGCGCCGAAAGGACCTCCTATGGTTTTTATGTAAAGAATGGCCAGAATTACATCCAGGATAACGGTACTGTCACCGTTGAACCGGTGAAGGGCTCAGGCAGCTCGCAGAATGCCTATGGTATCAATACCGGGAGCGGAGCTATATGGGTAAAGGCCGGCAAGCTTTCCGCCACCGCCGGGGATATATACAGCAGCGAAAGCACAAAGGTCAGCAGCTATGGCCTTTATACCACCGGATCCCTCACCTTTGACCGCTACACGGAGATAGAGGCCCATGCCGGGAGCAAGGGAAGCAGCGCTAATGCTGAGAGCACCGGTATGTACGGAGTTACCGGCGTTAATCTCAACGGCAGGACCACGGCATCCGGAGAGGATTATGCCATCAGCAACGGTTCGGGCCTTCAGAACAAATCCAAGATAAATCCCTATTATACAAAGATAATCAGACCTGCCGGGGGTTCTTCCGGAAAATACGGAAGCATCTTTACTTTCCTGGATGCATCGTCGGCTCCGGCTAAAGAGGTTTATCTTATCGATGAGACAGAGGAGTACAGTGAAGACCCTACCCCGACGCCGGATCCGGATCCCGTGGATTATTACGATGTCTGGATAGGGAGCGTGAGGCTGTCTTCGGAGAATAAAAACAGCATAAGCGGCGTTACATATGATCCTGATACGAATACTCTTACATTGGGCAGCGGACTGAACATTTCCGACAGCTCTTCATTATGGGGAAAAAGCGCCAGGATCGCGGCTTCGGGAGATCTTAAGCTGAGGGGCAGCGCCACATTGAGCTCTGCGGCCGGCCCGGTGGTATTTGCGGGCGGCAATGTGGATGTGCAGGGCAGTTTCAGTTTCAGCTCAACACATTCATCGGCAGCTGCTATGGAGGTCAGCGGAAATGCAGCCTTCGGCGGCAGCGGATCGGTCCTTTCCCTTAACGCTAAGGGAGCAGGGCTCAGCTGTAAGCAGTACAGCCAGAGCGCAGGAACTTCAACCTTCACGGGAACGGCAGGCATCGATGCTTCACAGAAGATCCAGATGTCGGGCGGTGAACTTAACGCCGTAAACTGCACTGTAACAGCATTGATGGCCGGCGGAAACGGCATCATCATCGCTGACGGTTATGCCATCACATCACCCGAGGGCGGATGTATCTCGGAATTCGGAGGATCACCTTCCGCACAGCATGTGCTTGATGGTTTTGGGAATATCTCAAAGTCCGTCACCATAGAGGAGTATCACGCACCGGATCCGGTGGAACCTACGGAGATCGAGGTCAGCCAGGCGGACGGCGTATACGGAAGCACGCTGGCAAAGCCTGTATGGACAAGGCCTGAGGAAGGCGGAACGGTAAGCTACTGTTACACAGGAAAGCTCTGGAAGGATAACAGCAGCTATGAAGCTTCTTCCAAAGCCCCGACTCTGCCGGGCAGCTATAATGTCAGCGTAAACTTTGTAAAAGACGGACATATCTACTATGGAGATGCTGATTTCTCCATCGTAAAGAAAACGGTCAGTGTTAATGTTACCACCGTCGGAAGGGTATACGATAAGAATGATCTTACTGTTGCCATAGCCGGTGCTAGCGTTACCGGACTCGTAGGCAGCGATGACTGCACAGTAGATATAAGCGCAGCCACTGCGCTTCTCGCCGATGATGACGCAGGTACGGCCAGACCCGTTACTGTAAGCGGGGTAGCCCTTACAGGCGCGGATTCGGTCAACTACCTGCTGGGCGGACAGCCTGCCGGTGTTACTGCGGATATCGCAAGGAAGAGCGTGAGCGTGAATGTCACCATTGCGGGACGCGTCTACAGGGCTGCTGATTACAGCGTTACCGTATCCTCGGCATCCATAACCGGTGTTTTCGAAGGTGATGACTGCCGGGCCGACATCAGCGCCGCCAAGGGTACCATGGCTGATGACAAGGCAGGTGAGGGTAAGCCCGTTACCGTTACGGGAGTGACCCTTGCCGGAGATGATAAGGCAAATTATACCCTGGCAGCCCAGCCTTCAGGGGCAACAGCGGATATTGAAAAAGCAGAGTGGACAGCCACCGAGTTCAGCACCAGCGGCACTCCGGGACAGGAAGGAAGGGTTGACCTTGGGGCGTATAAAAAGATAGCGCCCGGCGGCCTTCTCGGGACCATAAGCGTGGTCTCGGGTGAAGAGGATCTGGATCCCGCAAAGGTTGCGCCCTATTTTTCGGAGACCACACTGCTGTGGTGGTGCAGGGGCGGCATCGAGACCGTCTCCATCGTCCTGAACGTGCCGGTCACCAATGCACAGAATTATAAGGATTACAATATCACCGTAAGGATAGTTGGAGAACACATCCATGAAGCGCTTCCTGTTGATGCCGTGTCAGCCAACTGTACGGAGGATGGTACAAAGGCATACTATAAGTGCAGCATCTGCGGCCGTATGTTCTCGGATGAAACAGCGCAGACCGAGATTCACGACGAGGATATAGTGGAGCAGGCCCTTGGACACAGCTGGGGAGAATGGCATACGGTCCTGGAGCCCACCGAAACGGAAGAGGGAATGAAGCGGCGTGAATGCAGCCGCTGCGGCGTGAGCGAGAATGAGATACTGCCTGTCAAAGAGCATGTTCATGTGATGTCCCGTGTCGAAGCGGTATCCGCAAGCTGTAATACGCCGGGTACGCTGGCTTATTACAAGTGTACGGGCTGCGGACGTCTCTTCTTTGACGAGGCAGCTGCGAATGAGATAACGGAAGAAGATATCGCCGGACAGGAGGCTCTGGGACATAACTGGAGCGACTGGGAAACGAAGGATCCTACCGAAAACGAAGACGGTTACGAACGCCGTGAGTGCCACCGCTGCGGTGAGGTTGAGGAAAACATCATCCCTGCGCTTGGTCATATACATGAGATGGCCTATATCACTGCGGTTTCTGCAAACTGCACAGAACCGGGGGTCTTGGCTTATTACAGGTGTACGAAGTGTGATCTGATGTTCTCTGATGAAGAGGGTAATAACGTTATCCACGATGAAGATATCGTTGGTGAGCCTGCCCTTGGCCATGACTGGGGAGAATGGCAGACGGAAAAGGAACCCAGCGAGGCCGAAGAAGGACTTAGGTCCCGGGTATGCAGCCGCTGCGGTGAGCGTGAGGAATTCAGCATTCCCGTGCTGGTAAAGCACGAGCATACTCTGGAATATGTTGAAGCGGTCTCTGCCAGCTGCAACACTCCCGGCAAGATGGGATATTATATCTGTACGGAATGCAGGCATATGTTCTCGGACAGTGAAGGCCTTAACGAGATCTATGAGGACAGTCTGGTACAGCAGCCTGCTCTCGGGCATAACTGGGGATGGTGGACAGTCGTAAAGTATCCCACCGCCAGGGAGGATGGCCTGAAGTGCCGAAAGTGCTACCGCTGCGGAGTCGAACAGGAGTTTATCATTCCCGGAGGCATAGAGGAAGGCCTTCAGGTGTATTTTGATACCGATGACAGTGATGTCGAGATAACCGAGACCGACGAGGGTATCTTTGAGACCGTATACAGCGGATCGGCCATAAAGCCCGGCATGATAGTGATGAACAACGGCATAAGGCTTCTGGAGGACAGGGATTACACGCTTAAGTACGGTAACAATACCAACGTTACGGCAGCCGGAGCCACGGTCACCGTTACCGGCAAGGGCAACTACAATAAGAGCGTAAAGCTTAAGTTTTATATACTCCCGAAGTCCATAGAGGACGGGGACGTGATCCCCGGCAATCTCATCGTGGAGAGCGGAAAAGCCGCAGCGCCGGTGCTGGTCTGTAACGGACTGATACTTAAGAACGGAAAGGATTTCTCCTTCACCCGTGACGGAGACAGCCTGATCCTTACCGGAATGAACAATTACACCGGCACCCGCACCCTTACTGTAAGGGAATATGAGAGCGAGGCATACAAGGCGGCGGCTATCAGGGTAAACCTGAAGAAGGGCATTTCCAGGATCTATAACGGGGAAGAGCATGAGCTGCTCCCCGGTGAACTGGATGTGGTCTCGGCAGCTACCGGCGATACCCTTGAGGAGGATAGGGATTACATCGTAAGCTATTCCTCCAATATCAATGCCGGGACCGTTAAGCTTACCGTGACGGGTATCGATTCCTACAGCGGAACCGTTACGAAGAGCTTTAAGATAAAGCCGGCAAAAGATGCTGTCATAAGCGTGGATCCCCTTGAGGAGAGCTATGACTATGTTAAGAGCGGAGTTAAGCCTGTACTGTCGGTTCACGCAAGGATCGGCGAGACGGAATTTGACCTGGCTGAAGGCGTGGATTACAGGGTAAGCTACTCGAATAACAAAAAGCCCGGCACGGCAAAGTTCAAGCTGACCTTCAAGGGCAATTACAAGGGTGCAAAATTCAATGGTGACAATACTTACCGCATCGAGGCGGCCCAGGCAGATGAACTGACTGTGATCGCCGGCGATATGGTCTATTCAAAGAATACCAAATACCAGCCGAAGCTCTGGGTCATCGCCAACGGAAGCCTGGTGGCAAAGAGCGACATGACGGTTGCCTACGGCACGAACGAGAAGCTGGACGGTCCCAGGGAAGCGCTGGATATCACCGTAAGCAGCAGGAACACGAAATATATCTTTGACCAGAAAGATCTTAATTATGATGTAAAGGAAGCTGAGGGGCTCATCGATGTGAACAAGGCCAGGGTCACGCTCGTGCAGAACGGTAAGAGGGTGTCCAGGGTGGAGTATACCGGAAGAGAGATCAGCTTCGAGGATGATGATGAAGGCGCAATACAGATCTGTGTGAAGATCAACAAGGATATCACATTAAGCGGTTCCGAGCTTGATGAGTGCTTTGATGTCTTCTACGCGGATAATGTGGAGAAGGGTAAGGCCACCATCATACTAAGAGCCCGGGATGATTCAGGCTTCTGCGGTGCCTGCGCGGGTACCTTTACCATCGGAGCGCAGCCCATCAGACTGCCGGAAGCGCAGTAGGAGGACTGTCATGACGGGATCGGCCGGAAACCTGGTGCTTGCTGCGGTATGCCTGGCTTTTATAGGTCTGGGCGCGCTGGTGCTTACAGGCTGCGGGAATGATAAGCCGGAGCAGGCGGAAGAGCAGTCTGACAGAGGAAAGAAACCGACGGCAGCTTCCGGTGAAGATGACGGCATGCTGGGGGTATGGTATGAGCAGAGCGAGAACCGCAGGACCCTTACGGTGACGGCGGATGAACTGGTCATCAGTTCCGCTGACTGGAGCAGCAACTCTGCCTATGAACTGAAACCTGCCGATGAAGGTATGGAGCTGGTCATGAAGGATGAATACTGGCCTTTCCCTGATGTCTTTTATTATCCCGACGAAGAACGCATCATCATGCATACCATGCCCCATCTTGACGGAGACGGTGGATATAAGCTCATGGTCTTTCTGAAGCAGCGCTATGAAATCCCGCCGGCTCCCGTATACGGAGAACGGACGGATAACAGCGATCCCGATGCGCCAAAGTCCTTTACTGATCATTCGGTGCAGGAACTCAGTCTGAAGGTGTATGAGCCCACAAGGCAGTACGGGGATATGGCTCCCGAGGAACCGAGGGAAGGCTGGTATGAGTACAGCCTGACCCGCAACCCGGACGGACGCGCGGTAATAGAATATGAGCCCTGTCCCGTGAAGATAACTGTTTCGGCGGAGCGTATGGAAGAGCTTGCGGCGTTTCTGGAAAACAGTTCGCTGGATCAGCTTAACGGCCTGGATGTCTGGACGGAAGGAATGCCGGATTACACCCAGCGCTATGAGCTTTACATGAAATTTACGGACGGTTCGGAGTATCGTTCAAGGGCAAACGGGCCCGATATCGATCATATCTGGGATGAGGAAGGCTTTGAGCTTCACCGTTTCATAATGGAAAGCCTTATGGCTGCCGGTTACAGCTATTATACGGGCGAGTATCATTCCACCGAGCCCATGTTAAGGCTGGGCCGTGGTGATGAGGCGGACAGCGGCTACAGGATCATCGCTGAGGATGTCAGCCTGGAGAAAGCCGGAAATGCCTATGAATATAAGGTTTCCACAAGCTATCCGTCATTTACCGCAGATGGCGCTGTGCCCGCCCCACTCATGGATTCCCTTAATGAGTTTGCGGAGCATTACCGTGTCATTGCGGAGAAGAGCATTGAAGAAGATTATGAGCTGATGGAGGCTGTTCCGAAGAAGATCTGGAGTAAGGAGGATCACAGGTCTGCTTATTCGCTTTATGCTACGGAAAGAGAGCAGGCCGACGGCATGTTCTACAATTTCTATTTCACTGAGGGACATGTGAATTCCTTCGGTCTGGATCCCTGGGGTTACGGCACCTACATCCATTTCCGTGTTTATTTTGATGCTGAGAGCGGGAAGATGCTTTCCGTATCGGATCTGGTAAACGATCCGGAGCATTTCCGGGACCTGCTCCTGGAGCAGCTGAAGAACGGTTATACCGCGGAAGGGCTGGATGAGCTCTTTGCTTCTGAAGAGTACAGGGACACTCTTCTGGAGGAACTGTCGAAACCGGCATATGAAGGCGGGATAGATTTTTATCTTGATGACGAAGGTATTAATATTGTCTATACGAGGAAGATACCGGGAAAGGACGATTTCTACCGGAATATACCATTCTATTACGAGGATCTTCAGGATGAGCTTAATCCGCGTTACGCGGTAAAAAGATAAAAGGAGGTATGATATGGGATTACTTGACAAGGCATTGAAGGCAGTGGCTGATGTGGCAGGAGATGCACTAAGCGGCGCGGCATCCGGGCTTAAGGGGGAGTGGACACAGAACAGGCTCATAACCCTGGCTGCACAGCCGGATGATCTGGACCAGCTTAAGGCAGCGGTGGACGTTACCGATCCAGGCAGCGTGGCTGCATACTGGCTTTACAGCGTTATGGCCCTTACTGCAGATTATGATATCGGCATGAGCATGATGAAATATCTCTTTGCTGATATAGAGCCTTTCGGAAGGGGTTATACAGAAGGCGGAAAATCAGGCAAAGCAGGGCTGGATCCTTTCTTCCTGGACCGTATCAAGGACGATGATTACCGCTGGCTGCCCAGGGCATATTTTGAAGGCTCCTCGGCTTCAAACGGTTTCCATCCCGCTACCCCTCTGGCAGTACAGCTCTATTACAACAAGCCCAATACCGAGACCATCAATTCCCAGACCCTGAGCCAGCTGGGCAGGCTCAACATCGTCTATTATGTTAAGAGCCATGCCGCAGGCGCACAGGTCAATATCGATGTATCGAAGTTTGACGGCAGCGACAGGTTCTATGTAACAAACGGTACCGCATCTTCCGGGCTTTTCTACGACCAGAGGAGCGCGCTTACTGCTGAGGCAAGACAGAAACTCTGGAGCTGAGACGGGATATGGGTAAAGATACAAAAAAAGAGCCTGAAAGAGCAAAGGGACTTCCTTCGATATTCGGTATAGGCGTATTATTGCAGCTACTGCTCCTGTCGGGAGGAATGGTGCTTTCACTGGCGGGCATCATGAGATCGGCCGGGATCAGGCGCATTTTTGTTTATGCGGGACAGGGAGGATTAAGTCTTGCACTTATCTTTTACGGGTTCCTGGGCTTCAAGCGTCAGGACAGGAAAGGACTCAGCCTGCTCCTGCATATCTACGCCGGAATTGAGGGACTGCGTGCTGCGTTGCTTTCTTCAAACGGTGTGGGAGAGATGACCACGGTCATCGCAAGGTTTATCCTGGTCCTGCTGGCCGGCAGCTGTCTTATACTGGGAGAGTGTCTTGAAAAGAAGAGCAGTGAGAAGGCAGCGGTAAATCTTGTGATACTGGAGACCCTTCTGTATGTGGTATACCTTGTGGGTTATCCCGGGATGATGTACGGTCATCTTACCAGATTCCTTCCGCTGGCTGGAGTCTTTATAGCAGGATCCCTGGCTCTTTTTGTCAGGGCTAAGAACGCCCAGCTGGGAGCCGAGGAAAAGGATGAGGACAAAGCGGGGCGGAAGATGGTGATCTTCGTGGGCGCTGCAGTGGTGACTGCCCTCTGTGTGCTCCTTGCCGCCGGCATCAGGCACGACAGGCAGACAGGCGAGAAGCTGGATGTGGGCAAGGCGGCCGAAGTCCTGGTGGTCAGGGACGAGCTTTCGCTCTGGAATGACGGGGCCCCGGCAAAGCAAGCTCTCAAAGAGTATATGGATACCATCATTGACCCGGACAGTCCGGAGTATATAGCTCCGGCAGACCGTATCGCTGTGTTCGACCTTGACGGAACCCTGTTCTGCGAGACCGATCCCAATTATTTCGACTATACCCTGCTGGTGCACCGGGTCCTGGAGGATAAGGATTACATCGATAAAGCCAGTGACTTTGAGAAGGAGACCGCGCAGAAGATAGTAGAGCTGAACGAGACCGGTAAAGCGGCACCGGGACTTGAGGTTGATCACGGTAAGGCCGTGGCTTCCGCTTTCTCGGGCATGACCATAGAGGAGTTCAACAGCTATATCCAGGAATTCAAAAAGCTTCCCATGCCGGGCTATACGGGCATGAAGAGAGGCGAGGGCTTCTATAAGCCCATGCTGGAGATAGTTGACTACCTTCAGGAGAATGAGTTCACGGTCTATATCGTCAGCGGCACCGACCGCTTTATCGTAAGAGGTATCCTGGACCATTCGGAGCTTGAGCTTCCCGAGGCGCAGATCATCGGTTCTGATGAACGGGTGATCGCCAGGGATCAGGGCGACGCGGACGGTCTGGAATACGTGTATGACGATGATGATGAGCTGGTCCTTGCGGGAGAGTTCCTGATCAAGAACCTGAAGATGAACAAGGTCAGCGTCATAGCGCAGGAGATCGGCCAGCAGCCCGTGCTCTCCTTCGGCAACAGTACCGGGGATTCAAGCATGGCCGAGTATGTCACAAGCAATAATCCCCATAAGAGCCTGGCTTTCATGCTCTGCTGCGACGATACGGAGAGGGAGAACGGTAACGTGGAGAAGGCCGACAAGATGAAGGGACTGTGTGAGGAATTCGACTGGATCCCCATCTCCATGAAGGATGACTGGAAGACCATATACGGCGACGGAGTGACACGGATAAAGTAAGTTTAATAGTTGCCTCTATCCATAAAAAAGGATGGAGGCAATTTTTTTTGACATGGGAGGAGAAAAGTAATATAATATTAGAGAGAGCGCTTTTTTGCTCTGCGAATAAAGGAGGATGTTTATGAAAAAAAGAAATCTGTGGGCAAAACCGCTGGCATTCATGCTGGCAGCTGTGATGGCCTTTTCCGCAGGCTGCGCCGGAGCCGGCGACGGCGGTAAGGATGACAAAGACGATGAAGACGGCATCGAGCTTTCAACATCAAAGGTCACCGTTGAAGTGGACGATGAGGCTGAGGTTGAGATCGAGAATTATGACGATCTGAAGAAGGTCAGCGTCGAGGTTGAAGACGAGGATATCGCAGAAGTCGATATCGATGATGAGGTGATCACCATCACCGGCGTTGAAGAGGGCAAGACCACCGTTACCGTAAGCGCAAAGGGCTGTGACGATGTTGAGATAAGCGTCAAGGTCAAGGGCGGCAATGGCGGCAAGGATGACGGTGACGATGACGATGATAAGCCCAGTGGGAAGAAGGATGATGATGATAAAAAGGATGATGATGATAAAAAGGATGACCCTACATCTACTCCCACACCCACTCCCGAGCCTGAAGTAAGCACCGGCGACATGAGCGGCACCTACAAGGCTGAGTACTATCTGAACGATGATTTCTGGACGGCAGCCATGGGTGAGGAAGGTGAGATATTCAGCGGTTCTTATCTTTCCATGTTCTTCGTGATGGATCTTAAGAGTGACGGCTCGGCTACACTGACCGCTGATTATGCACAGTTCGTGGATGATTTCTGCACGTGGCTGGATGAAAACTATCTGTACTTCATGGAGAAGGTCATGGCGGCAGAGGGGCAGGAGATGACTCCCGATATGCAGGATCAGTTACTCGGTATGAAGGATACAATGCTTGAAACGATGCGCGAGTCCTTTGAGGAAGAGTTTGATGAGAGCGATTCCCAGATCCTTTCCGGTCTGTACTGGGATGTTGACGGAGACAATCTGCTCCTTACCTATGACGGTGAGACCAGGGAGTGTCCTATCGACAGCTTTGGCGGCTTTACCATGAGCTTCAAGGAAAGCGAGCTTGGCAGCGACTGGGCATTCGGCGATCTGGATCTGTACTTCGAGAAGTAAGTTATTAAAATTGACGCCAAAGGGGGGATGCGCAAGCGTCCCCCTTTTTCTTTAACTGAGGGCTTGCGCGAGTTGCGAAAATATATTAGTATAGAGAAGCTTTTTTGAATCCATTCAGAACAGGAGAGTTTATCATGGCAGGAAAAACCGTAAAAACCACAAAAACGGCTAAGAGCGGCAGAGCTTCCTCGGGAAGAAAGGCTGCGGCAAAGACAGAAACAAGAGTGCTCTCGGGTTCCGAGATAGTCATCGAATGCCTTAAGGAACAGGGCGTCGATACCGTGTTCGGTTATCCCGGAGGCACCATCCTCAATATCTATGATGAGCTTTACAAGCATGCGGACGAGATAAACCATGTGCTCACCAGCCATGAGCAGGGAGCGGCGCATGCCGCTGACGGCTACGCAAGATCTACCGGTAAGGTGGGTGTATGCATGGCAACCTCGGGACCGGGAGCTACTAATCTTGTGACCGGCATAGCCACCGCATATATGGACAGCATTCCGGTGGTGGCCATCACAGCTAACGTGACGCTTCCCTGGCTCGGAAAAGACACCTTCCAGGAAGTGGATATAGCCGGCGTTACCATGCCCATAACAAAGCACAGTTTTATCGTAAAGGACGTTACGAAGCTGGCGGAGACCATACGCAGGGCTTTTTCAATAGCTAGGAGCGGCCGCCCCGGTCCGGTGCTGGTGGATATAACAAAGGATGTGACAGCAGCAAAATGTGAATACAGCTATCAGGCGCCGGCAGCGGTGGTAAGAAAGGGCAATTATACCGAAGAGGATATAGAGACTGCCCTTAAGCTTCTTGAGGAGAGCGAACGTCCTTTCATTTATGTGGGCGGCGGAGCCATCATGTCAGGCGCCACCAAAGAAGTGGCGGAGTTTGCAAAGAAGCTGGATGCGCCGGTCTGCGATTCACTTATGGGTAAGGGAGCCTATGACGGTACCGCGGATAATTACACCGGCATGATAGGCATGCACGGCACCAAGACTACCAACATAGGCGTCAGCAAGTGTGACCTGCTCATTGCCCTGGGAGCCAGGTTCTCCGACCGCGTGGTCTCCAATCCAAGGACCTTCGCGCCCAAGGCAAAGATACTCCACATCGACATAGATGCTGCAGAGATAAACAAGAACATAAAGACTACGGCTTCCGTGGTAGGTGACCTTAAAGAAGTCCTTACCATACTGAATAAGAAGCTTAAGAAGCAGGAGCATAAGGAATGGATGACGAAGATCCATGAGATGAAGGAGAAGATGCCTTTAACCTATCCTCATTCCAGGCTTACCTGCCCCTTTATCATGGAGACCCTCTATGAGGTAACAAAGGGAAAGGCCATTATCACTACGGATGTGGGTCAGCATCAGATATGGGCTGCCCAGTTCTATAAGTATACTGAGCCCAGGACTTTTCTTTCCAGCGGTGGTCTGGGCACCATGGGTTACGGTCTCGGAGCCTGCATTGGCGCAAAGTACGGCCGCCCCGATAAGATCTGCGTTAACATAGCCGGTGACGGGTGCTTCAGGATGAACATGCAGGAGCTGGCTACGGCTTCACGCTACAGCGTGCCCATCATAGAGATAATCGTGAACAACCATGTGCTCGGAATGGTGAGGCAGTGGCAGAACCTCTTCTACGGTCAGCGCTATTCGCAGACCGTTCTGGAGGATGCCGTGGATTACGTCAAGGTTGCCGAAGGCCTTGGCTGTACGGCATACAGGGTGACAAAGAAGGAAGAGCTGGCAGATGTGCTGAAGGCTGCCGTGAAGGCAAAGGGTCCCGTGGTCATCGATTGCGTCATAAAGGAAGATGATAAGGTGTTCCCCATGGTTCCCGGAGGCCAGCCTCTTGAAGCGGTGTTTGACGCCGATGATATGAGAAAGGACAGATGATGAAGAAGAGGAGATTACTGCTGGTGACACTGCTGGCATTCTGCCTTGCGGGCTGCGGGGAAGATGCGGGCAGTGACAGCGATAAGGACAATACAAAAGAAGAAAAGCCCACCGAAAAGGAAGAGGATACCGGAAAAGATGACGAAGGCGGTAAAGAAGAAGGCGGCAGCGAAACTGAAGAGAATGTGACCGGACTGCCCTCCTTTACGGTATACAGCAACAGCATGTCTACGGAAGAGACCCTCGAGCTTGACAGCGGCAGCACCCCCTATGGAACGGTTGTATATCCACGTATATCCATGGCAGGAGGAAGCAAAGCCTATCCCGCACTGGATGCAGCACTGGATGTTTATTCGGAGACCGTTCATGACGAGGCACTGCGAAATCTTGCGGATATGGCAGGGATTTTTTCGGAATCTCCCGATCTGGTGGAGGATGCCTACAACGGAAGCAGCCAAAGCGCTTATATGACTGTCAGCCGCTCCGATGAGAACGTGCTGTCGCTTCAGGTGATCTGTGATGCCTTTTCTTCGGGAGCGGCCCATCCGGTCAGCTGGTTTGAGCATGTGAATTTTGACGCACAGACCGGGGCGGAGCTTGAGCTGGATGACGTGATCACGGATATGGATGCTCTTCCGGACCTGATCTTTGATAATCTGGAGTCTGTTGCCGATCCTGATTATGTGTTCAGTGAGGAGAACGAGGAATATGAGAGTGTGATGGACTCCATCGATTTTCTCATTGAACAGGATGCGCTCAGTTGGTGCCTGACAGATACGGGCATATGCTTTGACTTTGATCCCTACGCCCTGATGTATTATGCCTTCGGCCCCATAACCGCAGAGCTTTCCTATGAGGACTATCCTGAGCTCTTCTCGGAAAAGTACGGTCCCACCGATGCGATGCTCAGTACATCAGGCCGTGTGAATTACCAGGATGGCGAGGAGTCCGAATTCGCCTGGGAGGATATCTCCGAGATCTATTATGAGAATATGTATGAGCCGGCCAATCTGGTCACTTCCTGGACTGTAACGGCTCCGGAATGGACCATGGAGGCCTGGAGCAGGGACGGGGCTCCTGCAGGTGAAAAGTCTCCCTGGGACTTTAAGGAGGTAGATAAGTCGGATCTCATGTATGCTGATGACTGGGCAGCTGATCATGGCTTTGAGCTTCCGGAATGCGCTTTCGCAGAAGGAGAATCGTCGGTAAGTGACGGGTTTTACGTATATGATTTCAGCAATCAGGCCGATGAGCATGACTACTTTTCAGTCAACGTGACGGATATTGAGGCCGGGGAGGAATATTTCTTTGACCTTGGCAGCTTTATATTCACCCCTGAAAGAGGGACATATTTCACAGAGCCCAGTATCCGTAATGCGGTCATGAGCGACGGTGTGCTCTATGCGGAGATATGCCACTGTACCTATGCGGCGGATCAGCCCTATACAGGCTATATCGTGGCAGTGGATGCTTCCACGGGGGAGGTACTGTGGCGGAGCGCCATGCAGGTGGCAAACGGCAATAACTTCATAGTCGGAGAGGATACCATCATCTGCGGCTACGGCTTCACCGAAGAGGACGATTACATTTATGTACTCAGCACAAAGAGCGGTGAGGTCCTCAAGAAGATAAAGGTGAAGAATGCGCCAGACTATTTCATCCCGGCGGATGATTCACTCTATGTGCTCTGCTATGATGTGGCATACGAGTACAACGTGGTGGAAGCTGAGTAAAAAAATAAATTGACGGTTTATGGATATGAGTATATTATTAAGTGCGGTCTTTCGGGGCCGGACAGAAAGATAAGGGAGGAAACCTAAAATGAGCAGAGTTTACAATTTTTCGGCAGGACCGGCCGTGCTTCCTGAGGAAGTCCTTAAAGAGGCGGCTGATGAGATGTTGGATTACCGCGGCTGCGGTATGTCCGTTATGGAGATGAGCCACCGTTCCAAGGTCTATGATGATATCATAAAGACGGCAGAAGCGGATCTCCGTTCCCTGCTTTCCATACCGGATGATTACGAAGTGATGTTCTTACAGGGCGGCGCCAGCCAGCAGTTCGCAATGATCCCCATGAACCTTATGAAGAATAAGGTGGCGGATTACATCGTTACAGGCCAGTGGGCAAAGAAGGCATACCAGGAGGCACAGATCTACGGCAAGGCCAACAAGATCGCTTCTTCCGAGGACAAGACCTTCTCATACATCCCCGACTGTTCGGATCTTCCCATTTCTCCCGATGCCGACTATGTCTACATCTGCGAGAACAACACGATCTACGGGACCAAGTTCAAGACCCTGCCCAACACAAAGGGCAAGACTCTTGTTTCCGATGTATCCAGCTGCTTCCTCAGCGAGCCCATGGATGTCACAAAGTACGGCCTTGTCTACGGCGGCGTACAGAAGAATATCGGACCTGCAGGCGTGGTCATCGTCATCATGAAGAAGGAGCTGATCACCGAGGATGTGATCCCGGGCACTCCCACCATGCTTAAGTACAAGACACATACGGACGCACACTCCCTTTACAATACTCCTCCCGCATACGGTATCTATATCTGCGGCAAGGTCTTCTAGTGGATCCAGTAGATGGGCGGACTCGAGGCAATGAAGCAGCGCAATGAGGAGAAGGCTAAGATCCTTTATGATTTCCTGGATGAGAGCAGCCTTTTCAAGGGTACCGTTGTTAAGGAAGACCGTTCGCTCATGAACGTTCCTTTCGTTACAGGCAACGCTGATCTTGATGCAAAGTTTGTCAAGGAAGCAAAGGCTGCC
>JAFWWB010000003.1 GCA_017518185.1 Lachnospiraceae bacterium
GCGCGGCGTGTACCGCATCCATCAGTTCGAAAAGCAGGAGATGGTCGTAGTCTGCGAGCCGGAGGATTCTCCCATGTGGTTCGACAAGCTCTGGCAGAACACCGTGGACTTCTTCAGAAGCCTGGATATCCCCGTAAGGACCCTGGAGTGCTGCTCCGGAGACCTGGCAGACCTTAAGGTGAAGTCCCTGGACGTTGAAGCCTGGAGCCCCCGTCAGAAGAAGTATTTCGAGGTGGGCAGCTGCTCCAATCTGGGAGACGCGCAGGCCAGGAGACTGAAGATACGTGTGGAGGGCAGGGACGGAAAGTATCTTGCCCATACATTGAACAATACCGTGGTGGCTCCGCCCCGTATGCTCATCGCCTTCCTTGAGAACAATCTCAGAGAGGACGGCAGCGTGGCGATACCCGAAGTTTTGAGGCCCTATATGGGCGGAAAGAGCGAGATCAGAGCATGAGTTTTGGCCAAAACCCGCGCAGATCCGCTCCTGTGAGACGGCTCTGCCTCCTTCTGGCGTTAATAATGGCTTGCATGGTGTTCGCGGGAAGCGGGCTCTCTGTAAATGCGGCCAAGAACCAGAGTACGGCCATAGCCCTCGGTATCGATGTATCGAAATATCAGGGAAATATAAACTGGCCTGCCGTGAGAGCGGCGGGAGTGACCTTCGCCTTCATAAGGGTAGGCACCAGCAATTCCCTTGATCCTTACTTTGACAAGAACATGAGAGAAGCCGCGGCAGCGGGCATAAAGACGGGAGTATATATCTATTCCCATGCTACCACGCTGGAGGAGGTGACCCAGGACGCAAATGCGGTACTGGCGCTCATCGCTCCCTACACAGTGAACATGCCCGTAGTCATAGACGTGGAGACCAAGGCCCAGAAGAACATGGGCGCCGCAAATCTGGCGGCTATGGTCTCACAGTTCTGTGCGATAATCGAAAGCCGCGGATATTACCCTATGGTATATTCCAGCACAAGCTGGTATAATCTCCGTATAGGGCCCATCGGTTATGACAAGTGGGTAGCCCAGTGGAACACCGCCTGTGAGCGGGATGACGCTTCTTTCTGGCAGGCAAGCTGCACCGGAAGAGTGGCGGGCATCACCGGAGACGTGGATGTGGATTACCAGTTCAAGGATCTGTCATCCCAGATAATCTCCGACGGTTTCGTATTCAGAAAGGGTTATCACTATTTCTATCAGAACTATCACCAGCAGTTCAACCGTTTCGTTGACTGGCAGGGCGCGAGGTATTATGTAGATCCCGCAGGTCGTATGTATGCGGGCGGATTCGCAAACCTGGGCGGATACATCTTCTGCTTCGAGGCAGACGGAAAGATGGTAACGGGCTGGAAGGAGATAGCCGGTAACAGGTATTACTTCGGAACAGACGGAAAGATGGCCACCGGCCTTCAGAAGATAGGCGGCCAGACCTTTCTCTTCGCGGAGAACGGCGTTATGTATTCCGGCTGGTTCAATTCCGGCGAAGGGATATATCATTTCTACGGTGACGGCCATATGGCTACAGGTCTTTCGGACATAGGCACGGACAAGTATATGTTCGATGCAGAGGGCCGTATGAAGACCGGCTGGATGGATATGAACGGAGCCAGGTTCTGCTTTGATCCGAACAGCGGAAAGATGCTGAGAGGCGGCAAGGCAGCTGTAGGTGACGGAGTCTTCGCCTTCGGTGCGAACGGAGCGCTGATCACCGGTCTGGTAACGGAAGGCAATGATACCTATTACTACGACCCCGCAAAGGGCGGAGCGATGGCTACCGGCATCACGGAGATAAACGGCAACAGCTTCTTCTTTGACGGCAGCGGAAAGCTGACAAAGGGCGTGGTAAGCTCGGGTGAAGATACCTGGTATTTCTCGCCGGACAGCGGCGTGATGGTGAAAGGCCCTGCCAGGATAGGTGACAAGGTTTATTATTTCGACCCGGATACGGGCCGGATGGTAAAAAATAAAGTGGTGAACGTGGGCGGAGTTGACTATACGCTCGGGCCCGACGGCGCCGTGATATTTTAACGATATCCATTTGTTCCCTTAGTTAAATGGATATAACGGGTCCCTCCTAAGGATCAGTTGGGGGTTCGATTCCCTCAGGGAACGCGCAGGCAGGACAGGGTGATCCCTGTCCTGTTGTTTTGCACTTGAAATTTTATGTAAACTACATTATAATGCTGAATGGATGTCCGCACGAGCGGAAAAACAGGAGCTTTTTTTTGAGATCCGTGTAATAAAACACGGTCAATGCACATTATACTTTTGTACTGCAGTATATAGACGTGTGGAGGAGAACGATGAAGAACAAGAGGATAAGGATCTTACTGGGCGTGCTGGTACTGGCAACGGCCGCAGCCTGCGGAAAGGCTGAGGAAGGAAGCGCATCCGGGAACGGAGGAGCACAGTCCGTAGTAGAGCTCAACCCGGCTGACGGATCCGTAGCCATAAGCAAAGCAGGCGAAGGCGGCGGTGAGCAGGCTGCCGAACAGCCCGCTGAAGAGGAGCCTGCGGAAGAGGTGGAAGTGGTACCAGAGGGAATGTACCGCAGCGAGCTCACCAACGAGATAATAGACGAGAAGCTGAAGAACCAGAGGCCCATCGCGGCTATGGTGGATAACGAGGTAACGGCCCTGCCCCACTTCGGACTTACCCAGGCGGACATAGTCTACGAGATGATGAACAGCACAAAGAACGGACGCATCACCCGTCTGATGCCCATCGTGAAGGATTGGGAGAACCTGGTGCAGTTCGGTTCCATCCGAAGCGCCCGTCCCACCAACTTCATGATAGCCGCAGAGTATAACGCTATCCTCTGCCACGACGGAGGTCCTTTCTATATAAACGACTATACCGCAAAGAAGTACACCAATAACCTGAGCGGCGGCTTTGCCCGTTTTGACAACGGCAAGAGCATGGAGTATACCGAGTACATCACCTATGATGATTACACCAACGCAAAGGGCAAATCCTTCTCCGGACTTGCAAAGCGTATAGAGAGCGCGGGCTACTCCACTGAGTACAACAGCTACTATCCCGGCCCCCACTTCCTTTTCAGTGACAAGTCCTACAACCTGTCGGATGTGTACAAGGATGCCGAGTCCAAGAAGGACATAAGCCTGCCCTTCCCTCACAACAAGTCGGAGCTGCACTACAACGAGTCCACCGGAACCTATGATTACAGCGAGTACGGCGAGCCTCATCTGGATGCGCAGAACGGCAACAAGCAGCTGACCTTCAAGAACGTTATCATCCAGAAGTGCAATTACACCAAGCTGGACGACGGCGGCTACCTTATTTACAACTGCATAGTATCCACTCCCTGGGACGGCTACTTCCTCACTAACGGTGAGTGCATTCCCATCAAGTGGGTTAAGCAGGGTGAATCGGCACAGACGGTCTTCACCGACCTGAACGGCGCGATGATAAACCTGAACACCGGAAAGACCTATATCGCGATAGTTCCCGACGATGTCTGGAGCGACCTCGAGATGAACTGATGATAAGAGGCTGAATGAGAGCTTCCGGGCTGCACTCTATAAGTGCAGCCCTTTGTGCATAAAGAAAAGAGGTGAAATATACGGACACTTAAGGTGATCCGTAAAAAAATGGAAACTTATATGATACTCCGCGACCTGGCTATAATCATCCTGGCCGCAAAATTCATGGCCATAGTGGCAAAGAAGGTTAAGACTCCCGGGGTGGCGGGAGAGATAGTGGCGGGACTGCTGATAGGTCCGATGCTGCTGAATCTGGTGACCAACAATGATTTCATAAGCCAGATAGCGGAGATAGGCGTGATACTCATCATGTTCTCAGCCGGTCTTGAGACCAATCTGAAGGAGCTTAAGAAGACCGGACTTGTGGCGCTGGCCATAGCCTGTGTGGGTGTTATGGTGCCCCTTTTCGGCGGATTGCTCCTGTACATGTGCTTTCACGGCTTTTCGGCACCGGGTACGGACAACTTCTTCCGGGGCCTGTTCATCGGCTGCATAATGACGGCCACCTCCGTGGGTATCACGGTGGAGACGCTGAAGGAGCTGGGCTTTCTCAAGGGCCGCGTGGGACAGACGATACTCAGCGCTGCCATCATCGATGATGTCATAGGCATCATAGTCCTCACCTTCGTGCTCGGCATGAAGGATCCCGAAAGCGATACGCTCCTGGTGATAGGAAAGACGGCGCTCTTCCTGGTGCTCTCACTGGTGGGAGGATTCATCATTTACCACATAATGAAAAAGGTGGATGCAAGATATCCCCATACGAGGCGCATACCCATCATAGGCCTGGGTCTCTGCTTTATCATGGCATATCTGGCCGAGAGATATTTCGGCATAGCGGATATAACCGGCGCCTATGTGGCGGGCATCATACTGTGCAATATCCGTGATGCGGAGTATATCGACCGGAAGGTCAATATCAACAGCTACATGTTCTTCGCACCGGTGTTCTTCGTCAGCATAGGCCTGAAGACGGATTTTTCACATGTGGATACGGGCATGATCGCTTTCTCCCTGTGCTTTGTGCTGGTGGCGATGATCACCAAGGTCATAGGCTGCGGGCTTGTTTCGAAGATCTGCAGGTTCAGCTGGATGGACTGCCTGAAGATAGGCGCCGGGATGATGACAAGGGGCGAGGTGGCCCTGATCATAACAAACAAGGGACTGAACATGGGGATCATAGATTCCTCCTATTTCACGGCCGTGATATTGCTGATCATAGTGTCCAGCATCTCCGTGCCGATGATACTCAAGTTCCTTTACACTAAGGCTCCTGATCCGGCGTAAAACATGTCATCCCGAGCGAAGGCCGTAGGCCGTAGTCGAGGGATCCTGTTAGGGGGTTACAAATGAAGAAAACCGGACTTGTATCTATTCTTATAGCGATATCTTTGTTGCTTGCATCCTGCGGCAAGGCTGAGCCTGCCGTGGCCGAGCCTCCTGTGGCCACGGAAGCGGAAGCGACACCGGAACCGGATGTCATTCCGAGCGAAGGGAGCGCAGCTGCTTCAACTGTCATTCCGAGCGAAGGGAGCGCAGCTGCTTCAACTGTCATCCCGAGCGAAGGGAGCGCAGCTGCTTCAACTGTCATCCCGAGCGAAGGGAGCGCAGCGACCGGAGTCGAGGGATCTTCTCCCACAGAAACACCCGCGACACCAACTGTCATCCCGAGCGAAGTCGGGGGATCCTCTCCCACAGAGACGCCTGCGGCCACTCCTACAGCAGCACCCACAGCAGCACAAAGCCCTGCCGCACCCTCAGCCTCCGGCTCCACCCCCTTTGCGCAGCACGGCGCCCTTTCCTTCAGCGGTACCAGGATGGTGGATGCCCACGGCAACAACTATCAGCTTAAGGGTGTTTCCACCCACGGCATAGCCTGGTTCCCCGAGTATGTGAACAAAGAGGCCTTCAAGACCATACGGGACGAATGGGGCGGCAACTGCATCCGCCTTGCCATGTACAGCGCCGAGGGCGCAGGCTACTGCACCGGAGCCGATAAGACCTGGGTAAAGGGCCTGGTGACGAAGGGTGTTGATCACGCCACGGAGCTTGGCATGTACGTCATCATCGACTGGCATGTCCTTGGGGAGCATGATCCCAATGTATATAAGGATGAGGCGAAGAAATTCTTTGATGAGATGTCCCGGAAATACGCCGCTTACGATAATGTGCTCTACGAGATCTGCAATGAGCCCAACGGCGGCACAGACTGGAGCAGCGTCAAGCGTTATGCGGAGGAAGTGATCCCTGTCATCAGGGCAAACGATCCGAACGCCATCATCATCGTGGGCACGCCTACCTGGTCCCAGGATGTGGACAGGGCGGCACAGGATCCCATAAAGGGCTACAGCAACATCTGCTACACCATACATTTCTACGCAGCCACTCATAAGGATTATCTGCGCCAGAAGATGAACACTGCCCTGAACGCAGGCCTGCCTCTTTTCTGCAGCGAGTTCGGAACCTGCGATGCTTCCGGTAACGGCGGCAATGATTTCGGTGAGGCGGACAAATGGATCGCTGCCATGGACAGGGCGGGAGTGAGCTACTGCATATGGAACCTTTCCAATAAGAATGAATCTTCTTCACTCATACGCAGCAGCTGCAATAAGCTGGCAGGCTGGACTCAGGCTGAGCTTTCCGACGAAGGACAGTGGTATGTCAGCGTCCTCGGAGGCGGCAGGAACCTGGGAAGCACCGAACAGCCCCAGGATAACGGCAGCAACGGAAATAACAACAATAACAATAATAATAACGGGAACAATAACAACAATAACGGCGGCGGCAACACCGTGAGCTCCTCTGCGGACAATACCTCTGCCGAGGTCAGCGCCGACAACAGCTGGAATTCCGGCAGTGCGGACTGCACCCAGTTCACCCTGCGGGTAAAGGCCACGGGAAATGACAACGTGGAGCGCTGGAAGGTGAAGCTGGAGTTTGACCGTGATATCAAGCTGGACCAGTTCTGGAACGGAAACTTTGTGGTATCCGGAAGGACCATGACGATCACGGGCGTGGACTTCAATTCCATCATCAATGCCGGAGGAAACGCAGAGGTGGGCTTCATCGTCTCCTCCTCCGGAAAGGCAAACGTAACGGGAGTGAACATACAGTAACATTGTCATCCCGAGTGAAGCAAACGAAGCAAGAAACCATGTCATCCCGAGCGAAGATAGTGTCAAGTGACGTATGAAAAAACAGGGCCCCAAAATCGGCTCGGTTGAACCTTGAAAAATAAATATCTGTAGATACAGTCAAGCGGGCGGTGCCGCTTTTCGCCCACCCCATTTTCTTTTTAGGACATGCGAAAA
>JAFWWB010000039.1 GCA_017518185.1 Lachnospiraceae bacterium
ACAAAGCCTCTTACCCTCTGCGTCAGTGATTTTGACAGGGCTGCGCCTCACGGAACCGGCCATATCAAGGCAGGACTGAACTATGCCATGAGCCTTCATCCCATTGTGGAAGCCCACAGGGCAGGTTTTGCCGAGAATATGTATCTTGACGCAGCTACCCGCACCAAGGTGGAGGAGACCGGCGGCGCAAACTTCATATTTGTGACCAAGGACAACAAGGTGGTCACTCCCAAGTCAAATTCCATACTGCCTTCCATAACTAGGCGTTCCCTTATGTATGTGGCAAAGGAGTATCTGGGACTGGATGCGGTGGAGAGGGAAGTTCACTTCGATGAGGTGAAGGATTTTGCAGAGTGCGGTCTCTGCGGAACTGCGGCGGTCATCTCTCCCGTCGGAAAGATCGTGGATCATGGCAAAGAGATCTGCTTCCCCAGCGGAATGGAGGAGATGGGTCCCATCACAAAGAAGCTTTACGATACCCTGACCGGTATCCAGATGGGAAGGATCGACGCTCCCGAAGGCTGGGTTGTGGAGATCAAATAAAGAAAAGAAACCTGGAGATCAGAAAGAAGTGGGGAGCCGGCGGCTCCCCATTTTATGTACTGTTTTTTTGACGGAATAATTACTGTGCTTTTGCCTGGGCTGAGATCATTGCACGTTTGCGTGCGGTGGAGTCCAGGATCTTTTTTCTTATGCGGAGGCTCTTGGGAGTGACCTCCAGAAGCTCGTCGGTGCCTATGAACTCCAGGCACTGCTCCAGACTCATGAGCTTGGGAGGAGTGAGCTTCAGCGCATCATCCGAACCTGAGGCACGGGTGTTGGTAAGCTGCTTCTTCTTGCAGACGTTAAGCTCGATATCCTCGGATTTGGGATTCTCGCCTATGACCATGCCGGCATAAACCTTTTCGCCGGGACCGATGAAAAGATTGCCGCGATCCTGGGCGTTGAAGAGACCGTAGGTCACGGATTCGCCTGTCTCGAAGGAGATGAGGGAACCCTGCTTGCGGTAGCTTATCTCGCCCTTATAGGGGGCATAGCCCTCGAATATGGTGTTCAGTATGCCGTTGCCCTTGGTATCCGTCATAAATTCGCCACGGTAGCCTATAAGGCCCCTGGAGGGGATAAGGAATTCAAGTCTGGTATAGCCGCCGCTGGCGGTACCCATGTTAAGGAGCTCGCCCTTACGGGAACTGAGCTTCTCTATGACGGAACCGGAGAATTCCTCGGGAACGTCTACGTAGGCCCGCTCCATAGGCTCTGTCTTTTTCCCGTTCTCATCCTCGTGATAGATGACCTCGGCCTTGCTCACGGCAAATTCATAGCCCTCACGGCGCATATTCTCAATGAGGACGGAGAGATGGAGTTCGCCGCGGCCGGAGACCTTGAAGGCCTCGGTGGTATCCGTATCCTCCACGCGGAGGGAGACATCTGTATTGAGCTCACGGTAGAGGCGGTCACGGAGATGCCTGCTGGTGACGTACTTGCCTTCCTGACCTGCGAAAGGTGAGTCGTTTACTATGAAGTTCATGGATATGGTGGGCTCGCTTATCTTCTGGAAAGGTATGGCCTCAACATGCTCGGGATCACAGATGGTGTCACCGATGTGGATGTCGGCGATACCTGATATGGCCACGATGGAGCCGATGCCGGCTTCCTTAACTTCGACACGCTCAAGGCCGTCAAACTCATACAGTTTGCTGATCTTAACTTTCTTTACCTTATCCGGATCGTGGTGATTGACAATGACCACGTCCTGATTCACCCTGACAATGCCGTTATCAACCTTTCCTATACCTATACGGCCCACATATTCGTTATAGTCTATGGTGGAGATCAGCACCTGGGTGCCGCCATCCGGATCTCCCTCGGGAGCGGGGATGGAAGAGAGTATGGTCTCAAAGAGGGGAGTCATGTTGGTTCCGGTCTCAGAGGCATCAAGGGAAGCGATACCAGCCTTTGCTGAAGCAAATACGAAGGGACACTCCAGCTGTTCGTCGTCTGCACCCAGATCTATGAGCAGCTCCAGAACTTCATCTATGACCTCTTCCTGTCTTGCTTCGGGACGGTCTACCTTATTTATGCATACGATAACGGGAAGCTTAAGCTCCATTGCCTTGCCGAGCACGAAACGGGTCTGGGGCATGGGCCCCTCGAAGGCATCCACCACAAGGATGACGCCGTTCACCATCTTGAGAACGCGCTCCACCTCGCCGCCGAAATCGGCATGTCCCGGGGTGTCGATGATATTTATCTTTGTACCCTTGTACATGACAGCGGTATTCTTGGAAAGAATGGTGATGCCGCGTTCACGCTCTATGTCGTTGGAGTCCATGACGCGCTCCACCACCTCCTGGTGTGCGGCAAAGACGCCGCTCTGCTTCAGGAGCTCATCCACAAGTGTGGTCTTGCCGTGATCGACGTGGGCTATGATGGCTACATTACGGATATCTTCTCGTTTCTGGTTCATAGTATGGTTCCTTCTTCCTTGTGATTAAGATCCCTCGACTTCGCTCGGGATGACATAGTTTGTTTTCAAACTTTGACAGTATAGCACTAATGAATATGGCACGCAATGACAGCAGTTAACAAAACTCAGGGGGATTTTGGCTGATTTTTAGTGAGAATACACGGGCTTATAAAGAAAAAAGCCCCCCCGGCCGGAAAGCCGGGGGGAGAGAGGAATCATGCTTATTTAGCTGTAAAATCCCTCTGTTTGATCTTGAAGGTTATCACCTTGGTGCCGCCGAAGGCATCGTTGTTGCCGCGGATGATCACGCTGGCAGTACCCTTCTTTACATTGTTCCTGTAGCCGATTATATCAAAGCTGTCCTTGTTAAAGCCTGCAGGAGATTTTGTGATGGTCATATCATCCTTATCGGGCTCTATGGCAAAGCCGTTGTAATACTGCTCGGGTATGGTGATCTTGACCCCCGATATAGAGGTATTGTAGAGCCTTACATATCCGATCTTGGTTCCGGAGTACTTCTTTCCGGAATCCCCCTTGGGAGAAGCGGTGACTATAAGGGTTGCGCCCAGAGGCAGCTTGTCATCATCCTTAACCTCGGAGCCGGCTGTCCTTGTCACCACTTTGTTCTTGCCGTCCCTAATGCTGGTAGGCTTCATGTAGGTCCACTTAAGGGTATAGTGCTCGTCAAGTGTAAGAGTTTTTCCGTTGGTATCTTTAAGCTCAACCTTGGTGGATTTGCATTTAATGCCCTCTGTGAGCTTGGTACCCTTGACCTGGATATCTTCCACATCCAGAGAGAGCCTTGAGAAGTTCTGCTTTACTACGGTAAAGCTGACCTTCTTTGAAGAACTGTAATTCTTCTTGCCCTTTATGATAACTGAAGCAGTTCCGGGAAGGTAATTCTTCTCATAGGAGAGGGTGTAGTCCGCTTTTTCTGTAAGGAGCATACCGTTCAGGGTTACCCTGACAAGAGGCTTAACACCGCCTGTGACACAGGGGAACTCCGTAGAAGCAGCAACGCTTCCGTTACTGTTCAGGAAGACGACCTCCGCGCGGTTGATATCGGTACCGAGTACC
>JAFWWB010000040.1 GCA_017518185.1 Lachnospiraceae bacterium
CGCGGGGTGGAGCAGTCTGGAAGCTCGTCGGGCTCATAACCCGAAGGTCACAGGTTCAAATCCTGTCCCCGCTATTTTGACAAGCTAGATAACGCAAAAAACCCATCCGCCAAATTGCTGCGCAATTCGTCGGATGACGTTTGTCGCCAAGGCGACAAACATGCGTCTGTACCGTCCTATGTACTTACGAATGCAAGCATTCGACGTACATACGTCCGGCACATCCGCGTTTTAGCTTTGGCTTGTTATTCGCCCAGATAGCTCAGTTGGTAGAGCAGAGGACTGAAAATCCTCGTGTCGCTGGTTCGATTCCGGCTCTGGGCACTAAATCGGCTCCCATTTGGGAGCTTTTTTTCGACTATTCGAATATTCACTCCTATTTATGCCCCTTTTCACAAAACTTCGTTCCGAAAAATGTGGTAAAATGCAAATATTCGTTGCGAAAAATGTGGACACCCGCCTGAAGATATGATAAGATTATCGTTATCAAGGATACTGGGGGGTACTTTTATGCAAAGAGATCTTTATTCCCGGCTTTTGGACTGGAAAGAAAAAAATGACAGGAAGCCTCTTGTGCTCAAAGGAGCAAGACAGGTTGGAAAAACATATATTGTAAATCAATTCGGGAAAAAAGAATTCGATGACTGCGTTATTATAAACTGTGATAAGGATGAACGGGTAGCGGGTATTTTTTCACGTGGTTTCAGAACTGACAGGATCATCTCGGATATTGAGATCCTTTCCGGAAGAAAGATCATTCCCGGAAAAACACTTATATTTATTGATGAGATCGGCGAGGTACCGAATGCATTGGCATCGCTAAAATACTTTTGCGAGGACTCGCCCGAGTATCATATAATCGTTGCCGGTTCCCTGCTGGGTCTTGCTATTCATGGAGGGATAAACTATCCGGTGGGAAAGGTCGATGAACTGACTCTTTATCCGCTTTCTTTTTCTGAATTTGTACGCGCAAAAGAATCCACTGCCTGTGCTGATAAACTGGTAAAGGATGAACTATCTGAGCTTGAAAGCCTCGGTGCCCTTTATGAGCAGCTTTTGAGGCAGTACTATTTTACCGGAGGGATGCCGGAAGTAGTTCAGGGGTATGTAAACGGAAAGGATATTTCCGAATTAAGAGATATGCAGAAAAGGATCCTGGCCGATTATGCCCTTGATATTTCAAAGCATGCCGCAGGAAGTATTCTTGGCCGGATCCATCAGGTGTGGAATTCCATTCCGCAGCAGCTGGTCAAGAGTAATAAAAAGTTCATATACGGAGATATACAAAAGGGAGCCCGGGCAAAGGATTTTGAGCTTGCGATCGAATGGCTTCTTGATGCAGGAATAATATACAGGATACCAAGGGTAAGAAAAGCAAGGATACCGTTGAAGTTTTATGAGGATTTTTCGGCGTTTAAGCTTTTCCTGCACGATCATGGATTGATGGGAGCGATGGTGGATGCACCGATCTCTGAGATATTGCTTAAAGACAATATTTTTTCAGAGTACAAAGGAAGCTTTACAGAACAGTATGTTTTTGAGCAGCTGATATGCAAAAAGGGAGGCGGCGTCTTTTATTTTGACAGCGAAGATACCAAGCTGGAGCTGGATTTTCTTATACAGAAAGAAAACATACTGGTACCGATTGAAGTGAAGGCGGAGGAAAACCTGCGTTCCAAATCGCTCAGACAGTTTTATCAAAATCATCCGGATTCAAGGCCTGTGCGCATATCGATGTCTCCATATCGAAAAGAAGACTGGCTCGTAAATATTCCTCTCTATGCTGCGGAACGCATACCGGGGATGGAGATAAGTGCAATATGATTTCAGGAGGTTAAGGAGTAGTAAAATGAAAAGAACGATCAATATCCTTTGTACGGCTCTAGCATCGATCCTGATGCTCTCATCCTGCGGGGGAGCGGATATCGGTGAGGCTGATCTTTCACAAACGCCGACTGCTGTAGTGACAGAAGCCCAGGAGACAGTTGCGCCGAATCCCAAATTGCCGGAAGACAAAGAAACAGATGATCCGGCAGATACTGTCGATGAGCCTGCGGAAAGCAAGCCGGTGCTGCCTAAGATGACGGAGAGACTGAGTGATATCGCCGTTACAAATACGATACCGGAGGAGACAAAAGTCCGCGCCGCAAAGATGCCGGAGGCAGACTATCAGCATCTTCCAGACTGGAACGGAACGACTTTAGCGGGATTTTCGATCAATACTTCCGGGGAATATGCGAATATCTTCACGGAAGATTATATAAAAGAGGTATCCGATCAGGGCTTTAACTTTGTCAGGGTATGCCTTGATACGAGAGGCTTTTTTGCTGAACCCGGAAAGCCTGTCCGGGCGGACAGCAGCATGATAAACACAAGGGTGATACAGGTTATTGATGATCTTATCAGGCTCTGTATAGAGAATGATATTCATGTCTGTCTTGACGTACACAACAGCTTTGGCGGACTTATGATGGGCGGAGATGAAGAAGCTTCCCGCGAGCAGCTGTTCACAGAGGGCAGCAAGGAAGAACAGATCTTGTTTGACTTCTGGGAGTTTATGGCGATGCGTTATTCCGACATCCCCTCAAATGCACTTTCATTCAACATTTATAACGAGCCGCCCGCATTCGTGACTGACGAACAGTATACCGTTTTCATAAAAAAGGCTCTGGATGTGATAGAAAAAGCAGATCCCGACAGGCTTATCTTTGTGGATATGCTGAACTATGCCCATGATCCGGTACAGGGACTGGTGGGAGAGAAGGTTGTTCAGGCTTTCCACTTTTATGAACCGCACCGGTTTACCCATTCCCATTATACCGATGATAACTCCTTCGCAGAAGCTTACGCAAAAGAGCTGGAACTCCACCCCGAGGATCAGAGCTACCCGTTGCCTGCAGTGAATCTCGGAATAACTGCCGATGATTATGTTGTGACGGGGGATTTTCCTGCAGGAACGAGGTTGGTCATGAGATTCGGTGAGGGCAGCGTGGATTCCGGAGCAAAGCTTCTTGCCGACGGAAACGAGATCTTTTCACAGATATTTGACCGGGAGCTTCTGGAGAGCAGGAGATACACTATAAACGGAGATAACGTGTTTGCTTATTATGACGAGGAAAATGAAGGCCTGCCGATGATAGAGTTCACCACCGAACTGCCGGAAGCCGCTAAGGAACTCCGCTTTGTCCTTACCGACAAGTCCGGGTGGCTCGATTTAAACGAGTTTGTCGTGGAGACCGATACATACGGTACGATGCTTCAGGGAGAGTGGATCGAGGGAGTCGGTGATGCTCTTCCTCCTACAAGGGCTGTGATAGATGAGAACGGTCATGTCACCTTGACAAATGATGCTGACAGATACACTTACGGAAAAGATGATATCGAAGAACAGTTCCGGATCTATAAGGATTTTTCGGAAGCTACCGGAACGGCAGTCATGCTCATGGAAACCGGGGATATAGTTTATAACAACATCTCAGACACTGTGAGATACTATGATGATGTACTGTCTTTGTGCGATGAGTTCGGATTCAACTGGGTACATTATTCCTACGATTATGTGGACTTCTCCTATGCTTACAAATGGGACATATACAAACGTCACGGAGCCACCTACACCGATCTTGGCAACGGAAGATATGTTTGTAATGAGCTGAGGGAAGTGTTCCAAAGGCACATGAAATGATGATCAGGGAGGTTGAAATGACAGAGAATATCGAAGTATTCAAGCAGAACAGCATAAGGATCAGGGCAGCATGGGGGACTGTCTACATCGATCCCTTTCAGATGGATGATGAGCCGAGGGATGCCGCCTATATCTTTATAACCCATGATCATTATGATCACTACTCTCCGGAGGATATCGAAAAAGGTGGCCGGGAAGGATACCGTGCTGGTGGTCCCGGAGAAGATGGAAAAGAAAGCGGGAAAACTTGCGGCGCACGTTGTGGCTGTAAAGCCCGGGACTTATCATGAGACAGGCGGTCTGGAGTTCGAGACTGTTCCCGCCTATAACATACTGAAGCCCTTTCATCCCAAGAGCGCGGAATGGACAGGCTATATCCTGCATATCGACGGAAAACTCATATACATAGCGGGAGATACCGATGCCACAAAAGAAGCGAAAGCCGTGAAATGTGATATCGCCCTGGTTCCCATAGGCGGCACTTACACCATGGATGCAAAAAAAGCCGCGGAGTTAATAAACACCATACGTCCTTCCGTGGCCATCCCCGTACATTACGGTGAGTTCGTGGGTAAACCTTCAGACGGAGAAGTGTTTGAGGAGAATGTGAAAGCACCGATAAAGACGGAGTTTAAGATCAGCTTCTGAGCTTCACTTTTTCTTCCGGCAGATATTTTATCAGCGTCTCCTCAAGCAGGGAGCTTTCTATGGGTTTTGTGAGAAAATCGTTGAAGCCTGCTGAAAGGAACATCTCCCTTGCACCGGAGATGGCGTTTGCGGTAAGGGCTATAACAGGCAGCTTATCGTCCTTGATAAACCCTTCTGCTTTTCCTTTCTTAAGGGTTTCTATCCCGTCCATTCCCGGCATCAGGTGGTCCATGAAGACCATATCATAATCTGCCGAGCCTATCATTTCCAGGGCCTCCATGCCGTTTTCGGCGGTATCTACCATTATCTTTGTATTCTTGATGAGCTCCTTGAAGACGAGAAGGTTCATGGCTACATCATCCACCACCAGTATCCGTGCTTTCGGGGCCGTGAAGCTTTCATGTGTTATCTCCACATTACGGAAATCCATAACGGCAGCGGCATCGAAGTTCCCGACAGGAGTGTTGTCCACCACGCCCTGTTCCAGCACGAAGCTGAACTCGGAGCCGCAGCCATAGACACTCCTGACAGTCAGCTCACTTTTCATAAGTTCCAGGGTGCATACGGTTATGGCAAGACCAAGGCCGGTTCCTTCGATATTCCGGTTCTGTTTTTCATCAAGCCGCTTGAAGGCGTTGAAAAGCTCCTCCTGATCTTCTTCGCGTATGCCTTTGCCGGTATCCTTAACACTCACCTTTATCTTAACGGGATTTCCGGCCTTCTCCACGGAGACGCATAATCTGACCTCGCCTGTTTCCGTATATTTTACGGCATTGGTCAGCAGATTTGTTATCACCTGCCTGACTCTTATATCATCGCCGTGAAGCTTTCTCGGCAGATTACTGTCTATGTCACAGTGTATCGCCAGTTTTTTCTCCTCAGCACGGGGAGTGATCATAAGAACAAGGTCTACCAGCAGATCTTTTATATCGTAATCAACGGGGATTATCTCCATCTTTCCGGATTCGATCTTTGAGAAATCCAGGATGTCATTGATAAGTGCAAGAAGGGTCTGGCCGCTCCTTTTTATGTTGGAGGCGTAGCCGGTGATATTGCTGTCGCTGCTCTCCCTTAAGATCACCTCGTCAAAACCAAGGATGGAGTTGATGGGAGTGCGGATCTCATGGGACATGTTGGCGAGGAAATCGCTCTTTACGCGGTTGGCGCGCTCTGCCTCATCCCTTGCTTCCTCGGCATCCTTGTGGGCGGCTTCCAGTTCCTGCATGGTCTGCATAAGCTTTCTGTAATCCGGGGTCTCCATCGAAAAGAGGATCATAAGGAAAGATATGGTCACCAGACCGAAGGTGATGTATATGTCGGGAATGACCAGGGCCTGCAGCAGCAGTCCCACCACGGCAAAGAAGATAAAGCTGAATACCGCCAGCCACTGCTTTGTGCTGAACTTTTTCCTGTGAAAAAAGATGAGCAGCATGGAATTCAGCGTCAGCAGACCGGGTACGATGTACAGTATGAAATAAAAGCTTCCGTGTATGTAGTCGCCTGTCTCGCGGTCGAAGTGAAAATAAAAACCGAAGAACAGGTTCAGGAAGATGAACAGCAGATAAGTAACAGCCATCCCGTGAAGCAGGAGCCTGTATTTTCTGACAAGCGTGCCCCGGGTAGAGACCAGCAGATACTCAATGAAGAAAAGACCCATGAGGAACTGCATCGCAAAATAAAGGGAGTTGAAGAGGAGGTTGAACAGAGCCAGTTTTGGGCCGCCGATACTTATGGTAATGGCCGTAGCCATGTCTGCCAGCTGGGCTATCAGCACCATGTAGGCAAGCTTCATAAAGCTTTTTTCACTTGAGGTCTGGCGGTCGAATTTGAGTTTGAAGAAGATGATGATGATCGCCATGATGATCGATCCGAATATCTCGAAATCGATGTTATATTTCATGAATCCCAATGACGGTCCCTCCGATCGGATTTATCTGAATTCCACTATGGTCACTCCCGCGTCACCCTCTCCATGGGAGGCCAGCGCGAAACTCTTTACTATGGAATTGTACCTCAGGTAATCGTGAATGCCTTTCCTGAGAGCACCGGTCCCCTTTCCGTGGACTATGCGCACCTTTTCCACATGGCTCATATAGGCATCGTCCAGATATTTCTCCAGTCTTGCCACTGCTTCGTCTACGGTAGCTCCGATCACGTTTATCTCCGGTGAGATCCCGGAAACTTTGGAAAGATCCAGGGGCCTTGCCGTACGTTTCTCATTCTTTTCAGGTTCTGTGTCGCTGCTCTTTACCAGCTCCGCAAGGGGCACTCTGGAGGATATGATACCGCAGCGCACTTTTACAACACCGTCTTTATCCGGAGCGCTCTCGATGACACCGTCCATATCCATGGAAAGCACGTGTACACGGACACCGGGTTTTGCCTCGGAAGCAGAAAGCTCTTCACCCGTGCTTACCTTCTTTCTGCTGAGCTTAAGTTCTCCCTTATAGAGAGCTTCCTCCTGGGCGCTGACGCGGCTCCGAAGATCACTGCGTTTTTTCTCCATGGTGCTGAGCTTCATCTGCCCACCCTGCTTGTTGAAGGCGCGTATGGTCTCATCCGCCACGTCCTTGGCCTCCTGCAGGAGGTCACGGGCTTCTTCCCGGGCGGAGCTTAATATCTTATCCTTTTTTGCTTCAAACTTCTGTTCACGGTCTTCAAGCTCTGCAATCCTTTTTTCCAGGGCCGCTTTATCCTGCATGAAGGCTTCCCGCTCACTCTCGAAGAGCTTTCTTTTTTCATTCAGCTCGGAGATAACGGTCTCAAAGCTTTCGGCATCGCTGCTTATGTGCTTTGAAGCCGCATCGATAATGGCATCGGAGAGCCCCAGCTTTTTGGAGATGGCGAAGGCGTTGCTCTTGCCGGGTATGCCCGTGAGCAGCCTGTAGGTGGGAGAGAGGGTCTCCACGTTGAATTCGCAACCCGCATTTTCCACCCCCGGGGTGGAGAGGGCGTAGAGCTTAAGCTCGCTGTAATGGGTGGTGGCCATAGTCCTGATGCCTTTGCCGTGGAGATGCTCCAGGATAGCGGTGGCCAGTGTAGCACCCTCCGTGGGATCGGTGCCGGCACCCAGCTCATCGAAGAGGCAGAGGCTGTCGGGGCCCGCTTTCTTAAGTATTGAAACGATGCTCACCATATGGGATGAGAAGGTGGAGAGGCTCTGCTCTATGCTCTGCTCATCGCCTATGTCCGCAAACACATCCGTAAAGAGTGAGAGCTCGCTCCGGTCTCCCGCAGGTATGTGGAGGCCCGCCTGCCCCATAAGTGTCAGGAGTCCCACGGTCTTTAAGGACACGGTCTTTCCGCCGGTGTTGGGACCCGTTACAACCAGAAGGTCGTAAAGGTCTCCGAGCGTAACATCAATGGGCACGGCTTTTGCCGGATCCAGCAGCGGATGCCTTGCCTTTTTCAGTCTTATGATATGCTTTTCATTATATACGGGTTTTACCGCGTTAAACTTCAGCGCATATTTTGCCTTGCCGAAGATAAAGTCCAGCATGGTAAGGTTCTTCTGGTCCTCACCTATGATATCGGAGACCTCCGCCACCTTTGCGGTAAATGCCAGAAGTATGCGGCGTATCTCCTCATCCTCTTCCTGCTTAAGGCGTCCCAGCTGGTTGTTCATCTCCACTATCACCGCAGGCTCTATGAAGAAGGTGGAGCCGGTGGAGGACTGGTCATGGACTATGCCGGGGACCTTGCTCTTGTACTCCGCTTTTACGGGTATGCAGTAGCGGTCGCCTCTCATGGTCACCACAGCATCCTGAAGGTAGGTCCTTAAGCTCTCGTTCACCATGCGGTTCAGCTGGCTGTGGATGCGGCCGCTGATGACGGAGAAGGAAGAACGTATCTCCTTAAGGCGCTTTGAAGCATCATCGGCCATCTCGTCTTCGGAGCGTATGCAGCGTTCGATCTCTTCATATAATGAAGGAAGGGGATCCAGCACTGCAAATCGGGCGCTAAGGCAGTCCTCCTCTTCGAAGCCTTCACCGTAGGCGTAAAGATCACCTACGCAGTGCAGGAGCCTGGCTACTGCCAGAAGCTCACCCATGGAAAGCGCACGGCCGAGGCCCGCTTCCTTCAGGAGGTTCCTTAAGTCGAAATTCGCGCCGAAGGAGAGCCTGTCATTCTTCAGAAGACGGGTAAGGGCTGCAGAGGTCTCCTGCTGGGATCTTTCTATCCATTCGGGATCGGAAGACGGCCGCAGATTATCGCAGAGCCTTTTGGCCGGAGCGCTGCCGCAGTATTCCGAAAGTATCCCGCATATCTTATCAAATTCAAGGGTGTGTAATACTTTGCTGTTCATAAGTGCTATCTTATCATGTAAGGAACCGTAAAGCAATACATGTCAGGTTTACGCAAGATTTTGGGTTGCGTTTTGAAGTGTTATGTAAATCTAGTGGTTGAAAGAAGGCCTTTTATTTAATAAAATAGAGTGATATGAGTAATGAACCTAAGTACAGTAAAAAAGATAACCGCAGCGGAGGATATCACTACAGGCTGAGCCGGCAGGAATCCGAGAGCGCCATGAACTATTACAGGTATGGCGACTACGGCTATGTCTATGCAAAGATAGGCGGAAAACGTCCCAGGCAGGGAGGCAGAAGGACCATGCCCATGCCTGTGGGACTTTTGTGCCTTGCTTTCGTGCTGGTCTTTATGGCTGTCACGGGTATGATACTGGGACGGAATACCACTCCGGTCTCCGGGGACGGCACTGCGGAAGGCCTAGAGATGCCCACTCCACAGCCCACGCCCATGGAACTGGCAGTGAATCTTGATATCGATCCCAGCCATGCGGAGGCCATAGGGGTAAGGACACTCTACGGCTATGAGGATCTGGAGCCCGAAGAATGGGAGATACTTGAGGCCGAGGAGGCTGAAGAGGAGATCACTTATGATATCCCGGAGGACGAGATCCCTTCGCCCACGCCGCTGGCAACGCCTACGCCCGAAGCTACTCCTACACCGGAGGCAACGCCTACGCCCGTGCCTGTTACAAATCCTTCGAATGACGGTGACAACGGAGAGACTGCGGCACCTACCCAGGTTCCCATCATGTCTGCCAGCAAGCTGGTCTCCAACATAATATATTCGAAGACCTCCAAGTCCAACCATGACAATTCCCAGCCTTACCTGGACCAGCTCTGCCAGGTGAGCCCTGCGGAAGGCGAGGCCTGGACCGATATAATGAACTACTGGGATGAGATCAACTCCCAGGGCTTTGTGAAGATAGTGGAAGCCGGACAGGCCAATCCCCTGCCGGAAGCGCTTCCCGCGGATAACAGCCTCTGCATAGTGGTGCTGGGTTACGCACTGAATTCCGACGGCTCCATGAGGAACGAGCTGGTGATGCGCTGCCAGACGGCTCTGGCCTGTGCACAGCAGTATCCCAATGCCTATGTGCTGGTCAGCGGCGGTCCCACAGCATCCGGAAACAAGAACATAACCGAGGGCGGCGCAATGGCTGCCTGGCTTGAGGCCAACGGAGTGGATCCGGGCCGTATCATAATCGAAGGACGTTCCATGAGCACCGGCAGCAATGCGGTGTATTCCTACCGTATACTCAGGGACCAGTATCCCCAGGTGCGCAGCGTGGTGCTGACCACCAGTGATTATCACGTAGCTCTGGGCTGCCTTCTGTATCAGGCCAAGTTCAGGCTGGGCGCTACCGTCACCGGCGGCAATCCCATCAAGGTCATAGGAAACTGCGGCACCAGGGTTTCCGGCAGCTCCAACGGCTATTCCGTGGGTTCCCAGGCTTCATGGCTGAACAATGTTACCTCCGGAGGGGGAAACTAGTGTGCCCGTTTCCTGATAACTGGATCAAATGCACAGAATGGGTTTTCGTTCTGCGAGGCGGAGGAATGAGTCGTACCGGGCGGTACGGCGATTGACGACAACGAAGCAGGCGGAAATCCAGGCAAGCATTTGGTCCGGTTAATTAGGGACGGGTACACTAACAAAGACTAGTGGACCCGGGATAAAAGATCATATGACGCTCATATCGAAGAAAAAGAGGATCCCGTATATAATGGCCATGCTTTCACTTCTGAGCGCATGCGGCGCAGTTTCCGGAGGACAGATGGAACGGCTTGATCCCGCTGCCGGAGATGCTTCGCCGGAAGGGCTCAGGAATACCTATGAAGTGTTTGTGTATTCCTTCCGGGATTCGGACGGCGACGGTATCGGAGACCTTAAGGGCGTTACGGAAGAACTCGGATATATCAAAGACCTTGGTTTCTCAAGGATCTGGCTTTCGCCTGTATGTCCTTCTCCCAGCTATCATAAATATGATGTAACAGACTATATGGCTGTGGATCCCTCATACGGCACCATGGACGATTTTGACGAGCTGGTTTCCAAAGCTCATGAAATGGATATACAGATAATCTGCGACTTTGTCATGAACCACACTTCCTCGCAGCACCCCTGGTTCGTAAAGGCCTGTGATGATATACGTGCGCTGCCTGCCGGCGCAGAGCTGTCGGATGCCGATACAGCATACATTTCCCGTTACAATTTTTCAAAAGAATATGCAGACGGATATACCGCGCTGGAGGGCACGGAGTGGTATTATGAATCCCGTTTCTGGTCGGAGATGCCGGACGTAAACCTTTCCAATGAAGACGTACGCCGAAGCTATGAAGAAGCGGCTGCTTTCTGGCTTTCACACGGGGTGGACGGTTTCCGCCTGGATGCCACCACGTATTACTGCGCAACTGACAGTGAGAACATAGAAGTCCTCAGCAGCTTCAACAGCTATGTGAAGGGGATCAGGCCCGATGCTTATATCGTATGCGAGGCCTGGACCGACAGCAGCTCGTATATCTCCTATCTCAGCTCAGGTGTGGACAGCATGTTCAACTTTGATTTCAGCGGAAAGAGCGGAGCTGTTGCAAAGACAGCAGCGGGGAGCATGAGCGTAAAGACCTTTGCGGATCAGCTGGGCGCTTATGAGGAAAGGATCGCTGCTGAGTCTCCCGGCGCCACAGATGCGCCTTTCTACACCAATCATGACTGCGCACGCAGTGCCGGATATTATTCCGCCGGGGACTACGTTTCGCAGATAAAGCTGGCAGGAGCCCTGAACCTTTTGATGAGCGGCAATGCTTTTGTATACTATGGGGAAGAGCTCGGAATGAAGGGCTCCGGAAAAGATGAGAATTTCCGGGCTCCGATGCAGTGGAGCACCGATCCTTCCGCTGAAGGAATGTGCCGCGGTCCGGAAGACATGGACTCCGTTAAGATGCCCAACGGGAGCCTTGAAGAGCAGAAGGACGATCCTCTTTCCATAATGAACTACTATCGTCATGCCCTGCATATACGGAATGCTTTTCCCGTGATCTCTACAGGAAGAACTCGTACGGCAGACGAGCTGTGTTCGGAAAAAGCAGGAGCCTTTATCAGGGAAAAAGAGGGTTATGATCCGCTGCTGATAGTCATAAACAACACTGATACCGAATACGTATGTTCGCTGCCGGCGTCATACCGGGATTATAACAGGCTGGCAGCAGTGCTCCTCACCGGTGAGGATGAGGTCACGTTAAAAGGCGGGAAGCTCAGCCTTCCGCCATACGGCATAGCTTTTCTTACAAAAGAGTGAAATTTTCACCTCCCGTATGAAACTGCTTCAATAATAGCAAAAAAACAGAGCTCTTTCAAGCGGACGAAATAGAGGAGGCCTGTTTCCGCCCTCACGGATCGAGATCAAAAAGTCTGCATGATGAATCCCCGCCTTCACTCCTTTGTGTAAACTGTTCTGATATTAACAAAAAAGGGGGTGCTTTCAAGATTCCGTGTTGTAATCCTCATCCATCTGTGTTATCATTTTTTCAGAGCATAGAAGCAATCTCGTTCTATCGGTTCTGAGACGTCAGAAATCTGAAGATCTCCTGTGCTTAGACCCTTCAAGTTAAGTATACGCAGGAGAAAAAGAGCTGACCTGACGGACGCATTGCCGTACATGCGTTTTCTCCTGCACCATTAAGGACAAAGGAGGAATGCCATGAACGAAAAGCATCTTACACATGATTACAGGAACGCAAGTGGTCCGGTGCCTATCCGGATGACGAATGACTACCTTTTCAAGGCGCTTCTGCAGAAGAATGAGAGAGTACTGAAAGCACTGATCTGCTCGGTACTGCACCTGGACAAAGATGAGATCCATGAGGTAGAAATCCTGAATCCGATAATCCTCGGGGCCCATGTTGATGACAAGGATGTGATCCTGGATGTCAGGGTACTGTTCGATAACGCTGCTACAGTGGATCTTGAGATGCAGGTTGCGAACCAGAAGAACTGGAAGGAACGATCGTTGTATTACGCCTGCAGGAACTACACGGAGCTTAAGAGCGGAGCCGGATACGTGAAGGCGATCCCTTCGATCCAGATCGGATTTCTGGATTATACCCTGTTTCCCGAGCACCCTGCGTTCTGTTCCTCGTATCGTCTGAGGGAAGACAGGGAGTATTATACTTATACAGATAAACTGGCCATTTATGTGGTAGATCTGACAGAGATAGAACTTGCGACAGAAGCGGACAGGAAATATGAAACAGATAAGTGGGCGGCCCTTTTCAGGGCAACGAACTGGGAGGAGGTAAAAATGCTGGCAGCAGGTAATACGGCGATAGATGAAGCCGCTGAAACAGTATATCATCTTTCTGAGGATGAGCGCATACGTCAGATCTGTGAAGCACGAGAG
>JAFWWB010000041.1 GCA_017518185.1 Lachnospiraceae bacterium
CCATCAGAGGCTGCAGTGTGACCGGCGATGAAAGTAATGGCGGCGGCGTGTACATAGAAGACCGCGGCACTTTTAAGGTCAGCGGCACGCCCGTGATCAGCGGCAACATGAAGGGCAGCACCAGTGCGAACAACGTAGAGCTGGGCGGCAAGACTATCAGCGTCAACGGTGCATTGACAAGCGGTGCGGAGATCCATGTGAATGCCGGGTTGGGCGTTCCGATTGCCGAGAAGGGCGGCGATCGTACCACGGCGCTCACGGAAACCGAGGCAGGATATTTTAAGAGTGATGTAAGTAGTGACCTTTTAGGCGGGTTGAATGATGCCGGGCAGGTGGTTTTCAAAGAGCCGTTACCTGCACTTACAGCTCCTGCCAACCTGACATATAACGGCACCGAACAAACACCTGCGCTTACATTTGAAGGTGCAACGCTGACAGCAGACGAGGATTACACCGTAAGCTATAAGAAGGTCGCCGGAGGTACCGAGACTGAAATCAGCGGAGCACCGAAGGATGCCGGCACCTACAAGGCAGTCGCTGCCGGAAAAGGCAGGTACGCAGGCACATCCGAAGCAGAGTTCACGATCGCCCGTAAAGAAGTCACGGTCAGCAGCGGTATAGCGGCTAACAACAAGACTTACGATGGAACTACTGCTGCAACCCTTGATACCACGGGGGCTCAATTTGATGGAATATGTGACGGCGACAGCCTGACGGTCAGCGGAACCGGTACATTCGACAATGCGTCAGCAGTGTCCGGCAAGACTGTAACGATCAGCGATCTCATCCTCGGAGGCACAAGCTCAGGTAACTATGTGCTTGCATCCGGCGGAAACCAATCCGAAACCAAAGCGACCATCAACAAAAAGAAGCTGACTATCACAGGCGTTACTGCTGCTGATAAAGAGTATGACGGGAATACCACAGCGGCTACTGATACCTCTAAAGCTACGGTAACCGGTCTTGTGGACAATGAAAGTGTAACCTTTACGGTAAGCGGATCCTTCGCTGATGCAAACAATGGTGAAAACAAGACAGTCACCCTTTTCAACTGGACTTTGACAAACGGCGGCGAAAACTATGAAATTGACGCAGCCAGCAGCCAACCGACAGCTGCCGCCAACATCATCAGGGTACAGGTATATATTACCGGGATTACCGCAGAGAACAAGGTGTATGACGGTAATAAGACAGCAACGGTATCAGGAGCGGCTGTATTAAAGAAGATAAAAGATGATAGTATAGTTAGTGCTCTGTCAATCAGCAACATCACAGCTGAGTTTGCTGATAAGAATGTAAGGGATAACAAGGCCGTAACCATCACAGGGGGTACACTGAGTGATGCCGAAAACTATATTCTGATTCCCGGTGCGACAACCGGCCTTACCGCAAACATCACACCGAAACCGGTTACCATCACAGGTCTTTCCGCGAAAAATAAGGTATATGATACAACGACTGCAGCCACCGTGACAGGGACAGCTGTGATAAATGGAAAGGTCGGGAACGATGACGTAACCGTGTCAGCCGGAACAGCCGCTTTTGACAATGCAAATGTGAGCGATAATAAAACTATAACCTTCAAAAGCTATAGCCTCACCGGAGAAGATGCGTCAAACTATACACTTTCCGCGCAGCCTGAAAATGTGACGGCGAATATCACTAAACGTAAGGTTACGGTCACCGCTCTCGAGCAGACCGTATCCATTAACGGAGCAGTTGACGGTTCCGTGGACAAGGCACAGCTTACCGGTGCCGTGGCCGGGCATGAGCTTGCTTCCGTAAGTCTCAACGCAGACACTTCTGTAAAGACAAATAACGGAACGCTTTCCGTATCAGGTGCAGTGATCGTGGCTGACGGTGTGGATGTGACAGCCAACTATGATGTAAGTTATGTCGACGGAAGACTGGTAGTCCTTCTCGGAGAAGCGGCAACGGTCACCACAGCGCCTTCCGCAAAGACCTTAAGCTATAACGGTGCGGCACAGGAGCTGGTGAGTGCTAATGCAGTGGTCTCCGGCGGAAGCATCGTGTATGCTCTGAAGAGCGGTACCAGAGCTCCTTCGCTCGATGACTGGAAGAATGTGATCCCCACAGGCACAGATGCGAAAGAATACCGTGTATGGTACATGGTTCTTGGCGATGATCACCATGATGACTCCGAAGCGGACTTTGTAGATGTGACTATAGCAAAGAGAGCAGTCACCATAACGGCAAAGGACCAGACGGTCTCCCTTAACGGGACTATCGATAACTCAGTAAGCATGGCAGAGCTTAGCGGCGAAGTTGAGGGAGATACTCTTGTATCCGTGATACTTACCGGAAGCAGCACGGAGCATGTGACGACAAGCGGAGTGATCAGCGCTGATACCGCAGTTATAAACAGCGGAAGTAAAAATGTTACTTCCAACTATTCCATAACATATGCAGACGGTACGTTGAGCGTAAATGCTGTAGAGGCAGTTGTGACCGAAGCGCCTGCTGCGCTGAATCCCGTATACAACGCAGAGGCACAGAAGCTTGTAAGCAACAATGCAATAGCTGAAGGAGGGGACATACTCTATACAGTGAGCAGCAACGGAACAGAGGCTCCCGCTGAAGGCTTCTCGGCAGAGATACCCACCGGAACCGATGCAGGAGTATATCACGTGTGGTACATGGCTGCCGGTGATGATGACCATCTCGACAGTGATCCGGCATGCATGGACGTGACCATAGACGAAGCAGAGTACAGCATCATCTATCACGCAAACGATGGAAGCGGCGCAGTGGTTTCAAAGAATGAGGCCGTGGGCAGTGCTGAAGACAGAGCGACCATAAGCAGTAACGCGCCTGACCGTGAAGGCTATATCTTCGATGGCTGGAACGATGCGGAGGATGGCAGCGGAAAGCTTTATGCGAACGGAGATGAGTATACACCGGTACAGAATGAAGATAAGAGCTTTGCTGACTTTAACCTTTACGCCCAGTGGAGAGCGGTAAGCCTTGACAGCATAAGCATCAACACCGCTCCGGCAAAGACTGAGTATTTCGAGGGAGAGAGCTTTGATCCCTCAGGCATGGTCATCATTGCAACCTACACTGATGGCACTGAAAAGGAAGTAAGTACTTATAGCTATGATCCTTCAGGCAAACTTACCGTATCCGATGATCACATCACCGTAAGCTATACCGAAGAAGATATAACCTGCACTGCCGATCAGGAGATACTTGTCATCCCCATAGAGCTTGACAGCATAAGCATCAATACCGCTCCTTCCAGGACGAAGTATGAAGAAGGTGACGTATTCGATCCCAGCGGCATGGTGGTGATCGCAAGCTACAACAATAACGATACCAGGGTGGTAGAGGATTACAGCTTCATTCCCGACGGAAAGCTTACGGTATCCGATGATCACATCACCGTGATCTATACAGAGAACGGCATAGCATGCCTGGCAGAACAGAAGATAAGCGTAGAATATAAGAAGGATGTCATCGAAGAGGATGAAGAGTACTTCATGTGGAACCTCTATGAAGACTCCACTCCAAAGGAGCTTAAGGTACAGGGAGTGAGTGGCGATGCAGCTATTAAGAACAGCAACGCTAAGTCCTCTGCCTTCTATGATGCGACCTTAAGCGGCAACATCATCACGGTTTCCGTAAAGGGTGATCTTAAAGAAGCTGCAAAGGAAGCAAACGCAGTGCTGGAGTTCAAGACCGCTGATGGTGAGATCATCGAGTACAGCCTGCCCGTAGAGTATAAGAAGCCTGCACTTAAGCTTTCCACTACCTCAGTGACCATTAAGAGAGGAACTGAGACCGCGGTAAAGACTACGGTTCTCTACAAGACCGCAGGCGGAAACTTCGAGCCTCTGGAGCTTAGAGGAGGCACTGTAACCTTTGCAGGACAGTCCGCAGAGATAGAGGACAACGGTGTCATCGTGATCACTGCAAAGGATGCACAGAGCGGAAAGATAAGCATCCTGGGCGAGGGCTGGAACGCAAAGGAGCCCATAGAGCTTAAGTTCAACATCAAGGCAACTGATAAGGATGTGATCAGCGTTGACCTGGGCGGCGTAAAGAATGTTATTGTAAATAAGAACGCAAAGGGCCAGAAATTTGAGTTCCCTGTTTACCTGAATGGCGTTGCCGCAGGAGATGACATCACTATCAGCGACAAGAACAGCACCGGTCTGGCATCCTATGAGAACGGTGTCCTTACAGTGGCTTATCCCGAAGGAAAGGATCTCAAGGCAAAGACCTATACCATTACCCTCAGCAAGGGCAATGCGAAGACCGACGTAAAGATCAGGGTAAGCGACAAGGAACTGTCAAAGAGCATAAGCCTGAAGATCCAGAGCAGGTACGATGTTGTGACCGGACAGAAGATGGTGATCGTTTCCACACTTAAGGAAGTGGGCGGTGAGATCGAGGCAGTCAGTGTGAGCAATAAGGACTTCCATGCAGTCCTCAATGATGCCGGAAATATCATCGTGGATTACGAAGGAAACAGCCTTAACACAAAGAATCTAAAGATCGGTGACATGAGCTTTAAGCTGAAGCTCAGCGGTGTTGAGGATGAGATCAGCGTTACATTAAAGAACGTCAAGGCAAAGAAGAGTGCCATTAAGGTAAAGGCGGCAAAGGTGAGCATGGGCAGCAACGGTACTGCTGTGGCAAACCTCGTCTGCAGCTACAAGGATGCGAGCGGCGACCTGTACCTGATAGCACCGGAGAATATAAGCATCAAGAGCACAAAGAATGTTAAGGCTGAGGTTGGAGAGGATAAGACCGCCGTAACAGTCTCGAACCTTACCAGGAACAGCGGGAATGTAAAGCTGACCCTGACATTCAGGGGCGGGGTAACAAAGAACGTGACGGTGAAGGTAAAGAAGTAGGATCCCCTCTCCCGTCCGTCCCTAACCCGTAAGCCGAAGGCTTACGGGTGATGGGGCGGTTTCCATTGCCTTTTTTTTCTGTTGGGTGTAAAATAAAGGTTCAGTATTACTACGGGAGGTTTTGCGCCATGAAGACCATCAAAGATTATATCCGTACCATACCGGATTTCCCGAAGCCGGGGATACAGTTCCGGGATATAACCACAGTCATACAGGATGCCGACGGCTTAAAGCTTGCGGTTGACAGCATGTGTGATCTTGTGAAGGATGTTGAGTATGACGTTGTAGCCGGGGCGGAAGCCAGAGGCTTTATCTTCGGTTCGGCCATGGCCTATAAAGAGCATAAGCCCTTTGTGCTGATAAGAAAAAAAGGCAAGCTTCCCTTTGAAACGGTATCCCAGTCATATGAACTGGAGTATGGCAGCGCTGAGCTGGAGATGCACACAGACAGCTTCCCTGCGGGGAGCAGGGTGCTCATTGTGGATGATCTTATAGCCACCGGAGGAACCATCGAGGCGATGATCAAGCTGGTGGAGAAGCTGGGAGGAAAGGCGGCAGGCGTTTGCGTGCTCGTTGAACTGCCGGATCTTAAGGGCAGGGAAAGACTGGAAGGTTACGATGTTTTCAGCGCCGTGAGCTACGAAGGGGAATAAACGATAAATGTCATCAGCCAGCGATAAGGATAAAACCGATATAGAAAAAAAGGGGAGCGTTGCCGACATGAATGCAAGGGCCGCCCGCTCCGATGAGCGCGTGACCTCGGAAATAGTCCAGCAGATGCCCCTTATGAGAAGGCAGACAGATGCTCCGGATGCAGATGAGACCGAGAGGGTAAAGCCCATAGACCGCATAACGGTTACGGCTCCTCTGGGAAGTCCTTCTGCGGCTTCGGCCATGATGCCAGGCAGCGACTTTGCTCCCGATGTTTCCGACGAACATGTGGCGGTGGTGATCGATAACGGCCGCATAGAGGATATCGCGGAATTCCAGTCACCGGAAAAGCTTTACGATGATCTGATCAGCAGGGTGAAGAGATATCATCCCAGCAACGATATATCCCTGATAGAGAAGGCATACGAGACCGCAAAGGAGCTTCATCACGACCAGCTGAGGAAGTCCGGCGAGCCTTACATAATACACCCCATCTGCGTGGCTATAATACTGGCCGACATGGAGATGGATAAAGAGACGATTGCGGCGGGCATACTTCATGACGTTGTGGAGGATACCGTCATGACCAAGGAGGAGCTTCAGGAGTTATTCGGCTCCGATGTGGCCCTTCTGGTGGACGGTGTGACCAAGCTGTCCCAGATACAGTATTCCACCGATAAACTGGATGTGCAGGCGGATAACCTGAGGAAGATGTTCCTGGCCATGGCCAAGGATATCCGCGTCATAATGATAAAGCTGGCGGACCGGCTCCACAACATGCGTACGCTTTCCCATATGAAGCCGGAGAAGCAGCAGGAGAAAGCAAGGGAGACCATAGACATATATGCTCCGATAGCGCAGAGGCTCGGTATCTCCAAGATCAAGGTAGAGCTGGAGGATCTGTGCCTTAAGTATCTTGAGCCGGATGAGTACCAGAAGCTCTCGGATGAGATAGCACAGCAGAAGAGCGAGCGTGAACGCTACGTCCAGGTAATAGTGGACGAGGTCAGGAAGCATATCAGGGATGCGGGCATCGAAGCCAGGATCGACGGCAGGGTCAAGCATTTCTTCAGCATATACAAGAAGATGAAGAACCAGCATAAGAGCATAGACCAGATCTATGATCTTTTTGCCGTACGTATAATCGTGGCCTCGGTGAAGGACTGCTACGCGGCTCTTGGTGTTATCCACGAGATCTACAAGCCCATACCCGGAAGATTCAAGGATTATATCGCCGTTCCAAAGGAGAACATGTACCAGTCTCTCCATACCACGCTAATAGGACAGAACGGCGTTCCCTTCGAGATACAGATTCGTACCTATGAGATGCACAGGACCGCTGAATACGGTATAGCGGCCCACTGGAAATATAAGGAGGCCTCCGACGGCAAGAAGCCGGAGCTCAAGGAGGAGGAGAAGCTGGCCTGGCTGGCACAGATACTCGAGTGGCAGCGGGATATGTCGGACAACAGGGAGTTCATGAACATCTTAAAGAGCGACCTGGACCTTTTCTCCGACAGCGTGTACTGCTTTACGCCCACAGGTGATGTGAAGAACCTGCCGGCGGGCTCCACGCCCATAGATTTTGCCTACAGCATTCATTCCGCCGTGGGCAACAAGATGATAGGCGCAAGGGTCAACGGCCGCATGGTGACCATCAATTACGAGATAAAGAACGGCGACTGCATAGAGATACTCACCAGCCAGAATTCCAAGGGACCCAGCCGCGACTGGCTTGCAGTGGTGAAGTCCACCACCGCAAGGAGCAAGATAAATCAGTGGTTCAAGAGCGAGTTCAAGGAAGACAACATAGTCCGCGGCCGCGAGATGATCGCAAATTACTGCAAGGCCAAGGGTATAGACCAGCAGATGCTGATGAAGCAGGCATATGTGGATGCGCTTCTCAGAAAATACGGTTTTAAGGACTGGGAGAACCTGCTGGCGGCGGTAGGCCACGGAGCCCTTAAGGAAGGGCAGGTGGTAAACAAGCTCCAGGAGCTTTATGACGAGGAGCACAAGAAGGAAGTCAGCGATGCTGACATAATGGACGACATCAGGAAAAAGGCCGATGCCCAGAATAATATCCGCAAGTTCCTGCCGCGCAGCAAAGGCAAGGGAGAGGGGATAATCGTAAAGGGCCTCGGCGATGTGGCGGTGCGTTTCCCCAAGTGCTGCAATCCGCTGCCCGGAGACGAGATCGTGGGCTTCATCACCAGGGGAAAGGGCGTTACCATCCACAGGACGGACTGCAATAATGTGCTTCTTATGCCGGAGGCGGAGAGAGACCGTCTGGTAGAGGCAGAGTGGGATGTGGATGCAGAGGAGAACGGAAAGTATACCGTAGAGGTAAGTGTCTTCGCTAATAACCGTTCCGGCCTGCTGGCGGATATCTCGCGCACCATGACTGAAAAGAACATAGACATATTAAGCCTTACGACCAGGGTCAGCAAGCAGGGTACGGCTACGCTTACCATGAGCTTTGAGACCGTGGGCAGAGAGGAATATGACAGGATAGTGGACAAGATACGGCAGATACCCGATGTCATAGAGGTGGAGCGTAATACCGGAGGTTGAGATGGGAAGCCTGAAGATAGGCCGCATGGTGCTCGGACCAATGCAGACAAATTCATACTTTGTGTACCGGGAGGGAGAGAGCAAGGTCATGTATTTCGATCCGCCCTCATCGGGAGCCCATATCTGTGAAAAGCTTAAGGACGCAGGCTTTGAACCGGAGGTAATACTGCTGACCCACGGTCATTTTGATCATATCGGGGGAGCAGCGGAGCTCCGGGAAAAGAGCGGAGCATTGATAGGCTGCATGGAGGAAGAAAAGGTACTGCTGGAGGATCCCTGGATAAATGTATCCGCCCAGATGAGAGGCCCCATAACCCTGGAGGCGGACTTCTTTTTTCATGACGGCGATATACTCGAATACGGTGATAAGAAATGCCGCGTGATCGGCACTCCCGGACATACTGCCGGAGGCTGCTGCTTTTATTTTGAGGAGGCAGGCATCTGCATCTGCGGAGATACCCTCTTTGCGGAATCCATAGGCAGAACGGATTTCCCTACGGGAGATGAGGAGGCGCTGTTTAAGTCTGTAAGGGAAAAGATATTTGTGCTGCCTGACGACACAGCGCTTTATCCCGGGCACGGCCCTGCTACCACGGTAGGGCACGAAAAGAAAAACAATCCATTCTTCTCATGATCAGGCTTTCATATAATGATGAATCTCTTGAATATGATGCTTATGCGCTGCTGACTTCGTTCTATCCCGGCCAGGGAACGGAGCAGCAGCTTTGTATTGCCGACCCCTGCGCGGCCGACGGCATGCACCTTTCCCGCAATGAAAAAGGTGATGTTGAGATCAGCTTTCATAAGGGGGAAGCCTTTCCTGATGACAGGACCTACAGCCATGCTGCCGAAGGAAAGACGGAGCATGATATAAAGTGGGCGCGGAAGCGCTTTGTTTATGATACACTGGCGGATTACAGCGGCTTAAGCCTACCCTGGGGAGGGCTCACGGGTGTGCGTCCCACGAAGCTGATACTGGGAAGCGTCACCGAGAGAGGGCTGGATGAAGACGGTCTTGCTGCTTACATGAAGGAGCAGTACCGGGTCTCGGATGAAAAAGCCAGGCTCGGCTACCGAATAGCCATGCTGGAAGATAAGCTGCTCGCTCCCTTCAGGGGAGGCGGCTACAGCCTCTATATTGGCATACCCTTCTGTCCCTCCACCTGTCTTTACTGTTCTTTTCTTTCCTATTCAGTTAAAGCCTTCGGGAAATATGTGAATGAGTATCTGGACTGTGTGGAGAGGGAGCTTTCCGCCATGGAAGAGATCATGGAGGGACGTGCTCCCGATACCGTATACATCGGCGGAGGCACGCCTACGGCGCTTTCGGCGGAGGAGCTTTCACGCCTTCTTGAAATGATACGGCGCCATGTGCCCATTGATAAAGCGGCCGAATTTACCGTGGAAGCCGGCCGCCCCGACAGTCTCGACGGAGAGAAACTCAGGATCATGAAGGGAGCAGGCTGCGGCAGGATATCAGTAAATCCCCAGACCTTCAGGGATGAGACCCTTAAGCTGATAGGCCGCCGGCATAGCGTGGAGCAGGTGACGGAAGCCTACTGCGCGGCGAGGGATGCGGGCTTTGAGAATATCAATATGGACCTTATCCTGGGGCTTCCGGGGGAAAGCTTATCCGATGTGGAATACACGCTGAAGCGAGTGGAGGAGCTTGCGCCGGATTCACTCACCGTTCATTCCCTGGCCCTTAAGAGGGCCGCAAAGATGCGGGAATGGGTGGCTGAGCACGGGCAGATAAGCGGCCTTGATCACGAACGGGCCATGAAGAAAGCTCTTGAGACGGCAGAGTCGCTCGGCATGAAGCCCTATTATCTTTATCGTCAGAAGAACATTGCAGGCGCGCTTGAGAACACAGGCTTTGCCAAAGAAGGAAAATACGGCCTCTATAACATACTTATCATGGAGGAAGTGCAGTCTATCTACGCCATCGGCGCCGGCACCGTGAGTAAAAAAGTGTTCACAGACGGCTCCGGAAGGATCGAAAGATGTGATACGCACAAGGATCTGAGCCTTTATTTATCGGACATTGAGGCAATGATCGAGAGGAAGAGAAGGTTGTTTGGAGCAACTGACTGATCAACAGAAAGTTTATAAAATATTTAGATTTGGTACAACAATTTGGCGAAGGTACAACACAACTACAACATGTTTTGGAATACCCCGATGATGTGGAACGGATTGATGAGATGATCCGTGTCATGGTGAATGTGATCTGTTTTGGGGAAGGCAGCTATAATATCAACCGCTGCAAGGTGCCGGCAAAAGTGATAGCATCCCAGTTCTGTAAG
>JAFWWB010000042.1 GCA_017518185.1 Lachnospiraceae bacterium
ATCTCCTGCCTGCTTCTCCACAGGGACGCTTTCTCCCGTAAGGGCTGACTCGTTTACGGCACTTTCGCCTTCTCTTACTATACCGTCCACGGGTATGCTGTCACCGGGCCTTACAACAAATCTGTCTCCAACAGTTACTTCTTCTATATCAACGGTTTTCTCGGTACCGTTAACAAGAATAACAGCGGTCTTGGGCGCAAGCTTCATCAGGGATTTAAGTGCGTCCGTTGTTTTTCCTTTGGACCTTGCTTCCAGGGTTTTGCCCACTGTGATAAGCGTCAGGATCGTTGCGGCGGACTCAAAATAGAACTGATCCATGTAATACATGACCATGTCCGTATCGCCCTCCTGCACCGCTTTCGTCATTGCAAAGAGAGCAAAGACGCTGTATGCAAAAGAAGCCGTGGCTCCAAGGGCCACCAGCGTATCCATGTTGGGGGACCTGTGAATAAGGCCTTTAAAACCGCTGATAAAGAACTTCTGGTTAATGACCATAATGATCCCGGCTATCAGCAGCTGGTATAAACCCATGGCCACGTGATTGCCGTCAAGAAAGGCCGGCAATGGCCAGTCCCACAGCATATGCCCCATTGAGACGTACATCAGAGGGATCAGCAGTATCACCGAAGCAGTAAGGCGCTTTTTAAGCACCGGTGTTTCCGTATCCTTCAGTGAATCCTCATAGACTGCCGTCGATGTACCTGCTTTATTTTGTTTTTTCAGACCTGCGCCATAACCGGCCGCTTCTACGGCCTTTATGATATCTTCCGGAGACGCGCTTCCTTCTACGCCCATGGAGTTGGTAAGAAGGCTTACCGCACAGCTTTCAACACCCGACACAGCGTTTACAGCCTTCTCAACCCTGGCCTGGCAGGCAGCGCAGCTCATTCCGGTTACGTTATATTGTTCCATGTTCCACCTACTTCATAAGCTTCTGCAGTGTGACCACAAGCTCGTCGATGATCTCGTCATTGCCCTCGCGAATATTGTCAGCCACACAGGATCTCATGTGATTTGCCAAAAGGACCTTATTGAAGCTGTTGAGCGCACAGGTGATGGCCGATACCTGCATCAGGATATCCGTACAGTATGCGTCGTTTTCAAGCATCCCTTCAACGCCCCTGACCTGGCCCTCTATCCTCTTAAGCCGATTCATCAGATCCTTCTTCTCTTTATCGTCCCTGTCCTTGTGCTTCCCCGAGCAATGAGGGCAGAACTCATTCATTTCTTCCATGTCATTTTTATTCTCAGACATATATCTCCTCCACGTAAAATACCCCGCAGGGGTATATCGGTCATTAACCAATATATACCCCCGCAGGGTATCTGTCAAGTATCTATAAGCCGGCGCTTTTATTTATCAGCTGATAATACTGCCTCCGCTATGCTCGGAATTATCTGTATCATTGCGGATATCATCGCCGCGGTTTGCCTGTCCTTTAATATTCCCAATGTAGAGCTGATATAGGCAGTGTCATTCACTGCTGAATTCTCTCTGTAACATCCGGCAACAAGCGCAGCTGCATACATGAGCCTTCGACTTTTTCCAAAGGACGAATCTGAAAAGAACTTATCTTCTTTAAGTATTTCGGCAGCTTCGATGATCAGGTCCACCAGAATCTCAGGCTCAGCATCTATATCTGCAAAGGCTCCAAGTGAAACAAACTCTCTGTCTCCTGAAAACACCGCTTTCTTATCCTTGAACAGGGTGAATATTTTATCAACGCGCTCACATCTTTCCTGTATGTTGCCTCCCTCAAGCGCCAGAAACTCTCCAAGCCCCTGAACGGCATCAGATCC
>JAFWWB010000043.1 GCA_017518185.1 Lachnospiraceae bacterium
CCTATCGAAAAAGCCAATGCCGCCGGCATTGACATATGCTTATTAAACTTATTTTCACACATATGACAGATCCTTTTTTTTGAGTTTTATTTATAGTAAGTGCCAAAATCCTTTTCATTTTGTCGTTTATTGCGCTTACTATGATTTTAGTTATAGCATTACAATGAATAAAACACAATCTTTTATCTATAATTCCGCATAAATTTTCGACTTACGCCTCTATAAGATGTACCTTATATTATACCATATCCCCTATCCTTTGTATAGGCAATTTACACAGGGTAAATGCCGTCAAAGCAGGCGCTGCAGACAGGGAGCCCTCCCGCCATGTGTTTCAGATCCTCTATCCTTAAGTAACGGAGGGAATCTGCCCCTATAGTCCTGCAGACCTCGTCGGTGGAATGCTCCGAAGCGATGAGCTGCCCCGCGTTCGGCACATCCGTACCGTAATAGCAGGGGTAGAGGAATGGAGGTGAACTGATGCGCACGTGCACCTCCGCCGCCCCCGCTTCCCTGAGCATACCCACAAGCTGTCTCATGGTATTTCCCCTGACTATGGAATCGTCGATGATGACAGCCTTTTTCCCCCTGACTGCATCCGCGAAGACACTCAGCTTCATATGCACTGCCATACGCCTCTCCTCATCCGTGGGTTTGATGAAGCTTCTTCCTATATAACTGTTCTTATGAAAGGCAAGTGTGAAAGGTATGCCGGAAGCCTTTGCATAGCCTTCCGCTGCAACGAGCCCTGAATCGGGGACTCCCGCCACTATATCCGCCTTAACCTCATCCGCTGAGGCCAGGGCCTCTCCTGCCCTGAACCTGGCTTCCCGCACTCCCTGCCCGTCTATCACCGAGTCGTTCCTGGCAAAATAAATATACTCGAAAACGCAATGCGCCCTGGCTTTCCGGCAGAGAGACCTGTCACTCTCTATCCCCTCTCCGGTGACGGTGATGATCTCTCCCGGCTCCACATCCCGTATGAGCTCACCTCCCACAGCCGATATCGCGGCGCTCTCCGATGCAAAGATATATGTGTCATTTCTCTTTCCCAGTACCAGCGGTTTTATTCCCAGGGGATCACGGACGGCTATCAGCTTTCTGGGACTCATTATCACCAGCGCATATCCGCCCTTAAGACGGACCGCCGCCTGTCTGACCGCTTCCTCAATGGTGGATGTCCTTACACGGCAGCTGATGATCTCATAGGCAAGCACCTCCGAATCGGAAGAGGTATAATGGGCCTGCCCCCTGTACATCTGCTCCTGCTTAAGCTCCGCAGCGTTAACGATGTTACCGTTATGCACAAGGGCAAGGCTTCCTTTGATATAGTTCATGGCTATCGGCTGCGCGTTCTCTATGGAACTGCCGCCGGTAGTTGAATAGCGCACATGCCCCACGCCGATGTTTCCTTTGATATCCTTCAGATCCCTGCGCGAAAAGACCTCGCTCACGAGGCCCATACCTTTTTTCGTTGTGATATTTCCCATGGGCCCCAGGGTATCCGAGACCGACATGCCTGCCGACTCCTGGCCCCTGTGCTGCAGTGCGGTCAGACCATAATAGATGTCGCCGGCGACATCTCTGCCGCCGGCTGCATATATCCCGAATACACCGCACTCTTCATGGGGTTTGTCATCACTCCACATCCTGAAGAGCTTCATAGTTTTCTTCTCCTGTTCTTATCTTAACGACACGACTTACAGGGTAGACGAAGATCTTGCCATCTCCGATCTTTCCGGTATACAGTGTCTTCTTCGCGGTCTCGATGACGCTGTCCACAGGGATCTTGCTGACTACAACTTCCAGTTTGATCTTGGGAAGCAGGGTCATATCCATCTCAACGCCTCGGTACATCTGGCTGGATCCTTTTTCAATACCGCAGCCAGTAACCTGTGTAACAGTGATACCGGTAACGCCCAGGCCGTTGAGGGCTCTCTTGATCTTGTCGTATCTCGAAAGCTTGGTGATGATGACCACCTTGTGCATGCCTGTCTCCAGTGAGGTCCCGGCCAGTCCTGCGGAAAGGTTCTCCACGGGTACGGAGGCCTTCTTCTGTGCGTCACTTGCCTTATCGTAATCGTTCTGTCCGAGATCTGTGTTTTCATTAACGCTCATAGCCGCAGAGCTCATATCCACTATGGAGAAGCCTGCATATGCTGATGTAAGACCGTGCTCCTTTACGTCCAGGCCCTCGATCTCTTCTTCCTCCGTGACTCTCAGGCCGATGGTCTTCTTAATTATGAAGAAAGCGATGCTGATGGTCACTACCGTCCAGGCTGCGGTCACCCCCATGCCCGCCAGCTGTATAAGGAGCTGGTCGATGCCTCCGCCGTAGAAGAGGCCTTCGCTTATACCTGCGACCGCAAAACCGGGTGCTGAAGCCGTAGCAAAGAGGCCTACTGCTATGGTACCCCATATACCGTTCATCATATGTACCGCCACAGCACCGACAGGATCGTCGATATGAGTCACGTTATCATTGAACCAGACGCCGAATACCACCAGAAGACCGGCAACAACACCTATGATGGCAGAACCTGCGCAGTCGGTCACATCGCAGGGTGCCGTGATCGCCACAAGACCTGCCAGGGATGCGTTCAGGCACATGGAAACATCAGGCTTGCCGTATTTGATCCAGGTAAAGATCATGCATACCACGGTCGCAACTGCGGGAGCCACGGTGGTGGTCAGGAACACGGAGCCGAGAGTGGGAACATCCGTTGCAGCAGCACCGTTGAAGCCGTACCAGCCAAGCCACAGGATGAACACGCCAAGTGCCGCGATGACCAGGTTATGGCCGGGGAAGGCGTTGACCTTTTTGACCTTGCCGTTTTTGTCTCTCTCAAACTTGCCGATCCTGGGCCCGAGCATCCAGGCACCGATCATTGCACAGATACCGCCTACCATGTGGATACAGTTGGAACCTGCGTAATCGTGGAAGCCCCAGTCTGTAAGGAAGCCGCCGCCCCAGGTCCAGTGAGCCTCGATGGGGTAGATGACCGCCGAGATCACCGCCGAATAAATGCAGTAGCTTGAGAACTTTGTACGCTCCGCCATGGAACCGGAAACTATGGTAGCCGTGGTCGCGCAGAACACCAGGTTGAAGACGAAGGATGAATAGTCAAACTCGCCGTATTTCGTGAAAACGTCAAAGCTGAAGCCTCCCGCAAAACCGTTCAGTATATTATCTCCCAGCATCAGTGATGCGCCGCAGATAAACCACATAACGGTACCGATACAAAAGTCCATAAGGTTCTTCATGATGATGTTGCCGGCGTTCTTTGCCCTGGTAAAGCCTGCCTCGCACATTGCAAAGCCTGCCTGCATCCAGAAGACCAGAGCCGCTCCTATAAGAAACCATACCGCAAATATCTCACCGTGTACTGCTTCAAAAACTTCACTGATATCGTTGATCATATTCTTTTCCTCCCTCCTTGATCTAAAAAAGATCATCCCTCCGCCGACGCCTCTGTTTCTTCTCTCGAAGTCCGCATCCACGCCTTTGTGGGATGATCCTTATGATCTTTGTTATTTCAGCAGTTCTTCTGCCGGCCGCTCCGCTGCCGGATCAATATACCGAGAACAGCAGCTTTCCGTAGCTCGGTACCGGCCAGCACTCCTCGCTGGTGAGCATCTCCGCTTCGTCCACGTACTTTCTCAGGGTCTCCATCTTCGGGATCACATCATCCCGTACAGCTTCGGAGGTCTTTACTATATCACCGCAGTCCTTAAGTGCTGCCAGGGCTCCCTCAAGGGCTGCCACGCTCTCCGAGATGCTGTCCGTAAGCTCAGAGAGCCTTTCCATGGTGGAGATCTCGTAATTGCACCTGACCTTATCGCTCACCGACTTCATAAGTGAAGTTGTCTTTGCAAGGCTGTAGAGATATCCTTCGATGGCCGGCAGATAGTTCTTATGCACCATATCCACCATGGTAAGTCCCTCAATGTTCACGGTCTTGCAATAGTTCTCCAGCATGATCTCGCAGCGGGAATGGAGCTCCGACTCGGTAAAGACCTTGTGGGACATCAGCATATCCATGTTCTTCTTATCTAGAAGATGAGGCATCGCATCCGCTGTGGTCTTAAGGTTTGAGAGGCCTCTTACCTCGGTAGCTTCCTTCACCCATTCATCCGTATAACCGTTTCCGTTGAAGAGTATCCTCTGGTGTGCGTTGATGGTCTCCTTAATGAGCTGGTGCATGGTGCCTTCGAAATCCTCCGCTCCCTCCAGCCTGTCGGCGTACTGCTTAAGGCTCTCCGCTACCGCCGCATTGAGCATTATGTTGCAGCAGGCGATGCTGTTTGAGGATCCCAGGGAACGGAACTCGAACTTGTTGCCGGTGAAGGCGAAGGGTGAAGTCCTGTTCCTGTCGGTAGTATCCTTGGAGAATCTCGGAAGTGAGTGGACTCCGAGCTTCATCACTTCTCTTTCCTTGCCCTGATAAGGTGTATCGGTTCTGATGGCCTCCAGCACTGCGGTGAGCTCATCGCCCAGGAACACCGATATGATGGCGGGAGGCGCTTCGTTGGCTCCCAGTCTGTGATCGTTTCCTGCGGTTGCCACCGAGAGTCTTAAAAGATCCTGGTAATCGTCAACTGCCTGAATGACTGCGCAGAGGAAAAGCAGGAACTGTGCGTTTTCGTAAGGCGTCTCACCGGGTGAGAGAAGGTTTACTCCTGTGTCGGTAGCCATGGACCAGTTGTTGTGCTTTCCTGAACCGTTGACCCCTGCGAAGGGCTTCTCGTGAAGGAGGCAGACCATTCCGTGCTTCCTTGCCACCTTCTGCATTATCTCCATGGTGAGCTGGTTGTTATCGGTTGCCACGTTGGTGGTGGAGAAGATGGGTGCCAGCTCGTGCTGCGCGGGAGCCACCTCGTTATGCTCCGTCTTTGCCAGTATGCCCAGTTTCCAGAGCTCGTTGTTGAGGTCCTCCATGAAGGCCGTTACCCTGGGCTTGATCACTCCGAAGTAATGATCGTCCAGCTCCTGTCCCTTGGGAGGCATCGCACCGAAAAGCGTCCTTCCGGTGTAGATGAGATCCGGCCTCTTTTCAAACATCTCCTTGTCTATCAGGAAGTACTCCTGTTCCGGTCCCACGCTGGTCCGCACATTTTTGGCGTCTTTTCCGAACAGCTTCAGAATCCGCTTTGCCTGCTTGTTCAGCGCCTGCATGGAGCGGAGCAGCGGCGTCTTCTTATCCAGC
>JAFWWB010000044.1 GCA_017518185.1 Lachnospiraceae bacterium
GCCACCGCGGAGAGCACCACCAGGAAGATACCGAAGAAACGCACCGCCTGATCCTTCCCCGTAGTCTCTTTCTTTACCATATGTTCCACATAAGTATCCATATCAGCATCTCCTGCACATAATCTTTGTGATTATATCACATTTTTTTCTTGTATACCAGACAATTGTGCGAAAATATGCTAAAATAATGATCATCCCCGTATGAGGAGGCCATAACTTTATGAAAGAACAGCTCTATACCATTCCTTTGAACGACGCCGTGAATGCCGGTGACGAATGTCCTTTCTGCTTCGTGGAGCGTTCCCTGGAACAGGATTCCCTGGATTTCGTCCTGGGCTCCTGCGCCTCCTATATGGAGAGCGACGTCCGGGAGCTTACCGATGCCCAGGGCTTCTGCCGTGAACATTTCAAGAAGATGTTCGACTACGGCAATACCCTCGGGAACGGCTGGATACTGAAGACCCACTATATGAAGCTCCGCGGTGAGCTGGATGCGGAGATAAAACGCTTTAAGCCGGGGCACTTAAGCCTGGCAGACCGTCTCCGCAAAAAGGCAGCGGAAAACAACCTGGTCAGCTGGGTCAATGCAAAGAAGGACTCCTGCTATGTCTGCCGCCATTCGGCAGAGATATATGCCAGATACCTTGATACCTTTTTCGTCATGTGGAAGAGCGACGAAAGCTTCAGAAAGAGGATACTCGAGAGCAAGGGCTTCTGCATAAGCCACTTCGGTGACCTCTGTGCCGCCGCCGACGAAAAGCTCTCCGGCACCCAACTGGACGAATTCTACGACGCCATCCTACCCCTTATGCAGAGGAACCTGGACAGGCTCCAGGAGGATGTGAACTGGCTCATAGAGAAATTCGATTACCGCAATTCCGATGCGGACTGGAAGAACTCAAAGGATGCCGTGCAGCGCGGCATGCAGAAGATAAAGGGGGGGTACCCTGCGGATCCGCCCCTGAAATCCAAGAAATAAAAAGGGAGAAGTGAGATCATGAAGAAGCATACTTACGGGAACAAAGGCTTTACCCTTGTGGAACTCATCATTGTACTGGTGGTACTGGCCATACTGGCCGCGATCCTTGTTCCGGCGCTTTTGGGCCATATCGACCGTGCAAGGGAGCAGCAGGACATACTGGACGGCCATAATATACTGACAGCCACCCAGTCCGAGCTTACAAGACTATATGGCCTGAACAAGGATCAGGATTCCGGCACAGTGATCCCCGGTTTTAAGGATGACCGCACGACCAACAGTAATGCCGATGTCAATGGTGCGAAAACGGAGTTTGCAAAAAACATCCTTGCCCTGTCAGAGACAAAGCCCTATATACTTGTGGTGGGTCTTGGGAGCACAGCTCTATACATGGGAGAAGAGGATCAGAGAAAATGCTATACCGTCTATACCGCCATGTATATGAAAACTGAAAAATCCACTCCCGTATATTATTACGGCGATGAATGGGGGCAGCTCTATCCCACTGACAAACGTATTAAGGTCGTCACAAAAAAGTATAATAACGAATTGGTAAAGCAGGCCAACTACCATAATAAGACAGGCGTCTGGCTTCAGTATTACATCCTTGCCAATGGTAACGGCAAGTACAATGAAGCAACCATCTGGGATTTTCTCCAAAAAAAGTCAGATTTTCAGAAGCCCTGACGAAAGAACGGGAACGGTATAATAAAGAGGGCAGCCTTACGGCTGCCCTTTTCATGCACACTTATGATTTTCAAAACACTTCGTTTATCCGACATTTATTTTACTTTGTATACAGCATCAGCTACACCACCTGCGTCAGTGATTGATACTGTTGTATCCGACCACTCTCCTGTCTTTCCGTTATACCAAACCTCTGCGGAAGCATCCTTGTAATGAACCCATGTTACGGTGAATGCACCATGATGATCTTTACGATTAGCGGTAGGGTCATACTTTTCTTTGCATCCCACTTCAAAGACGGATACTGCAGGCACAAGGGCATCAAGATCTGCCGTTCTTTCCAGATTCTTCTTATGAGGATCATTTGTCGTTGCTATCGCATTCGGTGACACAGTGTTTGCACCGTATATAGCCGACAGCTCAGCCTGAGCAGCCGTCATGGCGCTCCTTGCGTTCAGTAAGGTCTGCTTGTTACGTGCACTGTCGATATAACCAAGCAGTGCAGGCACCAGTATTGCTGCCAGTATAGCCAGAATGACCAGCACCACGATAAGCTCTACCAGCGTAAAACCTTTGTTGTTTCCCTTCTTCTTCATGATTTAACCTCCTGTTATATATTTTTGTTTTTTTCTGACACGCTTTACTGTTATATATATCGGCACCGGACTCCGTCTTCATTAGCCCTTCAGCCGAAAATATTTTAAGCTCTGCTTCGGGCTGCGTGCGTGTTCCGCGCCCGTGAGCTTTGCTTACCTCTTTCGATCAGTCGTAATAAGCCACCTTTACAAGCTCATCCACGCTGGTCACGCCCTCTTCCACAAGCTTCATGGCGCTTTCCTTGAGGGTCAGCATATGAAGCTCAGTCCTTGCATAGTCCTTGATCTCCTCCGCGGGAGCCCCCCTCGATATCATCGCGCGGATCGGCTTATCCACCGGCAGTATCTCATGGATCGATATACGTCCCCTGCAGCCCGTGTTATTGCACTGGGCGCAGCCCACGGCGTGCTTTACCCGCATCAGGCGTTTCCCGGCTATATCCGCCTCCCTGTCGCTCATCTCTCCCCAGGCGGAACAGACGGGGCAGAGCTTCCTCACCAGTCGCTGTGCTATAACGCCCACAAGGGAATTGGCTACCATAAAGGGTTCTATACCCATATCCACAAGTCGTATAACCGTGGAAGACGCATCGTTGGTATGGAGGGTCGAAAGCACCAGATGTCCGGTTATGGCCGCTCTGACGGAAATGGCTGCCGTCTCATTATCTCGTGTTTCACCGACCATTATGATATCCGGATCCTGTCGCAGGAGCGCCCTCAGTCCGACTTCAAAGGTAAGGCCCGCCACATTGTTGACCTGCATCTGATTCAGCTTGGCCACATTCTTCTCCACGGGATCCTCTATGGTGGATATGTTCACCGAGCGCTTTGAAAGCTCCTCCAGTATCATGTAGAGGGTGGTGGACTTACCGGAACCCGTAGGCCCCGTAACGTAGATTATGCCGTTGGGTGAATTGAGCATGGAGGATACCAGCGCATAATCCTGAGGATTCATGCCGAAGGTTCCCGAATTATCTATATTGGAGGCCGAGGCCAGGAGTCTCAGCACTGCCTTTTCCCCGAATACCGTAGGTATGACGGAAACACGGATATTTAAGTTGGTCCCCTCTATGCTGGTCCTGAAATGTCCGTCCTGGGGCACACGCCTCTCGGCTATATCCAGATCGCCAAGTATCTTGATACGGGCTATCAGGGACTTGTGTATGTTCTTCTGCAGCTGCATTATATCCGTGATGACACCGTCCAGACGCATACGCACGGAAGTGTGTGTCTCAAAGGGCTCTATATGGATATCGGACACATTGGAGTTGTAAGCTCGGATGATCAGGCTGTTCAGCAGGTTGATTATGGGGGTGTCGTCATCGGCATCCTCCACGTTAACCTCCACCACCTCTTCGGTAAATGCCGAAGTCTTTGCCGCCTTATCCGCGGCCTTCCTTGCGCTGACCTCCGAATAATAATACTGTATCGCATTCTCTATCTGGGCTTTTTCACACAGCTTTATCACCAGCTGGGCCCCGGTCACCTGCCTCACGTCCTCTATGCCGTAGAAATTCAGGGGATCGTTCACAAGTATATAAAGGTAGGCTTCGTCCTGGGCAAACGGCAGCATGCAATACTTCTCGGCAAGTGCCTTCGGTATGCGCTCTACGGCCTTGATATCCACATTGACATCCCCGGCGTTTACCACCTCATGTCCGAGCCTGCGGCCGAGGGCATCCAGCATCTGACGTTCATTGATAAAGCCCAGGGCTATAAGGGCACCTCCCATGAGCACGCCCTTGTGCTCCTTCTGGTATTCTACAGCCTGGCCTATCTGCTCGTCGGTAACGTAGCCGAATTCCTTCAGCACGTCACCTATCCTTATGGCATTTCCTCTTTTAAATTCCATATCCCTTACTCTTCCTCCCCCGCTTCGGTCTGGTCACACATATACATTATAAGATTCAGGTTCAGCACTGTCGTCGTTACCATTATAGGTTCACGCTCTTCCTCTTCCGTGCCTTCTCCTTCTCCTTCTTCTCCGCCTTCCACGGCTTCAGGCGCCTCCGTTTCCTCATCCATGGAAAAATCGCTGTAATCGTTCAGCATGGACACTTCTTCGGTCCATACGCAGTTCTCCACCAGTATGAGCTTTTCCGATCTTGACAGTTCTTCGATAAAGCTCATGAGGTCATGCTTATCCCCCGCAAGCCTTAAGTTTATCTCCGCCGGATAGATCTCGGAATTGAACGCCGGGGACGTAGTGTAATCAAAGGGATCCTCTTCTTCCTCTGTCCCTTCGGAGTCGCTGTCGTCCTCGGGCATATCCTGCGCCGCTTCCACCACAGCTGCCAGCGTGGAATACCTGTAAGGCTCAACCGGCGCCGGATCGGAGGCTATCCTTATGGTCAAGTCATAAGAGGACATGCCGCGCTCGAGTATCATGCCAGTGAAATACCTGTCTATCTCGCTTGCCGACATTCTCGGGAAATAATGCTCCCTTTCTCCCAGAGTCTGCTTCTCCGTTTCCTCAGCCTCCGAGGCATACATGGGAAGCATGGCGAGCTTTTTCATGTTGATCTCCTGAAGCTCCTCTTCCTCCTCCAGCTCCGCCTTCATAAGCGCCTCATTCTTTAATGCCGGCCTTATGCCCCACCAGCCGAAGCCCACTATGAGCACCAGCACCGAGAGCATCACTATCAGTCTTTTGTCTCTTTCCGTCATTTCTACCTGCATCTTTTCACTCCTGCCTTCCTGCACTCTCAGCCAGGGTACATGTCACATGTATGTTCCAGGTCCCGTCGTTACCGTTCAGACTGTAGCCCGAATAAAATACCGAGCTGAATATCTCCTCTTCCTGAAGCCTTGCCACGAACTTGTTTATATCCTGCACACGCTCCGACTTTGCGGTAAAGCTCAGTGCTCCCGCCAGTGCGTCAAAGCTTACTATCTCTATCTCTGCATAGCCCAGGGCGCAGCGTTCCACCGGTTCCCTTATGGCGTCGTTGAATATGGGATAGGTTTCCACCGCGTTCCTGATATTCACAAAACTTGCGTAACGGTCGCTCGCCTGGTTCACCTCCGCCACCGTCATTTCATATTCGGCCAGCTCCAGCTGTACAGACGGGCTTTCATTATAGAATTTCACGGCTTCAAGCTCGTCACGGACAGTATTCTTTTTCATGATGCTTGCTGCCGTGAGTGCGATCATGATCGCTGCCACTGCAGCTATCAGTGCAAAACTCTTTTTCCAGAAGGTATCGGTATGCCTTGCCGTCTTCTGTGCCTTCCAGGCGGCAAGCATATCCCCTGTAGGCTCCTGCCCCAGAAGTCCCGCCAGTGCCGGCAGCACCGAATACTGGTCTACACGCTTCCTTACCTTTGCCGAAAGCCCGCAGTCAAAGTAATCCACCGCAGCCTCTATATGCGAATTGGACAGAAGCTCACGGTACAGGTTCAGATCCAGTCCCTCGATCCCGGCCACATACACGTTCCGTATGATGCCTTCTATCTGGTTTGCCTTCATGAACTGGGTCAGCTGTGAGAGCGCCCTTCCGCATTCCTCCAGGTATTCCGGGCTTCCCGGCTCCGAGAAGCAACGCTGGCATGAGAAATAGCAGAAGCGCTCGTTGGCCCACAGCACGTTGGTGAGCATATTGTCATCCGCCATCTGCACCACAAAGGTGGGGCTTCGCCTTGCCGCGGTATTCTGCACCATCTTTATCATGGTGCCTTCGCTTGAATAGATGCCTTTGAGCTTTATACCGGATTCTGCAAACAGCTCCATATAATCCTTTACAAAGCTGCTCTCCACCGACTCGGCGTATATGCTTTCAACCTTGCCGCCCTTTTCACGATACAGCGGGGTATAGGCATACACCGGTGGTGTGTCTCCTCTGTCAAGCTCGTTATACTCTCTGGCGATATACTCAAGCCGCTTTGAGCTGTTCATCTTCGGCAGCTCGATCCTCTTTCCCACCAGCTTTGTGCTGTTCACCACCAGGCTCACATCAGCGGTTGAAAGCTTGTTGTCATGAAAGACCTTTCTGATAAAAGGCATGAAAACATCCGGATCCGTTATGATACCGTTGATCACGCTGCCCTCAGGCGCCGGCATGGTGTAAGCCTTGACAGGAACCGCTTTCGCGCCCCTTCCCCTTGCGGAAACCAGATATATCAGTTTTCCGGAAATGTAGATTACAGTACTCATTGTCCCCTCCGTATCATCCTGCCGAGCCCGCTATAGTCTGGTACGAACCGTAGATCGGCTGTATCACGGCTATCATGATAAAACCGACAATCACGGCCATGATGACTATCATCAAAGGCTCCAGCATGGCAACCATCTTACTCACGGCTATCTCGGACTCAAATTCAAGCTGGTCCGCAATGGACACCAGCATCGAATCCAGCGAGCCCGTTTCCTCTCCCACCATGACCGTGGAAGACAGTTTCTTTGTAAATCCGTCCACCTTGTCAATGGCCGCGGAGAGATTCTCTCCGGCCCTGATAGCCGCTATGAGCGCATCAAACTGGCTCTCTATATAGCGGTTACCTATGGTGGTGCGGGCGATGGAAAGGCAGTTAAGTATAGGTATACCTGCCGAATAAAGGCTGGAAAGCGTCCTGGCGAAACGCGCAGTATAAACTATCTTTCTCAGCTTTCCTATCACCGGGATACGCAGCTCCAGCTTATCACTCTGATACCTGACAGCAGGTATGGAGAAGATGAGCTTAAAGAGCATGAACAGCACTATCGCGGCAAATACCAGTATATACCATCTGTGCTGCACGAATTCGCTCATCGCCATAAGTATCCTTGTGGCAACCGGGAGCGACTCCATCTGTGCGAAAAGGTCCTCGAACTGGGGCAGCACAAAGCCCATGATCACTATCAGTACCAGCACTATCATCACGCTCAGGATCTTCGGGTATGTCATGGAGCTCTTGATCTTCTGGTTCAGGCGGTGCTCCTTGCTGTAATACTCTGCCATCTGCTCCGCCACCGAGTCCATATTACCGGCGTTTTCCGAACTGCGCATCATGTTTATGAAGAGTGAAGGGAAGGTCTCCCCCTGCTCCGCCAGCGCATCGGAAAGCGGCATACCCTGACGCACGCTCTTCAATACCTCGGCATATATCTTTCTCTCCTTCGGGCTGGTGGACTCATCCTCCGATATTATCTTAAGCGCCCTCACCAGCGTAACGCCGGCGGCTATCAGCTTGCTTAAGTTCCTGGAGAAATCCGAGAGGCGGTCTGCCTTGAGCCTCTTTGTCCTTACGGTTCCCCTGATCTCTTCGGCCTCTATGAGGAACTTTCCCTCAAGCTTCAGCTTCTCGTGCAGGTCCTGCTCGGTAGCCGCGTTCAGTGTACCCGAATAGTTTTTTCCCTTTTCATCTTTTGCCTTATATCTGTAAGATGCCATCTGCTGCCTCCGGATCAGTAAACGAATATCCTAGTAAGGAGATCCACCCTCCAGCCTCCGTCCTCACCCTCATGATCGTAGCTGACAAGATAGTTTTCGGTCCTGTAGGTAAACCTGAGTATCTCCCTGTTCTTCTTATCATAGTCCAGGAGTGTGACGCCTTCGCTCACTCCCGCGTACCTTTTAACCTTTTCCATAACGCCGTCTGCCAGTCCGTTCCTCTTTTCCGGAGCGTATATGCAGCCTCCGGTTGGATACATCTCTATATCGGCGGTGGCTAGGGCCAGGCGCACGTTCTTCGCCTCCCTCAGTGCAAAACGGGCACGTGAATGCACATGAAACACATAAAAGGCCGCAGTCACCAGCAGAGCCACGACTGCCACTATCAGTAAAAAACGGAACACAAAGTCCATGCTGATCTTTCGTGATGTTGTGTTTTCCATTTCAGTTCCTGTCATAATCCGTGGCGGTCTTAAGCTCTATCACAAAATCCGCCAGGTCCTCTCTGTTTATATTATAGAGCTTCACATACCTGTAGGCGTAAAACTCACCGTACTTCGGACTTTCCAGCGTCATATATACTCCCACGACGTTGGATGGGTAGTCGTTTTCGGCTGCGGTAAAGCTGTATGCCGCATCCTCAAGAGCCCTGTTCTCTTCCGTTCCCTCGGCAACGCCCTGATCCGCGGGCACAAACCTCAGGGATTTAAGCTCATAGCCCTGATATACCGCCTCGTCAAAGGTCCAGATCACCTCATCCCTGTGGGCAGCCTTGTAGGCATCGCTCGAATCCTCCTTGGGAGGGTTTATCTCCAGGTACCTTATCTTCAGCTCCCCGTCCTCGGCATAGATCTGAATATGGGTATCGGTCCTGTCATACAGATCCATCTTGTAGCCTGAGCGGTTGCCGGCCAGCGCGTCTGTCGGATCCTGGAATATCACCGGCAGGGAATAGGTATCCGCTTCGGATATCCTGGCCCCCTCTATCTCACCGCACACCTTCGCCAGCAGTATATTGGACACCTGCCTGCCGTATGACTCGCCCTTGACATCATAATACACGTTTACGATATTTGTAAGCACAACGGCGGCAACACTCATAAATATGCCCAGCAAAACAAAGCATACCGTCATCTCCACCAAGGTGGAGCCTCTATTCTGTTGTCTGCATCTGCTCTGCTTCATCCGGACTCCTTATATCACGGCTCCGTAACGGGCGGTACATATTCAAAACGCATGATGGACGGCGCCATAAGCTGCTCCTCTTCGATGATCCCGTCTATGCAGGTATAGCTTGCCGCCGACATATTATCAAGCCTGAAGCGGGGGGGAGCCGACTTAAAGAGCGCCTCGTCTTCAATGGTGACACCCCTGTAATTTGCGGCGATATCTGTCTTTTCCGTATCGAGGACCAGCCAGAAGCGGGTCGTGGTGTGGTCCTCCGCATCGGGATCCGCCTCGTCGCCGTAATACCCTATCTTCACAAAGCTCCGGTCCATCGCCTCGTCATTTTTATAGGCCTCCCGCAGAAAGAGCTGGTTTAAGTGGGCGCTGTCAACGGCCTGAGTGCGGAGACGTCCCGAAAAATCCACTATGTGTATAAATATGGCCAGGACTGCCGTGAGAACTGTAAAAGCAGCCAGTGTTTCCACCAGCGTCGTTCCCGCATTACCGTACTTTTTTCTTCTCCGCTCCTTCATATCATTCGCTTCCCACATATCTCCACTGCCATCTGTACATCCTGTTTATGGAATTGCCCGCCGGATTGATATCCGTCTGGGTCGAGGTCCTCACATACCCACTCGGCTGCCCCGAACGCTCCAGCAGTTCGTAATCACTCCTTATCAGATAACTCTGGCTTCCCGAGCGGCTCTCCACCTCCACGAACAGATGGGTCTTCTGGCTGTCATTGACCGAAGTCCCGGGAGAGGTCCACCACATGCACACGGACAGGCTTCCGGGGAAACCGTTAATGCTCACGGCATCCGACTTCTCCAACAGAAAATATCTCTTTGCCGCATCCGCATCATGCCCTGCCGTCTCCGGGTCGTAATGGGGCCAGGTCTCTCCCTTTACGCACAGCGGCGCGTCGTTTCCGGACACTATATTATACCTCAGATATTTGCAGAGGAAACTGTCCTCGGATTCCGAGGTGAGTTCCTCCCTTATTGCCATGGAAAGGCTCTTGGCCGCCTCGGCGTTCTTATCCTCCTGCATGCTGTTGTTCTGTGAACTGTACAGGCTGTAGGAAACGGCGAGCAGCGAAAAACAGAACACCATCAGCACGGCGATGATGACCACACAGACCATCATTGCCACGCCCCGGTCGTTTCCGCAGATACGGAGACGGGTCTTTTTTCCTTTCATCACCCTTCCCATTTCAGTTATTCCTCAGATGATCCTCATAGATCTTTTCGGTATCCTTTATCCTCTGTGTCCTGTCACGGTCATAATCCGCCGGATCATTATCAAGTCCGTCTATACCCATGCGGTATGCTTTCTTGTCTTTTACCGCATACAGACTGTATCTGTTATTATCATGTCTGAAAGACGAAAGCCTCAAAGCTCCGGCTGCAGGGGGATCGTTATCCTCCGCCTCTTTTTCATAGCTTTCGTATATATAATAATTCTTTCCAGCGCTGTTGGCGCTTCCGTATACCCTGTCGGTTACGGATATGCTGCCTCCCGCTTCAAGGCAGTGCCTTACGGTCCCTGCGGATCCCGAACATATACCATACGCCGCTCCTCCGTTTCCCGGGATGAGCCCGGCGTAATTCCTGCAGTACTCGACTGTCACACTGCCGTCGCTTCCGCATACCCCCACGATACCGGCCGCGGTACCGCCGGAATAGATATTTCCCTTGTTAACAAGGTTCGAAAAACGTGCGCCGTTCTCCGCCCTGCCGGCAAAGGCGGCGGTGACGGGGCCCGTCGATGAGATCACAGCTTCGTTCACGCAGTCCGATATAGTCCCGTGACTGACTCCGGCAAAAGCTGCCGAAGCCTCACTGCCGTTTACAACAGCATTTATCTCCTGGCTGAGAGTAAGTCCGGTAATATTTCCCTTATTAAGACCGATCACAAGTCCCGCATATCTTCCGCTTACCGGGGCTGAACCGGTCCCGCTCACTGCTCCGTTTTCATCGGGCACTATGACAGCCGTTTCGGCATTTACACCGCATACACCGCCGGCATAGGTACCGCCCGCCACATTGACCACAAAGAAATAGCTGTCGGAGAGCTTTATGATGCCCGCATTTTCACCGCAGAAGCCGCCGGTATACTCACCTCCCGATACATCCGCAAGCCCTTCGTTAGCCATAGATGAGAAACCTCTGCTTCCAACCTTTCCTATGATGCCTTCATTTCTCCCGCACAGGCCTCCAACGTATGTATGACTGTCTGCGGGATTTGCGTTTCCTACCCTGCAGCCTCCTATCATACCGCAGTTCAGCTCCGCCAGGGCTCCGTAATAAGCTGAACGGCTCTGCACCGTACCGTGGTTTTCGCAGCCTTCAAGTACCATCCTGCTGCCCACGCGGCCGGTTATGCCCCCGGCGTATGCGTACTTTCCTTCGATAGAGGCCTCTCCAGTACACACTACGTTTGCGCTGTTATCGTGGCTGATGTAAATACTGAGTCCCTCAGGCACATATCCGAAAAGCCCTCCTGCGGCAAGCTCCGCGTTCACGCTTCCGCATACCACCTTCAGCCCTTCCAGCTTCAGGTTGTTCACGGGTTTGCCGTTGTTTATTTCCTTTGAGGGCATTTTGTCATTATCCGTATAGGCTGTGGTCGAAACATTCTCCGTATAGCCCCTCAGGGTATTTACCAGCTCAAGGGGACTGCCGCAGCCCGCAGCAGCATTATAAAGCTTCTTTATGCCGTCGGGAACGAAATCATCGCTCACCTGGTAGTAACCGTAATACCCACCGCATGCTGCTTTTGCAGATACCGACATGTTAATGTTATCGACCTGCATAAGTGCCGGCAGGGCCAGTGTATCATTGCTCTGTGATCCGCTTTTCTGAAGGATCGCCGCCCCGGCAAAGCCTCCGGCAAAATAAGACGCCTTTACCTCCGTCACTCCGGATACCGCCGTGCGCAGCGCCTGGGGATTATTAACCTGACTGGACTGCTGCTGCACCGCCCCGGCAAAGCCTCCGGCAAAAAAACCGTCAGCCGTCACCCTCTGTATACCTCCGTCCTTCGGCCGAATGACTCCGGCATACTGTGAGGCCACATTATACTGCAGCCCTTTCACAAAGCCGATAAATCCGCCGGCGTAGTTCGCAGCATGTACGACCAGATCCCCGTTAACCGTGGCTGAACTGTCATTTAACACGGCGCCAAGCTCCACAAATCCGCATATGCCTCCCGCGTAGTCGGCGGTGGCACGGACATAAGTTCCCTTAAAGTCGGCAAGGCTTTCCTCCGGTATGGCGACAGCCGAATCACCGTCAACCAGTACGCAGTTGCACAGTGACTTGTACCTGGCCGTATTGTCCCTGGTATCTGACGTGCCCACAGCCCCGCCCACCTTATTCCTGCCGTAGACTATGGTATTTATCTTTGATACGCTTCCCGTGTCCGTGTTGATCTTAAAGCTGTTGTAGCCCACCAGACCGCCCACACAGTCGGCGGTATATTTGTCATCTCCTGCCGCCATTGTCATGAGCTTCAGCATCTGCTGCTTTGCATAGGCTGTCAGCAGGGAATCACAGTTTTCAAGCTTCTCCCCGTTGAATCCGGCTATACCTCCGCACCAGGCAAAGCTTTCCACCCTGCTGTTGTCAGTCGACCCCCAGCCTGTAGCGTAAGTAAGCCCGGTATTTAATAGCCCTTTCAGCTCATTATCCTTACTTCCGTCACTGGGACGCTGGAGTCCGTCCTTTTCAGGCCGGTACTGCAGCGCCGACAGCTGCTCTGCGCTCGACGCCGGAGGCAGTCCGTAGGGATTGCCCGTTATTGCCGCGATCCCGCCCACACAGGTCTTTCCTATGACATTTATGGCATTCGTACTCTTATTGTCATCAGCGCTGTTAAAGCCGCAGAGCTGGGCCGCCCCGCAGAAGCCGCCCACGTAATTATGTCCGAAGATATACGCATTCCCGCTCTCGGGAGCCGCTGTGCAGCAGTCAAAATATACCAGTCTTGCAAAACCGCAGAGTCCGCCGTAAAAGCTTCCCCTCATCTCGGAGAGCATTGCTCCCATATCCCCGGCTTTGCCGTTGATGAGCTTCTCAGTCTCAGCATCCGTATAGGTCCAGGCGCTCCGGCAGTCCTTCATGCTTATGGCAGGATTGTCCTTATTGAACACATCCGTACTGCTGTTGTTGCAGGCCATGCCGCATATGCCGCCCAGGCAGTATGCCTTCCTTACATTCGGTGTACCATTATCTATGTGGCCAAATGTTTTATAGCCCTCTATATCATACACCGGGAAGGCCTGTACACGGCCCGTATTCTCATTATGGTCAAAGAGCACTCCCGTAAGACCGGTCGTGGATGCCACCTGGGATATCCCTCCCGGAAGGGTATAACGGTCGGTGACCGATCCGGTACTGTTCACTATGCTGCGTCCGGTGATGCCTCCCACATACATCTGTCCGGCCACAGCCGCTTCGTTACGCAGCGCCTTATACTCCGTAACGGAAAAACCGGACGAATACTTCTGGTATCCGAATATTCCGCCCACATCCTGTATGCCTGCCACGAAGCTGCTGTTCTTTCCGTAAAGCTGCCCCGTGATATAGTCAGTCATCAGCGGATCGTCCGTTCTGTAGTCGTAGGCTATCTTGTAATAATATACATCCCCGTACTTATTGCTGCCGTAGAAATACGGTACAAGCATCCTCTGCTTCACCAGCTTGTTTATCAGTGCTGTCTCCACCCTGTCCGGAGCAGCTGCTGCAGTTGTATCATTCTTCAGCACAAGGTTTTTAAGGCTTCCGAAGTTCTCCCCCGCAAAGCCTCCCACCTTATAGGCGCCGAACACCTTATGCTTATCAAGGGTCAGGTCGCTTATGCTCCCGTAATTGTACGCGAAGAGTCCGGTGGGATGCAGGCCCTTTGCCCTTTCCAGCTCCTGGGCGTCAAAGGCTGCAGTGCCTTCGCCGCTCTTGCTGTTTATATTGTTCCTCCTTGCCTCGGTGCCATATATACCGAAGAGTTCATTGGCATCGCAGTTTATGGTCAGATTTGAAAGTCTGTAGTTTTCCGCAGCATCTTTTGCGGCGCTGAAGCTGTCGCCGCCGCATAACATCCTGAAGGCCGGGAACTCCACTGTTTCGGTCTCTATTCCCGCCAGACCCATGCCGGAATATATGATCCTGTTCTCTTCATCCGGCTTTTCCAGCGGATCGTAGGAATTGAAAAGATAATCCTCCCCCGCGGTGCTGCCCCTGTACTGATAAGCCACAAAGCTCCGCCAGTCTATGTCCTTCTTAAGGATATAAGTCCGGGCGCAGCTTCTGCTCCAGTCCCTGTTGCCCGCAAGCAGCGCCGATGCCTCAGGCGTATCTGAGCTTCCTACCGCATCAGCGTAATCCTCCGTATAACGCAGGTTATACAGATGTCTTCCGTTAGTCATCTCATATGTGGCCGTACCGGCAGTTCCGTCACGGGTAACCTTTGCGAAGGAAGTATACTCTCCCTCTTTATTCTCCTCCGAGCCGCCCTTAGCCCTGCTGAATATCTCCTCCGTAACGGAAACGGGATCTGTGGTGTTATCCCTGATCACAAGTCCCAGAAATATCCTGTCACAGTCCAGTCCGAAACGGTAAAAACTGTAGGTCTTCATAAATGCCCGTGCTGCGGTCTCCCGCTCCGCTTCGGACAGGCTCCCGCCCTCTATTCCCAGGGCTGTGGCATAGGTAAGTGACTGGGCCTGTATATCCGCAGCGTCCAGAGCTATACGTATGACCCTGTCCCCCCTGGAAGAAAGTTCAAGCCATACCGGCACCCTGAACGTCATCTCTTCCGAATCGGAGATCACCGGATTATTATAATACCTTGCCCTGACCTCGGTCGCCCCGCTCCCCTGGGCGGAACTCATACCCATGGGGATCCCCGCGCCGCCCTTTAAGTCAAACTCAAGGGAAAGCATCTTCTGCAGGCTCAGATCCTCATCCTCTATCTCAGGGTTGTATATATTAAGGATGAAGGTCAGATCCTTCCCGGAGCCGAAAACATCCTCCTGGTTTAAAGGCGAATAAAGCGCATCCAGGATCTCCTCATTTCTCAGTTCAAAAGCACCGGCCTCTATCTCAAGGGTATTGTCCGTTTTCCCCCTTATGGGCATGGAAAGCGTCTTTACTCCGTAGCAGCCCAGCTCCAGATCCTTCCTTACTGCTTCGCTTCGGTTGTTAACCGGTACCGCAGCCGACTCTCCGTAGCCGGGCATTCCCGAAAGAGTGTAGCATACCGCCAGGACCTGCGCCGCATCAGGCGAAAACTCAAGTATGATATAAGCCTCGTTCAATATCGACTTGTCATAGATATAGGAGGTGACAAGCTTAAAGAGCAGCGCCGTTCCGCTGTCCAGTGAAGCATCGGCAGTCAGGAACTTCTCATAATCCCCGGGTGCCGAGGCTACGGAATAAATGTTTCCCTGATACTCCTCCGTATTGCCGCTGCTCCACAGATCGTTCCAGACATAGGCATTGCCGTCGGCATCGGTGATCGATGATACAGCTATGCTGCCGCTGCTCCCGTCCTTTGTTATCCTCAGTGCGGAAGCGCTCTTCGCCAGAGGCTCCATGACCTCATGCTCCATGGCTCCGCTTGAAGAATAGTCCGAAAGCTGTGTCTGGGCTGCAATAAAAATGTCTTCGGCATTGGTGTTAAGGCTTTTCATCTTCGACCAGTCCTGCCAGGCCAAAAATCCGCCCACGCCAAGAGAGAGCAGGATGACCATGATGACCATCACTACCACCATCTCCACAAGAGTGAAGCCCTTATTCCTGTTCTGCCCTTTGTGTCCCGCTCTGTTCACTCCGTCCTTCTTCCTTACTTAAGGAACTGCCTTATACTCATCCCGCAGCTCGTTATAGGTCTCTATAGCGTTACCCAGATTGTCCTTGTTTCCCGTACAGCCGTACATCGTGCACATCCTTGATCTGAAGATCTTCTCTCCGTTTTCAAGAGTGATGGTACCGTCGTCCATCACCCCTGAGAGGCTTGTCCTGTCCCAGTTTCCGTCGTAATAGATCACCGGTTCACTGTCCTGTTTCTCCACATACACCATCGCATAAACATGATAGCCCTTTTTCAGGCCCGAAAGACCGGCTCCGAGATAATTGCCCGTGCCGGCATCTTTAGTCAGATTTCCGGTAAAAAAGCCGCAGATATAAGGTTTATCCGGTATGCCGGAGTTGTATATGATATCCGCAGTCCAGTCCTCCCTCCAGTGGAAGCCTGCCGTGCCGTTGTTGGTGTAACCGTTAAAATCCTGATTCGGCATGATCCCCTGGTCATACAGCGTGGTCAGCCTGTTATTCAGCGCGCTGTATAGGGCTTTGGCATGATCCACCTCCCGCTCTCTTTTGGAGCTGTCGATAAAGCCCAGCATCGCTGGCGTGATCACAGCAGCCAGCAGGACTATTATCACAAACACGACGATAAGCTCCACAAGAGTGAAGCCTCCGTTTTGTCTGTATGCTCTCTGTCTGCCTCTGCTCATCATATACGTTCCGTCATTTTTTCAGCGTAAAGTATCCCGGGTTGCCGTCTTCGTCAACATGTGCATAGTTCTGATTCCAGTTATTTACGGAATACGCTGTCCCGTTACCTCCCTTAAGCTTCGTATCTCCCCTGAAGATATCCTTTGCAGGGGATTTCGGTTCGGTCAGATCCATTCCCTCACATACATAAATGGTCTCCAGGTTTTCGCAGTCCTTAAAGCAGCTGCCGAACATGTTCGCATTGGTTATGCTGTTTTCCACGCATTTTTCCCCGAACTCTATCACCTTAAGGCTCTTGCACTCCTTGAACATGGACTGTATATCCTTTACCTTTGTCATATCGAATCCGGAAAGATCCAGCTTTTCTATTGATGAACAGTTATGGAACATAAAGTACATGCTCGTTGCAGATGAGCTGTCAAACTTCGACAGATCGAGCTTCGTCAAGGCTGTACAGTTCTCGAACATGCCGCTCATGTTGGTTACGGATGAAGTATCCATGCCCTTGATCTCAAGATCTGACAGGGCGCTGCAGTTATGGAACATATAGCTCATATTCTCTGCGGAGGGGCACTTAAACTTCGACAGATCCAGCTCCTTCAGAGCTGTACAGTTCTCGAACATATTGCTTAAGTTCGTTGCAGAGGAAGCATTCATATTCTCCAGATCCAGCGTTTCCAACGCTTTCAGGTTATAAAACAGCTTGCTGAGGCTTGCTGCCGAAGAGCAGTTAAACTTCGACATATCAAGTCTCGACAGTGCTGTGCAGTTTTCGAACATGCTGCTCATATTCGTTACCGAAGAAGCATCCATTCCGCTCAGATCAAGGTTCTTTAATGCAGTGCAGTTAGAGAACATTTTGTTCATGTCCGTCAGCGCCCCGAAGGCACAGCTGCTGAGGTCAAGGCTCTCCAGACTCTTGCAGCCGTTGAACATACCTGCCGTGGATGTGACCCCGCTAAGTTTCATGTTTTCAAGCCTCAGGTCCGAAAGCAGCACACAGTCTTTGAACATTTCGCCGGCTCCGGTGGCTGCCGGGGCGTTAAGCCCGGAAAGATCCGCCATCTCCAGCTTCTTAGCGCTGTTAAAACGTCCCCCCAACGAAAAAGGCGCTTCTATATACGCGTTCTTGCACAGGTACTTTTCCAGGTTATCCTTCGGAGCCCCGAAAAGCGGAGCCATATTGTTTCCCGTTGTATTTACAACTCTCCATCCTGAAATATCCAGCACCTTGAGGGAACTGCATCCCGAAAAGATGGTATTAAGCTGTTTCGCATTGGACAGATCCCAGTTTTTAAGTATCAGTCCCTCAATGTTTTTACAGTCCTTAAACATGTTTTCGATATCGCCGCTGATATCATACCAGGTGGTATTGGTGTATTCACCGCCGCTGTCATCAAGCCTGAAACCGCCGTTCAGGCCTGTCATATCCCAGTCGGAAAGGTCCACAGTCCCGGTCATGGATGAGCAGGCGTTAAATGCATTTATGACAGAACGCAGCTTTCCGTTCTTCGGCCGGTTCTTTTCACTGTTCAGACCCTCTGTCACTATCTCGGCGCTGCTGCAGCCGCTGAAAGTACCGTCCATCAACTCTATATCGGATAGATTCCAATCCTTAAGGCTTATATATTTCAATTTCAGGTCTCCCTGGAAGGTCTGTTTCATATTGACGACCTTCTGGGGCTTCCAGGTGGAAGTATCCACCTCCTCCAGTAGCTTGCATTCTCTGAACATGGACCGCATATTCGTAACATTAGTGGGATCAAGCCCGCGGAGATCCAGCTTCACATAAGGGGTCCCCTTGAAGGCCTCTGCCATGTTCGTGACCTTATCCCCTGTCTTCAGCTCATGAAAATCCATGTCCGATGTGGTATTTTTGCCGCATTCATAAAAGGCATACAAGAGCGTCTCACAGTCCGTAAGTTCCCACTTGCTTCCGAAATCGATCTTTTTCAGACTATGGCATTTACGGAAAGAGGACTCCATACTGGTCACAAGGCTGACATCCCAGTTTGCCACCTCAACAGTCTCAAGGACAGTGTCCCCATAGAAGGCTGCACCCAGGCTGCCGCTGATCTTCGTTTTTCTGAAAGCATTCCCGAAGGATGCGCTTTTCAGTGCCGTTGCATCGTGGCATACACCCTCGAGATTGATATACTCTCCCAGCTCCTGCATGGCGCCGAGGTCAAGGTTTACAAGCCTCTTGCACTCCATGAAGCATTCGGTCATATCCGTAAGCCCGGGTGCCGCAAACTCTCCGGGATCAAAGCCGGTGATCCCGCTGCCCTTGAACGTCCGCGCCATACTTTTGACCTTTACGGCGTCAAAGCCTCTGAAGGAGATGGTCCTGATATTCCCCTTACCGCTGCACATCTCATCGCAGTTTTCCGGAAGAAAAGCTACCAGGGCATTGGTCCACCATTTCAGTGTGGTTCCATCCATCCAGGCATAGATCACATAGGGATCATTAGATCCGTCATCCACCCGTTTGGAGGATTTTATCTTTTTGAAATACTCTTCATCATGTTCCTCATCAATGACCTGTTCCATGGCAGTCACGGAATAATTCCCGAGAAAGCTCTTGAACGCCGGATTGCTCAGCGTTGCCTGCTCCTTAACGTTGGGATCGCGCATCACCGTGGCTATAAAGGTAAACTCGGTCTTTTCCTCATTCTCCTCACTGAAGATATAGCTCTCTATGGCACTGCGTCTTTCTGCGGTAAATTCGGTGCCCTCCTCCTGCCAGTATCTGAAGATATAGGTGCGGGCGCAGTTCAGTACAAGCTTAAGCGCATCTTTAGTGAAGCTGTTGCTGCCGTCGGGCCATACCCAGTCTGCAGTGATCCCTCCGAGATCATCCTTCGCAAAGCTTATGGTTATGCTCTGCTCCCCGGACTCATCCTCATCGGCCCCCGCGGCAAAAAAGGCCTTTCCCTCTTCCTCTCTTTTAAGGGTGACCTTCTTTATCGTGACTGCATCCGGAATATCGGGATCCGGATCCGGAAGGTCAGCCACCTTCTCGCCATCCGGCTGGAGAGCGCTGTCACAATACAGGGTCTCATAAGGCCAGACATATATCACGCTCTCATCGCCTTCGGTTATCCCCAGCGCCGCCTTTGCCTCGGCCTCGCTGTCGAATACCTGCCAGTCCGCCCCATTATACGCGGCGAAGTTTGAATCATCATCCTTATACAGGGCTTTCGAGACAGTATATGAGCCTATCTCCTCCACGATAGCCGTCGTAGACTCACGGCTCCCGCTGCGCTCATCGTAGAGGGGCTTTGCATTCCATACCGTAAAAGCCGTGCTTTCGGCAGCTCCGGCGTTTATACGGGTCTGGTTACGTTTTTCGACTGTATACTTGTTATCGTTGGAGCTGTATATATCCGACAGGGCTGCCTGGGTTGCGGACAATGCCGTCTCCCCCCTTGCGATGACCTGCTTCTTTTTAGCGCTGTCGATAAATCCGAAAAGCCCGGGCACGATAAGTGCGGCGAGCAGCGCGATTATCACAAGCACCACAAGAAGCTCCACAAGAGTGAAGCCCTTTTTCGAATATAAAGCGCCGGCGTTTTGCTGTCGTCTCATCATAAAGTGCGCTCCTTTTATAAGGATTGTACCACTTTTATCGGTTTTACGTCAACCGATCTTAACCTTTCTGCCCTAAAAGCCGGGAAAAATGCACAAAAAAAAGACCGTCCCCGGTATAACCCAATGTCATTAAGTTAGCATTGTAACACGAGGGAAAAATTTTAAAGAGGATGTTGGAATTGTTCCAGCATCCTCTTTTTCCATGATTATTTACACAACAAATAGACGGATGGAAATCCGCCTGCTGAGCACGTGTAAAA
>JAFWWB010000045.1 GCA_017518185.1 Lachnospiraceae bacterium
TCTTCTGGCTCCCTGGGGTGATCTCGCTCAGGAGTATTGCAAGTCTTAAGATCTGCCTAATCAAAAGGCAGTAAAATACTTCCCTTTGCCCATATGAAATATTCGATTGTCAATGTTGCGTATGTATACGTCACTTTATTAAGCGCTTACGATATTTTTCAGATAGAAGACGAGCTTCTTGAAGAATTGAGTCAGGCATATGATGAACATAATGTTATATGCGCAAAGGATGAGAAATGGGCAAAGCTGAGAACATTATCATTTCATGTCATTGCCATAATAATACTTAGGTTGTTTGATTTTGTAATGATACCTATGACATTAAATCGCGACCGTAAAGAATGTGACCTGATGATTTATGTTGGCGACAGGGTTGTTTCACTATTTCCTGAGTGTGAAAAAGACAGGGATATATACATTGAAGCTGAGAACTTGCTCAATCAGATTATTGTTATTTTGAATAAAAGTCTCCCCAAAAAACAAAGAGAAGAAGTGATTTCGAAACTAAAGGATAAAGCAGATATTCGTGATTGCTGTTATGACCAAGATATAATCCCTGTTAATAATGGCCTCTTTGATTTCAAGAATAAAGTACTTGAAACGTTTTCACCTGATTATGTTTTCAGAAATAAAATCAGGACAAATTACAACCCATTGGCTACAAATATTCGTATTTTTAATCCTGAAGATGGAACGGATTTTGATATCGAGAGTTTCATGATGGACCTGGCGGCTGGAGATGTAGAACTTTGTAATTGTTTGTGGGAAGTAGTAGGGGCGGTGGTTCGCCCGAATGTGGATTGGAATACCAGCGCATGGCTATATTCTGAAAAAGGAAACAATGGTAAGACGACCTTTAATCAGTTACTCAGAAATCTCTTAGGCGAGAACAATTATATTTCGTTGTCACTATCACAAATGGCAGAGAGATTTTCGCTTGAACCGATTATCAAAGCATCGGCAGTAATCGGAGACGAAAATGATGTCAGTGAGAATAAGAAGCATATAAGGATTGAGCACTCTGCGCCGCTTAAGACCATTATTACTAAGGACGTTTTATCAATTGACAGAAAGTATAAGTCATACGTTCAGATAAGACCACGAGTTTTCGTTGTTCAAAATCTGAATTCCATGCCTTCGGTAAGTGATAAGTCACAATCCTACCTTAGACGTATGCGCATGTTTCCGATGAAGGCGGATTTCAACGGCGCTGTAGAACGCAAATATATCAAGAAGGATTACATAGCAAGGCCTGAGATTTTGGAATACTGCCTTAAGCGTGTTCTTCACATGGATAACTATGAAATATCTGAACCTGAAGCGTGTAAGGAGTTGAAGCGTGAGTTTCAGGAATCGAACGATATATGTGCTACTTTTTGGCGTGAATTCAGGGAAGAATATGCATGGCGACTTCTGCCTTTTTCGTTTTTGCATGCTCACTTCTTGGCATATTCGAAACGGATCGCGCCAGCATCTGAGCTCATGGACAGGGATACCTTTGTTACATCTTTGCTGAGAGTAATAAGGGATGATGACATGTGGTACTGCCAGGACAGAAAACGTCAGGTCAATGTAAATAAAACGAATATGTCGGGGCCCGAACCTCTCATTTATGAGTATGGTCTGACTGAGTGGATGAGCAAAACCTACAAAGGAAATGACATCAATAAGATTTGCATTCCTGTTTTGAAGAAGAAGTACGCAGGAATAGAACGGATATAAGGAGGTTGCGATATGGCTAAGAAGAAAGCGTTGAATTATGAAGAGACCAAGGCTCTTATAGATGAACTCGCAAGGGCTATGGCAACAATCAGGTCCGTGCAAGTTGCAATACTAAGCGTTAGGAAACGTTCGGTAATCAATGATTATAAGACGGACAAGGTGACTAAGATTATTAATGATATGGATGTTTTGACGTGTGACTTGTTATGGGAGATAGACAAAATGTATTACAATCTTCCGATTGAGAGGACGCAAGCGTGGTGGGATTATTTCAATATGGCAATAGCGGAGCGTCTTCCGAAGAAAAGGGATATACCATTTTCGTGCGGTGTGGAGTTGCCGTGGCTTAATGATAGGAGGGAGAAATCATGATTAAGAATACAGAAACGATAAGTTTTGATTTTTCAGCAGCACCCATGAGTTCGGCTGCAGAGGAAGATGCAAGAAGAGCTCAAGCAGAAGCATATCAATCCATTCATGAGGAGATGGTTAAATCATATGCACGTGAAATAAAGATTAGGCTTGAAAGAAATGCACGTCTGTATGACGCTATGGAAGATTTATTGGGTCTAATGGATGTTACAGATAATATGATTATGACCCTTGATAAAGACGAGTTGAAAAGGAAGATTTGGAAAGAAATTACGTAACCCCTCGGAGAGCGAGGCAGACCCGCCAGGGTCTAACGAGGTTGACCCTTGGGAGTGTGGAAACCCTTCCACACTCCCGAGGATCAACCGAAAAAAAGGAGGCGATGATATGGCTCATGTTAAGGGCTTCACCAAATTTGGACTGACGAATATTTTTGCTGAGCATGACCGTACAGCTCAAAATTACAAAAATAATGTAGACCTCAATCGGTCATATCTCAACTTTGATTATGGTGTCGATGGACGTTCGGCGAGCTCCTGTAACAAGGCTGTGATGAATCGCACCAAGGAGATTATGAACGGAGAGAAAATTCAGAATCAGACAAATGTCATGTGTGAGTGGAAGGTTACCTATCCTTCGGAATTGTGTTTTGTGAAAAAATGCGATTCGGGGGAAAAGGATAAAAAAGGTAAACCAGTCATGTGGGATTACAATGTTCCATACAGTAATGAACTATGTGAACACTTCTTTCGTGAAATATATCAGTTCACATCAGATAGGTACGGGAAAGATAACATGATTGGAGGGTATGTTCACATGGATGAAACCACTCCACATATTCATATTGCATTTGTTCCTGAGGCGGTTTCACGTAAGACAGGAAGAAGAACTGTGTCCACGGCGAGCTTGATTACAAAGAAAGAATTATCGTCATATCAAAAAGATTTGGCAAATCATATGATTAGTGTTTTCGGACAAGAGGCTAAGTATTGGATTTTAAACGGGCGTACTCAGACGGGGGAGACTATTGAGCAAATGAAAGCGAGACGAGCCGCAGACGAGAAACTTGCTGAAAGAAGCAGGGAGCTTGATGAAAAAGAAGAGAGAATCAGGTTGTTAGAGGAAGAACTTGAAAGAGAAAGGCTTGAACATGAAGATAAGCTGCGCGAGCTTAAGCAAAGAATTGTGCGGCAGAAAGATATAAACAATATTGTAGACAAGGGTACATCAGTTAATCTGAGCAAGTACCAGAATATAGCAAGATTTCTTGATTGAAGGGAGGGAATACTATGAAGAAGAATGTTGCGATAGAAAATAAGGCATTTTTGACCTTGGAGGAAGCAGCCGCTTTCTATAATATTGGCATTCACTCTCTTCGCTCGATATGTGACGGCGATGCTGCTTACATGGTTTTATGGGTGGGAAATAAGAGATTGATACCGAGAGAACAATTCATGGAATTTTTGACAGGTTATCAAGGGGTACAGGGAGGTGGTTCAAATGAAGCGGAGTAATGAATATGATGTTCCAATATGGCGAAAGTACTACCTTACTCCTTCTGAGGCGTCAGAGTATACCGGAATAGGCATAAAGAAAATATATCAGATTATCCATGATAATATTGGAGCGGACTTTTTGACAGAAGATGGAGCTCATTTCAAAATCAAAAGGGTTAAGTTTGAGCAGTTTTTGGATGATGTATCAACATTGTGAAATGTGGTATAAAGACCGAAATCCTATGGCAATATCCTCGTTTTTATGTTATATTTGGGAGACCAAGGTGGTCTTCTTTCATAGGAGTTCTAACAAATGAAAGGAGCCAAATATGAGTGAGAAAAGGAGAGACAAAAGAGGACGAATCCTACATGAACGTGAGATGCAGATGCCTGATGGGCGCTACCGATACATATACCTCAATCTTGATGGAAAGGAAAAGGCTGTTTACAGCTGGAGACTGGACCATAACGACACTGCTCCCGTAGGGAAAAAGCGAAAACCGTCACTAAGGGAACTGGAGAAGCAGATACAAGCTGACCTGTTTGACCACATAGCAGTAAATGGTGGCAATATGACGGTCCTCGAACTGGTTGAGAAGTATATTGGTACCAAGACAGGTGTTCGGCCGACTACTAAGGCGGGTTATAAGACTGTGGTGAATATCCTTAAAAAAGACCCATTTGGTCGGAAACGGATAGACACTGTTAGGCTGTCGGATGCTAAGACGTGGCTTATAAAACTTCAGAAAAAGGATGGTAGAAGTTTTAGCTCGATTCATACAATCCGCGGAGTCTTAAGACCGGCATTCCAGCTTGCAGTAGATGACGACCTGATTCGTAAGAATCCATTTCAATTTCAGCTTGTTGATGTAATAGTCAACGATAGTGTAAGAAGAGAAGCTATCAGTCGTGAAGACGAACGCAGATTTCTCAAGTTTGTTAAGGAAGACCAGCATTTTAACAGATATTACGAAGGAATTTATATTTTGTTCAAAACAGGTCTTCGAATTTCAGAATTTTGCGGACTTACCATTTCAGACATAGATTTTGCTAAACACACCATCACAGTTGACCATCAGCTTCAGAAACATGGTAGTACAGGCTATTATATCGAAGAAACAAAGACTGAAAGCGGAACAAGGGTGTTACCGATGGGACCGGATGTTGAGGAGTGCTTTAAGAAGATTATTGAGCACAGAAATCCTCCCAAAGCGGAACCAATGGTAGATGGCAAGTCAGGCTTCTTGTATTTTGACAAAGACGGAAGCATAATGTATTCACTTCATTGGGAACATTACTTTAAACACATCGTAGATAAGTACAATAGCATATACAAGCTTCAGATGCCCAGAGTCACACCTCATGTATGTCGCCATACTTACTGTTCAAATATGGCCAAATCCGGGATAAATCCGAAAACACTCCAGTACCTTATGGGACACTCAGATATAAGCGTTACGCTTAATGTTTATACTCATGTAGGTTATGAGGATGCGGTTGATGAGATTGCGAGACTTGGTGACAGACTCAAAGTAATGTAAAAACGTCCATATTTCAAGAAAAAACCGAGGTATAAAACGAACAGTTTTATACCTCATTTTATACCTTTTGGTGAGAAAGATATGCAATTTTATGACTATTTTATGCCATGCTGAGAGGTATAAACGTAAATGAAATCAAGTAAGATACGGAGGTTTACCTTGTGATAAAAATACTGTTTGTATGCCACGGCAATATCTGCCGTTCGCCGATATCGGAGTTTGTTCTGAAGGATATGGTGGAGAAGCGGGGGATAAAGGATCAGTTTGAGATAGCGTCGGCTGCCACCAGTACGGAGGAGATCTGGGGAGATGTAGGGAACCCGGTGTATCCGCCGGCACAGAAGGTGCTGAGGAAACACGGCATAGGGAAGACGGCGTATACCAATTTCAGCTCCAAGAGGGCTAGACAGGTGACGCGGGCGGACTATGCCCATTATGATCTGCTGCTGTGCGCGGATGTGGCAAACATACGTAATACCACACGTATCACCGGTCCGGATACCGAGGGAAAGATACGCCTTCTGCTGGACTATACGGACAGACCGGGCAGGAGCATAGCTGACCCCTGGTATACCGGGCGCTTTGATGAAACCTATCGTGATGTGATCGAGGGCTGCACTGCACTTCTTGAAAAGCTTGAAGAGGACGGCCTCATATACGGAGGACAGGAGAACTGATGGGCAGACACATCAACATCGGGATAGTGGCACACGTTGATGCGGGTAAGACCACACTCACGGAGGCCCTGCTGTTCAGGTCAGGGAAGCTCAGGCATCTCGGCAGGGTGGATTCACGTGACAGCTTTCTGGATACCGACGTGCAGGAACGTGAACGCGGCATAACCATATATTCCAAGCAGGCTGAGTTTTCATATGAGGATACGGGAATAACCCTGCTGGATACTCCGGGACATGTGGATTTTTCCGCGGAAGCGGAGAGCGTGCTGAAGGTGCTGGATCTCTGCATCCTGCTTGTGAGCGCTTCCGACGGTATCAAGGGCCATACCCTCACGCTGTGGTCTCTTCTTAAGCAGCGCGAGATCCCGGTCATGATATTTGTCAACAAGATGGACCAGCCGGGAGCGGATGCGGAGGAGATCCTTTCGGGGATACGCAGACGCCTTGATGAAAACTGTGTTGACCTGACACGCTTCTTTTCCGGGCTTACGGAAGAGGATTCCGAGGCTGTCGCTGTATGCGATGAAGCTCTTATGGAGGAATATCTGACCGGCGAAGCTGTGATCGATGAGGCCTGCATCTCGACACTCCTGAAAGAACGGAAAATGTTCCCGGTCTTTTTCGGATCCGCGCTTAAACTTCAGGGCGTGGATGAACTGCTCCGTGCTATAACGGCTTTTGCCCCGGTCCCGGAATACGGCGAAGAGTTCGCAGCCAGGGTGTTCAAGATAAGCCGTGATGCTTCCGGAAACCGCCTTACCCATCTTAAGATAACGGGAGGGAGTCTCAGGAGCAGGGAAGTCATAGGTGAGGATAAAGTAAACCAGATACGTATATATTCTGGAGAGAAATACGAAACGGTCAATGAGCTGGAGGCAGGCAGGATCTGTGCCGTTACCGGCCTTGACCATACTAAGGCGGGAATGGGGCTCGGCGCGCTTGACGGAACTCTGCCGCCGATGCTTGAACCGGTGCTGTGTTACAGGGTGACTGCGGCGGACGGCACTGATGATACTGTGCTTCTTTCAAAGCTGAGACAGCTGGAGGAAGAGGATCCACAGCTTCTCATTTCCTGTGATGACGAAGATCTTAAGGGCAGGCGTTCTCAGATACTGATCCGGGTCATGGGCGAAGTACAGCTGGAGGTGCTTAAGAGGCGGGTATCTGACCGCTTCGGGATAGACATACGTTTCGGTGAAGGCGGTGTTGTATATAAGGAAACGATAGCTTCTCCGGTAGAGGGGGTGGGACATTTCGAACCCCTCAGGCATTATGCGGAAGTCCATCTCCTGCTTGAGCCGGCCGAACGGGGCAGCGGCCTCAGCTTCGGCAGTCTCTGCAGCGAGGATATACTGGATAAGAACTGGCAGAGGCTGGTGCTCACACATCTTGCTGAAAAAAGACACAGGGGCGTGCTCACGGGCAGCCCCATAACAGATATGCGCATCAGCATACTCACGGGCCGCGCCCATCCCAAGCATACCGAAGGCGGTGATTTCAGACAGGCCACCTACCGGGCAGTGCGGCAGGGCCTTATGCAGGCAGAGAGTATATTGCTGGAGCCTTTCTACAGTTTCAGGATGGAGCTTCCAACAGGCAGCGTGGGGAAGGCCATGACGGATGTGGAGAACATGCAGGGGAGCATGCAGCCTCCGGAGGTGGAGGGTGATACCGCGATCCTTACCGGTGAGGCTCCGGTCAGCTGCATACGTAATTACGCAAAAGAACTGGCAGCCTATACTGCCGGCATGGGGCGCATATCCTTAAGTCTGTCCGGCTACGGCCCCTGCCACAACACGGAAGAGGTGCTGGCAGAAGCGGATTACCGGCCTGAGGAGGATCTGCGCAATACCCCTGATTCCGTGTTCTGCGCTCACGGAGCGGGCTTTGTGGTCCCCTGGAACGAAGTGTACGATTACATGCATCTCGAAAGCGCATATCATGGTTTCACTGAACTGAACGAACGAAGTCAGGAAAAGACCTATGCGCCAAGGATAGCGGCGCCTGTGGAAAGCGCGGCCCTGGGCACCGAAGAGGTGGACCACATACTGAACCGGACTTTTTATGCCAACAGTGAGAGCAGCGTAAAGTCCGAGACCGAAAAACGCAAGGGAGTGGGACGGAAAGCAGTGTCTCTTTCCGGGACCATAGATTTTGATGAGGCATATTCTTCATATGAATACACGCCTTCCGGGAAAAAGAAAAAATATCTTGTGGTGGATGGCTACAATATCATATTTGCCTGGGAAGAGTTAAGGGAGCTGGCAAAGGAGAACCTGGACAGCGCCAGGGATAAGCTCTGTGATATCATGGCGGATCATGCGGGACTCGACGATGCGGAAGTGATACTGGTCTTTGATGCATACAAGGTTCCGGGGCGGAAGAGCAGCGTAAGGGAATACGGCAGCATACAGATTGTCTTTACCGGGGAGGGTGAGACCGCGGACCAGTATATAGAGCGCTTTGCAGGCAGATACGGAAAGAAGTGTGATGTGACGGTTGCTACCTCTGACGCACTGGAACAGAGCGTAGTATGGGGCAGCAGCTGCCGCAGGCTTTCCGCCAGGGAACTGGAAGCGGAGGTTGCACGCAGGCGCAGCGAGGCGATAGAGAACTGGGGAAAGAAATAGATCCGGTCCGGCGGGGGGGATTATTTGCATTATGATACCCGCTGAATTGCAGCTATGTTCTATATAGCAGTTGTCAAAAAATACGTGTATGTGGTATAATCTTCTCTGTTTCTGACATCCCGTATGAGAGGTGAAAACATGGAAGATATCGAACTTAAAAAGCATGCCAACGAAGTACGTAAAGGTGTGGTCATTTCCACCAATTCCTGTGGTGCAGGGCATCCCGGCGGCTCACTTTCAGCTGCCGACATCTTTACCTATCTTTACTTTGAAGAGATGAATATCGATCCGGAAAATCCTCAGGATCCCGGACGTGACCGCTTTGTCCTCAGTAAGGGACATACGGCACCGGGACTCTATTCGGTGCTGGCCGAGAGAGGCTTTTTCCCTAAGGAGGATCTGAAGACCCTGAGAAAACTGGGTTCACACCTCCAGGGACATCCCAGCCTTAAGAGCACCCCGGGCGTAGACATGAGCACCGGCTCACTTGGCCAGGGCATAAGCGCTGCCTGCGGAATGGCGATGGCAGGCAAGATGGACGGAGCCTCCTACAGGGTTTACACGCTCCTGGGAGACGGTGAGACAGAGGAAGGCCAGGTATGGGAAGCAGCTATGTTCGCAGGCGCGAAGAAGCTGGACAACCTGGTGGTCATCGTGGACTTTAACGGGCTGCAGATAGACGGCCCCATCACCGAGGTCAATGACCCCACTCCCATCGATAAGAAGTTTGAGGCGTTCAGGTTCCATGTGATAAACTGCGATGCCCATGATTTCGGCGAGCTCAGAGCCGCTTTCAAAGAGGCGCGCGAGACCAAGGGCTGCCCTACAGCCATAATCGCCCACAGCCTTAAGGGCAAGGGCGTCAGCTTCATGGAGGGCAAGGCAGACTGGCACGGTAAGGCTCCCAATGACGAAGAGCTTAAGGTAGCACTGGCTGACCTTGATAAAATAGCTGCGGCACTGGAGGGATAAGATAATGGCGGATATAAAGAAGATAGCGACCAGAGAGAGTTACGGTAAGGCACTGGAGGCGATAGGTGCCGATTTCCCCAATATGGTGGTATTGGATGCGGATCTTTCCGCTGCAACGAAGACCTCATATTTCAAGAAGGCATTTCCCGACCGCTTTATAGACTGCGGTATCGCGGAAGGCAATATGATGGCTGTGGCTGCCGGTATGGCTACCTGCGGCAAGCTGGTGTTCGCATCCACCTTTGCGATGTTCGCCAGCGGAAGAGCTTTTGAGCAGGTGAGGAATTCCATAGGTTATCCCCATCTCAACGTTAAGATCGGCGCTACCCACGCAGGTATCACCGTGGGTGAGGACGGAGCAAGCCATCAGTGCATAGAGGATATCGCGCTCATGCGCGCCATCCCCGGCATGGTAGTGATCTCTCCCGCAGACGATGTGGAGACTAAGGCTGCAGTAAGAGCTGCGGCAGAATATTACGGACCTGTGTATCTGCGTACCGGCAGGGCAGGAGTGCCGGTTATAAATGACCGTCCCGAGTATAAGTTCGAGATAGGAAAGGGTGTGAAGCTGAAGGACGGCGGCGACGTTTCCATAGTGGCAACGGGTGTGTGCGTGAACAGCGCTCTTGAGGCGGCTGAGATGCTTGAGAAAGACGGCATTCATGCGGATGTGGTTGATATACACACCATCAAGCCCATCGATAAGGATATGCTCATCGAGACCGCGCAGAAGACAAAGAAGGTCTTCACCGCAGAAGAGCATACCGTTATGGGCGGCCTCGGAAGCGCAGTATGCGAGGTGCTGGCTGAGGAGTGCCCCGTTAAGGTTAAGCGCATAGGCGTGTACGACGTATTCGGCGAGAGCGGAAGCGCCGGCGCGCTGCTTGAGAAGTTCAGGCTTGACGGAAAGGGCCTGTACGAGCAGATAAAGGAGAATCTTTGAAATTTGTTTCATGGAATGTAAACGGCCTGAGAGCCTGCATACAGAAGGACTTTCATGAGAGCTTCAAGTCCCTGGACGCGGATATATTCTGCCTCCAGGAGACAAAGCTTTCAGAAGGCCAGATAGAGCTTGAGCTGCCCGGATATGAGCAGTACTGGAATTATGCGGAGAAAAAAGGCTATTCCGGTACCGCGGTGTTCACGAAGCTCAAGCCTCTTAATGTGAGCTATGGCATAGGGGTTCCGGAGCATGACCATGAAGGCAGGGTGATAACCCTGGAATTTGAGGATTTCCATTTCATCACCGTATATGTTCCCAATTCCCAGGACGGCCTTAAGCGGCTGGATTACCGTATGGAATGGGAAGATGCTTTTCTGGGCTATATCAAAAAGCTCGATAAGAAAAAGCCGGTGATCTACTGCGGGGATCTTAACGTGGCCCATCAGGAGATAGACCTTAAGAACCCCAAGACAAATCGTATGAACGCGGGTTTTACCGACGAGGAAAGAGAAAAGTTCGGCGCGGTACTTAACGCGGGCTTTATAGACAGTTTCAGGTATTTTTATCCCGAACAGGCGGATGTGTACTCCTGGTGGAGCTACCGAATGCGGGCGAGGGAGAGAAATACGGGCTGGCGCATAGATTATTTCGTGGTCTCCGAAAAACTTAAGGATCGTATGCAGGATGCGAAGATCCACACGGAGATCATGGGAAGCGACCATTGCCCGGTGGAGCTGGACATAAAGTAAAAGAACAAGGAGATAATCATGCAGAACAAAGGAAAATACTATATTACAACAGCGATCGCTTATACCTCGGGCAAACCCCATATAGGCAACTGTTATGAGATCATACTTGCGGATTCCATCGCAAGATACAAGAAGGCACAGGGCTATGACGTGCGTTTCCAGACCGGAAGCGATGAGCACGGCCAGAAGATCGAGACCCGTGCGATCGAGGAAGGTCAGAGCCCCAGGGAATTCGTGGATGCCACCGCAGGTGAGATCAAACGCCTCTGGGATCTGATGGGAACGGATTACGACCGTTTCATCCGTACCACTGATGCGGATCACGAGAAGCAGATCCAGAAGATATTCAAGAAGCTTTATGAGCAGGGAGATATCTACAAGGGCGCATATGAAGGGCTGTACTGTACCGAGTGCGAGGCGTTCTACACTGCGAGCCAGGTGGAGGAAGGCAGATGCCCCGTATGCGGAGGCCCCGTCCACGAGGAAAAGGAAGAGGCTTACTTCTTTAAGATGAGCAAGTATGCGGACCGGCTGATCGAGCATATCAACAGCCATCCCGAATTCATACAGCCCGTGTCCAGGAAGAACGAGATGATGAACAATTTCCTGCTTCCCGGACTGCAGGATCTTTGCGTGAGCCGTACTTCTTTCAAGTGGGGCATACCGGTGGATTTCGATGATAAGCATGTGGTATATGTGTGGCTCGATGCCCTCAGCAATTACATCACCGGAATTGGCTATGATGCGGATGGCAACAGTACCGATATGTACAGGAAGTACTGGCCGGCGGATCTTCACCTCATCGGTAAGGATATAATCCGCTTCCACACCATCTACTGGCCCATCTTCCTTATGGCGCTGGGCGAGCCTCTGCCGAAGCAGGTCTTCGGTCATCCCTGGCTCTTACAGGGCGGCGAGAAGATGAGCAAGTCCAAGGGTAACGTTATCTATGTGGATGACCTTATCGACATATTCGGCCTGGATGCGGTCAGATATTTCGTGCTGCACGAGATGCCGTATGAGAACGACGGCACCATCACCTGGGAGCTGATGACAGAGCGTGTGAACAGCGACCTTGCCAACACACTGGGTAACCTGGTGAACCGTACCGTTGCGATGACCAACAAGTATTTCGGCGGCGTGCTGTCAGATAAGGGCGTAGCGGAAGATGTCGATGCAGATCTTAAGGCCGTAGTATCGGGCGCACATGCAAAGACGGATAAGCTGATGGAGACCCTGCATGTGGCCGATGCCCTTACGGAGATCTTTAACCTCTTCAAGAGGCTGAACAAGTATATCGACGAGACGGAGCCCTGGAAGCTGGCCAAGGATGAGACAAAGTCAGACAGGCTTTCCACCGTGCTCTACAATCTGGCTGAGGGTATCACCATAGGCGCTTCCCTTCTGAAGCCTTTCCTTCCGGATACGGCGGAGAAGATCTCGGCGCAGCTTGGAATGAAGCTCAGGGAATTCGATGAGCTGGATTCTTTCGGCGCACATCCCGAAGAGGCAGGCAAGGTGACGGAGACCCCCGAGATACTCTTTGCAAGGCTTGACAAGGATGAGATCCTTAAGAAAGCTGCAGAGGTTCAGGAGAAGCAGAGAGGCGATTTCCTGGCTCACCAGAAGAAAGCATTTGCCAATCTGGTAAAGGCAGGACGTATGTCCCAGGAGGAAGCCGATCAGAAGCTTAAGGAGCTGGGCGGAGCCGAAGCCTCCGGCAGCGATGCCGGCGCGATCCATGTGGAGGATAAGGACGAAATAACCTACGATGATTTTGCAAAGTGCCAGTTTGTTGTGGGTGAGATCCTTAAATGCGAAGAGGTTCCCAAGAGCAAGAAGCTTCTCTGCTCACAGGTAAAGGTGGGCGACCGCACCGTGCAGATCCTCTCGGGTATCAAGGCGTACTACAGCGCTGAAGAGATGGTGGGCAGGAAAGTAATGGTACTGCTCAATCTCAAGCCGGTTAAGATGGCCGGACTGGAGAGCCAGGGCATGCTGCTCTGCGCAGAGGACGCGGAAGGCAATGTATGCCTGATGAAGCCGGAAAAGGATATGCCGTCCGGCAGTGAGATCTGCTGATGAAGTATATCGATATAGGACTTAACCTCTTCTCGAAACAGTTCGCTGGACGGGAAGAGGAGATACTGAAGAGAGCCGGGGGGATGGAGGTAAGCTTTATCATCACCGGCTCTTCCATAAGAAGCTCCGAAGCGGCTGCCCGTTTTTCGGAAGCACACGAGGGTGTTTACTGCACTGCAGGCATACATCCACACGAGGCTGATTTGGCATCGGAGGATGCGCTCCGGCGTATCAGGAGACTGCTGGACAAGCCCTGCGTGATCGCGGCCGGAGAGTGCGGTCTTGATTACGACAGGATGTATTCCCCTAAGGAGGCACAGCTGAAATGCTTTGAACGGCATCTGGTGTTTGCAGAGGAATGCGGCAAAGTCCTCTTCCTTCATGAAAGGGCTGCATCGGAGGATTTCACGGCCCTGATGAAGGAACATGCGGCAGCAGCTGAGCGCAGCGTGGTACACTGTTTTACCGGGACTGCCGCGGAGGCGGAAGGGTATCTTTCCCTGGGCTGTATGATAGGCATCACCGGCTGGATATGCGATGAGCGCAGGAACGGTGATCTGAAGGATGCGCTTAAGACTATCCCTGTTGACAGGCTGATGGCTGAAACGGACGGACCTTATCTTCTGCCGAGAGGTATCAAGGGACTTAAAAATCCCAATCTTCCGGAGAATGTGGTCTACGTTGTGAGAAAGATAGCCGAGCTTAAGGATATGGATGAAGAGGAGCTGAGGACGGCGCTCCTTGAGAATACGAAGAGGTTTTTCGGAATATGAAATTTGTGATACAGAGAGTCTCGGAGGGACAGGTCAGTGTGGACGGAAAAGTCTGCGGGACCGTGGGAAGAGGCTTTGTGGTGCTGGTAGGGATAGGTAAGGAGGACAGCCGCGAGATCGCCGATAAGATGCTGAAAAAGCTGCTGGGGCTCCGGATCTTCCCAGATGAGAATGACAAGACAAATCTTTCGCTTAAGGATGTGGGAGGCGGCCTTCTCCTGATCTCACAGTTCACATTATTTGCGGACTGCAAGCACGGGAACAGACCTTCCTTCTTCAATGCAGGTGAACCGGATAAGGCAAAGGAGCTTTACGATTATATAGTGAAGGCCTGCCGGGCTGAGATCCCGGAAGTGGGTGAAGGAGTATTCGGCGAGCACATGAAGCTGAGTCTCGTAAATGAAGGCCCCTTTACCGTGATACTGGATTCTGACGAGTTATAAAAAAATAACGGCATCAGGACTCCGGCTCCTTCGGAGCTACCTCATGCCCAATGGGAGGTAAAATATGAAAAAAACGATCAAGATCACACTGATGGCGCTGGCCTTTCTTGCGTTCCTGACGGTTCCCCGTCTGAAAGCCCAGGCTGCGCCGGAGACCATGCCGGACGGCACAATCTTTGATGCGGAGTATTATGCTGCCGCCAATCCCGATGTCGTGGCAGCGCTCGGCAACAGCAAGGAAATGCTGTATAAGCACTATGTGATGGCAGGAAAGGCAGAGGGAAGGAAGCCTTATGCCGGCTCGGACACGGAACCGCTCAGGACGGTTTATACCCTTCCTGACGGCAGTATCTTCGACCCTGTCTTCTATGCATCCGCATATCCCGACCTGAAGGCCGCTTTCGGCAGTAACGCCCAGCTGCTTTTCCAACATTATATACAGTTTGGCCAGAAGGAAGGAAGGCAGCCCTGTGAAGGCGGTGTTACCGCACCGGGCAGATCTGACCAGACTACTGCCGGAGCAAAGACACAGGAAGCGGCATACCAGCGCCTGCTGGCGTTAAAAGGCAGCTACCCCGAGGGTATGTCCTGGACAATGGCCAGGGGAGCATACACCTATAAGGGCCTGGCAAACATAATGTATGTTGGTTATGAATGCGCCCATTACGCTTTTCTCATGAACGATCTGGTATTCGGGACTGAGCCCAATGCCAGGGTGATCTACAGCTTTGACAGGAGCCAGTTCCATGTGGGAGATATCGTCCGTTACAACACCGCCTGGGGCGGACACTCCGTTGTGGTGCTTTCCGTCGGAGACAACGGTATCACGGTCACCGAAGGCAATTACAATTCCAGCGTTCACTGGGGCCGGTTCATCAGCTTTGCCGAGATCCAGGGCGGCTTCCAATATATTATGACAAGATATCCTGCATAATACTTGACACAACCCGTGTATATTTGATAAAATACATGGGTTGTGTTTGTAAGGGCCACTAGCTCAGTCGGTAGAGCACTTGACTTTTAATCAAGTTGTCGCGGGTTCGATTCCCGCGTGGCTCAGGATGAAAATGGGATGAAACGGCGTTTTTATCCCATTTTTTTTGTGCTGTTTTTTGGCTTAAAATCAGGCTTTTGGGGCATTTTTGGCGTGTATTTTCA
>JAFWWB010000046.1 GCA_017518185.1 Lachnospiraceae bacterium
CTCCGGTATCTTTACACCGTAGCCGATGAGGTCGTCGCTTACTATGTTCCTGTCATGCCGCTGCTGGGCCCGCCCCGTTCCGACCACATTTGAGAGCACACGTCCGAAGGACCTTCTGTCCTGCTTGGTCTCCTGTGTCTGGAAGGTCACGACCTTCCGTCTGTAAGGCGTTCCGTCTCCGGTCCTGGTGGTATTGGCATTGGCGATATTCTCCGCGATGGTATCCATGCGGTAACGCTCTGCCGTAAGTCCTGTAGCCGTTATATCAAAAGCCGTAAAGATAGCCATAAAATATCACTCCTTTCAGCCGGTGCCCATGGCAGTCCTGAGATTTCCGAACTCGCTGGTCAGGCACTGTATGAGCCCGTTGTAAGTCAGCTGGTTCTCCGCCAGATAGACGTTCTCGGTGTCGATATCCACATTATTGCCGTCCAGCCTATAGGAGAAAGCCTCCGCATCGGTATAGACCCTGGGCTCGATCCTGGAAAGCTTCATGTTGTACACCCTGGCGTCCATGGTACGGTATTCCACCTTGTTCAGGTTCCTGATCAGCTCGTCCTCAAAGGCCACATCCTGACGCTTATAGTTCGGAGTATCGACATTGGCGATATTGTTGGAAATGGCCTCATTCCTGAGCCACGCCGCATCCGCCGCCTTGTCCAGCACGTTGATGTATGAGAATACATTCGTGTTTACCATAATTTTTACTCCTTAAAACGCAAATTAAGCACAGGCCAAACATCCCCGGCCCGTCCCTGGGTCCTGCGGGGCATCCCTGCCTATGCTTTGACTCTTCTGATATATTTATCGGACGAGCTTGCAGATAAATACAGTGCCTATTATATCTTTTTTACTCAGAAATTACAAGTTAAAATGTACCCGTTCAGAAGATGTATATAGGTACCTTTGACTCCGGCTGAACGGCTCTTGATGATACCTGCGCTTTCCAGCTTCCTTATGGCGTTTATGACCACGCTCCTGGCTATATGCATCTCTTCGGCAACCCGTCCGGTCACAAAGAGTGCCTCATCCCCTTCTATCTTCCCAAGGATATATCTCACGGCCTCCTTCTCGGATGCGCTGAGGGCCTCCAGTGCTCCCTTTACAACCTGCTCCTGTCTGTCGCTCTCGCCGGCTTCCTCGTTGTGGGAACGGAGGAGCTCCATCCCGACTACCGTGCCGGCGTACTCTGCAAGTATGATATCATCCATATCATACCAGCCCTTATCCTTGAAGATGAAAAGGGTCCCAAGTCTCTCGCCGCCTGCATATATGGGAGATGCTATGGCATGGTAACGTCCGCCCCCGTCCGCAGCATCGGTCCTGAATCCCAGGGTCATAAGGTTCACGTTATCCTGAGTTGACAGTATGGAAAGAAAACGCTCGTTTAAGTCCCCGTCGATGTGTACGCCGTCCTCATAAGCCAGAAGCTCACCCAGCCTGCGGACTCCCTCGAATTCATACACACCCAGGAGCTTGCCGCGCCGGGATAATACCATTACATCAGACGAAAGGTTCTCTCCCAGCACCTGACATATGTCGTCAAAAGCTACCTTTGAATTTGTATTGTTGTGCAGTAATCTTGAAAGCTTCCTCGTTTTGTCCAGAAGGCTTATACTCATTCATTTCCCTCCATTTCCTTGATAAACCCGCACTTCTCATCAGCGCAGACCAGTTTGTTTCCTTTTTTGACCATCACTCCGCCGCAGCGGCCGCATTTTTCCTTCACCGGCATGCTCCAAACCATAAAATCACATTCGGGATTGTTCTCGCAGCCGTAATATCTCCTGCCCTTCTTCGTACGTCTTATGACGATATCCTTTCCGCATTTAGGGCACTCCACTCCCGTCTTTTCAAAGAAGGGCTTGGTATTGCGGCAGTCCGGGAAACCGGGGCAGGCCAGAAATCTTCCGTGGGGACCGTATTTGATCACCATCTTCCGCCCGCAGTTCTCACATTCCACATCGCTTTCCTCTTCCTTTATCTCGATGTGGGACATCTCCTCCTCGGCATGTTTTACCGCAGCATCCAGATCCGGGTAGAAATTCTCGATGACAGTCTTCCAGGCTGTCTCTCCCTCTCCTATCTGATCCAGCAGTCCCTCCATGGTAGCGGTGAAGTTCACATCGACTATCGCCGGGAACTCCTCCTTCATAACCTTGTTAACCACCTCGCCAAGTTCGGAAACATAGAGATTCTTATTCTCCTTTATCACATAACGCCTTGCGATGATGGTGGTTATGGTAGGTGCATAGGTGGAAGGCCTTCCTATTCCCAGCTCCTCAAGGGCACGTACAAGGCTTGCTTCCGTGTAATGTGCAGGCGGCTGGGTAAAATGCTGCTTCTTCTCCAGTGAAACAAAGCGGATATCCGCCCCCTCCTCCAGTTCCTTCAGCAGGAAGACATTCTGCGCTTTCTCATCAGTACCGTCGGAATAAACCTTCAGGAAGCCGTCGAACCTGGGTGCAGAAGCTGCAGAGGTAAAGCTCATGCCCGCCGCTTCCAGCTTAAGGGACATGGTATCGTAAACTGCCGGTGCCATGCGGCTGGCACAGAAACGCTTCCATATTAAAGTATACAGCCTGTAGAGATCCCTGGGAAGCTTATCCTTCACATCTTCGGGAAGAAGGGAGATATCAGTGGGCCTTATGGCTTCATGGGCGTCCTGTATCTTCCTGTCATCCTTTTTAACACCGCCGTCCCCTGCCGTGTACTTTTCTCCGAAATGCTTCAGTATATACTCATGTGAGGATTTCAATGCCTCATCGGAGATACGGGTGGAATCCGTCCTCAGATAAGTGATATATCCGTCCTCATAAAGAGTCTGTGCGGTACGCATGGTCTTCTGGGTAGAGAAGTTCAGTACCTTGGAAGCCTCCTGCTGGAGTGTTGATGTAGTGAAAGGCAGTGGAGCTTTTCTGGTCCGCTCTCCTCTCTTCATCTCCTTAAGGCTGAATTTCGCTCCCTTAAGAGCCTTTTCTATGCGGTCCGCTTCCGCTGCCGAATCTATGGTCTTTACACCATTTTCGTCACAGTAGAATGCTGCCCTGAAGCTTTTCTTTCCCTTGCCTGCCGCCAGCTCAGCCTCCACCGTCCAGTATTCCTTAGGTATGAATGCGGCTATCTCGTCTTCTCTGTCGCAGATGATCCTTAAGGCCACGCTCTGGACTCTTCCCGCGGAAAGACCTCTCTTTATCTTACCCCAGAGCAGCGGCGATATGCGGTAACCGACGATACGGTCAAGTATGCGCCTCGCCTGCTGCGCATCCACCAGATCCATATCTATCTGCCTGGGATGCTTTAAGGATTCCTTTACTGCATTCTTTGTGATCTCATTAAAGGATATACGCTGCACCTTCTTATCCTGAAGCTTGAGAGCCTCATAGAGATGCCAGCTTATGGCTTCTCCTTCACGGTCAGGGTCGGTGGCCAGATATATCTGATCGGCCTTCTTCACTTCCTTACGGAGTTTAGCCAGTATATCTCCCTTCCCTCTTATGGTTATATACTTGGGCTCGTAGTCATTCTCCACATCCACGCCCATGCTGCTCTTGGGCAGATCCCTCACATGCCCATTGCTGGCGCAGACTTCATAATTGCTGCCCAGGAATTTACTGATGGTCTTCACCTTTGCAGGCGACTCAACTATAACAAGATTCTTAGCCATGATTTCCTTCCTTAAATAAATGATGAGCATGTGCCGATAGCACATGCCCCACATCATACACCAAATAATTTAAATATGTCAATAAGGATTATCGAATTGTCTGAACATGGCCGGGATCCTGTCACCCCATTTTAAGAAAGAAGCCCGGTACAGAATGAAATGAAGATCCCCCGGCCGGAGCCGGGGGAAGCATTTGATGATCTTATAACCACCAGGAAACCTTGATCTCACATTCAGTCTGCCACTCATTAGGATGTATGGTCACAGAACTTCCTGTACCGGAGACACCGGGATTATAGCATATATAATCAACATTCTTTCCAAAGTTGACCGTAATATCTCCCAGTCTCTTGCTTTCATTCGTACATGTACCGTTCCATTTAACCTTAATAGTCTGTTCAACCTTGTCTTTGTTCTCACTTCCGGTCCACTGCGGCCCGACCTTATAAGAGCTGCCGTTATCTACCGCATCACCTGTGATCGATACGCTGAGATCAGGATGTGTTCCGGCGGTTTCACTCGAACCGCCGCCGCCGCCGCTGCCGCCGCCACTGCCGTCGTCGACTTCAACATCATCAGTCCTGTAATTTGCTGCGATATGCGTCCAGAGCTTCTCATAGACAGCATCATCTATGGTGGAAGGATAATCACTTCTGGCCATGGGATAGTAGTAGAAATTGACCTTTTCCTCGTAAAAATCTCCTACTCCCTTCTTCCAGTAGCAGTGGAGCCTTACCCTCACATAGCCATTGAATTTCTTGACCATGTTCTCCCAATAGGTATAACCCTGTGTGATGCTCTGATCCTTCATGAGCAGCACAAGAGCATTACTCTGCCCATACTGGTCTATGGAGAAATAATACTTGCCTCCGGCCTGGGTCCACATCTTACCGTTACCGTCTCCCAGCTTGCCTCCGTTAAACTCAAAGCTTTCTCCGGATGAAGGTATCGTAATGGTGATCTCACTTGTTGAGGGAAGATCGGTCTCATCCACCTTTGCTATGGTGATATTCTTGATCTTGTCTCCTGCGGATCTGTCCCTCTTTATACCGCCGTTCAGTCCCATAGTGGTCTTGTACCAGTCTACGGTCGTTCCGTTATATGTTGACGGTATTTCGGCATAAATCTGGCATTCCATGGAGATCTTCTTAAGGCAGTCACTGCAGAGACATACGCCATATACGGGTACGACCGAACGGACGGGCTTTGAATCATTAGCCGTTCTCGCATAGAGCGGCATGTCGTTCATCTCAAAGGCATCCGTATATATCCTGATAGGCTTCACATCCCCGGAAGTAAAGTTTGCACTTGTGGAACACTGAACCACACAGCTTGAAACGCTCTTGGTCCAGTCCCCGAGAAGTCCTCCGGAATTCACACAGATGGTAGGGTTATTGGTGTAAACATTCGTAAGCTCAGTTCCGCCTTCAGAGGGATGATCCCCGGTTATGGTATATACTGTACCATAGGTTGTGGGATCCTCAAACTTAAAGTACTTATAATCGGCACTGGGAGCCGCATCCTGAAGGCTGTAGCCGGAATGCACACGCATCACGTTCAGCTCCAGCCTGAACTTGGGCTGGGTCTGAAAATCATGGCTGGGGCCGCCGGTACCGGGCTGGTTACGGAGGTAGATATCCTTGGATGAGCTGTAGCTGTATTCATGATTCTGCATCTCTACCTGGAACACGACCATATCGGCATTCTTGTAACCGGTCATATCATCCATTGCAGAAACAGAACCGCCCCCGATATCCTTTTCCGTGGAGGTCTTGTGCATATGTATTGCCCGAACGCTCTCTGCCATGACCGCATAGGTGGGAGAGCCGCCATCAACCGTTCTTTTCATCATGAGACGGGAATGATCGTTGGGCTTGTCTCCATAGTTTGCATCCGAAGGGGGTGTTCCCTCACAGACATCGAACTCCAGGCCTATGACGTATTCCACTTTCTTCATACCGGTGGCAGCACCGCTGTCATGATCATAATCATACAGATGAGTCTCTATGGTGATCACATCGGTACTGACGCTGCCATGAGTCTTCGGCTCAGATGCAACAACGCTTCTGGTGGCACCCATCAGAAGATCCTCCATCTGCAGTATCACCTGCTGCGCCTCCTCCTGCAGGGATACCTCCATGGTGCCTCTCTCATAAAGCGTGGCTCCGTTGACCATCAAGGCCCCAAGCTCTGCCAGTACTACCACCAGCACAGCCACAGCCACCACAAGCTCTATAAGAGAATATCCTTTGTTTCGCTTCATCATATCCTCCTTTCCCTTCGTTATATCAATACTCTTTCATCTCTACCATGCCGGTCTCAAGATAAACCAACACCTGCATATTCTTCTTTCCATTCGAAAGCAGGAACATATTATCGGGATAAGCTCCCCCTCCAAGTCCCGCAGTCTTTAACATTCCACCGCTGGTAAACCTGAGCTCCGCAGGAGTTGCAAGGGATACAGCTCCGGTCCTGTCATTATAATCGGCGCTGTACTTTGCCGTACAGGTTATGGCAGAATCCACCATTAACTCAGGTGCCCCGTCTCCTATCTGTGCATATACCTTTCCATGCTGTTCATAGAGCCTTAACCGGCCTCTTTCCATCCCCATGGACATGCTCTGTGTCCTTGCAGCCCTTATGGTATTGGAAAGCCTGGTGGCTGCTTTTTTTACATTGGCATTGCTTATCAGCCCATAGGATATGGCTACTGTTCCAAGCAGTATGGCCGATATTGCCATCACGATAAGGACCTCTATGAGTGTTACACCTTTATCATCCGATCTCTTCATACGCTCTCTCCTATGCCTCTTATTCCTTGGTCCAGTTGGTGTAGGTTA
>JAFWWB010000047.1 GCA_017518185.1 Lachnospiraceae bacterium
AGCTTCCTACCTTATCATCTCCTCTATCCTCTCTGCGTTTTCCGGGAATCTCGGGGAGGCGGCCATTTTTTCCAGCTGCCGCATTTCCTCCTCTGCATAGCTTTCGCAGTCCATTCCCGCAGCCGCAGCGCTCTTATAATCCTCATATGCGGTGCGGTGTTCCTTCGCCCGTATGATCTCCCAGTATTTTCCGTAGATACTGTTGTCGGGGATATCATACAGGAGCATAAGATCGCGCAGGCTGCCGTAACTCCCCTCGAAATAATACCGATCATAGTAAGTCGTGTCCTCTACGGAATCCGGCAATGATCTGAAGAAATCCCTGTTATACGCTTCATACATGCAGAAGCAGAGAAACAGCAGTATGAGTACGGTAAGTATGCACAGCCTTATGCCGAACCAGAGCCGGTTGGGAGGACTGTATTTCTTTTTATCAGCCATCATTCCCGCGTCTCCTTTCGTTGAGTTTTTCACAGAGCTCTTGAAGCTCTCCCGAATGCCACCAGTTATCCGGATCCGACAGGAAGGCGATATCATCATCATCGCACATCATGGTCCCCCTCCAGAAAGCCATGATCCGGCGGTTGTATTCCTCATACTCCGGTTCATTCTCTTCATAATATTCCGTATACATGCCTATATGGTGCTGGTATATGGACATGGCTTCGTGCATGGTAAGAGCTGTATAGGCGGCATCTTCGTCCACCGCACCGTCTCTTATATACTTGATCCTGTAGGTGAGGAATTCCTCATAATGATGTGCCATCAGTGCAGCCTGGGCCATCCGATAGGTGACTCTTCCGAAGAGATCCCTCCCGTCCAGGTAGTCATACAGCTCATCATACTTCCCGGCATCGAACAGCTTCTCCGCATGTTTATCTATGAGCTTACCGTCTTCATCCCTCGGCATCAGCGCACCTGTGGAATAAAAGAGCGCAGCAAGTACCAACAGTGCGAAAACGAGAATGAGCGTATTGACCATCTTGCTCGCAACATAGGGTACATATTTTTTCTTTGCGAGTTTCTGCTCCTCTTCGTAGCGCTTTATCGTCTCGGTGCGCTTTAAGACCAGCATCCTGCCCAGCAGGTTTTCGGTCTCGCAGTAAGGGCACCTGAGCGCCTTCAGCCTGTAGCTCGCTCCGCAGTTTTTACATTCCATTTATCAGACGCTCCGCAAGTTCGGAATAATCGGTATTTCTCCCGTCATATCTCTCTGTTCCTTCACGTATCTCATCATCGCTCATGCCCCAAAGCTCCTTCATGGCCGACTTCATCTCATCCTCCAGCTTTTCCACCGCGTCTCCCTCACCGTATATGAAGCCCTGTTCCCTCATTCTCTGAGCCAGGTAGAGACATCTGAAGGATTTCTGCAATGCCCGCTCAAGTGATGCGGCATCCGCATCGCCTGCGCTGAGTGTTTCCAGATCCCTTACCGCATAGTATCTTTCCATTGCTATGTCAGCCGTATTCTCATATTTCCCGAAAGAAGCTCCGTAGTAGCCCTTGCCGTAATACGCATCAAACAGTTCATCATACTCGCCGTTCTGATACATTTCCTCCAGCCTTGCAATGAACTTCTGTTTGGCCGCATACTTTGCGCGTTCCGAGATATTATAGATGATGCTGCCTGCGATGACAGCCACGATGATAAATATGACAGCCGCCACCATAGCTGAAAGTATGCGCCGCCTGTTCTTTATTACCAGAGCCTGCGGCATTTTCTTCATTACGGCCTCATGCCTGGAGCGGAGCTCTTCCATCTCGGACTCTTCCTGTTTAAGCGCCAGGTCGTCATTATAGAAACCGCAGAAAGGACAGCGTATATTCAGATCATCAAACTCCGCCCCGCATTTGGGACAGAGCTTAACTTCGGTATTCAATATCCGTATTTCTCCCTCATTTCGGCCGAATACGTCCCATCCGGCTCATAGATGATCAGGGGCGGCTCTGCCTTCATACCCGGATTGCCGTATTTAACCGCTTCGATGAGCACCATAGCCGGTTCATGGGTCACATAGGGGCAGACTATGCGCAGGCGTTTCGGCTCCAGCCTTCCCGTTGACAGTTTTATGAAAAGCTCCGGCAGCCGCTCCGCCTTATGCACCAGGAACAGGCTGCACTTCGGCTTTAACAGCTTCTCCGCCGCCCTGACCAGATCAGTGAAATCCATCTTAAGCTCGTGCCTGGCCAGGGCTTTTGAATCATCGGGATTTGTAAGTCCCGTCCCCTCCGGAATATAGGGCGGATTGCAGCTTATCGCATCAAAAGAAGCAGGCGGATATATATCCCCTGCCTCCCTGACATCACCGCAGGTGATGAACACCCTGTCCTTAAGGCCGTTTAGCTGCACACTCCGTTCAGCGAGCGAAGTGTTCTTCGGATTGATCTCCAGGGCATCTATTCGGGCCGCCTCTGTCTTAGCGCTTGCCAGCAGCGCCACTATGCCGTTACCGGAGCACATATCAAGAAGCCTTCCGCCCTTCTTCACCTTAAGGAAACCGGAAAGGAGCACCGCATCCATGCCGAAACAGAAAAGCTCCGTATCCTGAATGATGCGGAGCCCCGAAAGCTGAAGGTCGTCAATGCGTTCCATCAGTCGCCGCCGCCTTCCAGCTTCTTAAGTTCATTGAGTTCTTCCTTCGTCAGCTTCTCTTCCTGTCGGTCCTTCTTTCCTCCGCCGCCCTTTCCCTTCCGGGGACTGAATTTCAGCTCCTCCACGGGATATTCCTCTATCTCCTTTTCATCGTTCACATCCACGATGACGCTGACCTTCTGCCTCAGCACATCCACGCTCTGCACGGTACCCTTCGTACCGTAGGGAGTGGTGACCTCATCGCCTATCCTGGGCAGACGCCTGTTCAGATATGCATAAGTGTCCGACTCATACTGAAGGCAGCACATGAGCCTGCCGCACATACCGGAGATCTTCCCCGGGTTCAGGGAAAGGTTCTGCTCCTTGGCCATCCTTATGGACACGGGTATGAAATCTCCCATGTAGGAATGGCAGCAGAGCACCCTGCCGCAGCTTCCCAGACCGCCCAGCATCTTGGTTGCATCACGGACACCGATCTGTCTGAGCTCTATCCTGGTCCTGAACACGCCGGCCAGATCCTTTACCAGTTCACGGAAATCCACCCTTCCGTCAGCGGTGAAATAAAACACCACCTTGTTCCGGTCAAAGGTGTACTCCACATCTATAAGCTTCATGTCAAGACCGTGAGCGCGGATCTTCTCCTTTGCTATTGTAACGGCCTCTTTTTCCTTTATCCTGTTCTCCGCATTCCTCTCGTCATCCTGGGGAGTGGCGATGCGTATGATCTGCTTAAGGGGCTGGGGCACCTTTTCGTCAGGCAGTTCCCTGGGGGCGCTGACGGCGGTTCCGTATTCCATGCCTCTTGCGGTCTCCACTATGCAGTGGCTGCCGCGCTTTAACTGAAACTCTCCGGGATCAAAAAAGTAGATCTTGCTTCCGGGCCTGAAACGCAGCCCTACTATGGTCTTCATCCTTTACTTCTCCTGTATGGTCAGCAGCAGCAGCTCCATGGTGAGCTCATAGTTCACCTGGCTGCGGAGACGGCCCTTCGCCACCTCCAGGGCGCGGATGATCTCCTCTATGCCCTCGTAGTCGCTATACTGCGCCACTTTCTGTATACTCTGTATCTCGTCCCTGAATATCAGGTGGTTCATATCGTGGGTAGCCTTGAAAAGGAGTATATCCCTGTACCACACTGCCATGATATCCAGGTAGTCGTTTATGTCAAAGCCGTATTCCCGGATCTGCTTGAGGGCCTCCAGGATATCGGCCGTATCCATATCACGTATGTTCTTAAGGAGCGTGAGCGCTCCGGTCCTGATCTTGTCAAAATCCTCCGAGGATGCCAGAGCCTTTGCGCGGCCCACATTTCCCCTGGCGAAGGCTATGCAGATCTCCGCCCTGCTCTCGGGCACATGGAGCTGCTCCATAAGGTAATCCCGCATCTCGTCGTCGCGCACCGGCATCATGGTGAGCACCGCGCAGCGGCTCAATATAGTAGGAAGCAGCACCTCGGTGGAGGTTGTGAGCAACAGGAATACCACATACTCCGGCGGCTCCTCCAGCGTCTTCAGAAGAGCGTTCTGGGCCTGGGGAGTAAGCTTCTCCGCCTCCTCTATGATGTAGATCTTATACGGCGCGCTGTAGGGCTTTATCATCACTGTCTCCACTATGCCCAGTCTCACGTCGTCAACACCTATGGTGTTGGGCTTTTCGTGTGTGACATAGATGATGTCGGGATGATTTCCCGTCTCCGCCTGACGGCAGGAATGGCATTCACAGCAGGGCTCTTTATCCTCGCTCTCCTCACGCTTCTCGCAGAGCAGGGCCTGGGCAAAGGTCTTGGCTATGAACTCCTTGCCGGAACGGGCTTCGCCGCAGAGTATGCAGGCGTGGGGAATGCTGCCTGCTGCCAGCGCCGCCTTCAGCTGTTCCTTTATCGCTGCCTGGCCTACTATGTCTGAAAATCTCATATTCCCTCACCCCCTGTACTTCGTATTCTCGTTCGGAATGTACATATCCTGTCCCGTTTTCAGGTGAACAGATCCAGTAACAATCCTCTTATCTCGCCTATCTTTGCAAGTATGGTCATGTTGTCGGATTCTTCCTTTACCAGCTCCTGTGCAAGAGCGTCCAGGTTCTCATCCACCAGCCGCACTATGCCGTAGACCCGGTGGCGTCCGCGCCTGTCCAGGAAATTCTCCCTGGCGAACTCGTGGGAACGGTTCACCACCTCGTTCATGAACTCCTTGATAAGGCTCCGGTACCTCTTCATGTCCCGGATATCCTTCTTCTTGCTGATGCGCTCTCCCTGGGCGGTTATCTCGCCTATAAGCGTGCTCAGCTTCTCCTGAAGCTCGGTTTCCTTTATACTGCTGGACAGTATGAACTTAAAGCTGTCGTCCCCGTTCTGTACGGGCGCAGCCTGCTCCGGCATCTGTGTCTGGTTTATCTGACCAACCCGTATGGTGTCCATGCTCACGCGTTTGCTATATAGCTCCTGATCCTTCTAACGCAGGTTTCCAGTTCATCATTCACAAATCTTGCCTCTATCCCCGCCTTCTCCAGTTCCTGCTCCGAGAAATCCTTTTCATCCGCCAGGAACCTTCTGCAGAGCTCGGCATATTTAGGCTCCGCCTGCTGACGTTCACGGCTCACTGCCCTCTGCAGGCGCTCCCCGTCATCCAGCTCTATGTAAAGCCCCTTTACTGCCTCATCTCCGAAATACGCCTTGAGGGCTCTTATGCCTTCCGGGGTACTGATAAGGAGATAGTCCTTTCCGGGATCTATGCTCCCGTCGTCCACGGTGAAGTAATGCCAGTCCCCGTGAACGGTATGATATACCCGCTCCTCTATGAGCTTCCCGGAAGCCCGGAATGCTTCAAGGCCTTCAAGGTCGCTGAAGTGGTATTCCTTCCCTTCGGTCTCTCCGTCACGCCTGGGTCTTGTGGTATAGCTCACCACGCTGCCGAACCCGAGTCCTTCGTCCGCCATGAGCCTGCGGTATATGCTGTCCTTGCCGCTGGCACTTTTTCCGCAGATACAGTACAGGCTCATTACAGACGCTTAAAGGCAGGTATCTGGTCAAGAGGCGCAGAAACACATACCCGCTTTCCGCCCTCCGTTACTTCTTTGGTAAAGATGTTCTCCCACTTTCCGGCAGGAAGATAAAGCTCCCTTTCCCTTGCACCGCAGGTATATACGGGCGCCACCAGATAATCCGGTCCGAACATGTACTGGTCTTCGCATTCCCAGCAGGCTTCATCCTCCGGGAATTCGTAGAACATGGTCCTTATAACGGGAGAACCGTTCTCATGTGCTTCCTTCATGAGACCCGCGATATAATCCCTCATGGAAAGACGGAGCTCCACGAACTTCTTCATGATCGCCTCATTCTCTTCGCCGTAGGACCATATCTCATTGGGCTGTCCGGTATGAAGATAGCCGGCGCCGAAATCCCTTGTGTCCAGAGGAGGTATATCGTAAGGTCCCCTGTCGCCGTGAAGCCTCATGATGGGGCAGAACACGCCGAAGCCGAACCAGCGGAGCAGAAGCTCCTGAAATTCGGGGTCGTTCACGTCATCCGTCATGAAGCCGCCTATATCGGAATTCCACCAGGGAATGCCTGCTAAACCGGCGTTAAGGCCTGCGGAGATCTGGTCCCTGAAGGCCTCGAAGGTACTGGGCACATCACCGCTCCAGAGCACGGCGCCGTATTTCTGGCTGCCTGCCCAGGCTGAACGTATGAGGGACGGACGCATGCCGTCGCCGTCGCCCATAAAGCCTTCGGATACGGTGCGCAGATAGTACTTGGGATACTCGTTAGCCACCATTGATGCCCTGCCGGTGTAGTAACGCATATTGTCGTAGTGATAGATGATGCTGTCAGGTTCCGCATTGTCGAACCAGAACAGGTCTATCCCCAGTCTCTTATAGTTTTCACGGCACTTGCTCCAGAGATACTCCCTGGCTCCGGGATTGAAAACATCTATAGTGGCGCACTCGCCCTGATAGTCATAGGTCTCTATGCCGCCCCTTTCGTTGCGGACAAAGTAGCCTTTCATAAGCATCTCTTCGTAATTTTCGGAACGCTTGTCCACGGAGGGCCAGATACTTACCATGACCTTGATGCCCATGGAATGGAGCTCGTCGCACATGGCCTTAACCTTATCCTCAGGCCAGTACTTCTCATCGAAACGCCAGCTGCCCTGGTAAGGCCAGTGGAAGAAATCGATGACGATCACGTCAAGCTGTATGCCCATTTCATTATAGCGGCGGGCCACCGAAAGCACCTCTTCAGGGGTGCGGTATCTGAGCTTGCACTGCCAGAAGCCGAGGTACTCGGGCCCCAGCACGGGAGCGCGTCCCACTGCAGCGGTGTATTTCTCAAGGATCTCCGCCGGCTTGTCAGCCACCGTGATCCAGTAATCCAGTTCATTGCTCTCATCGGCTGCCCATTCCGTAAGGTTCTTTCCGAAGGTCACCCTGCCCGTGGCGGGATTGTTCCAGAGAAAACCGTAGCCCAGGCTTGAGAGCGCAAATGGTATCGATACCTGGGAATTCTTCTGGGCCAGTTCGAGACTGCAGCCCTTCAGGTTCAGATAAGGATGCTGGTACTGTCCGCAGCCGTAGATACGCTCGCCCTCGTTACGTTCGAAGCGCGCCGTAAGCTTAAAGCTGCCGGATGCGGAGCCGGTAAACTCCCTTGCCTCAGCCTTGAGGCATCTGGTCTCCTTTGTGAGCGGAACGCCGTAATTCCTGTTGTACTCATAAAGCACCCGCTCGTCATCCTTGAAGAATGCGACTATTCCCGAAGGATTTACCTCGGCACGGATCCGTCCGTTTGTTATGCTGCCGGACCAAAGCCCCCCCTCTTTTTCCGCCAGCTTTATATCTGCGCTGCCCTTATCGATATCCTCGGTCAGCGCCCTGTCAAGACCGGAAAACTCCGGCAGCACAGTGCTGCGGACCCTGAGGGAATCTTTCCCCCAGGGTTCGATGCACAGAGTCTCGTTCTTCTCACGCCCTATAAGAGCGTTACCTTTTTTCTCAAATACCATATCGTACCCCCGGAAAAGTTTATTATTTCTTTAATACAACCTTGTCCAGCTTCCAGATGTCGTCAACGTATTCCTGGATGGTACGGTCGGAAGTGAACTTTCCTGAACATGCGGTGTTCAGTATAGCGGAACGTGCCCAGCCCTTCTCGTCCCTGTAAGCCTTTTCCACCTTCTCCTGTGCCTCTGCATAAGACTTGAAATCCTTCAGGATGAAGTAGGTGTCTGCCTTTGCGGTATTCTGTGTGTTAAGCAGGCTGTTGTACAGAGGACGGAACAGCTCGGGATCATTGGGTGCGAAGGTTCCGTTGATGAGCTGCATCAGCACCTTACGCACATCGGGATCATTGTTGAAGATATCCATGGGATTGTAGCCGCCGTAATTCTCGAACTGTATGACCTCATCGGAGGACAGACCGAAGATGAAGGCGTTCTCCTCGCCTACTTCCTCAACTATCTCCACGTTAGCTCCGTCCATGGTACCTATGGTAAGCGCGCCGTTGAGCATGAACTTCATGTTCCCGGTACCTGATGCCTCCTTGCTGGCGGTACTTATCTGCTCGCTGACATCGGAAGCCGCAAAGATGATCTCCGCGTTGGATACACGGTAATCCTCTATGAACACAACCTTGATCCTGCCGTTGATGGAGGGATCGTTGTTCACCACATCCGCAACGGAATTTATCAGCTTGATGGTGAGCTTTGCATTCATATAACCGGCCGCAGCCTTTGCTCCGAAGATGAAGGTACGGGGATAGAAATCCTTCTCGGGATGTTCCTTCAGTTCGTTGTAAAGGTACATCACGTGAAGTATGTTGAGCAGCTGCCTCTTGTACTCGTGAAGTCTCTTGACCTGTACATCGAAGATGGATCTGGGATCCACTTCAATTCCGTTGTGCTCCTTGATATATTTTGCCAGACGCACCTTGTTCTGATACTTGATGTTCATGAACTCCTGCTGCGCCTTCTCGTCATCTGCATAGACCTTGAGCTTCTGGATCTTCGGAAGATCGGTGATCCACTCGTCTCCGATATGTGCGGTCACCCAGTCTGCCAACAGCGGATTTCCGTGAAGCAGGAAACGTCTCTGGGTGATGCCGTTGGTCTTGTTATTGAACTTCTCGGGGAACATCTCGTAGAAGTCCCTGAGCTCCTGCTTCTTCAATATCTCGGTATGCAGTCTTGCCACACCGTTTACGGAGTAGCCGGCACATATAGCCAGATGTGCCATCTTGACCTGTCCGTCATAGATGATGGCCATCTTGCGGATCTTCTCCTGGTCATTCGGATACTTGCGCTCGATATCAAGTATGAAGCGGCGGTTGATCTCCTCGATTATCTGATAGATACGGGGGAGCAGCCTTGAGAAGAGCTCGATGGGCCACTTCTCCAGTGCTTCGGACATGATGGTGTGGTTCGTGTAGGCGCAGGTCTTTGTGGTGACCTCCCACGCCTCGTCCCAGGTAAGATAGTACTCGTCCATGAGTATACGCATCAGCTCGGCGATAGCCACGGTCGGATGTGTATCGTTGAGCTGGAAGGTGACCTTCTCGTAGAAGCCCCTGATATCTTTGTGGTTGCGCATGTACTTTGCAACAGCCTCCTGTACGGATGCGCTGATGAAGAAATACTGCTGCTTTAAGCGGAGCTCCTTACCTGCGTAATGATTATCGTTGGGATAGAGGACCTCGACGATATTCCTTGCCAGGTTCTCCTGCTCAACAGCCTTCTGGTAATCGCCCTTGTCGAAGGAATCAAGGCGGAACACATCGATGGGCTCAGCATCCCAGATACGGAGGGTGTTCACGATGCCGTTGCCGTAGCCCACGATGGGAAGATCGTAGGGGATGGCCTTGACAGCCTGATAGCCTTCCTGGAAATAGTTGTTGCGTCCGTTCTCATCAGTACGGACATTCACATAACCGCCGAAACGCACTTCCTTGGCATACTCGGGGCGGCGGAGCTCAAAGGGATTCCCGTTCTCCAGCCAGTTATCCGGAACCTCCACCTGGTATCCGTCCTTTATCTTCTGCTTGAACATACCGTAACGGTAACGTATGCCGCAGCCATATGCAGCATAGCCCAGGGTGGCAAGTGAATCCAGGAAGCAGGCGGCAAGTCTTCCCAGACCGCCGTTTCCGAGAGCCGCATCGGGTTCCTGATCCTCCACCACGTTAAGATCCAGCCCCAGCTCCTCCAGAGCCGCTGCCACATCCTTATAGGCCTTCATATTGATCATCATATTCCCCATGGCACGTCCCATAAGGAATTCCATGGAGAGGTAATAGACCGTCTTCGGGTCTTTCTTCTCGTACTGCTTCTGGGTCTCCAGCCACATATCCACCACCTGATCCTTGATGGCATAGGACACTGCCTGGAATATCTGCTGGGGAGTAGCCTCGTCCAGCGTCTTTCTGTAAAGGGTCTTTACGTTGTACAGAACACTCCTCTTAAAGAGTTCCTTGTCAAAGCTGTCCCTGAGGGTTGCCCCCGATTCAGAAGTGGTGACCTGCGTCTTCTTTGCTGCCATGTACTGCTTCCTCCTTTGATAAAGACATTAACTAAGGTATTATATCACATTTTTCCCTGAAATAAAAGGAAAAAATAAAAAGGGGGCTTTGCGCCCCCTGACACTATCTCCTCACATCAAGACCCTTTGTTTCCTCCGCGCCCAGAACTATGTTCATACACTGCACTGCGGCTCCCGAAGCGCCTTTCCCGAGATTGTCGAACACTGCCGTGAGCAGCAGCCTCTCCCTGTTCCCGGTAGCGTAGATCCTCATCGCATCGCTGCCCTGCATCTGATTGCCTGCCATGAAGGAGGCATGCTCCTCCTCAGATCCGAAGGGCATCACCCGTATCAGCTCCTCACCGGCATAGTAATTTGCGAAATAAGCCTGTGCCTCCTCCAGGCTCCACTGCTCATTGAGCATGTCGCCGTACAAAGGCACGGAGACCACCATCCCGCTGTAATAATCCGCCACTATGGGTGAGAAGAGGGGAGCCCTTCTGAGGCGGCAGACCGCCTGCATCTCCTTTAAATGCTTATGCTGCTGTGAAAGTGCATATTCCCGCGGAGAATCAAGCTCTCCGTCCCTCTCCTCCGCCTCGTACTGCGCTATCATCTTCTTGCCGCCGCCGGAATAACCGGTCAGTGAAAAAGCGGAAAGGGGATAGGTCCTGGGCAGGATGTTTCCGGCTATCAGCGGATAGACCAGGGCGATAAAGCCGCTGGCATGGCAGCCGGGAACCGCTATTCGCCTGCTGCCGGCTACAGCCTTTCTGTGCTCCGTGGAAAGCTCGGGGAAACCGTATGCCCAGCCGGGTTCGGTCCTGTGTGCCGTGGATGTGTCCAGGATCACCGTATCAGTCCCCTCAGCCAGGGTGACCGCCTCTCTCGCCGCCGCATCCGGCAGGCAGAGGAAGGTGATGTCTGACTCCGCTATGAACTTTTTTATCTCCTCCGGGTCCTTGCGTTTTTCGCTGTCTATCTTCAAAAGCTCGATATCATCCCTGCTTTCCAGCCTCTGGTGTATCCTCAGCCCCGTTGTTCCTTCGCTTCCGTCGATAAATACTTTTTTCATGCCGTCATGACCTCCGATGTATTTCCTGTATATAACTGGTAATATCTGCCCTTCTGCTGCAGCAGTTCATCATGCGTTCCGCGTTCCACGATGCGTCCCTGCTCCAGGACCATGATGCAGTTCGAATTCCTTACGGTGGAAAGCCTGTGGGCTATGACAAAGGTGGTGCGTCCATTCATGAGCGCGTCCATGCCCTCCTGCACCAGTTTTTCCGTTCTGGTATCAATGGAGGAAGTCGCCTCGTCCAGTATCAGCACCGGGGGATCCGCGATAGCCGCCCTTGCTATGGAAAGCAGCTGTCTCTGTCCCTGGGACAGGCTTGCGCCGCCGCCCGTAAGCTCGGTATCGTAACCCTTGGGAAGATGCTTTATAAAGGAATCCGCGTTGGCCAGCTTTGCTGCCGCCTCCACTTCTTCGTCAGTGGCATCCAGCCTTCCGTAGCGGATATTATCCCTCACTGTCCCGGTAAAGAGCTGGGTCTCCTGGAGCACCATGCCCAGGGAATGCCTCAGGTCGTCCTTCTTTATCTTGTTGATATTTATGTCGTCGTAGCGTATCTTTCCGTCCTGTATATCATAGAAACGGTTTATCAGGTTCGTTATGGTGGTTTTGCCTGCGCCGGTGCTTCCCACGAAGGCTATCTTCTGTCCCGGCTTTGCAAAGAGCTGTATATCGTACAGGACCTGCTTCTCATCAGTATAGCCGAAGTCCACGCCGTCAAAGACCACTTTTCCCTCCAACTTCACATAAGTGGTGGTATCATCCGCCTTGTGATAATGCTTCCATGCCCAGAGTCCGGTGCGCTCCGCGCTCTCTTTAAGCACCCCGTTCTCCTCCACGGCATTCACGAGACAGACATAGCCTTCATCCGTCTCGGGCTCCTCATCCAGCAGCTTAAAGATACGGTCAGCGCCCGCCAGGGCCATCACGATCGAGGTAAACTGCTGGCTTATCTGGTTGATGGGCATGTTGAAACTCTTGTTGAAGGTAAGGAAGCTTGCCAGGTCACCTATGTTGATGGCCAGAGCGTTCGCCGGATCCACGACCAGCGCCAGTATGCCGCCCACCACGGCACAGACCACATAGCTGAGGTTCCCCAGCTGCGCGTTAATGGGCCCCAGTATGTTCACGTACTGGTTGGCCTTGCAGGAGCTGTCGCAGAGTCTTTCGTTCAGTTCATCGAAGCGGCTGATATTAGCCTCCTCATGGTTGAAGACCTTTACGACCTTCTGACCCTCCATCATCTCCTCTATGAAGCCGTTCAGCTCACCCAGCTCCTTCTGCTGCTTGACGAAGAATCTTCCTGATCCCCCTGCTGCCTTTCCGGTGGCAAAGAGCATTATGCCCACCATCACCAGGGTCACGCCCGTGAGTGCCGGGCTTATGATGATCATGCTTATAAGCACGCTCACTATGGTTATGCCCGAATTGAAAAACTGGGGCATGGTCTGGCTGATCATCTGTCTCAGGGTATCGATATCGTTGGTATAGATGCTCATTATGTCGCCGTGGGCATGGGTATCGAAATACTTCACCGGCAGACGCTGCATCTTTGAGAACAGTTCATAGCGCAGGTTCCTCAAGGTCCCCTGGGTCACATAGATCATGATGAAGCCCTGAAGGAAATTGGCCAGGATCCCCACCAGATAAATGCCTGCCATGATCAGGAGCTCCTTTATCAGCGGCGAATAATCCGCTGTCTTTCCCTCAAGGGTATCCGTCAGCATAGGCTGTATATAGTCATTTATCAGGGTACGGAGGAACATGGTGCCCCTTATGGTTGCCAGCACGCTTATCACTATGCAGACCAGCACCAGTATGACCGCCGGAAGGTAATCCTTGAAAACATAGGACAGCACACGCCCCAGGATCTTCCCGGGATTTTCAAGCTTCGGCATGGGACCCATATTCCTGCCCCTGCCCATCTTAACTTCTTTTACATTTTCATCCGCCATAGCTTAACCAACCTCGTCAAAGTCACCGCTGCCGCCCGTCTGTGTTTCATAAACGTCGCGGTAGATGTCATTGCTCCCAAGCAGCTCCTCATGAGTCCCGAAGCCGTCCACCTTTCCGTCATCCAGCACTATTATCCTGTCTGCATCCATGATGCTGGAGACACGCTGGGATATGATCAGCTTTGTAGTACCGGGTATGACCTCACGGAAGGCTTTTCTTATCTTTGCGTCTGTAGCGGTATCCACCGCCGAAGTGGAATCATCCAGTATCAGCACTTTAGGTGATTTAAGCAGCGCCCTGGCGATACAGAGCCTCTGCTTCTGGCCTCCGGATACATTGCTTCCGCCCTGGTCGATACGGGTCTCGTATCTCTCCGGCATCTTCTCAATGAACTCGTCGGCGCAGGCCATCTTCGCCGCATTTATGCACTCCTCCTCCGTGGCATCGGGCTTTCCCCAGCGAAGATTATCCAGAATGCTCCCTGAAAAAAGCACGTTCTTCTGGAGCACCACGGAAACCTGGTCACGCAGAAACGATATATCATAATCCTTTACGTCCACACCGCCTACTTTGACGCTGCCTCCGGTAACATCATAGAGCCGGCTTATGAGGCTTACCAGGGTACTCTTTGAACTGCCGGTGCCGCCCAGTATGCCTATGGTCTCCCCGCTCTTTATGGAAAGGTTAACATCCTTGAGCACCGGCTCTCCTGATCCGTCCCTGTTGTAGTTAAAAAACACATTCTTAAACTCTATGCTTCCGTCACGCATTGAGGTCACGGGCTTTTCGGGCTGCCTGATGTCAGGCTCCTCGTCCAGCACCTCGCAGATACGCTCCGCGCTCGCTATGGACATGGACACCATGACAAAGATCATGGACATCATCATCAGGCTCATGAGTATGTTCATGCAGTAAGCCAGCAGGCTCATAAGATCACCCGTCTCCAGAAGAGTACCGCCCGAGTTTACTATCATCTTTGCTCCCAGCCAGCTTATCAGGAGTATGCAGGCGTCCACCGTGAACATCATCACCGGGAAGTTGATCACTATATTCTTCTCTGCCTTCACAAACAGACGGTAAATATTCTCGCATGCCGTCTTCATACGTGATATCTCATAATCCTCACGCACATATGCCTTCACCACGCGCATTCCCTTAACGTTTTCCTGCACCGTAGCGTTCATCTCATCGTACTTTTTGAAGACCTGTGTAAAGTATTTCATGCCTCTTCGCATGATGAAGATAAGGAATGTCGACAGCGCCAGCACAGCCACAAGATACACCAGCGAAATCTTCGCGGATATCGTAAAGGCGGCCGCCATGGCGAGTATCATTGAAAAAGGCGCGCGGAAGCACATGCGCAGCATCATCTGGTACGCATTCTGGATATTGGTCACATCCGTGGTAAGCCTGGTGACCAGACCTGCCGTAGAAAAATGATCTATGTTGGAAAATGAAAAAGTCTGGATGCGGTCGAACATGCCCTTGCGCAGATTCTTCGCAAAGCCGGTGGCTGCCTTTGCCGCAAAGACTCCACCCAGCAGACCGGAGATCAGGCCGCAGACCGCCAGCACCACCATAAGCGCCCCCGTCTTATAGATGTGCGGGAGATCGCCCTTGCTTATACCGTCATCCACTATGGACGCCATCAGCATCGGGATAAGTATCTCGAAAAGCACCTCGAATATCATGCAGATGGGAGTGGCTATGCTGGGCGCCTTGTATTCTTTTATATATGCCGCAAGTTTCTTTAACATATCATTGACCCTTTCCTTCGGCATGAGGCAGCTCCGCAGGAGCCGGAGTCCTGATGCCTGTTTTCAGTTAATGATACCTGCCGTTTAATATATAGTCCGGCCGGCCCGTTGTCAAATGTCACCCCCGCCGGGACCGAACTCCATTATCTCTTCATCTTCATCCGGCTTTTCCGACCCGGTATCCCCGCAGACAGAAGCAAGAAGTCCGAGCATTGCATCGTAATCTTTCATGAACTGCGGATGCCGGGCCCTCACCGTATCCAGTTCCCCGGCCTTTGCCGCCAGTTCAAGTATCTTCGCTTCTTCGGAGAAGGCATCCGCGCCTATGAGTCTGGCGCCGCTCTTAAGGGCATGTACGCTCACCCCGTATCTCTTCCAGTCTTCCCCGGCATATAGTTCCTCCAGATCCCTTACCTTTTTCTCCCTGTTGCCGCAGAACTCTTCGAGCACCTTCAGGTAGAACATCTCGCTCATGCCGCAGTATTTAAGTCCGGCTTCCGTGTTTATCCCCGCGTCTTTCAGCCTCTTCATAGGATCTTCGTATCCCTGTCCGTTCATATCAGCCTTCCTTTCCCGTATCCCGGTCTGCATCCGCTCCCGTATACTCAGATTCATAACGTATCCTTATCCCGGTCCCGCCGCTGCTCCTCCAGTGCCCGATAGCGTTTTCCACCACCATCCGGACCGAATCGGCCCTGACATCTATAAGGAGCACAAAATACTGGTTGGACCGGCTTTGTGTGATTATATCCGACTTTCTCAGGCTGTTCTTCAGCTGTTCCCCGAAGCTGTCGCAGCATTCCGCAAATTCTTCTTCGGAAACACCTTCTTCGGGCGAGAGCGTGAACAGCACCTTTCCCGCGCCGCCCCTGTTCCTTACCAGATAGCGCATTATGAACTGGTATACATAGGGAAAGGTAGTGCGGTCCAGCATAAGGGCGGTATCAAGAATATTCCTCTCACCCATGATGGCGGATATGGTCTTAAGGTCTCCCTCCGCCCCGTCATCGTCCCCGGGCATGGCACCTTTGTAAAGGGCGAAGCCGTGCTTGCCGCCGGTCTTTACCCTGTAGAGCGCTTTGTCCGCCAGTGTCCTCAGCTCTTCCGGCACAGTGCCCCATTCCGGCACCATGACCGCTCCCACGGAAACCCCGAGTGGGATGTCCGTATCCTCTCCCATGATACGCTTTCCGTTTGCTGCTATACGCTCATTGAGACCCGCGGTAAACTCCCTGAGCTTCTCCTCATCGGCCGCGCCCGGGATAAAGGCGATGAACTCATCTCCTCCTATCCTTCCCAGGCTGCTCCCTTCAGGCACGGAATTCCTGAGATCCTCCGCAAAATCCCTCAGCACCTCATCTCCCGCGTCATGACCGTAGATATCGTTCACCAGCTTGAAGGAATCCAGGTCTATCATCATGAGGCAGCCCTCATTCCCGGCACATCTTGCGGCAAAGATCTTTGTGACCCCTGCCTTATTGAGAAGCCCCGTCATGGCATCGGTCTCCGCCTCGTTCTTAAGGGTGGAGATCCTGCGCTGCCTGGAGAGTATGTTGTCAATGCGCTTCACAAGAATGTCAGGCTCAAAGGGCTTTCTGATATAATCCAGCACGCCCGCCGCATAACTCTGGTTTTCCCTGTCTGCAGTCTCATCCGCCGTAAGGAATACCACAGGCATCTCTTCCCGCTTCTCTGCCTTTTCCCAGTCCCTTAAGCTTTTCAAGGTCTCGAAGCCGTCCATCTCAGGCATGTTGATGTCCAGCAGCACCAGATCAGGCGCTCCCTTCTCCCTGACATATTCAAGAAAAGTCTTTCCCGACTTAAGCGCCGTGACGCGCATACCGGCACCGCTGAGTATATGTCCTGCTACTTTAAGGTTTGCGGTATCGTCATCCACTACAATGACCCATTCGGCCATACCGTTGTCCTCTTACTTTCCGACCGAAGTCCCGTTTTCCCCCAGTGGGATGCGGTGATCCAGTCCAACAAATTTTCCGTTCTTCTGCCACAGTACTTCCTTAACAAACTCATACTTCTCACTGTCCCAGGTTGTGAAGTCGTCCATCAGCAGTCCTCCGGTATCGCCCGAGTTTGCATTCAGGCACCAGAAGGTGTGATTGAGATGGTAAGTGCTTATCAGCTGTCTCATGCAGGTCATCCATTTGAGATTGGGTTCCCTCATAAAGCCGCCCCACTCACCTATGAGCAGCGGTGCCGTATTGTCCTCGTAGATATAGAACCAATTGTCTTTCCAGCAGTCCGCCATCAGGCTGTCGTAGCTGTAGCTCCCCTCGAACCAGGGCTGTTCGTATACCGTAGGTCCGTAATCATGGGGCGAGTACACAAGCTTGTTCTGATACTTTCCCAGATTCACGGGATAGTCCTTTACACCCCTTAAATTTCCGCCCCACCAGTTGAAATAGTAGTCCTTCTCATCCTGGGAGTGGAAATCGGAATTGCTCCTTATGTCGGTGGGGTAGATCTCTATTCCCTCCACCATGACGAGCACATTGGGATTCTTTTCCAGCACCGCCATTGCCGCGCGCTCCGCCATGTACTTCCAGTTATTTGCGTCCCTGGAATCATTCCAGATCGCGGCGTTGTCTCCTTCAAAGGGCTTGCCGTGAGGCTCGTTCTTAAGGTCAAAGGCTATTATGGTGTCATTATCCTTATAGCGCTCTGCCGCCCAGGAGAGAGCTGCCAGATACTGGGCATCGCTAACCCGTGAGGTATGCCAGAGGTTCACGTTATGACCGGAAGCATCGGTCTCAGCACTGTGGATGTCTATCATGACCTTTATGCCGTTGGCCTCGGCCAGTGCCAGGAAATAATCGAAGATCTCCAGGCTGTTCATGGAGTTCAGCTCCGTATTGTAGGCATTGTTATAATTGGCCCTGGGATAGGTCCCCGCGGCCCATTCGTTCAGAAGCTGGGCTGACATGGGCACGCGGATCAGATTGAAGCCGTGATCTGCTATCGCCTTTACGGTAGGCGCCAGCCGGCTGTTCCATAAGCCGTCGAAGGTGTTGGTGCCTGTATTATAGCCGAACCAGTTGAGCCCCGTGAGCCACACCTCGTTGCCCTTGGAATCCAGTATGCGCCGTCCGTCGGTATGGAGCCAGTCGTCTCCCTGCACAGCATCCGCGCTGCGGCTGAGCATGGCAGAGACATCCACGGACTGAGCGGCGTTACCGCCGTTATTGTTCCCGTTATCCTGCTGTCCGCTGTTCCCGCCGTGATCATTATTGTTATTGGCGGCGTTCTGATCCACTGCCCCCGCCACCACAGTGCAGGCCGTGCCGTTCAGGGTGGCGCTCTTAACCTGAAGGCTGCCTGCGGTCACTCCCAGATTACAGCCGCAGGTTGTGCTGCCGCCGTTCCCGAGGCCTGCGTTGTAGCCCGCATCGCTTATGCTCAGGGTATTTCCGTCACATACAAAGCTGCCGTTCCAGCCGTCAGCCTCAGCCAGTCCTTCTATATCAAGCTTAAGGTTCCAGCCGTCTATGGGTGCGGCTGTATTGTTGGTTATCATGAATTCCACGCCGTACATCGTGACGCCGCTCTTGTCCCAACTGTTACCCGGACTGTAGGTCAGCACATAGCCCTCCGCTTTTGCAGCCGTTGTCCCGGCTGTCGTCTGTGATGCCGGCGCGCCTGCTGCCGCGCTGCTCTCCTTTTCGGAAGATGCCTCTGCTGTGCCTGTTTCCACCCTGACTTCTTCAGTCCCGGCGCTGTCCGCAACAGGCTTCCCTCCCGCGGGAATCTCCTCCGTAACAGTCTCTTCCGTGGCATGTTCCTCAGAAACAACGGTCCCCTGAGAAGACACCCCGGCAAGAGAAGACCCGCCCAGCTCCTCCTCCGGATACGCCTCCAGGGTCTCTTCCGAGACAGGCACGGAAAGCTCTTTACTGCTTCCTCCGCTTTTCACGCCGGCATTATAAGCGATCAGGGCCGTGCAGGTCAGGGCCGCCACCGCTCCCGCTGCCATGCCTCCTGTTATGAGCAGTTTCTTTTTATCCATATAAGATCCTCATTAAAGTTCAGGCTTTTCGTACTCGTTCCTGTAATATGTCATGGCGCGCTCTTCGTCTCCCACAAGCTGCAGCATGCCGCCGGTCTCCCAGCGCAGCAGCTCGCTCACCTTATAGGTATCGTTGGTAATGGGATAACCGCAGTTAGACACCACATGGATCTCCGGGGTCTGCCTTTCGGAGGCGCTCTTCAAAAACTGCGCTTCGAACAGGAGGGACCCCCAGGGTATATGATAGCTGCTGCTGACCAGCGCCACGGAATTCACCTGAGGATGATCCGACAGCAGTATATCATATGAGAACTCAGCATTCTGTGCCGTGGTCATGGATTTATCCTCGACTATGAGACGTTCCTCGGCCAGACCGTGCTCCAGCATCCAGTCTCCCATACGGCCGCCCTCGGTTGCCTCCCTGTTATTAGCCGCAGTTCCTCCTCCGGTGCATACCACATATGCATTGGGATACTGCTCCGCGCAGGCAAGGGCTGTCTCAAGCCTGCCGATGAGCTCGTCCTTCATGCCTCCGTCGGGTTTGAGCTCGAAGCCCAGCACCACGATACAGAGGCTGTCATCCTTCGGAAGGTCATCGGGAAGGGAGCCGGTGTTTACCACCATATCCGTATTGGCATAGCTCCAGTAGCCCATGATCTCCGTCCAGAGTTCTCCCTGACGCACATCTGCGGCATACAGTTCCTTCAGCAGCTCATCCACCTTGTCATCGGCTTCCTCGCCGTAGCTGCCGTAATACCTTATCATCTCATCTATGATCTCCTCCGGAGCCCTTTCGGGCTTTTCCGGAGCAGCAGTAGCCGCCGCTGTCTCTGTGACGGCAGGCTCTGTTTCGGGCTCTTCTTTTCCGCAGGCCCCCAGCACAAGTGCCGCGCACAGGGCGGAAGCTATTAATATCCTTCTCTTCATGGAATATTCTCCTGCAAAGTGTTGATCCACTCCGGATCCGTGCTCCAAACCATTCAAGGCATTGTACCACAACTCTAAAATAATTACCAGCTATAGCGATTCTTGCATTTAAACGTTAAATACGTTACACTGTTCGTATTTCAGACGGTTCGGACATCATGTGCTTCGCACAAGGACCGTATTTCGCCGTCGGTGCTTAATGAGCATGGCCGGACGGCCCGGGTTATCAAGCCGGACGGCCCGAAATGCGAATTTAGCACCGTTACTGGCGAAATCCGAGCGGAAGCGTGTCCGTGTGCGATCACATGTGTCCGGACCGGCGTGACACGAACAACAAAAAGGAGAATCGAACATGGCACAGAATCCTGTAGTGACCATCACAATGGAAAACGGCGATGTTATGAAGGCAGAACTTTATCCCGAGATCGCCCCTAACACCGTCAACAATTTCATAAGCCTCGTGAGCAGGGGCTTCTATAACGGCCTGATCTTTCACAGGGTCATCAGCGGCTTTATGCTCCAGGGCGGGGACCCCGAGGGCAGCGGCATGGGCGGCCCCGGCTACTCCATCAGAGGGGAATTTTCAAAAAACGGCTTTGAAAACAATTTAAAGCACACCCCGGGCGTGCTCTCCATGGCAAGATCCTCCATGCCGAACTCTGCCGGAAGCCAGTTTTTCATCATGCATAAGGAATATCCCTATCTGGACGGCGATTATGCAGCCTTCGGCAAGGTGACAGAAGGGATCGATGTTGTGAATAAGATCGCGGAATGCGCTACAGACTATAATGACAGGCCTCTTCAGGAGCAGAAGATGAAGTCTGTTACCGTTGAAACCTTCGGTGTTTCTTATCCGGAACCGGAAAAAATGTAAGCGTTTACTTTACATAACTTTGGTGTTCATAATATGTTAACAGATTGTTTTTTATAAATTAACCTGATTAACATCTTTCATCCATTTTCAGGATGTATTATTACACCATCGAAGGGAACAGAAAAAACCTTTCGACCCGGATAAGACGTAATCGCAAAACTTTTTCATAATTAATGCCAGGTAGATCGCAAGATCTGCCTGGCATCCTCCCTTTTTATGGACAATTTTCTTAAAACAAAAGAATCCTTTCCCTTTAGCGCGGCTGTCCTTAAGTGGATAGCCCTGGTGACCATGTTCATAGACCATATCGGCGCAAGCTATATGGCTTATTACTTCCGGCTTAACGGACGCACGCGTGAGCTCAATTTCCTTTACAACGTGCTAAGGGACATAGGGCGCATAGCCTTCCCCATCTTCATCTTTCTCCTGGTACAGGGAGTGGAAAAGAGCAAAAACCGGGGAAAGTACCTGCTGAGGATGCTGGTCTTCGCCGCAGTCTCGGAGCTGCCCTTCGATCTGGCACTCAAACAGACCCTGTGGGATCCGTCCCACCAGAATATCTTCTTTACGCTTTCCATAGGCCTGTCCATATGCCTGTGCATGAAATACATGGAAGAGGAGCTTATGAAACTTCCGGCGGTATCCGCCCTTTACCTTCCCATGCTGAATGCTGGGCTTGTAGTATCCGGCTGTCTCGTAGCCTGGCTTTTGAAGACCGACTATTCCTGGATGGGTGTGCTTGCGATCTGTACCGCCTATATCCTCCGCAGGAATCCCCTCATCGCCACACTGCTCTCCTGTTTTGTTCTGATGTTCTCCTCAAAACGTGAGATCTACGCCTTCGGCGCTCTTATCCCCGTATCCCTGTATAACGGAAAAAGGGGCAGACAGGCGAAATATTTCTTCTACGCCTTCTACCCCTTGCATTTTCTGTTTTTATATCTGCTCACTCGCCTTTGAGCATGCTCTCTATATCGTTTACCGCAGCCTCTTCATCCGAGCCTTCAGCCGCTATCACAACTTCTCCGCCTCTGGCCACCACCATGTTCATCATGCCCATGATACTCTTCATATTTACCCGGCGGGTGCCTGCGCTGAGATAGATCCTGCTGTCGTACTTGCAGGCTTTCTGCACCAGCAGGGATACCACATCGGCATCTATACCGTCCTTTAATTCCACTTTAACAGTCTTTTCCATGTTTCTCTCCTTCTGCCATACTTACAAGCTTTCTAAGCCTGTGGTTGACTCCTGACTTTCCAAGAGGCGGGTCCATCATCTCACCCAGCTCCTGTATACTCGCTTCAGGATTTTCCAGCCTGAGCTCCGCAATGTCCCTCAGGTTCTCCGGAAGATCCTCCCCCATTTCCATCAGTTTTTCTATAGCCCGTATCTGCCTGTCCGCCGCATTGAGCGTCTTTCGTATGTTGGCGGTATCGCAGTTTACCTGCCGGTTCACATCGTTCCTGAGATCCTTTTCGATACGCAGGTTCTCAAATTCCATGAGCGACCTGTGTGCACCGGAAAGATTCAGGAATTCCGATATCCCCTCGCTCTCCTTGATGTAGACCACATGATGTCCCTTACGCAGGGTCTCCCCTGCCCTGATGCCGAAGCCTTTCAGCAGTTCACATATCTGCGCGGCATATCCCGCCTCATTCAGACAGTATTCCAGGTGATACCCCCTTCTCGGGTCACTCATGGAACCGCAGCAGCAGAATGCTGCTCTCAGATAGGCTCTTCTGCAGCAGGAGCTTTTCAGAAGCAGCGGGCTCACTCCGCCGGCAGAGCTGTCGTGGAGGGATCCAATAAAGAACCCTGCCTCCTCGGCCGAAGAGATGCAAAGCCCCCCTTCGAAAGCATCAGCGTATATATTATAGTTTTTTTGGAGTATTGTAAAGATTTTTTTAAGAAGGCTCTCATGCTCGCTTTTGAAGACCAGCTTTCCGTCTTCCTGTTCCATGAGCATGGAGTATGCCGCCATCTCCGCTATACAGCAGTGTCTGGCGGAGGGTATAATGGATATGAGTTCGTCCTTTATCCTCGATGAAAAGGACATTATCCGAGCCTCGCGTCCCTGTGGGTAAGTGTTATGCCGTACTTGCCTTCGGCATGCAGGTTCTTATAAAGCTCTCCGGCCAGGGTAACGCTCCTGTGCCTGCCGCCGGTGCAGCCTATGCAGATAACAAGCTGGTGCTTGCCTTCCTTCACATAGTTGGGTATGAGAAAACTGATCATATCCGTAAGGCGTTTAAGGAATTCTCCCGCCTCTTCGAAGGACATGACATAATCGTGTACCGGGGCATCCTCTCCCGTAAGAGGCTTCAGCTCTTCGATATAGAAGGGATTCGGCAGGAAACGAACGTCGAATACCAGATCCGCATCGATCGGTATGCCGTACTTGAAGCCGAATGACATTATACGTACTATCAACCCGTTGAATTCGCCGTTCTGCAGGAAGATCCTGTCAAGCTCCTCCTTCAGCTCCCTTGTGAGCAGATCGGAGGTATCAAACACGTAATCCGCCTGCTTCTTTATATTGGCCAGGATCTGCCGCTCCCTGCTGATACCGCTCTGGGCCCCGTCATTTCCCGCAAGGGGATGTATACGGCGGCTCTCCTTATAACGGCGTATGAGCACGTTATCGGCAGCGTCCATGAATATCAGTTCAAAAGAGTGTCCCTTCTGCTTAAGCCCCGCAAGGGTCTCCTCCGCCTCGGCAAAGTTCTGGTCCGAGCGGACATCAAGCCCCAGGGCAACCTTTGAGATCTCGCTCCCGGGCCTGTTCAGCAGCTCGAGAAAGGTTCCTATAAGAGGCACGGGCAGGTTATCAACGCAGTAAAAGCCCATATCCTCCAGCATCTTCATTGTTGTCTGTTTTCCGGCACCGCTCATGCCGGTAACGATAACAAAACGCATATGCCTCTCCTAAGTGGTCACTTTTTTTAGACCGGGTATCCTCCGCACCAGCCAGGTGGGCACGAAGCAGATACAGTACACTATGACAGACCATACGAATGCGGCCCAGAGCACCACCACCCCCTCCGCATCTCCCCTCAGGGTGAGGCGCAGATTTTCAAAAAGATCCACCCTCCCGTCCAGGAAAAGAGGCCCCAGCAGGTATATCCCCAGGGAGCAGCCTCCCAGGGAGCCTATGGTCCTGTGAAGATTGTTCTTCTCCCTGCCGTGGAAAAGCGCCTTGGCGCAGACAAACAGGGTGATGCAGTGGAGCATCACGCAGCGTCCATGATAGGAAGGATACATCTCCACACTGCCTGCGGAGGTACCCGTCGTCTCCATGACGAAGGTGTTGTAGAGCATCCAGATGATATCCAGTATGGCCAGCACGGGAGCCAGCACACGGCATTCCCTGAGCTTCACCCTGTTATGGAAATAGTATCCCAGTACAGGATAGATAAAGAGCTCGGCGCTGAGCCAGTCAAGCTTCATGCTGGGGTTTAAGCAGTAACGTCCCAGGAGTACCTTCGCATCTATCAGCGGAAGTATGGAGGAAAGGACAAAGACAGCGGCTATCAGGTAGATAAAATCCGCATTCCTCATGTTCTTTACAAGGGGACGGAGGAAAGGCAGGCATACCAGGAAGCCGATGTAAGCATAAAGATACCAGAACTGTATCAATCTCTCCCTGCTGTAGATGTCGATAAGGAAACGGGCCAGGTCAAATTCCTCCCTACCCTTGATCACATCCAGCATATAGTAGCCGAAGGAGGAGACCAGCAGTATTATGACCACCCTGGAGATCCTTCCGCCCCAGACCTTTTTTATGGACTCTTCCTTCTCCAGCAGCACGGCGCCGGATATCATAAGGCAGAGCCAGAGTGAAAAACGTGAAAACACCGTCATGAACAGACAGAAACGGTAGGACATGCTCCCAAAGGCACAGAGCTCATATGCGTCCTTTCCCTCGGAGTACGCGAATATCTGAAAGAGCATCGCAAATACCCAGAGCACGTCAAAATAAAGCTCTCTCTTTTTTATAACGCCTGTTTTAAGTAATCCTGTATCAGTTTTCATCGGTAAATCCAAGCAGCTCTATCTCCGGTTCCAGCATTATGCCGGAGTTCCCATAAACCTCTTCCCGCACTTTGCGGATAAGAGCGTAAATGTCTGAAGCAGTAGCCCCTCCCCTGTTGATGATGAATCCGGCATGTTTTCCGGAAATCTGCGCCGCGCCCACGGATAGCTCCTTAAGCCCTGCCTCCTGAATGAGCCGCCCGGCGAAATCTCCCTCCGGTCTCTTAAAGGTGGAACCGGCCGAAGGGAATTCCAGCGGCTGCTTCTCCAGCCGTTTTTCCTTAAGTTCCTCCATGCGGCGCTTTATCTCTTCCTTATCACCGTATGAAAGCCTTATGACCGCGCCCAGTGCGACGGCCTTCTTTTCTTTGAATATGCTGTGACGGTAACCGAAGTCCAGCTCTTCCGGTGAAAGCTCCCTGATCCCCTCTCCGGGGAACAGCACCTCCGCGCTATAGACCACGTCCGCCATCTCTCCGCCGTAGGCTCCCGCATTCATGCAGAGAGCCCCGCCGAGGCTTCCCGGAATGCCCGAAGCAAACTCCAGTCCCGTAAGGCCTCTGTCCGCAGCCTCAGCCGCGACGCGTATCAGGGCAGCAGCAGCACCGGCTCTCAGCGTCTCCCCTTCGAAACGCGTTTCCGCGAATTCTCCGGAGAGCCTGATCATCACGCCCTCATAGCCCTCATCCGACACCAGGAGATTGCTGCCGCGGCCCAGGATGAACCAGTCCGCGCCTTCCTCTTCACAGAGAGCGATGACCGAAGACAGCTCCTCCCTGTTCCCCGGCTCAAGAAGGAAAGCGGTATTTCCTCCGGCCCTGAAACTGCAGTGCGGCGACATATTTTCATCCGCTCTTACGCTGTCGGCGCCCAGCAGTTCCGTGAATTCTCTTAAAAGCTTAAATCTATCCATTAGGTTAATGCACGACGAAACGTTTTTATTTCACCGGGATATTTATTCCGTGATGACAAGCTTTGCAGCGCCGTAGATGCCGGCGTCATTGCCAAGCTTTGCAAGCGCGAACTTTGCGTCCCTGCAGCCGTGGAACACATATTTCTTATACTCGTCCACTATGTATTCAAAGAGCACTTCGCCGGCCTTGGAAACGCCGCCGCCTATGACAAAGATCTCGGGGTTCACCGTACATGCCACGGCCGCAAGTCCCTTGCCAAGGTAATGCCCGAAACGCACTGCCACCTCTTTTGCCACCTCATCACCGGCCTTCACCGCATCGAATACCGCCTTTGCAGAGACATCACCGTTCCTGAGTATGGAAGCAGCGTCATCCTCAGCCAGTCTTCTGGAAGCGAGGCGGCTTATGCCGGTCGCGGAGGCATACTGCTCAAGGCAGCCGTGATTACCGCAGCCGCAGCTTTCGGGCTCATCATCGACTATGTGGATATGGCCGATCTCACCGCCTGCGCCGGTGGCTCCTGTAAGTATCTTTCCGTCAACTATGATACCGCCGCCCACGCCGGTACCGAGGGTAACAGCCACAAGATTTCTGTGTCCTTCGCCGCCGCCCTTCCACATTTCTCCGAGGGCTGCCACGTTGGCATCGTTCCCGGCCTCAACCTTTATGCCGCCGGTAAGCTTTTCCATCTCTTCCTTGATGGAGAATACACCCCAGCCAAGGTTCGCCGCTTTGTGGATGACACCTTTTGAATCTACGGGGCCCGGCACGCCTATGCCGATACCTTCCACTTCGGAAGCAGGAATATCCTTCTCTGCCATCTTTGCCTTGATGCTCTCTGCGATATCCGGCAGTATATGGCTTCCGCTGTCCTCCTTTCGGGTCACTATCTCCCACTTGTCGCTGACATTCCCCGCCGTATCAAAAAGTCCCATCTTCACGGTAGTCCCGCCAAGATCCACTCCAAACACATATTTTCCCATGATGATACCTCCAAATATTTATTTCGGCTGACTGATGAGGGGTTACTCTTTACTCCTCATGTTTTCCCAGCGAAGCCTGCACTCTCTTGTACAGCTCTTCCGCCGCGTTGTATCCCATCTTCTTCTGACGATAATTTACTGCCGCCGACTCGCATATCAGCGCCGTGTTACGTCCGGGACGTATGGGGATATTGTGGCACACCACCTTGTTACCCAGATACTCCGTGTATTCCTCTTCCATGCCTATCCTGTCATAATCCTTGTCCTTGGACCACTCGGAAAGCTTGATGACCAGATTGATCTCCTGATCCTCCTTGACAGACTGTACGCCGAAGAGCATCTTTACGTCCACTATGCCTATACCCCTGATCTCTATGAAATGCTTGGTGACCGCAGGCGCGGTACCGATAAGTGTCTCCTCGGACACTTTTCTTATCTCCACCACATCGTCGGTGACCAGACGGTGTCCCCTCTTTATGAGCTCCAGGGCACATTCGCTCTTTCCTATCCCGCTCTCACCGGTGATCAGCACGCCTTCGCCGAAGATATCCACCAGCACGCCGTGCACCGTGATGCAGGGAGCCAGCTTCGCATTGAGCCATCTTATGACCTCTGCCATGAACACGGAAGTACCCTTTGATGTGGAGAGCAGGGCCACACCGTTCTTTATGGCGATCTCCTTGAAAAGGGGATCCGGCTGCAGGTCACGGCAGAATACAAATGCAGGCGTGGAGGGATTGATGACCTTCTCGTAGATCTCCCTCTTCTTATCCTCGGGCATCTGCTCCATATAGGAGTACTCGACAAAGCCCACGATCTCTAAACGGGTGGCGTCATAGTGCTCCAGGTAACCTGCCAGCTGAAGGGCCGGACGGTTGATATCGGGCTGGGTTATCTTGATCTCTTTTGCATCGATCTCATCCGTAAGATTGGTAAGCTTCTGCTTGTCGATGAGCCGCTGAAGGCTGATGCTCGGCATATGGTCTTCCTCCTTATTATCTCTGTAAAACTGCTGCCTGCCGAAGTGACAGGCCTAAAATATGATTATACTCTTCTTTAATGCCATTTTCAACAGCTGTATACATTGCCTATTTTTCTTCCCCTTCCAGGTACTTTTTCACCGACTCCGCCACGTTTAGCGGTATGCCTGCCCTCTCGGCTATCCCGGCGGCGTCCGCGTTCCTCATCTCCTCTATGGAGGAAAAAGCCTTCATGAGCGCCTTTCTTCTTGAGTCCCCGATCCCCGGGATATCATCCAGCACCGAATGTGTCTGGGCCTTTGTCCTCAGTGACCTGTGATACTCTATGGCAAAGCGGTGCACCTCATCCTGTATGCGGGTCAGCAGCTTGAAGGACTCGCTGTGCACATCGATGGGAAGCTCCGTATTATTGAAATACAGCCCCCTCGTCCTGTGGTGGTCATCCTTCACCATGCCGCAAACGGGAATATCGAGTCCCAGACTGTCAAGCACCTCCAGCGCTATGTTCACCTGTCCCCTGCCGCCGTCCATAAGTATGATATCGGGGAATACGTCAAAGTGGCCGTTGTCAGTTCCCTCTTCCTTCTCCTTAAGGCCATGGGTAAAGCGCCTGGTCAGCACCTCCCTCATGGAAGCATAGTCATCAGGTCCTTTTACACTTCGTATCCTGAATTTCCTGTAATCGCTGCGCTTGGGTTTTCCCCTGTCGTAGACCACCATGGAGCCCACATTCTCAAAGCCGGAGATATTGGAGATATCGTAGCTCTCCATCCTGTTCAGCCCCCTGAGCCCGAGTATATCTTCCAGTTCCCTCACCGCACCTATGGTGCGGCCCTCTTCCTTTTTTATCTTCTCCCTGTCCTTACTGAGTGCCGTGGCGGCGTTGGCCTTTGCCAGCTCCACCAGTTTTTCCTTCTGCCCTATGCGGGGCGTGATAAGGTAGGTCCGCCCTCCGCGCTTTTCGCTGAGCCACTTCTCCAGCAGCTCCTTTTCGCTGCTTTCCTCCTGGAGCATTATCTCTCTGGGTATAAAAGGTGTTCCGGCATAGAACTGCTTTATGAAGCTTGTGAGTATGCTCTCGTCACTCTCGCTCTCGCTCTGCTTCATGTAATAGTGTTCGCGGCCCACCATACGTCCGCTCCGGACGAAGAATACCTGTACCACGGCATCCTCCTCGTCCCTGGCCAGGCCCAGTATATCCCGGTCCTCCTGGTTCGTATCCTCTATCTTCTGTTTCTGGGCTATGCTCCTTACATGCTCCAGCAGATCCCTTATACGTATGGCCTCTTCATATTCCATGGCCTCTGAGGCCGCTTCCATCCTGGCTGTCAGCTCCTTTATGACCGGTCCGTAATTCCCTGCCAGAAATTCGATCGCCTTATCCAGCCTCTCCTTATACTCCTCTCTGCTGACCTTTCCTTTTATGCAGGGACCGCAGCAGAGGCCTATGTGATAGTTCAGGCAGGGCCTCTCCTTTCCCGCGTCCCCGGGAAGCTTCCTGTTGCAGTCCCTGAGTCCGTAGAGGCTGTTGATCAGGTCTATAGTCTCCCTGACGGAATGCGCGCTTGGATAAGGCCCGAAATAGCGGGCTTTGTCCTTTTTCATAAGCCTGGAGAAAAATATCCTGGGATAGGCTTCGGCTACCGTGACCTTTATATAGGGATAGGTCTTATCATCCCTGAGCATGGTGTTGTATCTGGGCCTGTGCTCCTTTATCAGGTCATTCTCCAGGACCAGTGCCTCGAGCTCGCTGTCCGTGACTATGTATTCGAACCTGGCTATCAGGCTCACCATCCTGTCGATCTTGGGCCCCCGGCCGATATTTGCGCGAAAATAAGACCGCACTCTGTTGTTCAGATTTACGGCCTTACCTACATAGATGATGGTATCGGCAGCATCCCGCATGATATACACGCCGGGCCTTGCCGGGAGCTTTTTAAGCTCCTCATTTACATCAAAATCAGAATCCATCAGTTCTTATCATTCTTTTCCCTGTACATCCTGTTCTTAAGCTCTCTTGCAAAGGGATTGCCGTCATCCTTCTGCTCTGTCTCTTCAGTGCTTTCCCCGGCGGGAGAAGACTCTTCCTGCGGCTGTACCGGACCTTCCGCCGGCGCAGGACCTTCCGCAGATACGGGGCCTTCGGTCTTAACCGGCCCCTCAGCAGCTACCGGGCCTTCAGCTTCCGCCACAGTCCCGGGCTGTGCAGCAGACTGCGGCATCTGATACGCCGGATACGAAGGTGCCGGAGTCTCTTCCCTGTCCGGCTTCTTCTCTCCCCGTCCTCTTGTAACGGAGATTATCTCTTTTCCTTCTTCAGTATATTTCACCTCATCGTCGATCTCACCGATGACAGCAGCCTTATCCCCTGCCTCCTTGCCGGGCATGGGCAGTCCCTTCTCACGGCAGTAGATCTCCATGAACTCGTGCCCCGAGATGGTCTCCTTGTCGATGAGGTATTCAGCTATCTTATTGAGCACCTGACGGTTCTCGGAGAGCAGCCTCTTGGCCTCGGCATAGCTTTCCTTGAGCAGAGCCATGACCTCCTGGTCTACGGCAGCCGCCGTCTCATCCGAACAGTTCATAACGGTGCTCCTGTTCAGATACTCGTCCTGCACGGTCTCAACACCCATCATGCCGAGACGGGCGCTCATACCGAAGCGGGTCACCATGGCTCTCGCCATCCTTGTGGCCTTTTCTATATCATTGGCAGCGCCGGTGGTAACGGTATCAAATACGATATCTTCAGCAGCACGTCCGCCCAGCAGGCTCACCAGCTCCGCCCTGAGCTCCTTCTGGGTCTGGGTGAACTTCTCGTCCTCGGGATAGCTCAGCACGTAACCCAGCGTACCCATGGTCCTGGGTATGATGGTGATCTTCTGCACAGGCTCGGTGTTCTTCATAAGTGCGCTTATGAGGGCATGTCCCACCTCGTGGTAGCTCACTATGCGGCGCTCCTGCTTCGAAAGGATACGGTCCTTCTTCTCCTTGCCCATGCTCACCAGCTCAACCGCATCCAGCAGATCTTTCTGGCTCACATACTGCCTGCCGCCCTTTACCGCGAGTATGGCCGCCTCGTTTATCATGTTGGCCAGATCGGCGCCCACGGCGCCCACGGTCGCAAGTCCTATCTCATCCAGGTTCACTGTCTGGTCCATGAGCACATTCTTGGCATGAACCTTGAGTATGGCCACCCTGCCCTTGAGATCGGGCTCTTCCACGATGATGCGCCTGTCGAAACGTCCGGGCCTCAGGAGAGCCTTGTCGAGTATCTCGGGCCTGTTGGTAGCCGCCAGTATTATTATGCCCTTCCTGGCATCAAAACCGTCCATCTCCGAAAGCAGCTGGTTCAGGGTCTGCTCCCTTTCGTCATTGCCTCCGCCGTAGCGTGAATCCCTGCTGCGGCCGATGGCATCGATCTCGTCTATGAATATGATGCAGGGTGCGCTCTTCTCAGCTTCCTTGAAGAGATCCCTCACACGGCTTGCGCCCACGCCCACGTAGAGCTCCACGAAGTCGGAGCCTGCCAGTGAGAAGAAGGGCACGCCGGCCTCACCGGCAACAGCCTTTGCAAGAAGTGTCTTACCTGTTCCCGGAGGTCCTACCAGAAGTGCTCCCTTGGGTATCTTTGCACCTATCTTTGAATACTTGTCGGGATTGTGGAGGAAGTCAACTATCTCCACCAGGGATTCCTTGGCCTCATCCTCGCCGGCCACATCCTTAAAGGTTATGCCGGTCTCCTTTCCGCCGTACATCTTGGCATTGGTCTTACCCACGCCGAAGATGCCGCCGCCGCTGCGCTCCATCCTTCTGAAGATGAAGCCCATGAAAAGCCAGATTATGACGATGGGAAGAACATAGGTAGCCAAAAAGGAGAGTATCATGGTGCTGCCGTCCTCAACGGCGCTCTTTACCTCCACTCCCGCATCCAGCATCCTTCCCGTAAGAGTGGTGCCGTCCTCGCAGAGACCGGTATAATAGCCTCTCGCGCTGTCCTTCATCTCAATGGTCACATGATCCCTTTCGATGAGAACGGATTTTACCCTGTTCTCCGAGACCAGAGCCATGAACTCGTTATAGCTCAGCTCCTCGGACTGGGCGGAATTGCGTCCCACGATCCAACTGATAAAGAGCAGCGAGACCAGAGTCACTACTATGAAGGCCAGTATGTTCGGCCCCCTGTTTCCGCCGGACTGTCCGCCTGAGCTGCCGTCTTCCCCCTGGGGGATATTATTGTGTTCATCCATAGATCATCACCTGTGATATAATTTCTTTGTCTGATAATGGGGTTCGCTGGTAAGGTTTACACCGAGCTTCCGGAAGGTCGCCATGTCAACTCTTGAGAGCATTACCGATGTATGTACCTCGGTGCCTTTAAGATTCTTAAGCTGTGCCTTTGCGAGCGCTGCCCTCTGATCCGTTGCCGCGCAGACTGAAAGGGCTATGAGCACCTCGTCAGTATGAAGCCTGGGATTGTGGCTCCCAAGACTCTCGGTCTTCAGCGACTGTATGGGGTCTATGACCTCCGGGCTGATAAGCTTCACATCATCGGGTATACCTGCAAGTGTCTTAAGCGCATTAAGGAGAAGCGCTGCTGAAGCTCCGAGGAGATCCGTGGTCCTTCCTGTAACTATGCGTCCGTCCGGAAGTTCCATCGCCGCTGCGGGGCCGCCGGTCATTTCCGCCTTTAAGAGAGCAGCCCCCACCACCGGCCTGTCCTCTGAGGTGACTCCCGCCTGCTTCATCAGAAGCTCAAGCTTCATCACCTGGTCATCACTGCCCGTGCCCTGTCTTCTGGCGCACATGGCATCATAATAACGTCTTATGATCTCCTGCCTGGAGGCGCTGCTGACGGCCTCATCATCGGTAATCGCATTGCCCACCATGTTCACGCCCATATCCGTAGGCGATTTGTAGGGCGAGCTTCCCATGATCTTCTCAAACATGGCATTGAGCACCGGGAAGATCTCCACATCCCTGTTGTAATTCACGGTCTTCTCGCCGTAAGCCTCCAGATGGAAGGGGTCGATCATGTTAACATCGTTAAGATCCGCAGTTGCCGCCTCATAAGCCAGGTTCACCGGATGCTTGAGAGGCAGGTTCCAGATAGGGAAGGTCTCAAACTTGGCATAGCCTGCCCGGACCCCCCTCTTGAATTCATGGTAGAGCTGGGACAGACAGGTCGCCATCTTTCCCGACCCGGGACCGGGAGCGGTGACCACCACCAGTGAGCGGCTGGTCTCTATGTAATCATTCCTTCCGTAGCCTTCATCGCTTACTATGAACTGAACGTTCGCAGGATAACCGGGAATGGGATAATGCCTGTATACCTTTATCCCGAGGGTCTCCAGCTTTTTCTGCCAGGCCACGGCCGAAGGCTGGTCCTTAAAGCGGGTCAGCACCACCGAACCCACATAGAGCCCGTAATCCCTGAAGGCATCGATGAGTCTCAGCACATCCATGTCATAGGTAATGCCGTAGTCCGCCCTGACCTTGTTCTTCTCGATATCCTCTGCGTTTATGGCGATGACTATCTCAGCATCCTCCTTCATGGTAGAGAGCATGCGTATCTTTGAATCCGGCTGGAATCCGGGCAGCACACGGCTGGCATGGAAATCATCAAAGAGCTTTCCGCCGAATTCCAGATACAGCTTTCCGCCGAAGTTCCTTATACGCTCCTGGATCTTCTCCGACTGGAGCCTCAGATATTTATCATTATCAAAACCCGGTACCGTCATCAGTCTTCTCCTGTCTCTGCTATAGCCTTTGCATTTTCCCTCTGTATCTCGGGATCATACGAGAGCATGGGCTCCACATCCTTTCCCTTTATACGCCTGTCAACATAGTTCCGTGTAAGCTTCATTACCAGCGGGCACATCGCCAGCACACCTATAAGATTGGGTATCATCATCATACCGTTAAAGGTATCGGATATATCCCAGGCGATGGATGAGGTCATCAGCGCGCCGGATATTATCATGAGCACGAAGACTATCTTATAGATCTTTGTGGCCACCGGCGCATTCTTTCCTGCCAGATACTCTATAGCCTTGGTACCGTAGTGGGACCAGCCCAGCACTGTGGTAAAGGCAAAGAGAAGTATCGCTATTGCGACGAAATAACGGCCGTATTCCACATTGCCCACCTTGAAAATGGTGTTGAAGGCCTCTGCCACAAGAGTGGAGTCGCCGTACTCCGTCATACCCTTATCCAGGTCGATGACACCCGAGGTAAGGATCACCAGCGCAGTCATGGTACACACTATTATGGTATCAGCAAATACCTCGAATATACCCCACAGTCCCTGCTTTACCGGTTCCTTTACGTTTGAATTGGAATGCACCATAACGGAGGAACCGAGGCCGGCTTCATTTGAGAACACGCCTCTCTTGCAGCCCTGGGTGATTATGGTCGAGAACAGCACTCCTTCCGCGCCGCCCCAGGCAGCCTTAGGCGTAAAGGCCATGCTGAAGATATGGCCGAAAGCCGTGCCTATGTGGTCGATATGTGTAAAGATTATTATGAGCGAGCCGAGGATGTACATGACGACCATGAAGGGGATTATCTTCTCGGCCACCATGGCTATACGCTGGAGTCCGCCTATCACGACCACGCCCACCAGCAGCATCAGTATCAGGCCTACGATGACCATGTAGAGGTTCACGCTCTTATCACCGGATGTGTAGAGCACCACCGATGAAAGGGGCCTGATATCAAAAGCTGAGGTCAGGTTGATGACTATCTTGTTGATCTGGCCCATGTTGCCTATACCGAAGCTTGCGAGCACGGCGCAGAGCGCAAAGATCACGGCCAAGATCTTTCCTATGGTCTTGCAGCCCTTATAGCCCCCCAGTCCGTCCTGAAGGTAATACATCGCTCCTCCGGACCATTCCCCGTGATGGTTCTTTCTGCGGAAATAGATACCGAGGATGTTTTCGGAATAGTTGGTCATCATTCCGAAGAAGGCTGCCAGCCACATCCAGAACACCGCCCCGGGCCCGCCTGTGATGATGGCTGCGGATACGCCGGCGATATTGCCGACACCCACTGTGGCCGCCAGTGCGGTACAGAGGGCCTGGAACTGTGATATGGAAGCATGCTCTCCCGTATGTCCCGTTACCTTCTTGTCAAAAAGGCTGCCAACGGTCTTCTTCATCCAGTGGCCTATACGGCGCACCTGGAAGAAACCTGTGATGATCGTCAGTATCAGGCCGGTGGCTATGAGAAGCCACACGCCCACCGTAGTCCATACAAATCCGTTTACAGCGTCATTGATCTTTACTATAGTTTCCATACTTTACCTCTTATTATAGTTTATAAGGCAGCCTTTAAGTATGATCTCTCTTTCGGTGTCCGTCAGGGCGCCCAGTGTCAGTTCGAAACGCTTAAGGCCATCGGCGTTTACCGTAAAGGCCTCTATGATCTCCGTCTTTTCCTCCACAGCCTTTCTGATGCCGGGGATGTAGACATAATCGAGATTCCTGAAGGGAAGCTCTCCCTCCTTTATAAGGAAAGGAAGCATGCCCCAGTTTATAAGATTGGAACGGTAGCGCTTGGTGGCGTACTCATTGGCGATATTCGCCCAGCCCCCCAGGACCTTCTGGCAGGAAGCAGCCTGCTCTCTTGCAGAGCCGTCGCCGGGCTTTACCGCAAATATGGAAGAGCCCACGCCCAGCTTTCCTTCGGAGGCGGGTGCATACTTCTTCACTGCCTCCAGCACTGCGGAAAGTCCCTCGAGCGCTGCCGCAGGATCCTCTCCCGCTTCTATGGCCTTCTGTGCCTTCTGTACTTCCTTCGCCCTGCCCACGTATTCGGGATCCCTTCTGGAAAGGGTGAACTCGGCAAGTCCCAGAGGATTGCTCCTGTAGGAAGAGGTCTCTCCGGAAGGGATGAGCTCGTCCGTGGTGGTCACGGGATCGTGTATCTCCGAAACTATCCTTATGAGAAGGTCATCAGGCAGCGCGGACATAGCCGGCCAGTCCTTGATGTTGGGCCCGAGCTTTATCTCAGCATTGGGATCCGCCACGCCGTGGGAATCAAAGACCCTCTTCTCATAGATGCTCTTATCGAAATGATATTTATACTTTCCGATCTTCTCGGGCATATCGGTAGCCGCCGTGAGCATACCCTTATTCGCCGAGGTAGCAGCGATGGATCTTGCATCCATGAGTGCCACCGAAGCGATCTGGCCATTCTGAAGCTTGCTGCCCTCGCGGTTCGGGAAGTTTCTCGTTGAATGCCTGATGGAAAGTTCGTTGTTGGCGGGAGTGTCGCCCGCGCCGAAGCAGGGGCCGCAGAACGCTGTCTTTATGATGGCTCCGGCCTTTAAGAGCTTTGCTGCAGCTCCGTTCTGTATGAGCTCCATGTACACGGGCACGGATGCGGGATATACGGACATGTTGTATTCATCCGAACCTATATCGGCGCCGTCCATGATATCCGCAGCGGCGCAGATGTTCTCAAATCCGCCGCCGGCGCAGCCCGCGATTATACCCTGGTCTACCTTAAGCCTGCCGTTCACAAGCTTGTTGCGCAGCTTAAACTCCACAGCATCTCCGAGACTCTTCTTTCCCTTCTCTTCGATCTCCGCCAGTATATCCTCCGCATTGGCGTTCAGCTCTTCTATCGTGTAAGCATTTGAGGGATGGAAAGGCAGGGCTATCATGGGCTTCACTGCAGAAAGGTCCACTTCCACCACGCCGTCGTAGTAAGCCACTGCGCCGGGTTTAAGTTCCCTATGGTCACTCTCCCTGCCGTGTATGGCATAGAACTCGCGTATGGTCTCATCCGTCTGCCATATGGAAGAAAGGCAGGTGGTCCCGGTCTTCATATTTATCGTACCACTCCTATACGGAAGTCCGCCGAAAGCTTCTCCACTCCGGGGCCGACGAATTCCATGACCTTATTCTTGACATAGCCGTTTTTGAACACAGCCCCTATTATGGCAAGGGCCACGTCCTGGGGACCCACTCCCCTTGCAGGCTCGCCCTTGAGATATACGGCTACCACGCCGGGCATATCTATATCGTAAGTCTGCTCAAGCAGCTGCTTTACCAGCTCGCCGCCGCCCTCACCTATGGCCATGGTGCCGAGAGCACCGTAACGGGTATGGGAATCGGAGCCAAGTATCATGCCGCCGCCGGTGGCAAGCATCTCACGCGCAAACTGATGTATGACAGCCATGTGGGGCGGTACGTATATGCCGCCGTAGCGCTTTGCGCAGGAAAGCCCGAAGACATGGTCATCCTCGTTAATGGTGCCTCCCACCGCGCAGAGTGAATTGTGGCAGTTTGTGAGCACATAGGGCATGGGGAACTTCGTAAGCCCCGAAGCCCTTGCGGTCTGTATGATACCCACAAAGGTTATATCGTGGCTGGTGAGCTTGTCGAAGCGAATGTTCAGCTTTCTCTCATCCGCCGACTTGTTGTGATCGTGAAGTATCTTCCATGCTATCGTGTCTTTTGCCGCCTCTTCGGCAGCCTTTCCGGCCTTTGCCGGATCCGTTACCAGTTCCTTCCCGTCTAACAGGAAGGCTCCGCCGTCATACAGCTTTACCATCTTTTCACCTCACTCAAATGTCTGTTTTTTCTAAACAAAAGCTTATTTTATCATAAAGAGCTTCCTTTTTCAAGGAAGCTCTGCAAGACCTCTTTCTGTCAGATACTGTACCGTCTTCAGCATGCCGTAAAGGCCGTGGGGCGCGGTAAGACCGCCCTGGAAATACACGTTGTAGGGCTCTCTCAGCGGTCCGTCAGCCGAAAGTTCGATGGATGAACCCGATATAAATGCCCCCGCTGCCATGATGACCTGATCCTCATAGCCCGGCATATCCCAGGCCTCCGGACGCACGTGCGAATCCACCGGTGCCGCCGCCTGCACGGCTTCGCAAAAGGCCGTGAGCCTTTCGGGAGTCTCCAGCCGGATGGCCTGTATTATGTCATTTCTGGGTGCATCGGGCAGGGGATGGGTCTTAAAGCCCATGGCATCGTAAAGGGATGCCGCAAAAATGGCGGTCTTTAAGGCTGCCGCCGTTACCGTTGGTGCAAGGAAGAGCCCCTGGTACATGTCCCTGAGAACTCCCAGGGATGCGCCAACCTCCTTGCCAAGTCCCGGAGAGGTGAGCCTGTAAGCCGCGTTCTCCACGCATTCCTTTCTGCCCACGATATAACCGCCTATGGGGCAGAGGCCGCCGCCGATGTTCTTTATAAGGGAACCAACAGCCATATCCGCCCCGGCTTCCACCGGTTCGCGGTCAAGGACGAATTCGCCGTAGCAGTTGTCCACCATGATGATGAGCTCCGGTTTGATACCCCTGAGGGACTTTATCAGCTCCTCTATCTCATCCACGGAAAAGCTCTTTCTGTCGGCGTAGCCCTTTGAACGCTGTATGGTCACCATGCGGGTACGCTCGTTCACTGCCGCCTTTATAGCGGGATAGTCGAAGCTTCCGTCTTCCTTCAGATCCGCCTGCCGGTAGCTTATACCGTATTCCGCCAGCGACCCGCGGCTGGGTCTGATGCCTATCACCTCTTCCAGCGTATCGTAAGGCTTTCCCACCGGGCTCAGAAGCTCGTCCCCGGGCCTTAAGTTGCTCATGAGGGCCAGTGCCAGCGCATGGGTCCCGCAGGTTATCTGCGGCCTCACCAGAGCGTCCTCCGCCCTGAACACCCTTGCGTAAACCCGCTCCAGGGTGTCACGGCCCGTATCACCGTAACCGTAGCCTGTGCTTGAACCGAGGCAGGCTTCGCTCACCTGCTCCTCCTGCATGGCCTTGAGAACCTTCAGTTGCCCCGCTTCCGCCCTGTCGTCTATGGCTTCAAAACGGGGTTTAAGCTTTTCCCTTATGCTCTCGCCAAAGGCAAAGACCTTATCGTCTATGCCCAGCTCTTTATAGATATTCTCTCTCATAACGCTCCCTTTATGGCTGCAAGGAGCTCGTCGTATTCTTCAAAAGCCTGAAGCTCCGGATGATCCGCCTTTATCTTCTCCGTGGAACGGAAAAGGAAGCCGGCCTTTCCGGCCTGTATCATGGCAAGGTCATTATAGCTGTCACCGGCAGCAATGGTATCGTAGCCTATGGACTGCAGCGCCTTCACGGTGGTAAGTTTGGAATCCTTTATGCGCATCTTAAAGTCCGTGATCTCGCCGCTCTCCGCCACCACCAGGGTGTTGCAGAGTATCGTGGGCCAGCCCAGCTTCTTCATCAGGGGGGACGCGAACTGCGTAAAGGTATCGGAAAGTATCATCACCTGGGTAATGCTCCTGAGTTCGTCCAGAAACTCCTTTGCTCCGGGCAGCGGGTCTATCCCCTCTATGGTCTTCTGTATCTCCTTAAGCCCCAGGCCGTGCTCCTTAAGGATCCCCAGCCTCCAGCGCATGAGCTTGTCGTAATCCGGCTCATCCCTGGTAGTACGCGTAAGCTCGCTTATCCCGCTGGCTCCCGCAAAGGCTATCCATATCTCGGGCACCAGAACTCCCTCAAGATCAAGGCATACAATTTCCATCATATCTTCCTCCTTCGACAATCCTGGCATCATTATACTGATTTTGCTCTTTTTTTCAACCGTTGTCTTTGACACACCCTCAGGTTTATGGTATCATCCGAGATATATGATTGCTGCCGCAATACCGCGGCAGCTGTAAAAACATTTAAGTGAGGTATATGAAATGGCAAAAAACTATTTTGATCTCTCCGGACAGACAGCCATAGTCACCGGGGCATCCGGGGGACTGGGCGTGCAGATGGCAAAGGCACTTGCCAATCAGGGCTGCAACATCGTCTGCATGGCACGCCGCAAGGAAAAGGTGGATGAGGTATCCGCGGAGATCGCAAAGGAATTCGGCGTAAAGGCCATCGGCATCAAATGCGATATCACTGACACTGCCAACGTGGATGCTTCGGTTGACGAAGTCCTCAAGGAGTTCGGACGTATAGATATCCTGATCAACAATGCAGGCACCGGCGCAGTGGCTCCCGCTGAGGATGTTACCGATGAACAGTTCGACAACGAGATGCAGATCGACCTCTTCGGCAGCTTCAAGGTTGCCAGGGCATGCGCAAAGAAGGCCATGATCCCCGCAAAGTACGGCCGTGTCATCAACATAGCTTCCATGTACGGTATGGTAGGCAACAAGATCGCCGGCTCCGCTCCCTATCATGCAGCTAAGGGCGGCGTTGTGAACATGACCAGAGCCCTTGCCGCAGAATGGGGCAAGTACAATATCACTGTTAACGCGATCTGCCCCGGATATTTCTACACTCCTCTTACCCAGGAGACCCTTGACAGCGATTTCTTCCAGGCCAACGCAAAGACCATGATCCCCATGGAACGTTACGGCAACGAAGGTGAACTTGATACCGCGACCATCTTCCTCGCTTCCGGGGCCAGCAGCTATGTGACAGGCGATATCATCCCCGTAGACGGCGGATACACCTGTATGTAACAGCGTAAAGAGGAAGCGAGCGCCACGACATATCAAAACGTCCGGCCATGTGCCGGACGTTTTTTTACGTTCACTTATTCACGGGTGGGCGCCCCCATCCCCTTTAATTCCTTTTTGCGTATGTACATAAGGTGGTCCGCCCGTTCAAACACATCATGAAGCTGCTCGTCTTCCGGCTTCAGCGTTGAACAGCCTATCGATATCACCACATCTTTTGTCCTGATGTTCTCCTCCACCCTGCTGTTGAACGTGGCGATAGTCTCTTCCATGGTGTCGTAGCCCTTCTCACGGAGAATGACCGCGAATTCATCTCCGCCTATCCTGAACACCATACCGTGGGTAAAGTATTCGCAGATCAGCATGCTGGCGTCTTTTATCAGCTTATCACCTGCCGCATGCCCCTGTGTATCGTTGATCAGCTTCAGTCCGTTAACATCACAGACAATAACCGCCAGATCACTGATCCCACTGTTCTTTATCTTTTCATTTACTTCCGCTTCATAAGCAGAAAAAGCATGTTTGTTCCTTACTCCCGTCATGGAATCCGTATTGGCCATGGTGTGGAATGAACTGCTTTTTTCCTTCTCATCCTCAAGCTTATACTTTGCCAGCAAACCAAGTTCGACCAGCAGTATGACCGCAAACAGAAGCATCAGGACCAGTATGTACAGGACCATGTTCCGGCTGGTCCTTATGCTGTTTTCACTTATATCATGTATCGTCTCGTGAATGACACTCCCGCTTATAAGGACCACCATCTGCCAGTCCGTACCTTCGACAGGCACATAAACGAGCGTTGCTTCATTTCCGTCCGCCGTAAAGGTTATGCAGCCTTCCAGCCCCCTCGAAAAATTATTACGGTTCTGGTCCCACTCTTCTATCGGTACCACGCCCTTAATGGCTTCAAAGATGTTCGTTCCTGCGATATAAGGACCAAGTTCCGTACCCGAAAGATTTTCGCCGTTAGGGGTATACAGGCCGAAATAAGTTCTCCCCTGATCATCAAATGCCAGCAGATCAACTATCTCATTTATATCTATCTGGACAAAACAGGCTTTGATATCCTTATCCATCAGTCTTATATCCCGTGACGGCGCTGCCAGACAAAGCTCCATTGAAGAGCCATACTTTAGAACAGTGCTTATATATCTCTCTTCCATCTTTTCTTCAGCCAGAAAAGCATGCCTGCTTCCGCCGGTATAGGTCGTATACTGCGTATATACGATATTGTCGGTATCCACCACTGCAAAACGGTTAAGCGACAGCAGGGATTTCACCTTTCCGATGGCAAGGCGGAGGTCATCCTGTGTCATTATATCCTCATCCCGGATAAAGGCCATGGCCTTATCCATCTGCTCAAAGCTGTTGTTGATCAGGTTTGTGATGGTCCTTGCCCGGCGGTCCGCCATTGCTTCCAGATAGAATTCGCTTACTGCGGAAACAGCCTCATCAGTTGCGTTGTTGGTCCTCTTGTAGGACCATAATATACTGATCGCCAGCACGACCATGATCAGGATTCCGCCGGTAACCGCGGTAAGAACAAAGGTTCTGTGGGTGATCCGCTTTTTCTTTTTCATAATACTTCTCCATACAGCAGTTCCAGCATCATTGCTGCATCCTTCTGATAGATCACTGTGGTTATCTCATTCGTCCTCTCGGGGAAAAGATCTCCCGGTGTATTACCGTCCGCGATCATTACTGCGATCTGAAGCGTATCAAAACCTATGGAATAGCAATCCTGAACACCCAGGCAATAAATGACACCGTCCCTCAGGTATTCCAGTGCCTCCCGGTCATGGTCCATGCCTACTATCACCGTGCTGCTGTTCTTTTCGGTCACGGCCCTTGCGGCACCTACGGGATTGCTCATATTGCAGCATATGATGCCGTCAAGATCGGGATGATCGTCAAGTATCTTTAAGGTAAGCTCATATGCAAGGTCTATGGAATCCATATCATACTCGGTAGCGACCACTTCCATGTCCCCGTATTTCGAGATCGTATCTGCAGCGCCTCTCGCCCTGTCCTCATGGCAGGGTGCACCCTTGCTTCCCACGAGTACAGCAACTTTTCCTTTATAATCAAGCTTTTCGCAGAGAGCTTCCGTCAGGGCCACTCCGTCCTCATAGTTATGCGTGTTCCCTACATAGGCTATCCTCCTGCAGCCCTCACGGGCATCGGAACTGGAAAAGGTCATCACCTTTGTGCCGTTTGCAGCCATTCCGTCAATGACAGGAGAGATGATATCCTCATCCGCCACATCCACGCCTATCACATCATATCCTGTCTTTTCGGCTGCAAGAAGCCGCTGTATCTGATCTTCGGCTGATGTGCCATCCGGTGCCATGTACTCATAGGTAATGCACACGCCCTTCTCCAGGAACTGTCTCTGGGCATCCTCCATCCCCAGGGCTACGGCATCCCACCAGGGATGAACGGTCTTATAGGTAAAATAAAAGTTGTAACTGTCCTTCGCCGGCTGATACGAAGCCAGCTCATGGTCGAAATCTACCGCCGTGCTCACAGCGTCATCAGCCGGAGCTGCTGCTTCTACAGCTTCTCTCAAGTCCTCCGGCTCCGTCCCTGCTGTTCCGGCTGTGGAAGAACAGGCCGTCAGGCAAAGCAGTGCTGCCGGTATGACCGCCAACAGGCCTTTTCTTTTTATCCTCGCAGTCCTCATGATCCATCTCCTTTTTTGTTGAATCATGCCATATTGCATCCGTCCGCTCATCTCCGGCATTACCTGCCGGAAACATATACACATATTATCGCGCCTTATGATCTTTTGCAAGTGATCTGTTTGGGCAGCCAATGCCACTGCTTTTGATGCTCTCCCGCGTATCGCGGATGAGATCAGCTATATCGAAGGGTGTCCGACAGGAGATATACCGAATGTCCAGGTGGATGGCCCGGGATTCCGGGAGTATCAGCCTTCTACTCATTTTCTCAGCTTCCTGATCCTCTCGGCAGAGTATTCCTCGATCTGCTTCCAGAGGGAATTAAGCTGCTTTTTATGGGCACAGAGCTTTTCGGAGCAGTTTTTGCACTGCAGGTAGTCATTTGTTTTCTCGGAGAAACGTTCGGGATGCAGAAAGAAGGTTATCTCCCAGCGTACCATCAACGCTACCGATAATGCCAGCAGGCTCCATGTATAGCTCTTTCTCACAAAGAACAGCGGTGTGAACATCATCGCATAATCCCAGTTATATATCCTGCAGGTACTGCAGCACTTATTCTTCAAGAACCAGGTCTGGAAAGGGCAGAAGAACAGGATGCAGATGATATCACAGATGGAATAGGCGCTGCACAGCAGGACCATGATCCCGTCATCCAGTATCCCCACCATATGCAGTGCTCCGAAAAGAGCATTGAAAACTATCCAGATAAGGGCGACCAGCATGGTAGCATTGTTGTCATGGATCTTTATCTCTGTGCTGCCTGACTTTATATAATTACGCGCAAACTGCTTCTGACATCCGGGACTCTCATATCTGTTCGGAAAAAAACGCTGGATCATCTCCACCACAAAAACAGCCCAGGTTATATAGATGATCGTCGGCATCTTTTCAACACTTTCGATGACAGATGCTTCCGAATAGAATCTGAAACGGATATAGCTTATCAGAAGCAGTATGAACAGCGCTGTTCTGTAGAGCAAACGTACATAATGGATCAGGCTGACTTTACTGATCCTTTTTTTATTTTTCAATACCCCGTCTCCTTAAATATCCTGTCCATGAGCTCGGCGTTCCTTATCGAGAAGGAAGGACTTATGTGCGGTTTGTCTCCGTTCAAAATGCATCTGCCGAGCTGTTCTATCTCCATCGAATAGTTCTGCGGGACGGAGATCCTTCTCTCAGTCACACCGCCGTCCTTAAATATCCGGTAACGGATCTCTCCTTCCTGATTGTACTCCGCTTCAGATCTTATAGCTCCCCTGCTGCCATGTATATAGAGCCGGTCAAACCTGGAGTTGGTGTTCACACCGAGTATCATCCCGACGTTGAAGGATGCTCTCACGCCGTTTTCAAAGCGCAGGATCGCCGAAGTTGCAAGATCCACTCCCAGATCGGAGAACTCGGCATTTGCCCTGACAAAAACAGGATCAGAATCGATAAGCGACAGGATCATAGTCGTGCAATAGCATCCCAGATCATACATCGCTCCGCCGCCATGTTCCTTGTGCAGTCTGAAATCTTCTCTATAACACTGTGTGATAAAAGCCGTTTCAATATAATCAACATCACCTATCACGCCCTCAGCAATATCCTTCCGGAGACTGTCCATATAGGGACTGTGAAGATATGCGTACGCCTCCATGAGAAATACACCGTTTTCCTCAGCCGTCCTGTACATCTCCTTTGCCTCTGCAGCATTCAGCGCAAGGGGCTTTTCGCAGAGCACATGTTTACCGTTCTCAAGAGCAGCTTTCACCCATTTAAGGTGCAGATCGTTGGGAAGCGGGATATAAACAGCCTGTACATCGGGATCTGCTATGAGCGCCTCATAGCCGGTGTATGCTTTTTCGAAAGCAAATTCCGTTCTGAAGGCCTCTGCCTTTTCCGCACTCCGTCCCGCAATGGCATACGGAACACAATTGTCCGCCAGCATCATTCCGGGTATCGTGCATGATCTTGCGATATTTGCAGTCCCCAGTACTCCCCACTTTACTTTTTCCATTGCATCTGCCTCCTCCCGTATATCCTGTATTGCCCCCTCATCCGCCATCTTTTCCCATTCTAAATTGCTGCAGGCATGATTTCAAGCCCTTTTTACCTTTTTCCCCACAGCTTAACGGCAAGTCCCCGCTCTTACTCCTCTTGACACGTTTTTCCCCTGTATGCTAAATTGAACAATTGATCACCATATCAGTTGATAGGAGGTTCGATGAGATGAACTCCGGAAAAATCTTCAGGCAATAACCGGGGCCTGATCTTATTTCAGAAAAGGATGAACAGTGATATGAACGATTATATGCGTGAGAGCCTGAGCTACTTCGGGCTGTACATAAAAATGTTCCGGATCAGGAAGAAATATGTGCCGGAAGAGATTTCTTACGGCAGTAACAAGGAACAGTATTTCCTGTACTATGAACCAAAGAAGACAGTCAGCGACAAGATCATAGTCTGGGTCCATGGCGGAGGCTGGAATGCAGGGAATCCCAGATTTTTCGATTTTGTCGGGCAGTGTGTCTGCGATCAGGGATACAGGTTTATTTCTCTGGGCTACAGACTTTCTCCGAAATACAAGTATCCCTGCCAGCTCCGGGATATCTGTAAGGCCTATGGTTCTGCGATCAGATGCCTGCAAGATAAAGGGATAGACACATCAAAGATCATAATGGCGGGCCCTTCTGCCGGGGCACACCTGACTTCGATCATGTGCTACTGCCGGAAAGTTCAGCAAAAATACGGTGTTGATGTTTCAAATATCATCGGATTTATCGGTACAGGCGGACCCTACAGTTTCAGGGATGACCAGGGTCTGATGATCAGATTGCTTCTGGACCAGCTTTTCAGGAAAGGCTATAACAGGAAAAACGGGGAACCTGTAGCGCTTCAGTCAAAGAACGGTATTCCCATGCTACTTATCCAGAGTAAACATGACGGGTTGCTGCAGTATGCCTGTGCCGAGGATTTTGCTAAAAGGGCGGAAGAGCTGGGAAATCCCTGTGAGCTTTACAGCGTAGTAGATAAGAAGAATACTCATTCATGGTATACGGCGGGAATGTTTCTGGAAAGCAGGGAAGAAAACAAAGGACTGGATAAGTTCTTTTCCTGGATAGAGGAACGATAATGCATTTTGTTGATGCCAAAGGTATCCTTACCGGCAGCGGCGGATACTTTGGAATGAACAGATTGTATTACATCACTTCATCAGTTTTCCTCAAGTATCCGCAGCGCCTCTTTATGATCCTGTCCGATGATCTCCTGCACCTTCTGAAAATCATATTTCTCATGCAGTCTTGCCTGTACTTTCATAAATTCTTTCTTTCCATATTTCCTGATATAGAGAGATTGAGCCTTTGCTGCATTTGCTCCGTCATTTGACGGCACAAAAAATCCCTTTTCACAGGTCTCAAGCTCACTGCATTCGTAACATCCGTCTATATTCTTCTCGTTGCAGCACTTTACATTGGGACATATCCTGTCCTCAGAACAGGTGGCAAAGGAGCAGGCATTGTACTCTGTCCTGCAGCCGCCGCACCACGCTCCCAGGAAACAATGGTTACAGGATAATCCGCAGACAGCAACAGGATCGATACCCTTTCTTGCGATTTTGCAAAGCCTGTTTTTTATGCGCTGCATTGCTTCGATATGCATGATCCAGTGCCGTGAAAACGGCATCTGAATGAGCCCTTTTACATCCTTCCCGCACCAGTAGTCTATCAGCCAGAATGCATTTTCATCCTCGCTGATACACTTGCTTTCTATCAGCCTCTGCCTGGCATCATCACTGAACTTTCTTTTTAGATCTTTATACTGTAATTGTAAAAGTATCCTGTCAGATGATTCTTTTACAGCCTTTGCATAAAGGTAGAGTTCTTTTACATTCAACTTCTTTGAAAACTCAGCGATCTTTTCGCCTTCAAGCTCATTACCCGTTGTAATGATCGGGGATGCTGTCTTTTCGAGGAACTTTTCACGAAACAGGATCTGCTCATCTTCCGCTATCATCTCATGAGCCACGATATCTTCTATCCTGAAAATGTGCCAGATAGAATATGCAAGAGTTTTGCTATGATAACCATTGACACCGGCAAACGGCATCTGATAAAAAGCCTTATCTGGATAGCCTTCTACGATCCATGTTATCTGTTGAAACAATTCTTCCCTGAATCCGGTCAGTTTGCTGATGGCTTCATCGAAAGCGGCTTCTTTTGACAACAGTTTCTGTATTTCCTTATTCTTCTCCGACCAATTCTTATCCATGTCTGATCCGGCCTCCTCCAACACCCGCCTTTATGTAAATAACCCATTTCTTTTTCTCATCAACGATGCTTTGAATAAAACACAATAACCGTAAACTCATAGTCCAGACCTGCTATCATCAATGATCATCACTCCAAAGCTATAAGGGTTTCATAAAACTGATCCCTTCTCGGTTTCTGTTTATCTTTCAACAACAAATCTTGCCAGTTCTACATTGCTGTCTTTTTCAGTTGATACAATATGAAACCCACATTTTTCAATATAAAACTTCACGTTCTGCTTCTTGTCTAATGGTGTTACTAAGGTTAGTTTCTTCCAATCTTCAAGGAGTGTCTGCAAAAATCGAATTGCCTGAGTTCCTATTCCTTTACCCTGAAATTCAGGAACAATACACAAACAGGCAACCTCATATTCTCCTCCACCCAGCTTTGTATAGGAAACACAGCCGACAGGCTCATCATCACTAAGTATGATATGTTTCGGGTGCCGTTTGATCGACTCTTCCATCATTTCTCTTGTGTTTCCATATCCCGGGCATGAACCATATTGCAGATGATCGTCATAAAAAGAAGCATTATAAATATTTACCAATAGCTCTGCGTCCTCAATACCCGCTTGTCTATAGTCTATTTTCATAAAACTCTTGCCTTTTTCTCCGTTTTACAGTTAAAACGCTGCTTCTGCGATCCGTGATCATAGTTTAACATCAACGTTCTTGAAATTTTGTATCGTAATGATCCTTTTCAACGAAAAGCATCGGTGCCGTCAGCGCTCACCATCATTGCTAACGTTTATCCGAATATCTGTCCCGGCAGCTTCAGCTTCTCTTTGGGCGGAAACTCCTTGTCAAACTCATCCACATCCTCATCCTTCACGTAGTACCCCTGCGGAGTCTGATATACCCCGGTCACATCATCCAGATATCCGGGGATCAATTCCTTGCACAGGAAGAATGATGAATCCGCATCTTCCGGAAGGTCATGATACCGGATGCCAAACTCTCTGGCATAGGTAAAACCACTTTTTCCATAAAAATCAATGTTTCCTTCAAAAAGAACTGCCCCGAAGCCCATTTCTGCCGCTTTCTCCAAAGAGTAGTCCAGCAAAGCCTTTCCGTAACCCTTACGCTTCAGCTCCGGGGTGATCCCGATCGGTCCCATCGTTAAGATTGGGATTGTTCTTTGAGGGGCAGGAGCATCCCTTTCAATGATCGTCCTCATAAACATATTCTGTCCGATCAGTTTACCATCCTGTTCCATAACGAAATCAAGTTCTTTTACAAATGCCGGATCATCCCTGAGCACATGGATCACATAATGCTCACTGCATCCAGGACGGTAAACATTCCAGAATGCTTCCCTCACCAGGTTCTCAACAGCCCTGTGATCCTCTTTCTTCTCCAGTCTTATCGTATATTTGTTTGTATTCATCTCATTTCCTCATTTTTTTCTTTTTTCATCTTGGCAAGATATATGCAGTATACGATTGCTACAACTATCGTTGCTCCTATGTAGATCCAGTCGACCAGCTCATTATCAGCACCGAACAGCGAAAGGACATCGATCATGGAGTGCGCTATGATACACGGGATAATACTGCCGCTCTTATAACAGACCATCGTCAGGATAAAGCCCCAGCTGATCGCAAAAATGATCTGCATGACTGTCTCCAAGCTTGCCTGTCCGGTAAAGAGGTTAACGATATGGCCTATACCGAATGTCATGGCAGATACTATGACCGCCACTATCGTCTTATCCTTTGAAAGCATTGCCCTGAAAAGGAATCCCCTGAAGATCATTTCTTCCACAAAGCCTACAAGGACCATGGAAAGTGATGCTATCACCAATTCCGAACCATGATATGAAGGAGCGAAACCATCCCAGATATTACCCGTAGCCAGGATCCACATCGGTATGAAGAAAAGATACTTTTTCATGTCCTTTGGCCATCCGGTAAGACCATACTTTTCTTCCAGATGATCCGTTTTTACAAATGCAATGATCCCTGCCGTAAAAACAAGCAGCGCTATAAGCATATAGATGCTCTCATCCCCGAAGTTCCCTCTTATCGTACCTAAAATGACGCAGTAAGCAATGATCCAAAGTACCGCAAATAATACTTCTTTCTTTTCATACAGTTTTCGCATATTATTTCCCTTTCCGCGCCGCTATCATTCCGAAGAAGACATTCTCCAGCATCTTCCTGCACTGCCCCTCATCATATTCCATCGAGTTATTTGCAAGCAGACTCGCCATGCCATGAGCCACGCAAAAGAATGTCAGGAACATCTCTGTTGCCTGCTCTATATCTGCCTTAAGGCCTGCCGCCATGATCTCCATGATCTCCGAAAGTCCGGGATCAGTCATAAGAACCGCCACATCCTTTCCTCCAAACTTATCCGTCTGGAACAAAAAGCGGAACAGGTTTTTCTCTTCCTGACCGAACCTCACATAGTTAAGCCCCAGCGCCAGCATCGGATTTTTGTCTGTATCTGCCCCCGATCTACGATCGGGGGAGCCCGTCGCTGCTTTGAGCGACTTCAGAGCTTCGCCGTCAGGAGAAGCCTCCTTGTCTGCTTTTTTGGGGATTATGAACTCCGTATGATACTTATCAGCTATCTCATAAGCAGCTTCCCGGATCTCATCCACCGTCTTGAAACTGTACAGTACCGGCTGAGTCGAGCATCCAAGATATTCCGAAATGGTCCTGGCATTCAGGTTCTCATGCCCGTTTGCCCTGATCACCTCAAACGAAGCTTCCGCAACCATTTTCTTTGTAATCTTCACTTTCGGCGGCATGACATCCCCCCCTGTCATAACATTCGTTATATAATCCTTATTATATGTAAAAAAGTGCAGTTGTCAATAAAAAAAGAAGGACCGGCCGCCCGATCCATTATAGCCTGGCTTTAAAATATGCATACTGTGTCACGACTTCAAATCCTACGCTTTCCGCTGTCGCTCTTGAACCTGCATTTGCGGCATCACAATCCCACACCGGTTCTTTCCCAATACTCGGTATATACTCCGTCATCTTCTTTGCCGCTATGACAGCCAAGCCTTTTCTCCGATGGGCTTCCTTTGTCTCAATTCCTATATCTATCTGCCTGCTGCTGACAGCTGCCGAAAAAGCAACAGCAGCCACATCATCATCCTTTACCAGACAGTATCCCCTGCCTCTCGTCAAAAACTCCTGTGCACTGCTCCAGAAATTCAACGGTACAACTCTCCCTTCTATCCGGGAAAGCAAACCCTCATCGATCTCTTTCAGTTCATATCCTTCCGGAATGTTTCCCACAGGCTGCAATTCTCTTAAACGCAGCCCATATCTGGGATGCATCTCTATATCTTCTTTCTCGCGAAAATACCCTGCAACCGGCTCATCCTTTGTTTCCAATACAAAGCGTCTCGGATTGTTTCCGCTCTCATTTTTCATAAGTGCATATACAGCATCAAGGTCTTCCGGATAGGGATGACCGGAAATATACGCAAACCCACTTTCATGCCAGAATAACGCAAATCGACGATCTTCCGCTTCATCCATATAGATGTCTCCCCGCTGTACACCTTCTGCTATGGCCATTGGATAGATCGTATTACACGTGTTTAATCCTGCCAGTTCTATAAAATCAGAATAATGCTCTTCTTTTACCTTTTTCATAATGAGATCAAAATGCCCTGTTCCCTCGATTTTTCTGCCCATCCATTCCCCAGAGACCGTATGGGTCGTGCTTTAACTCATTTTCATACAGTGATATCACTGACCATATATCAAAAAACATGACCTTGCAGTCACCGATAGCAGTTTCTCTTATGAGTCCTTTTTCATAAGCCATATCCTGGATTTTGTACCATGCTTTTACAGGCGGATGTCCCGCTTCCATGAACCACTCATCAGGGGGATACTTTCGGTTTATTTCATCTGTCGGTTTAAATTTTTCGTTAATATCTTCCGGTGTTATCCCTTCCACATAATGCATTGCGGTCAGCTTATAAATATCAACACCGAGCATTAACGCCATACCGCCGTTATGGATCGGAAAATCAAGACCGCCTGTTAAAGCCTCTTTTCCGTGCCTGCCCCAGCCTGAAGTGCTTATCACATCCTGTCCGGTATAAGTATCCGGAAGTTTGCGGAATGTATCTGCTACTATCCCCATTGCTGTTCTCTCTGAATCGGGCGGTAATACCTTTATCTTTACTGTGATCCCCAGCTCTTTATCTTCCTCAGAAAGCGGCAGTTCCGGGCTCAGCCTGAGCGCCGGCATGAAAATGCTCCCTTCCTCCGTAACGATCTCTTTTAACGAATTTATTACTGTTTCAGCTCCGCCTTCAAGTTCTCCAAAGCTGCTGAGAGATGAGTGGACCTCCAGTATCATGCCCTTTTCGACCCCAAGGTCGATCAGTGCATTTTTAAGCTTTTCCTTCGTGACCATTATGCCCCTCATGCTTTCTCATCCATCCCTATCCACTGTATAAAAGCTATCTTATCACTGCTGTTCGTAATCGCCGCTCCCAAGCTGATCTTCTGCCCGGCGGATCATATTATCTTTGAGTTCTTTCAGCCAGTCCTCCCTCGAGATCGCCGATACATGTGTTGTTCCGTTTTCCTTATCCGGATATTCACATGCAAAACGCATACCGATGGATTCTGCCGTCCGGAAGGACGGAATATTAGTATGTTTGCAGTAGGAGTACAAGGCCGGATAATCTGTATTCCGAAACGCCCAGTCACGGACGGCCTTTGCCGCCTCTTTGGCATAGCCCTTCCGCTGACAGTCTCGGCGGATATGAAAGCCGATCTCGGGGAGCAATTCTCCGTTGATTTTTTGTATTGTCAGCCCGCAGTCGCCGATCATCTCCCCGGATTCCCTAAGGCAGACTGCCCACAGCCCAAAGCCATCCTTCCGGTATCGATTCATATTTCGTTCGATCCAATCCCTGACATGCTGCCCGTCGAAGGTATAAGGATAATGCCACATGGTTTCAGGGTCGCTGAGTACCTTAAGCAGAGCCTGATGATCATCCGGAGTCATTTCCCGCAAGAACAGCCTTTCTGTTTTCACGATCATTTCCGTACTGCGTACAATAAAGCCTTCATTACTATTATCCATACGATCAGTCCTCTCTCATGAATACCTCGCAAAAATGCTTCTATAGAATTCCGGTATATAAACAACACCGTCAAACAACGTGGATTGACCGTTATCCGTTATCTTTACTGTAATCATTAAGAAAATAGCCTTCTTTATTATTTCATTAGTTCGTCGAGTACTTCCCCGATATCACCATCAATACATATGCTTCTGTTTTCTATTTCTCCGGGACAAAATGCCTCTCCATAATTTAAGCAGGCATATACGGCATTTTCTTTCGATAATGTCATCTGCCAGAACGGATACTTTATTATTACGGGCGTATTAGCTCCTACTCCCAATTCAAGATAAAGAACATGAAGATTCTCATGTCTGCGAATAAAATCAGAATATGCTGCAGATGCC
>JAFWWB010000048.1 GCA_017518185.1 Lachnospiraceae bacterium
GGATCTTAGCGTCCTGGATATTAGCCACACTGGAAACTTCCTTGACAACCTTGTCTATGGTTACATAGCAGTCATTGGGTGTGAATCCGGGGTTGTACTCAACAACCTCTGCCTTTGCACCCTTCTTCGGCTCGATCTTCTGCATAACGCCGGGACGTACCGTAGCCATCTGGGGACGGTTGTACGGGCAGGCGATCGTAGCGATCGTGTTTCCACCGAATGCAGGACGTGTCATAAGCAGCTGATTGTGCTTCTGCTCGCTCTCCTTGCCGGGAATAGGCTGAAGAGGAAAATCACCGATCTCAAGTGATGTACAGTCAGCTGTAAGACCTGTAGCAACCCTTGCTGAAACAGTAGGGCCAAGGTCACGGCCGATGGCTGTAGCACCTACGAGCATGATCTCAGGCTTGTACTCGTTGATAACGGAAGCAAGTGCGTGTGCATAAGGCTCTGTTCTGTAATCCTTAAGCTCAGGATCATCAACAACGATGACTCTGTCTGCACCATACTCTGCAAGTGAATCGCAAAGTCCCTTTACATCAGAACCGATGAGGACTGCGGTTACCTGTGCGTTAAGGGGAGCAGCAAGCTCCTTTGCCTTACCAAGCAGTTCAAATGATATAGGGCTGATCTGGTTATCTACCTGCTGTGCATAGATAAATACGCCCTTGTAATCTTCAAGATTCATCTTATGATCTTTCTCCTTTCAAGTGTCAGCCCTTAGATGGCATGCTTCTCATCAAGCTTGCCGACAATGTATGATACTGCTTCTTCAGGTGAATCGGGAGTAACCTTCTCGCCTGCACCCTTACGAACCTTATCGGAAGCCTTAGCGATCTTGGTAGGTGATCCTGCAAGACCGAGGTTGGAATCCTCTACATCCTTAAGGTCTGCTCTGCCCCATGTTGTGATCTCAGCTGCACATGCATCGAAAATTCCGCCGGGTGTCATATATCTCGGCTCATTGAGCTCTGCAAGAGCTGTGATAAGGCAAGGCATGGAAGCCTCAACCATCATATAACGATCGTCAAACTGACGCTTTACGGTAACTTTCTTTGCAGCATCATCAACAGTGATCTCTTCAGCATAAGAGATTACGGGAAGTCCGAGATGCTCTGCGATCTGGGGACCAACCTGTGCTGTATCACCATCGATAGCCTGACGGCCTGTGATGATCAGGTCATACTCAAGGTTTCTGAGTGCACCTGCAATTGTGGTTGATGTAGCCCATGTATCTGCACCGCCCAGTACTCTGTCGGTTACAAGAACGCCCTTATCAGCGCCCATTGCTATAGCCTCACGAAGTACATCAGCAGCCTTAGGTAATCCCATGGTAAGAACAGTAACCTCTGCTCCGTACTGATCCTTAAGTCTGAGCGCAGCCTCAAGACCAGCCTTGTCATCGGGGTTCATGATAGCAAGCATAGCGGCTCTGTCAAGTGTTCCGTCCGGATTGAACTTAACACCGCCCTTGGTATCCGGAACCTGCTTTACGCATACTACTATTTTCATAATCTGTCCAGACCTCCTACTTTAATATATTTGCGGAAATGACCATACGCTGAACTTCTGAAGTTCCTTCGTAGATCTCTGTTATCTTAGCATCGCGCATCATACGCTCCACGTCATACTCACGGATGTAACCGTAACCACCGTGAAGCTGTACAGCCTTTGTGGTAACTTCCATAGCAACCTCGGCAGCATAAAGCTTTGCCATAGCTGCTTCTACTGAGTAGGAAACCTTAGGATTCTTTGTGTACTCATCCTTCTTTGCAGCTGCACTGTATACCATGTACTGAGCAGCCTGAACCTTTGTAGCCATATCAGCAAGCTGGAACTGAGTGTTCTGGAACTGTGCGATAGATCTGCCAAACTGCTTTCTCTCTTTTACATATGCTATTGTTGTCTCAAGAGCGCCCTCAGCGATTCCCAGTGCCTGAGCAGCAATACCGATACGTCCGCCGTCAAGGGTGTGCATTGCGATATTGAAGCCCTTACCCTTCTGGCCAAGCAGGTTATCCTTAGGAATCCTGCAGTCTGTGAAGATCAGCTCGTAAGTTGATGAACCGCGGATACCCATCTTGTTTTCCTTAACACCGAAGGTGAAACCGGGTGTTCCTTTCTCAACTATGAAAGCTGAGATCTCTTTCATGAACTTACCGCGCTTCTCGATCTTGCCGGTAACAGCGAAGATTACATATACATCTGCTTCCTTACCGTTTGTGATGAAGCACTTTGATCCGTTGAGTACCCACTCATCTCCGTCAAGAACGGCCTTGGTCTGCTGTCCCTGTGCATCGGTACCTGCGCCGGGCTCGGTAAGACCGAAAGCACCCAGCTTCTCACCCTTTGCAAGGGGAACAAGATACTTCTGCTTCTGCTCCTCGGTACCGAAGGTCATAATGGGATCCACACACAGTGAGGTGTGTGCGGAAACGATAACGCCTGTGGTGCCGCAGACCTTGGAAAGCTCCTCAACGCACATAGCGTAGGTCAGAGGATCGGCACCCTGTCCGCCGTACTCCTTGGGTACGGGGATCCCCAGGAAGCCGTATCTTGCCATCTTTTCCACGGTCTCACGGGGGAAACGCTCCTGCTCGTCCACTTCCTGAGCCAGGGGCTTAACTTCATTCTCGGCGAAATCCTTGAAGAGCTGTCTCGCCATCTCATGCTCTTTGCTTAAAGTAAAATCCATGACTTTTCAATCCTTTCGCTAAATATTTTAAAGGCTGGTGCCTTAAGATCACAGCTTGTCTACGGGGGTCTTGGTCCTGTCCGCATTGTAGACATAGAATCCCTTGCCGCTCTTTACGCCGAGATTTCCGCCGCGGACCATCTTGCGGATAAGAGGACATGCCCTGTACTTGCTGTCCTTGGTCTCGTTGTAAAGAACATCCATGATCGCCAGGCAGATATCAAGTCCGACATAGTCGCCCAGCTCCAGGGGACCCATGGGATGATTTGCGCCGAGCTTCATGGCATTGTCGATACCCTCGATATCGGAAACACCCTCCATCTTGATGAAAGCTGCCTCGTTGATCATGGGGATGAGGATCCTGTTGACAACGAAACCTGCTGCCTCATTGACCTGAACGGGGGTCTTGCCGATCTCCTCTGAGATTTTCTTGATCTTCTCAACGATATCAGCGGGAGTGTTCACGCCGGCGATGACCTCGATGAGCTTCATCCTGTCTGCGGGGTTGAAGAAATGCATACCTACCACAGGCCTGTTCACACCCTTGCCGATCTCGGTGATGGAGAGTGAGGAAGTGTTGGATGCGAAAACGCACTCGGGCTTGCAGATAGCGTCAAGTTCCTTGAATGTGGTCTGCTTAACGTTCATATCCTCGAAAGCAGCCTCTACGATGAGGTCGCAGTCTGCACAGATATCCTCCTTGAGACCGGGAGTGATGGCGTTCACGATCTTGTCCACTGCCTCCTGGGTGAGCTTGCCTTTTTCTACCAGCTTGGCATAGCCCTTTACGATCTTGTCCTTGCCACCCTCAGCCCATTCCTGCTTGATATCGCAGAGAGCCACGGTGTAGCCTTCGGTCTGGGCAAATGCCTTTGCGATGCCCTGACCCATTGTTCCTGCTCCGATAACGCCTACCTTCATATATCTTTCCTCCTTATAATATTTCTTACTTATTTACAAAAGTCACAACCTTCACCTTCGTGGGGTCGTCCTTCTTCTTCAGGAAATTGCCCATGCCGGCCTTCTGATCCTCGGTCTCGAAGCAGTCGCCAAAGAGCTTCTCTTCAACAGCCACAGCGTCGTCGATGGAAACCTGAAGTCCCTCATTGATGGCCTTCTTGCAGTTTCTCACTGCGATGGGAGCCTGCTTTGCGATCTGGCCCGCAAGCTTCTTTGCCTGGTCCAGCAGTTCCTCCTGGGGATAGATGGCATTCACAAGGCCGATGCGGAAAGCTTCATTTGCATCGATGTTCCTTGCGGAATAGATCATCTGCTTAGCCATGCCAGCCCCTACAAGACGCGCAAGTCTCTGGGTGCCGCCGAAGCCGGGGGTGATGCCGAGACCTACCTCAGGCTGTCCGAAAAGAGCATTGTCTGAGCAGATGCGGATATCGCAGCTCATGGATATCTCGCAGCCGCCGCCCAGTGCAAAGCCGTTCACTGCAGCGATAACGGGGATGGGGAACTTCTCGAGCTTGAGGAACACATCATTTCCCTTCTTGCCGAAAGCCTCGCCCTCAGCCTTGGTAAGGGTGCTCATCTCTCCTATGTCGGCACCTGCCACAAAGCTCTTCTGTCCTGCGCCGGTAAGGATAAGGCAGCGCACGCTGTCAAGATCCACCTGGTCCAGAGTCTGGGAAAGCTCATCCAGCACCTGTGAGTTCAGGGCGTTCAGGGCCTTCTCGCGGTTGATGGTGATCACTCCCACCGCATCGCTCACATCATAAAGTACAAATTCCATATCTACCTCCTAAAGTTTACATAAGAAGGGGGAGTCTGAAGACTCCCCCCGCCTCTTAATCTTCTCTTTCAACTATGGTAGCGCAGCCCATGCCGCCGCCGATGCACAGGGTAGCAAGGCCCTTCTTTGCGCCCTTTGCTTCCATCTCGTGAAGCAGGGTAACAAGGATACGTGCTCCTGATGCGCCTACGGGATGACCGAGAGCGATGGCACCGCCGTTAGGGTTGAGCTGCTTATCAACATCGATGCCCAGATCCTTGCCTACCGCAACGGACTGAGCCGCAAAAGCCTCATTAGCCTCGATGATATCGAAGTCCTCGATCTTGTAGCCGCACTTTGCCATAGCCTTGCGGGTAGCTGCCACGGGGCCGATACCCATTACCTCGGGACGAACACCTGCAAGAGCGCCTGCCACGAAGGTAGCCATAGGCTTAACGCCCAGCTCCTTAGCCTTCTCCTCGCTCATGACCACGATAGCTGCCGCACCGTCATTGATACCGGATGCGTTGCCTGCGGTAACAAAGCCGTCGGGATTGAGGGGCTTAAGCTTCTGAAGGCCCTCGATGGTGGAACCGGGACGGGGTCCCTCATCCTTATTGAAGATGATGGTCTCCTTCTTCTTCTTGATCTCAACGGGAACGATCTCCTTATCGAAAGCACCGTTCTCCTGGGCTGCACATGCCTTCTGCTGGCTCTTGAGCGCGAACTCGTCAAGCTCCTCGCGGGTAAGGCCCCACTCGCGTGCCACATTGTCAGCGGTGGTGATCATGTGATAATCGTTGAATGCATCCCAGAGAGCATCCTTTACCATGGTATCCACAAGGCCGCCCTGGCTCTGTGAAGGCCACATCATACGATATCCGTAACGTCCGTTGGGGATTGCGAAAGGTGCCATGGACATATTCTCCATACCGCCTGCCACAACTATATCGGCGTCGCCTGCAGCGATCATCTGTGCGGCCATGTTAACGCAGTTAAGGCCGGATCCGCAGACCACGTTCACCGTAACAGCAGGTACCTCGATAGGCAGTCCCGCCTTGATGGATGCCTGACGCGCCACATTCTGTCCCAGGCCGGCCTGGATGACACAGCCCATATACACCTGATCAACCTTCTCGGGAGCCACTCCCGCGCGGTTCAGGGCCTCCTTGATCACGATGGCACCCAGCTGGGCCGCCGGTGTAGTGGAAAGTCCTCCTCCCATGGTACCGATGGCGGTACGACATGCACCTGCTAATACGATCTTCTTTGACATTGCTCTTCCTCCATAAAGATTAGGTTAGAATATAAATAGTTTTACACGGCATGCGCCGTTTCCCATCATAGCATAAAGGGCCTTTTTTTGCAAACAAAAAATCCCCGGGCACAGCATCCGATGTACCCGGGGAGGTATTACACTGTCACGCTGCCGGTCACTTGCTCACCACCACGTTGACGGTAACGGTTTTTCCGTTGATCTTTGTTGTGAATTTTGCCTTGCCCTCAGTCCTTGCCTCAACATTTCCGTCCTCGTCGATGAAGGCGATCTCGGGCTTGCTGCTCTTGAACACGACATCCTGCTCCACGTCCTTAAAGCACAGGGACACACTCTCTCCCTCTTTGATGTTAAGCGTATATCTGCAGGCCTTTTCCTCCTTCAGGCCATCTGCTGCCGCAAGGGTGATATCCTCCACATATGCTACTATGGAATAAGTCTCCCCCTTTGCCATGGTATTGAAGGTCACAGCACCCGTTGTGTCGGAATGCTCAAGGGATATGATCTTCTTTTTAGCTTTTTTATCTGCCCTGGCCACCCCGTCATAGCTGCCCGTCCAGCCGTCCATACCCTTGATGCTCACGGTAGCTTTGTCATTCGTATTGATATGAAGGGTACGAACGGGCGCGGTCTCCGGCTCTTTCACGGACACGGTGCAGCTGTAGGCCGAACCGTTTATATAGGCCGTGATCTTTGATGAACCCTTTGCGACCGCTTTAACGTTTCCTTCCTCATCCACGGTAGCCACATCAGGCTTTGCGCTGTACCAGTACACCTCCTGGTGTTCCGCATCATACCCCTTTAATACTATATTTCCGGAAGCTCCTGCATTCAGCTTAAGCTTCGAAGCCCTCCTGTCTATCACGGGCTTGCTGACAAAGATCTTCACGGAACGTCCCAGCCCACTGTTGCTTATGGTCACCTGTACAGAGGACGTGGTCTCCTTTTTAGCCTTCAGGAGCCCTTTGCTGTTAATGGAAACATACTTTCCTGCTGTCTTTTTATCCTCGATGACCCAACCGCTGCCTATCGTGAACTTCTGCCCCTTTACCAGATACAGCTCCGTACAGCTGTCCAGATCCGCAGGCACGGGATCCAGTGCGGAATGTCCGTCCACAGGGATCACGTCCTTTTTGAACCATTTCGCATAGAGTGTCATATCGCTCCTGACCGGCAGGCTGAACACGTATTCTTCCGTCAGTCCTTCATCGGTATACCACCCTTCAAAGCTGTAACCCTCCTCGGCGGGATCAACAGGCCTGTATACCATGCTGCCGCTCACCACCTGAACGGGATCTATCTGCACGCCATGTCCCATCATATTGAAGGATACGGTATTCTTAACCTCAGACTCCCCGCTGAGGGTCACTGTCAGGGTATAATCCTTATAGTTTTCCCCTCCGGCCACGGGAACAGCGATCTTTACATCCACCTTCTCAACATCCGCTTTTACGGAAAAATGCAAATTCAGCTCATAGTCTATGTAAGGTGCTTCGGCAAGCTGTTCTTCTCCTTCGGACACTGCAGGGATCCCGTAGCTTGCTCCGGGTGCCAGATTGTATGCCACGGAAATGGTCCCTCCGTCTCCCGCCGAAACATCGGTGACCAGCGCGCTGCACTCTATCCATTCAGCTTTCTCTATATTTACCGTGACCCCTGCGGGCTGTGCCTCAAGAGTGTATCTGTCTGCCTGAGCACCACCCAGTGTCACGCCGTCTATGGTGACAGCCTTGTTATCTCCTGCCTTATCGTCAGTCATCAGAGCAGTTGCAGAGCTCACATCCGCCGTCACATCATCATCTCCGACAATACCGTTTACGGGCCCTGCCGTCAGATTTACCTCTGCATGATCAGCTATATATGGCCTGTCCTGGGCAGTGACCGTGACTGTCACAGGCTTTTTAGCGATGACGAATTCCGCGCTTCCCCGGTATATCTCATCATCCTTTTTACGGGTCACCACCACCTCATACTCGCCGGGAAGGGTGGGTGCCTCCTCAGAGGGTCCGTATTTCTCCGCATGATCGAAACCGATATAACCGTTATAGCTTACGGTATCCGTCGCGCCGCTAAGTTCCGGTGTCGCCGTGAAGGCCTGGCAGACTTCACCGTATACAAGATCCGCCTGTATAACAGTCAGCGGCTGTACCGGCACCTCAGGCTTGACTTTCACCTCAGTCAGGGCTTCGCCGCCGGAAACAAAGGTCACGATATCCTTCTCACCGGAGATATCCTCTTCCAGCGTTCCCACCGAAACACCCTCCGCTGTCACCATGCCTTCTCCGAGCACTATGGAGGTTCCTGCGGTACCTGCAACCGCACTCACATCACCATCCGCCTCAAAGCTGCCTCCCTCAAAGGTAACGGCTCCGCCCGTGTTGTATAAGCCTCTCTTCTTACCCTTAAGCGCCACAGCTCCGTCCTTCTGATCATATCCGTTTCCGGACTCTATCGCCACGGAGCCTTCTTTTTGTACATCCACCGCAAGGACCGTGCCGCTGCCGTCCACGGTCAGCCCGGAAGCAGCCTGTATGCCGCAGTCCAGCTTTCCGCTGATGGAGAACTCACCGTCTATGTTCAGCGATGCGGCATTGATGAAGACAGACTTTTTCGCCGAACTGTCATCATAAACAGCCTCCAAATCGCCCCGAAGGTTAAGCACGGGTATGGCAGAGCTGATCTTGCAGACCATACCATCATCCTCGTAAGCCGTTCCGTTGATGCCGGTGACATTTTTGAGCGTAAGCGTGTTCGAGGAAGGAGTAAATTTTGCCGTAACGTCCGTACCGCTCACCGCCTCCGAAAGATCGGACCTGTTCTTATCATTTACGCGGATACCCCCGATCCACAGGTCATAATTCCTTCCCTTTGCTATCTCTGCCTCAGCAGCCGCATTTCCGTTCCGGTCCGTCACTGCCACACGCTTTGTTACCCCGATCCTGCCCGTTGTGCCGTCATTGGGTATGGCAATATAGTTACTGCTCAAACTGATCTTACCCACAGGTTCGGAATCTTTCGTCTTTGTGCTCAATACCGCAATCTGATGACCGGTCTCCCCCTCAGCTCCGGCGCTCAGGGTTCCGTTTACATTCACATCACCGTTATAGCTCCATACGGCGACATGATCATTGGCATCCTCTCCCGAACTGACAGCCGTAACAGCCGCAGCGGTCCCGATATTTATATCCCCTGATGAAAAAACAGCAGAAGATCTTATGCTCTCATCCGTGAACCCGTTCATTCCGCAGGCTGCGCTCTTTGCATCAAGGGAACCGGACAGCACATCTATCCCGCCTCCCTGGGCGTAAACACCATAGCTTATCGCATTGCTTTCCTCACCATAAGCCTTTACAGCCGCATTCCTGATATCGATGCTCTTCGCCTTTATCCCCACCGAACTGTTTTCACATCCCGCCGCCGAGCTTTTCGGTCCGTGGACGGTGAGCGTAAGACCGGGCTTATCCAGCTTTCCGATCAGATCACCTTTCCCGATCTTTTCACCAAACGGTGTATCAGAACCTGCCGCCCCGCGGATGCTGAGCTCCCCGTCACAATCGATGCCGTATCCGCCGTTCCCGTTGTCTGCGGAGCCCCCGACAGTAAGCCTTCCACCATCCTTTAACAACTCAGCCAGCTCTTTATGAAATGTCTCATTTTTGAGCATTTCCGCAGGAACAGTTTTCAGGCCGTTCTCGTCCGCATTCATGATCAGCAGGTCCCCTGTGACCTTGATCTCACCGGTTTCTTTGCTGCCCGTTCCACGGATATCGACCGAGCAGACACCGATGAGCTGGATGATCAGTTTGCCATTGCAGTCTATGGCTGCGGGAGCGGGCTTTAATACCGTATCCGTGATCTTTGCTCCGGCCAGAAGCAGGATCCCGTTCCCATAGAAATAAGCGCCGTTACCAAGTTTTCCGTAACTGTTGCCTTCAGCCAGGACATCGACCATTTTCGTTCCGTTCCATATTAAAAGCTCACTGGGTCCTTCCTTATCTGCCTCTGCCGCGCTCTCTTCCTCTGCCTCATCCCGGGCGGTCTCAGGCTCTGCTCCCTCAGACAGGGCATTCTCTTCCTCCTCTGCCGGGACATCTGTCTCTTCCTCTGCCTCAATGGCCTCCTCAGCCGCTTCGGATCCCGCATCTGCGTCCTCTGTGTCCTCAGTCTCTTCGGCATCGGCTTCTGCATCCGCTTCAGTCACAGAAGCTTCCCACTCCGCCTGCTCTTCTGCTTCGGCTCCTGCATCCTCACCGGGCCCGGACAGCTCTCCGTCAGCCGTTGTTTCCTCCTGCCCGCCTTCACCGGCAGCATAGGCCCTGAGCCCCGTGCCGCAGAATTCCCCGGTCAGCAGTACTCCTGTAAGCAGCCATGCCGCCACGTTTTTCAGCACCCTGTTTTTCTTCATGACCTTCTCCTTTCGTTACTGTGAGCTTGACCGCGGCCGCCTTGCAGCTCCCGCAGTCCGGCGCTGTATACGCTAAAATCGCGCCATTTACCCGTAAAGATACCACAAAAGCGGCAGCCCTTTCAAGACTGCCGCCCCCTTTCACGGTCCGCATTCTTTCTATACGAAACGGTCTACCTCATCATAAAAAACTGTGCTGCAGGATTGATCCCGTTCTCATCGCACATATATATCTTCGCAGAAAGCATCTCACCCATTTTCCCGGACTTTCCCGCCTGCTTTGCAAAATTCTTTGCCTGGGGATCCTTAAGATCGAATACAAGGATATCATTGATGTTCATAAGCACGGCATTGAAGGGGCCGCCCATTATCTCCATCATCTTCTCAACAACCCCCGGATAGAAAAGAGCTATCGCACCGTTCGTACAGTTCAGGGTCGACATAAGGATATGATTTCCCATAAGCCCCCCGGCCATCGTTATATCCTTACGTGTAAAGTCCCCTTCCAGGAACTCCACTTCCTCGTTGATACGGTAGTCGTACACACTTGCCGGGTACAGGCGCATGGTATTCAGCATGGCATCTTCCAGGACTTCTTCTTCCCGCTCTGCATAACCCCAATCTTTAAGCTCATCCCGTTTTATCTTGCTGGTGATCAGTGTTCCTTCACTGTCGCTCATACGCTGATAAAGGACGAAAACAAAATCGCTGAATTTCCTGTAAACACATCCCTTCAGTTCCCTCGCATGAAGGGAATAATTCAAGGGCCTGATGATCAGCTGTTCCTTAATGGACTCGTAGTCCCTCATACCCCTCAGGCGTACCGCCTCGTTATTCCCCCCCGACCTTTTAAGCTCCTCCTGTCCGTCCCTGACAATGGAATAGGCATGATCCATGCCTTTTTCCATATAGTCCGCATACAGAGCCTCTGCATCAACACGGTTGATACTGGCGATATCCTCATCCTCACTTATTTCAACCGTAAGGAAATCCTTAAGCAGGATATCCGAGTCTTTCCCGCAGTAAAGCTCATTGCTGTTCCTGATCCACTCAAGCATCCGGGGATCCTCCGAAACAAGCCCCTTTCTGTGAAATCTTACCTGTTCTTCCGTAACGGAATACTCTTCCATGACCTTTTTTATGATCTCATGGATGAATTGCTCATATCCCAGTTCATTTGCCATATACTTATACCCCCCTTAATAACTGTAAATATATACGGTACCGCAAAAGCGCAGCCCTTTTCAACACTGCCGCCCTTTTCCTTTCCCCGTCATTCCTCAAGCACGGTCATCTCAAGATGGTCGAAATCAACGGCCTCGATGAAGCTGTCCGCATCAAAGCGGCATGAGGAACGCATCTTAAAGCTCTTTACATTCTTATCAAGCCAGATCGGAGTAGGCAGATCAAATTCATGCACCGCCTCTTCAAGCGCCGCGAACACCTTATGCGTGCGCGTATCCTCTTCATCCCTTACTATGACGGTCTCCCGCCTGATGCGGGCATCCTTCCATATCTTAAACCAGATCTTCATTTCTGCCTTTCCCGTTTCAATGCAAGCCGTGTATACTTCTGTCTTCCCACTAAAGCTTCCGCAGAGCATCATCATATCATAAACGCATACATATGAAAACCGCCCCGGATGCAGATCAGGGCAAAAAAGCTCTTTTCCCCGGATCTGACGGGGGAATTGACCTTAAGAGCACTTGGTCCTATAATCATGATGTTTGGGGACCATCAGGGAGATTTGTGATCTTTATGAGTATACCTGTATTACTGCAACAGATGGGCGTTATCGCCATCCTGGTCATCATCGGCTTCCTGCTCCGCAGGAAGGATGTGGTGGATGACCTCACCTCACGGAAGCTTTCCGCCATCGTGGTGGACGTGTGCAACCCTGCCCTTATCCTTGCTTCCATACTTTCCGGTAATATCACTGCCACACACCACGATCTGATCATCGCCGGCATCATCGGTGTCTTCTTTTACATAGTGCTGATCATCCTCGGCTGCATAATGCCCTTTATACTGAAGGCTGCCCCCGAAAACAGGCGCTTCTATAACCTTATGACCGTATACACCAACATAGGCTTTCTGGGCATTCCCGTGGCAAAGGCCATCCTGCCCGAGAACGCTATACTGTACGTGATCGTCCTGAACGTCATGTACAGCCTTCTTTTCTATACACATGGTCTCAGGGTCCTGAATGGCAGATACGGGCATATGAGCATAAAGAACATTTTTAATCCCGGCACGGTGATGGCAGCGTTCAGCCTCTTTGTTTTCTGGTTCGGGATCACCCTTCCACCCATCATCTCAAACACGGTGCAGTATACCGGAAACGCCACGGTTTTTCTTTCCATGGTGATGCTGGGTGTCTCAATAGCCAGGTCCAAAGTCACCGATGCACTTAAGGACATACGCATATGGGCATATATCGGACTGCGCATGCTCCTGATCCCCGTTATCATTATCCTTATCATGAAAAAAGCCGGCTTCGACAGCGTGGCTATCCGTGCCATGTGCCTGATGGCTTCGGTACCCGTGGGGAATCTTCCCATGATCCAGGCTGAAAAGGCGGGAATGGATACACGTATCCTTTCCTCCGCCATAGCCCTGACAACAGTATTTTCCATGTTCAGCATACCGCTGCTGCAGGCTGTGATAACACTGCTCTGAATGCCTTAAGACAGCATCACCGGAAAAAGAAAGGAACTTATCCATGAAAAGATCATTTCGAAAGAAAAAAACTCTGACTCTTATGGTCTCCGCCGCTGCCATGGCCGTGCTCCTGACCGGCTGCGGAAAACCCCGCATACCAAAAGACTGGTACGAAGCAACCCTGGATTACTACAGGGAGGGCTTTTCAAGCGGCTGGAAAAACGAACGTGACGATCTGTTCATCCAGGAAGACCTGAAAAAAGGAAGCGGCGATTACGGTTACCTTCTCCGGGATCTTGACGGTGACGGCGCCAACGAAGTCCTCATCGGCTTCAACGACGGTTCCGATGCCACAAAATTCTGCGACGTCTATATCTGGCACAGGGACTTCGGCGCCATGCGCGTCTTCACCTGCGGAGAAGGCTATTATATGTATCTCTGTAATGACAATGTACTCCGGATGGATTCATGGCGCGGATCCGAAACGGAGATACGCTATATGGTCTATGACTCCGGCGACAACTCGTGGCCCATAGTGGACGGGGGCAGCGAGCCTTTAAAGCTCGATCTGACGGAGTTCTGATCTAATAACTGAGCTCCGGGAACCTGGCCGCTGCCACCAGGCAGCTTCCTCCCCAGTAAAAAAGCTCCGGTCCTTCCGTGACTGCCCAGCCGCCACGATCCGCAACATCACCGTACATGCACCAGTAGAATAACTAGTGTACCCGTCCCTAATTAACCGGACCAAATGCTTGCCTGGATTTCCGCCTGCTTCGTTGTCGTCAATCGCCGTACCGCTCCAGGAGGGCCCGAAATAGCAGCGGCCACTTACAAGTTCCCCGTCAGTACCGTATACATATGCTTCTCCGCCACTGCCTTCAGTGCATAGATGGTCTCCACCGTAGTCGGGCCGCCTTCCGTATGTCTGTACCTCGGGAAATACCGGCTCAGATGAAGTACGATACCCGGATCGACCGAAGCGATCCAGGCAGCCTCCTCTTCCATCTCCGCCGCACTGTCGTTGAGCCCCGGCACCACAAGAGTGGTCAGTTCCACATGGCAGGACCCTGCCGCTTTCCTTATGAAGGCTTTGACCGTTTCCAGATCACCGCCCAGCTTACGGTATGCTTCATCCGTAAATGCCTTCAGGTCTATGTTCATCGCATCGGTATAGGGGAGCAGCTCGTCCAGCACGGCTTCCTCCGCCTCTCCGTTGGTGACTATCACATTCAAAAGCCCTGCCTCATGCACCAGCTTTGCGCTGTCACGCACGTATTCATAGCCCACCAGGGCTTCATTATAAGTATAGGCCACGCCGATATTGCCGCGCTCATCCCTGCACTTTAGGGCCAGCGCGCAGAGTTCCTCCGGCATGAGTTCCTCCGTGTATATATCTTCACCCGCCTGTGATATGGAATGGTTCTGGCAGAAAGGGCAGGACAGATTGCATCCGAAGGATCCCACAGATAGTATCAGGCTCCCCGGATGAAAATCCGCCAGCGGCTTTTTTTCTATGGGATCCAGTGCAACGGAAGTGACGCGTCCGTAGTTTACCGGACGTATTTCCCCGTCTGTATTCTTTCTCGCCCTGCACCTTCCGGTCTGTCCTGGTGCCAGCTCACAATGATGCATGCAGACTTTACATCGCATGATGATCCCTCCTCTGCCTCTTTTAGAAGAGCTCCCAGAATGCCAGTGCGCTTGCCGCCGCCACATTCAGGGAATCCACCCCGTTCTTCATTGGTATTATCACCGTATGGTCACAGGCTCTTACAGTCTCCCGCGACAGCCCGTCATTCTCATTTCCGAGGAATACCGCGACGGGAGTATCGCCTTTCTTCTGTTTCGCTTTCCTTATATCGACCGCTCCTTCTTCAAGCGCCATGGCCATGCAGCAGAATCCCGCCGCCTTCAGTGCCGCCACGTCACTCTTCCTGTTTGTGCCGAAATATGTCCAGGGCAGGGCAAATACTGTTCCCATCGAAACCCGCGCTGCCCTCCTGTAGAGAGGATCGCTGCAGTCAGGTGTGATGAGGACAGCATCGGCTCCTACGGCTGCCGCGCTGCGGAAGATCGCCCCCACATTCGTAGGATTGTTTATGCCCTCCAGCACGGCGATACGCCGGGCTGCTGCGGTGATCTCAGAAAGCGTGGGAAGCTTCCTTCTCTTCATGAGGCACAATGCCCCGCCGGTGAGCTTATATCCCGCCAGTCCGCTAAGCGCTTCATTGCTCCCGACGTAGACCGGCACATCCCCTATACGTTCAAGGACCGGATCCTTAAGATGCCTGTCCTCCAGCAGGACAGATACAGGCTCATAGCCTGCATCCAGCGCCCGTCCGATGACCCGCAGACTCTCGGCAATAAAGCACCCGGGTGCAGGTTCGTTGCAGCGTCTCAGCTGTACCTCCGAGCTTTCCGAATAAAAGCCCAGTTCTTCAATATCGATGTCATTTATATAACAGACCATAAATCCCTGTTCTCTCCGTATCTTATCCTTATATCTCCCCGTATGCCCTGACCAGACTGTATATGCGCCCGACCTCGCCGGGGATATAAAGTCCCCGGGGGCAGTCCCTGATACAGCTCTGTTCAATGCAGGAAATGCAGTCTTCATAGGTCTGTCTCAGATCCATATTGAGCTTTCTGAGGGACCAGTATTCCTTACCGAGATGGAAATAATTGAACTGCCTGAAGGCGGTATGGATCTCGTGCCCGCAGGGGCATACGCAGCGTTCACACCTGTCGCAGGCAATGGGATCGAAGTGCCCGGCCAGACGCTCAAGCACCTCTTCAAAAGTAAAGTGCAGCTCCGGATACTCTTCCGCAAAAGCCGCCGCTTCCTGTTCGAAAGTGCCTATGCCCAGAAGTGCTGACGAGAAGGGATACTCCAGTATCCCTCCGATGAGCTCTGCCACGGAGAAAAAACCTGTAAGCAGTCCTGCAGCATAAACCTTATTCAGTATAAAGCCCTTTTCCCTGAAGGCATCTTCCTTCCGTATCCTGTCCAGCATCCCTCTTTCCAGTATGTTTCCGCTGCCCTGGAGTACATCCACCCGCGGATCCATGGCGGCCCGTAAGAGCACGCTGTAATAATGGGAAGCAATGCCGGTATATCCTATCCTTCCCTCCCTTTTCAGATCGTACAGGGCATCCAGTGCGCCGTATTTCCCGAAGACCTCATCCACATTATCCTCATCCACCTGATGGACAAAATAGATATCGGGCCTTGTGCCCAGGATCTCTGACGAACGGAGCACCTCCCTGTATATCTCCGCCCCGCTGTAAAACCTGGCTTTATCCGAGATTATGATGCTCTTTCTGTCGACTCTCTCCGCAAATACACCGAGCTTTTCCTCCGCATCCCCGTATTCCTCAAGTATCGCGGTATCATAGAGATTGCAGCCGTGCTCATATGCCTTCCGGAGGATCGCCACAGCGGTTTCCGTATCAGGATTGAAGTATTCCGGAAGCACCGGCACGCTCCCCTTAAGGATCGGTATGGTACCGAAGCCAAGCTCCGAAACCCGCAGGCCTGTTTTTCCCAGTTCCCGGTATCTCATAAGGGCAGCTGCTCCCCGTTTCCGACCGTGGTGACCTTCAGCTTATCGCAATATGCAAAAGCCCGCTCTTCTATCACCGTATCTTCGGAAACATACAGCTCCTCCAATCCGTCACAGAAGGCGAAGGCCTCCTTTTCTATAAGCCTGACCGATGCCGGTATCACAAGCTTTTTCAGGGACTTGCACCTGAAGAAGGCCCTCTCCGGTATCTTCGTCAGCTTATCCGAAAGCCTGATCTCCTTAAGGCTGCAACAGTGTTCAAAGCACCTGCTCCCCAGCTCGCAGAGTGCATCCGACAGGCCGATATGTTCAAGTGAGCCGCAGCCCGAAAAGGCCTGCCTGCCGATATGCGAGACGGCTTCAGCATTCGTAACGCTCTTAAGCCATCTGCTGTTCTCAAAGGCGCAGCTGCCTATCCTTTCCGTATCCGGTGCCAGCGCTATGGTCTCCAGAAGATGGCAGTCCCTGTATACATTATCCCCCACGGCTTTTATGCCGCGCGGAAAAGTAAGCTCCGTTATGTTTCCGGTACTCTCAGTCAGCACACCTTTCTCATCCAGCTTAAAGCAGTTGATGCACTCGGAAAAGATCCGCCTCACCGTTTCGGGATAGTCCCTCTCTGTGAGGTCCGAAACATTATCAAGCAGATATCCGGCTCCGTCCGGGAATGTGATCTTCTTCAGATTAAGACAGTTACGAAAGGCCAGACCCTCGATGCCGGTCCCCTCACGCGGTATCACCAGCTCCGTGATCCTGATATTTCCCGCAAAGCACCAGCTTGAGATCTTCTTTACAGAGGGCGGTATCACTACCCTGCCCCGGCACATGTACCCGTCCAGGAGTATGCCGTTCACTATTACCATATCCGATCTTTTACGCTGTTCCTCCAGCCACGCGGTCATGAAAAAGGCATGGCTTCCGAAGCTCTTCACCGATTCCGGGATCTTTATCTCCTTCAGCCGCACATGATCCCTGAATACATCCTGTCCAACTTCCTCCATATCCTCAGGTATGGTGACCCTTACGGCATCACCAAGATACCCTGCCAGCTGTTTTCTCTCCCTTATATCAAAACAGGAATACACGGAAGCCATCAGTTCCCTGGCCTTTACCGGATAAGGATTATCCGTGCCGTTAAGGCTGTCCGCAAAGCGCGTGAACTCATAGCTTACTCCATCAAGAACAACAGAGCGCAGCTGTGTGCATCCGGTAAAGGCCCCGCTCTTAAGCACGGTCTTATCCGTTATCTCCGCTGCTTCCAGTGAAGCACAGTCCGCAAAGGCATGGTATCCGCATTCCGTATCATCCAGCTTCACGCTCTTCAGTGAATCGCAGCGTTCGAAAGCCCTCTCCCCTATCAAACCGATCCCCGAAAAATCAAAATGATCAAGTCCTGCGCACTCATCAAAACATCTCTCTCCCACCGCCTTCAGCGTCTCCGCATTAAAGCTGCGGAGCCTGCAGCAGCCCGCAAAGCATTCAGCAGGCAGCACTGATACTCCCGAAAGACAGACTTCGGAAAGCTCCCTGCAGTAGGAAAAGCAGCCCTTTCCCAGCGCCTTTACCTTAAGGCTTATTCTTTTAAGTTTAGGGCAGGAGGCGAATGCTCTTTCCTCTATAACACACTCAGGCGCATCTATCTCTATCTCCTCCAGATCAGGGCAAGAGGCATAGGCATATTTCCCTATCCTCCTGATCCCGCCGGTCTTAAGGCTCTTTATGCCTTCCTTCTTCGTAAAGCCATAAGCCGGTATACAGCCTTCTTCCGGCTCCGTCCCTTCAGGGCTCTCATCCTTTCTCCGAGTTATCTTTTCCGGCTGCTGAAATTGTTTTGCCAGATAAAAGGCATAAGGGTGTATCTCCGCCTTCCAGGGCATGAGGTCAAAGGGCTTCAGCGCAAAGCAGCGCCTGAAGGCGTATTCTCCCAGATATTCAACAGTGTCCGGTATATTACATTTCAAAAGCCTCCGGCATTCCGCAAAGGCCTCTCTCTCCACTCTCTTAAGCTTATCCCCGAGGGCTATGGTCTGGAGATTCACACAGCCCGAAAAGGCTTCCTCCCTGATCTCCCTGAGGCCCTCCGGACACAGCACGATCCTCAGCCTCTCATTTCCGAAGAAGCATCTCTCTCCTATGATCTCCACTCCTCCGGGGATCTGTATCTGCTCTTCGCTTCCCATATAGCGTACCAGTATCCTGCCGCTGATATAGAAATCCCCAAGCACCTGATCCCGGATGCGTCCTGCCAGCTCATCCGGGGTTTCGTTTTCCAGAAGATAGTACTCATCCCCGATGTTTACCCGTTTAAGATTGCAGCATCCTCTGAAGGCCTTCCCGTCCGTCCTTACCTCCCTGTTTCGGAAATTCACCTCCGTAAGCCCTGTGCAGTTCAGGAAAGCATTGGCTCTTATCTCCCGGAGTGACTCCGGAAAGGTGATGCTTATGATCCCCTTCTTATCAAAGAAACAGCTTTTTCCTATGGCCCTTATCCCTTCGGGCAGGATGATGTTCTTAAGATTTATGCTGAACTTTTCCAGCACCCCGTCCTCTATCTGCATGGAGTGATATACGCTCTTCGCGATGGATCTGATAACGTCCGGATAGGCGGAATGGGAATCCATCGCCTCAATAAGATTTCCGATCTCAAAGACCTGTTCGGATAAGGAGATCTTTCTGAGCTTTACACAGCCCTCAAAGACTTCTTCCGAAAAATTGGAATCATCAACTCCGGCCCTGAGGCTGAGTTCTTCAAGCCCCAGGTTATGGGAGAACACAGCCTTCCCCAGCTTTTCAGGCCCCCTCATCACCACTCTTTTCAGGCCGTCACAATAAAGCAGGGCATAGTTTCCCGCTGACTTCATGGAATCGGGAAAGATAAGTTCCTCCAGGCTGTGACATTTGTGAAAGGCATATTCCCCTATCTCCGAAAAGCCTTCGGGAAAGTTTATGCTCTTAAGCTGCCGGCAGCCCTTAAAAGCCATGGCACCGATCTTTTTCAGGGAAGAGGGCAGGCTGACCTTCGTAAGCCGGGACATGCCTTTGAACACCCCCGCGTCTATGGTATGGACGCCCTCGGGAACGCATATCTCAGTTTCCTGATCCGCCTTATATGCCCTTAAAACACCGTCTCCTATCTCAAACCTGTCCTGTACCGGCATATTCCCGCCCCTTGGTCCTTTCCGTATCAGGCCGAAAATATCTCAGCCAGAACGCTCTTCAATTCCGTAATGTTGCCACATTTATACAGCGCAGCTTTCAGCTGCTTGGTCCCAGGCATTTTTCTCATAAAATAAGACGCCAGCTTTTTTATATAGCTGAGCACGAAAAACTCGTCAAAGCACTCCTGAGAAAGCGCCAGCTGCTCCGTAAGCAGGCTGTATCTTGTGTCCCCGCACTCCCTTCCCGTAAGCCGGGAAAAGATCAGGGGATCCTCGAATCCGTATCTTGCCAGCATGATGCCGTCCGCTCCCGTCTTTTCCATCATCTCCTCCGCTTCTTCTTCTGAGAAGATGCCTCCGTTCGCAAATACCGGGATGCTCACGGAATCCTTTGCCAGTTTTATGTATTCAAACAGGGGACTGCCGTTATACATCATATCCCGCGTTCTTCCGTGAACCGTGATCATGTCGGCTCCGGAGGCTTCGCACATCCGGGCGAACTCCTCTATCACTATCCTCTGTCTGTTCATGCCTATACGGCACTTCACCGACACTGTCTTTCCGCTCCTCTTGCAGGCCTCTATGATCTTTGACGCCCGCGGGATATCCTCAAGCAGAGAACAGCCCTCTCCCGCCTTTACCACATTGGGTACGGGACAGCCCATATTTATATCGATGATATCAAATCTCTCCAGAAGAGCGCTTTTCGCCGCCCTCTCAAATACCATGGGGACCGAACCCAGCAGCTGCACACACTTAAGCTCCTCACGCTCATCCGTAAAGAGCAGCTTTTCTGTCGCCCTGTCATTGTATTTAAGTGCATCGGCACTGACCATTTCCGTATAGGCGCTTCCCGCCCCCAGTCGCTCCACCATCAGTCTGAAGGGGAAACAGGTATAGCCGGCCAGAGGCGCCATCAGCACATTTGACTTAAAGCGTATCCCTGAAACCCTTATCTCCCTGCCGAGCCTCTCTGCCATCACCTGTCCTCACGGAAGCATCAGTGGCTCAGCTCCGGGAAATCCTGCTCCGAGACCCGGTAGAACTCTTCCAGGGCTTCATCATAGCTGGTGAATCCCCGGAAATAATCACCCATATAGTATGAGTATCCTGCGCAAAGATCCTGATCATAGATCGTCATCCTGCCACCGTTATCTATTCTTTCGGCATTGTGAAGCAGTGCCTCAAAGGGATTCTGTCCCCCAAGGATATCCACGTTGAAAGCGCTGTCCCTGGCAGCATTGGACAAAACATATCTGTTGTTGACGCAGTCCTGATTGTCCAGCATGATGTCATACATGATGCCATCATCCATGGTAATGCAACGGAAGATATCCGCCACAAGCCGGGGATTATCGGTTCCGACTGCCGCCATCAGGCAGGTGCCGCCCCAATAAAAAGGCTCCGGGCCTTCGGTAACGGCCCAGCCGCCGCGGTCAGCCACGTCTCCGCTCATGCACCAGTAAAATAACCATGAAGGTCCGAAATAGCAGAAAACGTCGCCTGTATAGAAGCCCTGCATCCATGAGTCGGACCACATATACTCATTCGTGGTCTCCCCCTTATCCAGCATGTACTCCGAAAGATCCACCCAGTCCTTAACGTGGTCATCGATCCTGATCCTTCCGTCATCTACCCAGGGACCGCTCATGTTATCGAAAAAGACCCTATACGTATCTTCCGCGGTAGCCGTCATCCTGTAGCCGGCTTTATTCATCAGATCAGCCGTGTTCTTAAATGCTCCCCAGTCCTCTACCGCCGCCTGCACTACGGCAGGGTCATCACTGCCCAGCACCTCTTTAGCGATCTCACGGTTGTAGATCATGCCGCCCACGCAGCAATTCCAGCAGACGCCTTTCCTGTATCCCTGCCGGTCGGTGCTGAAGTTCTTTACAAAATCAAACTGGCCTGACAATTCGGCTTCATCGATACCGAGCTGCTCCAGCGGAAGCGAATACTGTGAATCCGTATATTTCAGGGAATAGTCCGGTTCCACCAGAAAAATATCAACGATATCCCCCTCATCCGAATAAGTGTTATTCATCAGAGCCATATCGAGAGCATTCTGGTACGCTTCGTCTGCCGTCGGTATGATGGTCCATTTGACCTCCGTATCTCCTATCTTTCCGCTGCTGCTGTATCCCGGATAGTGCCTTTCCAGGATGTTCTTAAATTCTTCGTTCCAGCAGTAGATATGCAGCACCGGGCCTTCCTGGCCATAGGCAGTGGTATTTGATGCAGCGGCTGATCCGGAGGGGTCCACAGCAGGTGTGTCGATGGTAGCAGCTGCGTACCCCGCATCGGTGATCTCCGATAGTTCATCCGGATCAGGAGCAGCCGCTACTGCAGCAGCTGCACTGTATTTCCTCACATCTTCAAGCCTTTCTTCCAGATCGCCGGCAAGGTCTTCATAGCGTTCCGCCACTTTGCGGTCTCCTGTGCGCCTGCCGGATCTTTCCAGCAGGCTTATCACTTCCTCATATATCTCTTCCGCCAGGCTGGGATCGTTATCCTCGACCGTTGCGCAGATCTCCTCCAATCCGTCAATTGCATCCTCATTCCCCGGATCCAGCTCCAGGACTGCCTTATATGCCGCTATCGCACGGTCATATTCCAGATCATCCAGATACTGCTCTGCCCTGTCCAGCTTTTTTTCTATCGCCGCTTTTTTCTCCACGCTCTTTCCGTGAAGGATCAGGGCTGCCGCCACGCCGCCGGTGATCAAAACGGCAGCAAAGATGATGATCAGCAGGGGGATGACCGGTGATCTCTTCTTCTTAAGAGCCTCTCCGTTTGCTCCGGGAGCATAACCGTACACCTGCGGCTGCGGAGCCCCGCAATAACGGCAGTACACATCGTTTTCTCTTTCATTTCCGCAATTCTGACATATCATTTTTTTCTCTCCTCTGCATATCAGATGATCCCGCAGTTTTCATGTTTATGAAGTTGGGGCACCCCCGTATTCAACCGTTCATAGTGTCACTTTTTTTCTCTCAAAGAATTCATCCACATTTGCTATGAGTTCCTCCGGCGGCATGGTCTTTAAAAGATACTTCTCCGGCTTCAGTGCAACCACCTGCATCACACTCTCCTTGTCGCTCTTTACCGTAAGGAACATCACCGGTATGCTCTGTGTCGCCGGGTCGCTCCTGAGCATCTCAAGCACCTTTGGTCCGGTGATGACAGGCATCTCATAATCCAGCAGGATAAGGTCCACCTCGTTGTTCACGAGGAAGCGTATGGCCTCCATGCCGGAATTGACCATGAAGACCTGATATTTATTCTGCAGCCAGGTCTTTATCGTGCGCAGCATCGTGCCGTCATCGTCAACCACCAGTATGCGCTTCTTCTGAGCCGCTTTCTCCCGCTTCTCGCTTATCTCTGCCAGCTTTTCTCCCAGCACCTTTACGTTAAAGGGCCGCGGGAATACTGCCGAGAGCTTTTCCCTTGGTATCATGGAAAAAAAGCTGTCCTCATCCTCGGACTTTAATACAGCCATCAGCGACGCCCCCTCTTCGGTTATACGGTCCCTCAGATAGGTAAAGCATCCCTCATTTCCTTCCACGTTGTCTATATAGATAAGACAGATGCCCGGCAGCTTTTCGAGTTTTCCCAGCTCGTTCACCGCCATTCCCGAAAAGGCAGCCTCATACCCTTCCTTTTCCAGATCCTTTATTATGGCATTTACCATAAAGCTCCTGTTCTCCGCTATCAGCAGAATCTTTGGTCCTTCCATCACACATCTCCTTTATCAGATATCCGAGAGCAGCCCGAGTATCCCTTCCCTGTCCACCGAGCTCATGAGCAGCACAAGCTTTCCGAAGCGTTCCTTCTCCTCCTTCGGGATCCTGTACTCCTTAAGCATCTCAAGCATAGAGTCCGCGCTGTCAAAATCATAGGCCTCAACCACCTCTCTTATATCGCGGTAGGCTCCCGCCAGCTCCCCGGCAGCTATCTCCGGCAGCTCCGTGTCCTCCTTACCGGCCGCCACTACAGCAAGCTTTTCTTTATAGGACCGGTATTCCGAGAGGAGCTCCGGGGTCTTTTTTTCTATCTCCGCGGCATTCCCGTCATTGCCGCACTGCTCCAGATACGCCGCCTTCTCCGAAAGGGAGGCTGCTCCGATGAGTCTTGCGCTGCTCTTAAGGGCATGCACCAGCACGGTAAAGTTTCTGTAGTCTCCCGCAGCGGCAAAGCCCTCCGTCTTATCCGCCTTCTCATCGATCACGGTATAAAAATCCTTAATGGCCCCGAGGAGCACCTCCGGGCTGCCGCAGTTCTTAAGGCCTGCCTTCAGGTCGATCCCCGGCACTGCTTTAAGGGCTGAAAGCTCCTCATCCTCCGCCTCTCCGCTTCCTCCGGATCCCGAAACAAAGCCCTCATCTTCCGCAAGTATAAGCTTATCCGCGGGAAGATATTTACGCAGCAGCTTCTCCAGTCTGCTGCTCTCGACCGGTTTTGACAGATAGTCCCTGAAGCCCGCTGCAAGATACATATCCCTCGCCCCGGCCACAGCATTTGCCGTAAGGGCTATGCAGGGCGTTTCCCGGTTCAGATTTCCTTCGATCGTTTTCATGGCCTCAAAGGTCTCGATACCGTCCATCTCCGGCATGCGGTGATCCAGGAATATACAGTCGTAATGCTTTTCGCAGACCTTCTTCAGTGTCTCCTTCCCGCTCTCCGCGGTATCAATCTGAAGCTGCGTGGACTTGAGCAGCGCACATATAACATTCAGGTTCATGCGCGTGTCATCCACTATCAGCACCCTGGCCTCCGGTGCATGAAAGCTCTCGCTGTATCGTTCCATTGAATCCACCGCATCCCTGTAGGCCTGCACGAAATCACCTATGGGACTGCTGTCGCAGACCTTCTGGAGAAGTTCAAAGGAAAACTCCGAGCCCTCCCCGTATACGCTCTTCACCTCCATCTTCGAATCCATCATGGCCAGGAGCTTTTTCACTATGCTCATGCCAAGCCCCGTTCCCTCTATGGTGCGGTTTCTTATCTCCTCAATGCGCTCGAAGGGAGAGTACAGCTTAGCCAGATCCTCTTCTTTGATCCCAATGCCCGTATCCTTTACACTTACCTTAAGGAGTATCTCATCCTCCCCCCTCTTCTCATAACAGAGCTTCAATGTGACGCTTCCCTTTTCAGTATACTTTACCGCATTGGTCAGTATATTGGTGATGCACTGTTTTATCCGCACCTCGTCTCCGTAGAGCAGCGAGGGGAGCGTTTCGTCTATATCAAGGATCAGCTCCAGCCCCTTTTCCTCAGCCTTCTGGGAAAGCATGTTCACCAGGTCATTTATCATCGAACCGGTCTGGTACTGCACCGGAAGTATATCCATCTTTCCGGCCTCGATCTTTGAAAAATCCAGTATGTCATTCACCAGGGAAAGCAGCGTGTGGCCCGCATTCTTTATATCCGCGGCATAGCGGCGTATCTCCTTATCCTCTGCCTCCCTCAGTATCATCTCGTCCATGCCCAGCACAGCATTTATGGGAGTACGTATCTCATGGGACATATTTGAAAGGAAGGCGGATTTTGCCTCACTGGCCGCCTTGGCCACACGCAGATCCTCCTCAAGTCTCTGTTCTTCCCTGACGGTCTCGATATATCCCGTCACCTCCATTGCCATGATCTCCGTGGCATGGTAAAGCTCCGTTATCTCATCATGGGTCCTGGTCCTGATCTCCTTTATCGAGCCTGCATAAGCCGCGCGCTCCTCATCCTTCGTATCCATGAAATTCAGCATAAAGGAGGAAAGCCTACCTATCGGTGCGCCGATCTGCATCTTCATATAGAAATTGACTATGCCGGCAAGGGGGAGGCCGACGCAGAGGTTCAGCAGCAGTATCTTGATCACGAACACGTTTCCGTAACTGCTGCGCATGAAATCCTGCATCTGGGAAGGATCCGGGATATCCCCGGGGGCGGGACCGCGCATCGCAGTCATGTCAGACAGGAGTATTTTTGAAAAGATGGAACCGAATATACCAAGGATCACGATCAGTCCGATGATGATGAAAGTTATCTTACGGCTGAGCCTGGTCTTCCGCAGGCTGTTCTGCAGGAGCAGATCCTTTATATAAGCCCCGGTATAGCCCACTCCTATGGGAAAGCATTCCTTCATCCCATCGGTCGCATGATTGAAGAACAGATAGAGCACCAGGCCGGAAAGCGCCGCATTGGCCGAGGCATTTATCAGCTCTTTTATTATTATGTCCGCTGAAAAACCGATCAGTCTGTATTCTGCAAAGGCATTGGCGCATATAAAACGTAACACTGCGGTCAGTGCCGCGGTGGCAAGGCATCCTGCCAGTGCCTTACTGCGCATACGGAACCACCTGTACTGCCCCATCATGGAATACAGGTACATGCCGGCAAGATACACCGCCATCATATACGCATCTTCCATATTCAGTGCCATCCGGGTGATGAAAAGGGCAAGAAATATGATAAAGGAGATAAAATAGCCATACAGCCCGCCAAAGAGCATAAAGGGAGTCAGCGATAAAAAGGCCGCGGCTCCTCCTGCCTCCGGCCTACTGCCCTTCAGGCCGCCGCCTTCCTCCAGCGTGACCATGACCATCCAGGCAATGAGCGCAAAGGAGACCAACAGTCCGCATACAAAGCGTACTATCTTTTTTGCTCTGTCCTTATCCTTCAAAAAAATATCCCCCTTCACAGGAAAACGCTTTTGCCCCTGGCATCATATGATATCAGATTTGCGCTCAAACGGCAATTTTTGCGTGAAAAAAAAACAGCGGTATGATAGAATACCCCCATGGAATATCTTACTCTCAACAACGGCATAAGGATGCCTCAGCTTGGCCTGGGACTCCGGGGTCTGAACGATCCCGATATCTGCGAGCAGGTGGTGCTTGCCGCTTTCCGTGAGGGCTACCGTCTGCTTGATACAGCCCAGCTCTTCCATAACGAACGCTATGCGGGAAAGGCCATTGCCTCCGCTGCGGTGCCCAGGGAGGAGATCTTTATCACCACCAAGCTGCCTCCGGCCCGCTACGATCATGATCCCAGGAAACATATCGAAGCAAGCCTGAAACGCCTGAAATGCGAAAGCATCGACCTTCTGCTGCTGAATTATCCTGTGGGTGACATAAAAAGCGGTTACCGAACCCTTGAATGGGCCTTTGAACAGGGTCTGGCACGTTCCATCGGAGTAAGCAACTTTTACCTGATCTCCCAGCTCAGGGCACTGGAAGCCTTTGCGAACATTCCCCCTGCCGTGAACCAGATAGAGTGCCATCCCTTCCAGCAGCATCAAAAGCTTTCCGCATACATGAAGGAGCAGGGTATAGTCCCTGAGGCCTGGATGCCCCTCGCCCGCGAAAGGCATATAGTGGTCGAAAATCCCGTGATAATGGAGATAGCCCGCCGGCACAGACGCACGCCCATACAGGTCATACTCCGCTGGCATATCCAGTCCGGCCATATAGTCATCCCCGGTACCCGCAATCCCGACCACATGCGTTCAAACCTGCACTGCTTCGATCTGGTACTCAGCGATGAAGATATGAGACTCATGAACTCGCTGGATATGGGACATTCCTTCATGGCCCGCGGCTCTGCCCTCCGCCGCCTGTTTCAGCGGATCAGGACATGATGCCGTGGGCACCGGCCCACGGGCACCGTTTTAAAACCTATGGCTTAGCATCTTTTTTATCTGTCCTGATGAAAGAAAATAGGATGTTAAGGGAAGACTCGTTTTCTTCGACAGCTCTTTTATCAGGGAGCTATTTCGTGTCAGGTTCAAACCTCCGGCATCTATTCCCCTGCCCGTCTTCCCATTATGGCGTTCAGCGGGTTTACTGCTGCCGCACGTTTTTTAAGCTCAGCCAGGTTTTCGCGCAGGTAGCTTTTAAGAGCTTCCGTCTCCTCATCCGAAAAACCGCTGACCTCAGTCAGTTCACACTCCGGGATATGGCCCTCGGCATAGCAGGCGCCGCAGGAAAATCGGACATAGGCCCGCTTCTTCCCGTCCTTTTCGCTTATCCCCGATATATCCAGACGAACTTCTTCCATAAGTCCCCCCCTTTTCCGTCCTGTAAAGACCAGCTTCAGCCTTTGATGATACCACAAATAAAGGCTCATGAAAACAGCCCCGGTCAGCGAAAGAAGATTAAACTTGACAAAGCCATCAAAAAAGTGTATTGTGTTTGAAAAATAAAAATATGCTTCAATTCGGAAGCGGATGTGATGAATTCTTCGAGAGGCGTAGTATGCCCTTTTGAAGATCAGGAGCATCGGCTTTTTTGTTGTTCCCAATGCTGCCGTCCACCTTGAAAACCTCATCCGCAGATGTAAGGGCCGAGGACCGGCGGGTCCGCTTCCGGGGAAGCACGCGATGATATGAGCGTGCCGGGGAATAAGGTTCTGACAGACTGCGACAAAAGAATAGTATATAGGTAACATAAAACAAGTAGCGGCATCAGGGCTCCGGCTCCTTTGGAGCCACCTCATGCCCAATGGAGGTGCAAACCATGGAATACAACGATAACATCACAATCCCCTTCCGTGCCGACAGCATCAGCCTTATCTCACCCATACACGACAGCGACTATCACAGCAGCAGACGCAATGCCAGGGCAGCCTCATCCCGTTTTCTCTGTGCAGCTTCCCGTCTTGAGGGCGGTTCCCTGCTCGGCCTTACGCTCACGCTCTCTCAGACAAAAGACGATCAGCCTGCTGCCTTCTTCATAAAAGGTTCAGCGGAAGCACCTGCGGTCACTCCCGGGGATTACGAATGGATCTTCGACGGAGCGGCGGCTGCAACCGGTTATGAACGCTGTCCCTTCGGAGAAGTGAAAAGCGTCATACTGGGGGATATCCCGAAAGAATACTGCTACGAGCTCTGCTCCGCTCCCTGCGGAGATCCCGGCAAAGGAAGTCTCAGCGAACACTGCGATATGAATGCTGCTTCCGACGACGTGTTCCGCGAGCTTTTTCTCCTGCTTTCCGAAAATGATGCACTGGTGATACTGTTTGCCGGGAACGATCCCCTCTCGGACAGCGCCCGCGGACGTCTGCTCATCTTCCTTCCGGAAGAGATGTCACTCAAACTCCGGAGCCTTTTCTCCATAGCCCTGCCCGGCAGTATGATAAGAAAGACCGGCGGCAGTGCTCTCCGCTGTATGCTGACTGAACGGCTGCCTGACGCTGACAGCCCTTTACCGGGAAGCAGCCTCTACACCTTCCTGTGCGGTACACTCCGTATCCTTCAGAACGGCATGGCAGCCTGCGATCCCGGCTGCACCCCGCTGGAGGAGCTGAACCTGAGCGTCCGCGCCTTTAACTGCTTAAAGCGCGCCGGTATCAACAGCCTGGAAGAACTCCGTACCCTGAGTGATACACAGCTTTGGGGGATACGCAATCTCGGCAGGAGATCCTTTCAGGAAGTGAAAGATATACTGGCAGAATATGAAACAGGTGAAGACCGGCCCTGCTATGATGCTGCCGACCCGGACGATGATGATTTCACTCCTATAGGATATGATGATGATGAAGCCGCAGAAGACATTCCCCCCGCTGAAGAGACCGATCCCTGCCGGGAACTCAGGGAGCTTATAGGACTTGAGGAGGTGAAGCGCCAGGCTGAAAGGGTGATCGCTCTCGCCAGGCTTAAGGCCGATATGCGCGATTCGGGTGAACCTGCCAAAGGAATAGTCCTTAACATGGAGTTTTCCGGCAATCCCGGCACAGCCAAGACCACCGTTGCAAGGATCATGGCCGGGATCTTTTACCGGGCAGGTCTGCTGGAGTCGCCGGAACCGAAAGAAGTCGGACGCGCCGACCTCATAGCCGGTTACGTAGGACAGACAGCAGGAAAGGTCCGCGAGGCATTCGAGGCAGCAGAGGGACGGCTGCTTTTCATTGACGAAGCCTATTCCCTGGCTGACTATGACCGCCGCGGCTTCGGCGACGAAGCGATCAGCGCCATAGTCCAGGAGATGGAGAACCGCCGTGAAAAGACCATTGTCATCTTCGCCGGCTACACCGACCGCATGGCAGAGCTGTTTGACAAGAATCCCGGTCTCCGTTCCCGCGTTCCCTTCCATATACAGTTTCGGGACTACAGCGCCGAAGAGCTTGCGGGGATAGCCGAGCTTGAAGCGGAAAAACACGGCTTTGCCATCGATGAAAAGGCTGCCGGTACATTGCTTGAGCTATGCAGCA
>JAFWWB010000049.1 GCA_017518185.1 Lachnospiraceae bacterium
ATCATACCGTCTTGAAATGAACGGTAAGAATATGAGGAATCTTGAACCTATAAACAAGCGTAAAAACGGATAGCGCACCGTTGGTGCGAAAAACCTGTACCGCTCACGCGGTACAGGCGTACCGTTTTACCGAAATGTGCAACTATTCCCGCCACTTTAAAAAATTTTTTTATCCTTCTCTTCATTTTAAGCTTCCTTAGTCTATAAGTATAGTAGGCTAAGGGCTCACGCCCTTAGCCCCTCACAGATCCGTGCGTGCGGCTTTGGTTGGTAGACGTGCCCCTCACGAGGCACGCCCCCAGTAGATCCCGGCGTGCAGCTTTCCTGCACCGGGCTCCCCAAAGGACTGATGGCAAAAGTGTCATAAAAAGAACACTTAACTTTCTTCCCGCTTTGTGTTAGCCCCCATTCATCCGTCCCTGAGTACGGTGAAGGTTTCTGGCGGAAATATAGCCCTTCGCAACTCCCTTCCCTCCTTCGGCATTACTCGCTATCATCGGTACTATGGAGTTGTCCGACTGCCTGCTATCCATCCAGTTTCCTGGCACGACTGTACGCTGTACTGCTAAGCACTTGATGCTATCGCAGAGATAACAGGCTCTCTCCAGTTGACTGTGCACTCACAATGTGAAACATGATTGGCACTAATATCCCGTGGGGTACATATCACCTCACCAATAACGGTCATATGTATGTTGCCTTCCATTTGCGAAAAAATGTCGGCCGCCCAGATGATGCCAATTTCGGGACTGTATTTGCCATATAACCCTGTTCCCTTGCTGTCTACGCTTCGCATCAGCCGTTACCGCCATCATCCCAAGACTCGCTACTGCTGGTTGGTTAGACCTTCGCAGACGGGCTTTCCACCCGTTAGATTAATCGCCCTTCGTCTGGGCGCACAACTGGAAGTTAATGTCCTAATGGGCCACCCCATATGCCAAACATGGTTTAAGCAAATTTATCTGCGTATTTACAATTCGCAGAGATCCCGAAACAACCTTTCCCCATATATCCCTATTAATGTAACGATTTGGGGAGAAGTTAAAAAATGCTTCAACGAAATAGATCTTCTATCGTAAGCTCATTGTCAACAATAGATTTATTGTCATTATCCTTTACCCCATACGTTGTGATGAAAGTGCATCTTAAAGCTTTTTTTGTTTTGGTCTGTTTTCTAAACAAGCTTGTCCGTTTTCTGATTGTTTCAGCATATTTTTCAGTTATTGAATACTTGTCTTTTGAATACTTTATCTCACTAAGATTCATCACCTTATCATCTCTGTCTATTACAAGATCTATTTGTCCGCCTTCCCATTTTGTACCATCCGAATCAATAAAGCCTTTTTCTTTCCATGCATATATATTGCATAGTATTCCTGAAATACCAAGTCCGGCTTTTATCTGCTCTGTATGATGTAAGCAAACCTGTTCAAATGCATACCCCAGCCATGCATTTACTTCACCTGTTCCAGCTTTTTTTGTCCAAAATTTCCTATCCTGACCGTTATTATTCTTTACAAAACGGATATGAAACAACGTAAACATATCTGTCAACTGATATATTTTTCCTTTTTCTTTTTTATTCGGATCATAGTACACCCTGATAAAATCACAAGAATTCAGGTTTTTTAATATAGTAGTTAATTCTCCCCCTTCTATCCTGCATCCAGCTAATATTTCTTCTCTGGTCTGCCCTTCCAGTTTTTTTGATAAAAATTCAACTACCTTCCGATAATTAGTACTCTTTATAAAAAGCGATCTAAACAGAAAATCATATTCCGCCCGAAGCGGAGCATCTGTATCAAAAAAAAGATTATCGACATTAACCGTCAAAGGACTATTCTTGCTCAACATGTCCAGGTAATATGGTATGCCGCCAAAGATCATGTATGTATCCAGAACCTGCATCTTGTTGTAATTCATTTTTTTTACAACATTTAAAAACTGCTCTGTTTCACACAGGGTAAAGGGTGCAAGGTAAATTTGCCTGCTGACACGGCCATATAAGCCTCCCTTATCTCCTATCAGTTTATCAATCATCCATGTAGTTGCCGATCCACACACAAAAAGCTTCAAAAGTATTTTTTTGCTAATCCAATTATTCCAAAAATATGAAAAAGCACTTCAAGTCAACGACTTCTCCCCAAATCTTGTGTAATTCAGTGCGTTTTGGGGAGAAGTCGTACGCATATATTATTCCGTCAACAGCCCATAGTCAATAAAACTGTAATACAAACGGGCGATGGGGAAATCGCCCACCTACACGCGGCTTAACATGTCACCGCTCTGATCCTCTGAGCTATACCCGTATTTTCACCATCCTTTGCCGGTATCATTATACCCAAAATCCTATCCCATGTAAAACGAAAAAGGATGCTGCTTCTTTATTATCTTTCCTCTTCCGGAATGCTTATGTATGCTACTGTTTTTCCACGGCTCTCACGTATATCCCTATCGGCGATATAATACTTTTTTACTGTGGATTCCAAATCCCCAATATAGGCAGCTATCTTTGCAGAGTCCCATCCGGCACGGTATTTGTTTGTGGCAAAGGTACGGCGCAGTATATGAAGGCCTCTTACTTCTTCCGAAGAAATCCCGGCATGATCGTATATTGTTTTAACACGGTGTTCCATATCCGTTGCAGACATTGGCTTTCCGTTATGCGTAGTACAGATATAGTCTGTACCCGAGCACCTGTCGGGTGATTCTTTCCAGATCATTTCGAGAATTCTTCTGGCTTCCCCGGTAAGCTGGATATTTCTCGCTTTATGATTTTTTGTAGAATCCTCAATAAATGTATACTCGAGTTTATCCTTCCTTGCATCGACTTTATTTCCTTTGCGTACCCTGACCCGTCCTTTCGATATCTTTAAGATCCCATCATCTTTATCATAATCATCCCAACGCAACGCCAACAGTTCTCCTACACGCATGCCGGTCTCCAGCAACAAAACAAAACAAAGGCCCTGAATATAAATATAATTACCGTTCTTTCCTCTTCTTAAGGCTTCTTCTCTGAAGGCTTTTTCCTGTGAAGGGGACAAAACTCTGACATCTGTTTCATCCGCTGATTTTGCATCGCAGGCTTTCAACCTTTTTTCCAGCGAAGCGAGCAGAGGCGCTACAGGGTTCTCCGTAACTTCTTTACGCAGAAGCGCCCAGTTATATGCAGCATTCAGAATATCTTTTGCCTTATCAATCGACGAAGCCGAAAGAACCCCTTCTTTAAATAATTTACGGAAATGATCATCGACGTCAGCTACTCTAAGCTTATCTGCCCGAATATCACCCAACTTATATGCCTCGATCTGATTATTAATGGTCGTCATGTTCCGATCCCTTGATGAAGGCTTAATAAGCCCCTGGTCAACCTTATATTCGAGATGCATCTTACACAGCTCTGCCACGGTCATTTTTGTAATACAGTTACCGTCTTCTTCATATTCGGCTTCAGCATCATGGATATCATTCAGTTTTTTCTGAATCTTCTGCCTGCATGCAGCTTCTGTTTTTGCCGTGACCTGTATTTTTCTTCTCACGCCGGTTTTCGAATCGATATACGTCATAAATAAAGTCTTACTTCCATCCTCGTTATTACGAAGATACCCGCTTCCGTTCGGTCTTCTACTCATTTGACAAACCTCCCTTCTTCTAAATCATAATACTTACCTTCAGCTACTCTTAACCATCTCTCCAGAGCGTCCTCTGTGACTATGTAGCGATCCCCCAGCTTTATAGATGGGAAACCTGCACTCCTCATCAACGAGTAAGCCTTATCTCTCCCGATACTCAGACGTTCTGCAAGCATTTTGGGGGTCAATGCCCGATTTTTTTTGATTTCTTCCATAATTTAAATTCCTTTCTTTCTTCTTGGAACCAGCCGGTTGATCACTCATTCCGTCTGCGTTATCAGCGTTGCAAAAAAAACATGAACGAAAGGTTTTCGAATACCGGCCATTTTTTATGTTTTTTCCACGGTTCACAAAAATTTCACAATTTAGCACGGATTTTATTCAATTAACGGACAGATTTTCCCGTGTTAGCTTCCACTAACCCTCCAATACCCCTCCAATTTTTCCAAAACAAAGCCTCTCAAATCAGTTTTTTTCGAACAAACATACGGTTATTTACTGATTTTTACTGATGGGGATCCTGCTTACTGAAATGGCCTGAAACGCCCTGTTTTAGGGCAAAAAAGAACCCTCAACGATATCTCATTGAGGGTTTTGTGAGCAGCGCTACCAGGATTCGAACCTGGAAAATGACGGAGTCAGAGTCCGTTGCCTTACCATTTGGCGATAGCGCTATATGATGCCGTTCTTTTGAACGGCAAGGAGTATTTTATACCATAATCCGATAAAATGCAAGTACTTTTTTTAGATTATGCAGAAACCGTACGATATCACAGAACGGTCTTGGTTATGAGGGCTGCAAGGCGCTTTGCTTCATCCTCTATAAGGGCCTGATCTTTTCCCTCGATCATAACGCGGACCAGGGGCTCGGTGCCGGAGGGACGGATCAGCACCCTGCCCTCGCCGGCAAATTTCTTCTCCAGGGCATCGATGGCCTCGGCGATCTCGGGATAATCCATGTAGCTCTCTTTTTTGTGGTTGGGGACCTTTGCGTTGACCAGTGCCTGGGGAAGCACCTCCATTACGGATGCCAGTTCGGAAAGCTTCTTTCCGCTCTCCTTCATGACCTCCAGAAGATGGAGTGCGGAAAGCAGGCCGTCACCGGTGGTGTTTTCATCCAGAAAAATGATGTGGCCGGACTGCTCGCCGCCCAGGTTGGAACCGATCTCCTTCATGCGCTCCAGCACATACCGGTCGCCCACCTTGGTCTGCTCTATGGAAATACCGTTGGCCTTTGCCATCAGAGAGAAGCCCAGATTGCTCATGACCGTGACGATTATCTTATTGTCCTTTAAGGTACCCTGTTCCTTCATGTGGCGGCCAACTATGGCCATTATCTGGTCACCGTCCACCATATGTCCGTTCTCATCCACGGCAAGGCATCTGTCGGCGTCACCGTCAAAGGCAATGCCTATATCCGCTTTTTCGTATACAACCCTGGCCATAAGCTCTTCCATATGCGTAGAGCCGCAGTTGGCATTGATGTTCACACCGTCGGGATTGTTATGGATGGGGGTCACCTGAGCTCCCAGCCTGCGGAGGGCCTCCACGGAGGTGTAATGGGATGCGCCTTCAGCACAGTCCACCACCACCTTAAGTCCCTTGAGATCCACGGGAACGGCGTTCACGGAATGGTTGATATAGTCCTCACGGGCCTCCATACGGTACTGTATGCGGCCGATACGGCTGCCTGTAACAAACTCCACACCCTGCATGCCGTTCTTTATATATGCTTCGATCTCGTCCTCCAGCGCATCCGGCAGCTTGTAGCCGTCACCGTCGAAGAACTTGATGCCGTTAAATTCCACGGGATTATGTGAAGCCGAGATCACGACTCCCGCATCTACACGGTAACGCTTTGTGAGATAGGCCACCGCGGGGGTGGGGACCACTCCGACATAAACCGCATTTGCTCCCACGGAACAGACACCGGCCATCAGCGCGTGCGCCAGCATGTCACCGGAGATCCTGGTATCGCAGCCTACCATTATCGTGGGCTTATGATCCTTCTCTCTTGTGAGCACAGTGGCTCCGGCCTGTCCGAGCTGCATTGCCAGCAGCGGTGTCAGTTCATCGTTTGCAACTCCCCTGACACCGTCGGTGCCGAATAATCTGGCCATTACTCCTCTTCCTCCTCAGCTTCTTTTTGAAGTCTTATATCCGCATAGCAGGGTTCCGCCACCTCAAGACCTTCGGGAAGGGTGAGCTGAAGCTCGATGGAGTAAATGCCCTCCTCGGGAACCTGGATGCCGTTTTCCTCAAGATATGCGGCAATATCCGCAGTTGCTCTCAGATCCACGCCGGTCACACCGTCAAAGGCCGCCTCTATGCCCTTAAGGCTCACCGGCAGCTGCACAACACGGCGCGCAGGCTCTTCCTCACCGTCTCCCGCATCCAGCAGCACCTCTGAGATATAGCCCTCCGGCGTACCCTTTGTAGTGATATTGGCTATCGGAATATTTATGACTCTGGTCTGCAGCTCTTCTATATCAAGACTTACATTTACCTTGCCGTCAAAGCTGTCACCCTCCGAAAGCACCAGTCTCACACCGTCAGGCAGGTATGAATTGATGTCGATCTGCTTCGAGATGCTCTTTGTAGCGCCATCCACGGAAAGCTCGCTTGCCGGAACGGAGACTACGTTCAGACGGTTCAGGGCGCTGCTGCGGCCGGCTACGTAGATGGCCGTCCTGTCCGCCCTGGGCTCACCGGTGACCACATAGCCCTCAGCAGGCTCACCGGTCCAGTCATATTCTATATCCACCGCTTTGGTGGGCAGTATCTCCACTCCCACATTTATCGAAGAAATATTGGTCTTCAGATTATGATGGGTAACGGTGTTATTATTCTTGTCATAAAGCCTTATATCGGCGCTGGTGGCAAGGTCGGTGGTGCGGCCCGCCACACTTACATTGCACTCTGCCCTTGCGATACGGTTCACCACGGATTCTGGCCCGGAAACACGGACGGAGTTCTGGTTCTGGGTGATCTCGCCGCGGACATAACCCTCGGCAGGCTCACCGGTAGTCACGATATTGACGGTGAAGGGCATCTCCTTCCTGTCCTCCACTGCAAGCTCCAGCATGTTGCGGCTCAAGTGGATACTGTCAATCTGGTCGTTGTTCTTATTGGCCACCACCTGTATAGCCACCGTGTTCATTATGGTGATGTCTTCCAGATCGGCATAGGCAGTGATGTTCTCGATACTGAGGTTGTCCACCACCGAACGCTTTCCACGGACCTCCACATTCACGGTATCGGAATTGTTTATGACCTCATATACCTTTCCCTTATCCGTAAGGCTCGAGGAGTTTATGATGTTCACATGAATGCCGCTGTATTCGTTGGTTCCCACGGGATCCGCGTAGTTTATGACTATCAGCCACACCGCAAAGGCCACCAGCACGGCAAGGAGCTTAAGTCCCAGATTCTTCGTTAGCCGTTTCAGCATTGTGACCTCCCTTCCGGCGGGAGAAGATATTCTTCCTTGCCTGTTTTTCATCGTCCCTGGGCTTATCCTGGGCTATCTCCAGCTTTTCCCTCAGTCCCTCCTGGGAAAGGCCTGTAAAGAGCTCTCCGCCGTAGGCTACGCTGACCTTGCCGTTCTCTTCCGAAACGATCACCGTAAGAGAATCGGTCACCTCTGAGATACCCACAGCCGCGCGGTGTCTGGTGCCCAGAGCCTTGCTCAGGTTCCTGTTATCGGAAAGGGGAAGATAGCAGGTGGCTGATACTATCCTGTCACCGCGGAAGATCACCGCGCCGTCGTGGAGCGGTGTATTATGCTCAAAGATATTGATAAGGAGCTGGGAAGAAACGGCAGCATCTATGCCTATGCCGGTCTTCTCATACTCGCTCAGGGTCTCATTTCTCTCCAGTACCATGAGCGCGCCCGTCTTCACCCTGCCCATGGCAAAGGAAGCACGGACTATCTCATCTATGGTATGATCGGAATAACGTCCCCTGGCCTTTGCCGAGTCGGGATTCAGAAAGGAAAAGATTATATTCTTCTGCCCCAGCTGCTCCAGCACGCGGCGCAGCTCAGGCTGCAGCACAACGACCACGGCAATGGCCATGACGGAGAAGCTCTTCTCCGCGATCCAGAGTATGGTGGACATGTTGAAGATCGCTGCCAGCAGTAAAAAGCCCAAAACAACGATAAGTCCCTTTAAAAGGGACCATGCCTTTGTCTTCCGCACCCATACAAGTATATTGTAGACCAGAAAGGATATTATCGCGATCTCGATTATATCCGTGATCCGCATCTTGGGCATGTGGATGCCGGAAATATACTCTTCGGCAAAACTCATCAGCCGTCTCATCATCAGGTCTTATCTTCCTCCTCCGGAAGGTTAATGCGTCTTGTCCTGCTTTTATTGCTCTTTTGTACGGCAGCTTTTGAAGTGCTCACCATGTTCTTTATCCTGTCGTCACCCTGGGAGACAGAACGCCGCACCCTATACTCGGGAGCATCCGTACCTTCTTCTTCACGTCGGCCGTGTCCGGCAGGCGGCGAAGGCAGCTTCTCCCTTCCCTTTATCTTTTTGACCTTGCGGTCGGCAAGCGAGACGGTATTCTTCGGAACTGCCTTTACATAATAGTAATACTCATCATCCTCGAACTGTACCTTCTCCGTGCGGGTATAGTCCACATTGAACACGAAGAATTTCAGCACCATAGCCACAAGCAGCGCGACTATGCTTCCCACGATGAGACCGACGATGGAGATGCGGGTCTCGAAACGCAGGTCACCCACCAGGATGACCACTATGTCGATCAGTGTTCCGGTGATCATGGCTATGGTCCAGCAGTGATCCACCGGCAGCCGCCTGATTATATAGACAAAAAGTATCGCTACCGCAAACGCTGCCACCAGCACCTGCATCTCACGGTTGCCCATGAGCGCGTCGATGAGTATCTTAAGCTTTTCAAGGGCAAAGATTGCTTCGTCCTCCTGTGTGGTCAGAGCCGCGCTGTTCAGCGAGATGTACCTCAGCATATGCCAGGTCACCACGCCGCAGCCCGCCGCTATGACAGAGGCAGGGGTGCAGATGAGGCCTGCGCAGATAGGGATCACATAAGGGATCTTCAGCGCAAAGCAGATGGGCGTAAAGAGCAGCAGCACCGTATCCTTAGGTGAAAAGCGGAAATATACCAGGAACATGAGAAAAAATATCACCGCGGCCACCAGCACCGTCTCAAGAGACAGGGCATAGAGGTGCAGCAATATCACGAGCACTCCCAGTATAAGGATAAAATTCGTAGGGAAAAAGGAGCACAGCAATGCCATTATCAGCACCACGGGAAGCTTCGTGAGTATGCGGGCATAACCCACTCCCCTGTTGATAAGGGTGAAGGTGATGAATGCCAGCAGGAACTTGAGCGCGGGTCTGACGTAATTCTCAAACCTGCTGTAGAAATTCCTCAACTTTTCCCGGATGATCAGTAGTGACGCCATAGCTTAACTGTCTTCAGACTGAGAAGAAGCCTCCTTCTTATACATGGAATTCAGTCTCCGCAGGTTATTGTAATAAATGCGCAGATTCTTCCTGGCCTTCCTGTAACGGAAGGAATAGATGATATAGGTTACAAGGGCATATATACCCACCACCGCCAGATAGCGGTAAAGCAGGGTCTTGCCCAGCTGGAGAAGATCTATATTATAGATATTCGCCATGAATTCCTCGAAGTCGTAGGCAACATAACCCACTATCACTATGCCGTAGGCCATGGTGACGTAGATTATGGATTTTATGACTTCCCTGGCTATATAGTCGGAACGGAAATAGCTTCCTATAGCCATGCTCTTCCTGCCCTCGCCGGTCTCAAACGCGGCCAGCCGGGTCATGAGCTTTATCCTTGATTCGTTCAGCATCTTTATTTCTTGAAGGTGTACATCTTGGCGCCGCTGTCATGCCTGCCGGGAGCGGGCTTCGAGGCTTCGGGTCTCTGGCCTGCAGCGCTGAAGGTGTCGGCCTGGCCTTTCTTGCACTTATCGCAGTAGCGGCCTGTGATTATAGGAGCGCCGCAGGTCTCGCAGAAGAGCTTTATGGGGGATTCATCGGAGAACACCAGTCTCTCCTCGCGCACCCACTGCTCCACCTGTCTCTGCTCAACATCGCAGTCCCGAACGATCTGCTGCATGGTGGCAGCCCTGTGCTCACGGACATACTCCTTTACTCCCTGGAATTTTGCCTCGATGGCTTCGCGGCATGCGGGGCAGATGGGAGGCCCGGCAATGTAATTAAACATCTTTCCGCACTTCTTACAGTTTTTTACATTCATTATGCAGCCCCTCCTTTATCACCGGTGCCTGTAGCCAGCGCAAGAAAATAAACCCTATCGATCCCTTTCCTCTTCAACGCCAGCGCCGCCTCATCCATGGTGGCACCCGTAGTATATATGTCGTCAACCACAACTACTGTACCTAATTGTACTACATCTTGTGTAATATTGAAAGCGTTTTTTAAGTTTATTTGCCTTTCCCGGGCGCTCAGCTTCTTCTGTGGCCCTGTATTCCTGCTTCTCTTAAGGAGCTTATCCTTAAGCGGTACGCCTGTGCAGGCCGAAAGCACCTCCGCGACTGCTGCCGCCTGGTTATATCCCCGGCGCCTCTGCCTTGCTGGATGAAGGGGTATGGGTATGATGGCCTCCACGCCCCATTCCTTGAGCTGCCTGCCGAAGCACCGGGCCAGATCCCTGCCGTAGAACTCCGCGTACTCCTTTCTTCCGCCGTATTTGAAACGGTAGAGACTGCTCCTGACACTTCCGTAAACATAAAGTGAACGTCCGCGGTCGAAATAATGCCTGTGCTTTTCGCAGCCGCTGCAGTATTCGCCCCCGGGATCCTTAAGCGGGGCTCCGCATTTCATGCAGTACGGTTCCTGCACATACTTGAGCTCCTTACGGCAGCGGGAACAGACATGGAGTTTCATCTCCTCCTGAGCCAGAAGTCCGTCGCAGATGGCGCAGCGGGGAGGAAAGAGCAGGTCCTTTATATATTCGTGAATCCTCAGAGGCCGCATATCTTCTCCTTTAAGCCTGTGTAGCGGGACTGTTCGTTGTCGTTATCCGTCATGCGGTACACCGTCTCCGCGCTGCCTATGATGATGACGCACTGCTTTGCCCTGGTCACAGCTGTATACAGGAGATTGCGGTTCATCAGCATCTTCGGGCCGGAAAGCAGGGGCAGGATCACCACATCATACTCACTGCCCTGGGACTTGTGTATGGTCACGGCATAGGCGCTTTCCAGCTCGTCCAGCTGCTGGAAGCCGTAATATACTTCCCTGCCGTCATCAAACACCACCTCCATCAGCTTAAGATAGGTGTTAATATGCCTGATGGTGCCGGTATCGCCATTGAATACGCCCTTGCCGCTTTCCACGGTGATACCGAAGCTCCCCTTTATCTCCCAGTCAAGCTGGTAGTCGTTTTTTATCTGCATTACCCTGTCGCCCTCACGGAATACCGTGTCGCCGAAGGTATACTCCGTCTTCTCCGGCGATGAGGGATTGAGGCGTTCCTGCAGGATCTGGTTCAGGGCTTCCACTCCGAGGTTCCCCCTCCGCATGGGTGTCAGAACCTGTATGCTGTTCCTTTCAAGCTGAAGCTTCCTGGGGATGACATCTTCTATCAGGCTGCAGATATAATTACAGACAGTGGCGGAGTCACCCTTTTCAAGCAGGAAGAAATCCGGATACTTTATGCTTAAGTCAGGATGCTTTCCTTCATTTATCATATGGGCATAGGAGACTATGTGGCTCTCCCCGGCCTGGCGGAAGATATGCTTCAGCCTGACAGAAGGAAAAGCGCCGCTTTCCAGTATGTCCCTGAGCACCTGACCCGGGCCTACGCTGGGTAGCTGGTCCACATCTCCCACCATGATGAGACGGCAGCCCGCGGGTATTGCCGCCAGGAGAGCCTTTATAAGATGAAGATCCACCATACTCATTTCGTCTATGATGACGGTGTCCGCCTCCAGGGGTTCATCCTCATTCCGGCCGTAAAAGTAGTGTTCCGTATTCTCACCCTGTTCGCCGCCTATCTCCAGAAGGCGGTGTATGGTGACAGCATCGCGGCCGGTGGTCTCACTCATGCGCTTTGCGGCACGGCCTGTGGGAGCTGCCAGAAGAACGGTCTCATCCCGTTCCTCAAGCCTGCTTATGATGGCGTTTATCGTGGTGGTCTTTCCGGTACCGGGACCGCCGGATAATATGAAGACACCGTTGGAAAGGCTCTTTTGCACTGCCTCCCGCTGAAGGGGGTCAAGACTGATGCCAGGCAGATCGTCTTCAGGGGATATGGTGACCTCTTCACCGGTCATGTCGTCACGGATCTCCTTAAGACGTCTTGCCACATAAAGCTCCGCACGGTAATAGGTGCTGAGATAGACCCTGCCGCATTCCGTGACTACCTTACCCTCCATGGCAAGATCCGGAAGCTGCTCCTCCACAGCATCCGCGCTGCATTCCAGAAGCTCGGCGGTCCTGGACTTAAGTTCTTCCCGGGGAAGGTAGCAGTGGCCTTCCATGGTCATGTTGCTCAGGATATAGACGGCTCCGCAGCGTATCCTGTATTGTGAATCCGCAGGAATGCCGGCCTTCAGGGCGATGGCGTCAGCCCTTTTGAAGCCGACTGCCGGCACATCTTCAGCCAGTTTATAGGGGTTGTTACGCATGACGCTGTAGATGGTGTCACCGTATATGCCGTAGATCCTGTCCGCAAGAGCTGCGGTTATACCGAACTGCTGCAAAAAAAGCAGCGCTCTCCGCTGCTCCCTTCTGTCTGCCAGCTGGTCCGAGATCTCCCTTGCCATCCTTGCGGATATGCCCTTGACCTCCGCAAGCCTCTCGGGCTCTTCCTCCAATATCCTCAGCGTGTCATCGCCGAATTTTTCAACTATCTTTGCCGCAAGCTTCTCGCCAAGGCCTTTTATGGCTCCGGAGCCCAGATATCTCAGCACCGAGATCTTATCCGAAGGGGCCACGGCCCGGATACTGCTGAATTTGAACTGCCGTCCGTAGGTGGCATGCTCGGTGTGATCGCCCTCCAGTTCCACCGTCTCGCCGGCGCTGAAGCCCCTTGCCTGACCCACGCAGGTGATGCTGCCTGTATCGCTTGTAAGGGTCATCACCGTATATCCGTTTTCCTCGTTCTGATAGCTTATGCGGTCTATGTAACCCTTAAGCGTTTCCATCTTCTGTTACGGCTGCCTGCTCCTCTTCCTGTTTTTTCAGGACCTCCTCTATGGTAAGCCCGCCCACGTTTCTCTTCATCTGCTCGAACATCTGCATGGCAAGACTGTTGGGGCCCAGGGACTGCTCCGTGAGCTGTCTCGCCGTTTCGGTGATGGCGCTGTCCATGTGGTAATCCACCATCATATTCTTGTCTTCCTCGCCGGAGAATACTTCGGCGCTCTTCTTCATGGATTTTATGACCTGCTCCCAGAGATAGGTCTCGAACTCCTTGCAGGCGTCCAGCATCTCCGCTTCGCTCTCGGCGTTCTTAACGCTGTCCTGAAGCTTTTTGCTGTTTTGGGACGACGCCAGTTTGGAAGCGTAGTCGGTCATGCTGTTGAGGTTATTTATATCCATAGGAACCTCCTAAGATCAATTGAAGCAGTCTTACTGCTTCAACTGATTGGCTTGCTGCATCATGGTGTCGGTGGTGGTGATCACACGGCTGTTGGCTTCGTAAGCGCGCTGGGCCACGATAAGGTTCACCATCTCGTCTGCCAGCTGCACATTGGAGCCTTCCAGGTAGCCCTGCACCACGCGGCTCTTATCCAGATTATTGTTCGTAAATTCGTTCATGGCTTCGCCGCTGGCATCCGAAACCAGATACAGCGAATCGGAAAGCTTCTCCAGTCCGGCAGGGTTATTAAACTGCCATGCACCTATCTTGATGCCCATTGACCTGGGATTGTTCTTCTCGTCGGGATAGCAGAGATCTCCCTCCTGGGACAGGGTAATGCGGCTGGTGGTGTAATCTCCGTTCAGCTTTATCTCCCTTCCCTGGGAATCCAGCACCGCGTTGCCGTCGGAATCCGTAAGGGCAAGACCTGTTGTGGTGGTAGCCCAGTGGAAATCACCGTTGCGGGTGTAAGCCGTACTGCCGTCACTGCGCTTTACCGCGAAGAAGCCCTTGCCGTCTATGGCAAAGGAGGAATCGCTGGCGCTCTCCAGGAACGCCCCCTGCCTGAAAATGGTAGTTATCGAAGAAGAACGCACACCGAGACCCACCTGGGAATCGATGGGCTTGGGCTCAGCATTGGCAGTGGTCGTCTTCGTCTGCAGCTCCTGATAGAGCAGCGACTTGAACTCATTCTGGCTGGTCTTGTAGCCCGTGGTGTTAACGTTTGCTATGTTATTGGAAATGGTGTCTACCGCTGTCTGCTGCGCGAGCATGCCGGTCGCACCGGACCATAATGAACGTACCATATCAGATCCTCCTGTTCTGCTTCAAAGATCTGCCGTCAGGCAAATCTTCCTTTCTTACTTACCCCTGCAGTCTTCCCAGCTGGGTTGCGGTCTGGAGCGAGGTATCGTAGGTCTGGATGACCTTCTGGTTTGCCTCGTACTGGCGGGATACGCTTATCATCTCCACCATCTCGGAGACCACGCTGACGTTGGAGGTCTCCAGATATCCCTGGAAGACCTGGCCTTCAAACTCCTTAGCCGTGGCTCCGTCTATGGGATAATAGAAATTTTCGCCGTAATGCTCCAGATAGTTGTAATCCTCGAAATCGGACATGTTCAGCTGCGCTACCACATCCCCGTCCTGATATATGTAGCCCTGCCTGTCCACCACCACCTCCTGGGTGGGATCCAGCTTGATGTGCTCCTTGCCGCCGTTGCCGGTGCCCAGCACATAATCACCGTCGGTGGTGACCAGATAGCCCTCATCGGTCATCTGGAAGTTGCCGTCCCTGGTGTAAAAGGTGGAGGTGTCGCCGGCCTTATTGGTGAACTCCACGGTAAAGAAGCCCTTGCCTCCGATGGCAAAATCCATGGGGACCTCGGTGACCTGGAAGGAGCCCTCGCTCCAGTCCACGTAGCTCTCTCCGATCTTTACGCCGGGATTGGCGCTGCCTATTCTCTTTGCGTAGTGGTATCCTTCGGAATCGTCCTTGATCTTATCCACCAGCACGGTCTCAAAGGTCTGGCTGGAGAGCCCTTCCTTCTTAAAACCCGTGGTGTCGACATTAGCCAGGTTGTTGGACAGATTGTCCATACGCTTCTGTTCCTGGATCATGCCTGTATATGCGACATAGAGACCTTTTAACATAAGTATTCCTCCCTGTTACCGGCCTCCCTGCCTGTACAAAAATCCTTTAATACTTTATCGGTCCCTGTCGGAAAAAACTTAAGACTTAAACCGCGCTTTCGTCAAAGCCCGCAAGGAACTCGATGTAGCGGCCCGTTCCTATGGCAACGCAGGTCATGGGCTCGTCCGCCGTCATCGTATTGATATGGGTGCGCTCCTCGATGAGCTCCTCGAGTCCGCGGAGCATGGCGCCGCCGCCGGTAAGGACTATGCCTCTGTCCACGATATCTCCCGCCAGCTCAGGGGGAGTCTTCTCCAGCACGGCACAGATGGTATCCAGTATCTGGGATGTGGTCTCTCTGAGAGCCTCAGTGGTCTCATCGGAGGAAACCCGGACAGTCTCGGGAAGACCCGTCACCAGGTTACGTCCGCGGACATCCATATAATCCACCTCGCTGCGCTTGAAGGCCGTGCCGATATTTATCTTGATATCCTCTGCCGTGCGGTCACCCACCAGCAGGTTGTATTTCTTTCTCATGTAACGGACGATGGCTTCGTCGAAATCATCGCCGGCTATCTTTATGGAAGCGCTCTCCACCGTACCGCCCAGTGAGATGACTGCCACGTCGGTGGTACCGCCGCCTATATCCACTATCATGTTGCCCTGGGGCTTAGCGATATCTATGCCTGCGCCGATGGCTGCCGCTATAGGCTCCTCGATGATGGCCACCTTGCCGGCGCCTGCCTGGTAGGTAGCATCCTCAACGGCCTTCTTCTCGACCTCGGTAACTCCCGAAGGCACGCAGACCGCTATCCTGGGCTTTCTGAAGCTCTTCCTGCCCATGGCCTTGGTAAGGAAGTATTTCATCATCTGCTCAGTGACCGTATAGTTGGAGATAACGCCCTGCCTCAGGGGACGCACCGCCACGATGTTTCCGGGGGTACGGCCTATCATGAGCCTGGCATCCTCGCCTATTGCCTTTATCTGATTGGTGTCACGGTCGAAAGCAACCACTGAGGGCTCCTTCAGGACCACACCCTTTCCTTTTATATAGACCAGCACGCTGGCCGTTCCAAGATCTATTCCTACGTCAGAGATCGCCATATTTAAATCCTCTTCTTTGTTTAACTGCGTGTAAAGATCCCTCGACTGCACACCCCTGCGGGATGTTCCGCTCGGGATGACATGGTATCTGCAGGGATTGCGTTATCAGCGAAGGATTATTATCGCACAGATATGGGGAGCTTGTCAACCGAGCATCCTTTTCAGAAAGGCTCCGGTATAGGACTTTTCATTTTTTGCCACCTCTTCGGGGGTGCCGGTGCATACCACGGTGCCGCCGCCGTCACCGCCTTCGGGGCCCATATCTATGATGTAGTCCGCGTTCTTTATGACATCCAGGTTATGCTCTATGACCACCACGGTATTCCCCCCGTCCGAGAGCTTCTGCAGTATGCCTATGAGCTTGTTCACATCCTCGAAATGAAGGCCTGTGGTGGGCTCGTCCAGTATATAGATGGTCCTGCCGGTGCTCCTTCTGGAAAGCTCCGTAGCCAGCTTTATCCTCTGGGCCTCGCCTCCGGAAAGCTCCGTACTGGGCTGTCCCAGTCTTATATAGGAAAGACCGACATCGTAAAGGGTCTGGATCTTGGTCCTTATGGCCTGGACAGGAGCAAAGAACTCCAGTGCCTCCTCCACGGTCATGTCCAGGACCTCGTATATGTTCTTTCCTTTATAACGAACGTCCAGGGTCTCACGGTTGTAGCGCTTGCCGCCGCAGACCTCGCAGGGCACATACACATCGGGAAGAAAATGCATCTCTATCTTTACGATACCGTCGCCGGAGCAGGCCTCACAGCGGCCTCCCTTCACATTAAAGGAGAAGCGGCCCTTCTTATAGCCTTTGGCCTTCGCATCCTGGGTAGAGGCGAAAAGGTCGCGGATAAGGTCGAAGACGCCGGTATAGGTTGCCGGATTTGAGCGGGGAGTCCGCCCTATGGGGGACTGGTCTATGGCTATGACCTTGTCCAGGGACTCTATCCCCAGCACCTTCTTATGCTTTCCCGGAGTGGTGAAAGCGCGGTTCAGCTTTCTGGCCAGCACCTTGTATAGCACTTCGTTTATCAGGGAGGACTTTCCGGAACCCGAAACTCCTGTGACGCAGGTGAAAACCCCGAGAGGGATCTTCACATCGATACTCTTCAGATTATTTTCAGCAGCTCCCTGTACCGTAAGCCAGTTAACAGGCTTTCTCCTGACCGCGGGCACGGCTATCTTCTTTTTCCCGCTCAGGTACTGTCCTGTGATGGAGCGCTTTTCCTTAATGATATCCTCCACAGTGCCGCAGGCCACGATCTCGCCGCCGTGCTCTCCCGCCAGAGGTCCCACGTCCACGATGTAATCCGCCTCCCGCATGGTGTCCTCATCATGCTCCACCACGATCAGGGTATTGCCCAGGCTCTGCAGTCCTCTGAGGGCGCCTATGAGCTTGTCATTATCCCTCTGGTGGAGGCCGATGGAGGGCTCATCAAGTATATAGCAGACTCCCACCAGGCCTGAGCCGATCTGGGTGGCCAGCCTTATGCGCTGGGCCTCGCCGCCGGAAAGGGTGGCCGTGGCCCGGGAAAGGGACAGGTACTCCAGCCCCACCTCCACAAGAAAGCCTACTCTTGAGTTTATCTCTTTTACTATGCTGTCTCCTATCAGGTGCTGCTGCCGGGTCAGCTTCATGCCGTCCAGAAAAGCCTTCAGTTCCCCGATGGAGATCGAGGTTATCTCATATATATTCTTATCCGCGACCGTCACCGCAAGTGAGGTCTTCTTAAGCCTCATGCCGCCGCACTCCTCGCAGGGGGAGATGGACATGAAGCGCTCGTATTCCGCCTTGCTGTAATCCGAACCGGTCTCCCTGTAGCGGCGTTCCACATTCTTGACCAGGCCCTCAAATGCTATTGGATAAACTCCGTAGCCCCGCTGGCCCTGGTAATGGACATCAACTTCCTTATCGGTGCCGTAGAGCAGGATGTTTCTCACCTCATCACTGAGATCCGCCCAGGGAGTATCCAGGCTGAACTTAAACTTCTTAGCCATGGCAACGAGCAGTGAATTGGAAAAGCTTCCCTCCGTATTTGCGGACTGCCAGCCCAGCACCGCGATACAGCCTTCGTTTATGGAACGGGTGGGGTCGGGGATCATGGAGCTCTCGGTAAATTCCATGCGTATGCCCAGTCCCGCACAGGCAGGGCAGGCTCCGAAGGGATTGTTGAAGGAAAAGCTCCTGGGTTCGATCTCTTCTATACTTATACCGCAGTCAGGGCAGGAGAATGACTGGCTGAAGTTCATCCGTTCCCCGCCGATAACGTCCACCACAAGGAGTCCGTCCGCCAGACCCAGCACGTTCTCTATGGAATCCGTGAGTCTCCTCTCGATGCCGGGCTTCACCACGAGCCTGTCCACCACCACCTCAATGGTGTGCTTGATGTTCTTGTCCAGGGCGATGTCCTCCTCCAGTTCATAGAGGCTGCCGTCTATCTCTGCCCTGACATAGCCGCTCTTTTTCATGCGCTCCAGCACCTTCTCGTGGCGGCCCTTTTTTCCGCGGACCACCGGCGCCAAAAGCTGGATCTTCGTGCCCTCCTCAAGAGCCATGACCTGGTCCGCCATCTGGTCCACGGTCTGCCGCGCTATCTCCCTGCCGCACTGAGGGCAGTGTGGTATGCCGGCTCTCGCATAGAGCAGACGGAAATAGTCATATATCTCCGTCACCGTACCCACGGTGGAACGGGGATTCTTGTTGGTGGATTTCTGGTCTATGGAGATGGCAGGGCTCAGGCCCTCGATCTTGTCCACATCAGGCTTCTCCATCTGCCCCAGGAACTGACGCGCATAAGAAGAAAGGCTCTCCATGTAGCGCCTCTGTCCTTCCGCATATATGGTATCAAATGCAAGCGAGGATTTTCCCGAGCCCGAAAGGCCGGTAAAGACCACGAATTTATTCCGGGGAATGGTGAGATCCACCCCCTTAAGATTATGCTCCCTTGCGCCGGTAATGCGTATGCATTCCGAGGCCGGGAGCATCTTAAGTTTCTTATCATTATTCTTTGCGGGCATGCTCCGAACTCCTTGTTCCGAAAAGTCATGTCCACGATGATATCACATTTTCCCTCGGCGGTCAAAGTGAAGATTCACTTCTTACCTGCCTCTTTTCCACAAGGGCGCTGGCCTTGGAGATGAGCTCCAGCGTTTCCCTTATCATCTCTTCCCTGCGGGGAAGCTTCTCACAGGAGAGCAGCAGCTGGCACATCTGCGGAGGAACATCATAGAGCTCCAGAAAATCCCTGAGCTCGCGCCTGTCGCCTTCGCCGCAGGCCTCTTCAACAAACTCCGCCACCTCCATTGCCTCTTTATCGGCAAAGCCCTCCTCGATGAGGAGCTCGTATACATCCTCCATCACGAGTACGGGATAGCGTCTGAACCATTTCTTTCTGTACACCGGTACATCGGTATCATACACCGTATGCAGGAAGGAAACGGCATCACACATCTGCCAGAAATTCCTGGGCCTGAGCTCTTCGATGACCGCCCGGCCTTCTTCACTGTCCTGCACTATGTACAGATCCTCCCAGGTCAGCTTCCTGAAATCCCTGGGATCTACACCTGTCTCCTCCAACAGCTGGTTTATCCATGTGGAATTTATGCAAAGAGCACAGCAGCCCTGCATGAATCCCAGGTCACGGATGATAAACCTGTAACCTCTGTTTCTCACATCATTCTCCCTTTGCGCCATTGCCACAACATCTTGTGCCGGTCAAAACACGCGCTACGGATTTCATTATACACGCTTTTCGGAAAAATGGTAGTATTTTTTTCAATATTTAGTATTTTTTATTTTTAAGGCGCATATTTGTAGGGTTTAAGCCAAAAAATAAGGGTTCCCGCGACGGGAACCCTTTGATTTCAAGATGTTGTTTCTTATTTTCCGTAGCCGTCAGGGTTGTTCTTCTGCCAGTTCCAGGAATCGGCGCACATTTCAAGTATGCCCTTTTCCGCCTTCCAGCCCATCTCCCGCTCGGCCTTTGATGCATCGGAATAGTTCTCGGCGATATCCCCGGGGCGTCTCGCCTGTATCTCGTAAGGGATCTTCACACCGGAAGCTTCCTCGAAGTTCTTCACTATCTCGAGCACGCTGTACCCCCTGCCGGTACCCAGATTGTAAACCGCAAGACCGCAGTTTGCCTTGATACGCTCCAGCGCCTTTACATGGCCCTTTGCAAGATCCACCACGTGGATGTAATCACGTACGCCCGTGCCGTCCGGAGTGGGATAATCATTTCCGAAGACCCTGAGGAAGGGCTGCTTTCCCACTGCCACCTGGGTGATGTAAGGCATAAGGTTATTGGGGATGCCGTTGGGATCCTCACCGATCTTCCCTGAAGGGTGCGCGCCTATGGGATTGAAATAGCGGAGCAGCACGATATTCCACTCGGGATCCGCATGCTGGATATCCGCAAATATGGTCTCCTGCATACTCTTGGTGGAGCCGTAGGGATTGGTGCACTTCTTCACCGGGCTCTCCTCGGTAACGGGCACGCTGTCGGGATCGCCGTAAACTGTTGAGGATGAGGAGAAGATCATGTTCTTCACGCCGTGCTGCCTCATGACATCCACCAGGGTCAATGTTCCGCCGATATTGTTCTCATAGTATTCCCAGGGCTTTGCCACGGATTCGCCCACAGCCTTAAGCCCCGCAAAATGAATGCAGCTGTCGATATCCTCTTTCTCAAAGAGCTCATTCAGTCCTTCCCTGTCCCTGATGTCCAGTTTATAAAACTTCACGCTCTTTCCGGTTATCTCCTCCACGCGCTTTAAGGACTTCTCGGTGGAATTCGACAGGTTGTCTATCACCACCACCTCGTAACCTGCCTCCTGGAGCTCCACAACGGTGTGGCTGCCTATGAATCCGCTTCCTCCGGTAACAAGAATCGCCATGTTTTATTCCTCCTATATAAATATGTTAGATCTGTTTTTTTACTATCTGGTATTCGTTTCCCGCCCTGAAGAACGGGCACTCCTGCGCTCCCCTGCTTATGATCCGGTACATATCGTCCTCGTCCAGGGCGCCTTCCCGGGAACAGGCAAACTCATCAAACTCCTCGTCATATTCATAATACATGCAGTATTCACAGTCCATTTTCTGTTATTCCCTGTTTTTGGTATTTTTAGTATACATCACTATCTCATCCCCCGCAAGGAGCTTCATATCTCCCTTAGGCACCATTTCACGGCCCCTGCGGACGAGCTTGACCAGAAAGCTCTGCCTTGAGATATCCAGATCCTTGATCCGCTTTCCGTTCCAGGGATGCTGTTCCTTCAGCGTGATCTCCTTAAGGCTAATGCCGAGGCCGCCCCTCTCACCGTCCACGCCAAGCACCAGCATGTCACCCGCCATTATCTCCACCTCGCCTCTGGGGATGACCACATCATCCCCCCTGAGGACAGCTGCGATCATTATAGTGTGGGGGAGGTTCAGCTGGGCTATGGTCATGCCGGCCCAGCGGTCCTTATCATTGACCAGCACACGGATGAAACGGTATTCCGCCTCGTCACCCTCCTCGTTCTTTACCCTCAGCTTTTCGTACTGCTCAACGAAGCCTGCGCTTATGATACCCGTGGGAATGGCCACCAGACCCACGCCCAGCATGGTCACGCCCATCCCCACGATACGTCCCGCGGTGGTAACGGGATAGATATCACCGTAGCCCACGGTCAGCAGGGAAGCCGCCGCCCACCACATGCCGCTTAAGGCATTGTCAAAAGCCTCCGGCTGGGCATCGTGCTCGAGGCCGTACATGGTAAGGCTGGACGCCAGCATCAGCATCAGTATTATGAACACCGAGGATATCAGCAGCCTGGCCTTGCTCCTGATGACGGCTGAGATGACATTCAGCGAATCGAAATATGCATTGATCCGGAATATACGGAAGATGCGCATGACCCTGAATATACGGAAAGCCATGACTCCTCCGGGGAAGAACACGGGAAGATAATAAGGCACGCAGGACAGTACATCCACTATACCCTGGAAGGAGAATATGTAGCGGAACACCGCTCTGACAGGGCCTGCTCCCGGATATATGCAGCCTGCAGTCCAGATGCGGAGGATCAGATCGAACAGGAAGAAGCCCATGGTGACGGCTTCTATTATGAGAAGCAGCTCACCCATGCTTTCCATGAGGCTGTCATAAGTGAGCATCACACTGACTGCAAGGTTTACGACTATCAGGAAAAAGTTTACGACATCATAGCCCCTGCCCCAGAAATCCTCATCAAAGCCCACTTCGATGATATCCGATATTCTCTTTCTTATGCGGTCATATTCCGACCTTTTTCCCCTCTTGGCCATATTATGTAAATCTTACCATGCAGTTCACTATTCTTCAAGGATTTTGATTGAAATATTATCTGTCGTATGTTACAATATTGGCGTTAATGTACGAACTCAAGTACAAACCCGACATAAGAGGAGGAGCATCATGTTAGCTACACTGATTCCCTTATTTGACCATAGTATGAGCGTATGTGCCTATTCGGTGTTTGCCCAGAAGGAGAATTTCCTCCTGAACCCCCGTTATCTCGGGGTAGGACGCTATGACGGAGCCGCAAATGTGGTCGGCTTCGAGCTCATCGAGAGCATGGGCCTTGAGACCGTGGCCGGGGATCAGATGGTGTTCATCGAGATGAATAACATCGCCCTCTTCTCCGATATAGCCGAGCAGTGCAATGCACCTCATGACAAGACGGTGCTCCTGGTGGATCAGGAACTGCCTGCCGAGGGAAAGTACATCAACCGTCTGAAGGAGCTGAAGGCCGACAAGTACAAGCTGGCCATCACCAAGCTTCCGGTAAGCCGTTTTGAGGAATACCGTGAGGTTCTTTCCCTCATGGATTTCATAATGCTGAACCACAAGAAGATAGACATAAGCAAGGCAAAGGTCTACTTCTCCAAGGTTTATCCGGGCGTCAAGCTCATAGCCATAAATGTAGACTCCCAGGAAGAGTACGACAGGCTCAAGGAAGGCGGCGGATATGACCTTTACGAAGGCGAGTTCTTCCGTATGCCGGTCAAGAAGGGCACCGAGGAGCTGGCTCCCCTGAAGGTCAACTATCTGGAACTGCTGAAGGTGGTCAATGATATCGACTTTGACCTTACGGATGCGGCATCAGTCATAGAGCGTGACCCCGCGCTTACGCTGTCCATGCTCAAGATGGTCAACCGCATGACCGTGAACTCCGGGATCAATTCCGTCAAGCACGCTGCTGCGATGCTGGGACAGAGGGAACTGAAGCGCTGGATCAACACTGCAGCTACCAAGGAGCTCTGTGTTGACAGACCCAGCGAACTTATGCGCATATCCATGATAAGGGCGCGCTTCGCCGAGAATCTGGCTCCCGTCTTCAAGATGGCAAGCCAGTCCTCCGAGCTTTTCCTTATGGGACTTTTCTCCGTACTGGACATCATAATCGAAAAGCCCATGGAAGAGGCGCTGGAAATGGTTCGTGTCTCCAGGGAGATCAGACAGGCTCTGCTGGAAAAGACCGGTCCCTTCTGGCCGCTCTACGATTTCATGATACAGTATGAGCACGCTTCCTGGCAGGAGGTTTCCCGCCAGATGGTAGTGGGTGACATAGAGATGGATCCCGTATATCAGGCATATGTGGATTCTCTCCGCTGGTTCAGGGATCTGTTCTCACAGGACTGAGAAAGAGATTGAAAAGCCCCCGATGCTTCGGCATCAGGGGCTTTTTTTGTTGCCTGCACAATATACAAAACATGGCCGGAAACTGTTTTCCGGCCATGCTCTTAATTCTTTACCTGCTGCTGTTTACAGCCATCTCAGCTTACCCTTGGTGATCCTGAAGGATCCGGAACAGCTTCCGTAGAATCCCGATGCGCTGCCGGTTCCCGTGATGACGTAGACCGCCTTGCCCACGTTCACATTGTTAAAGTAATGTACGGTGTAATTGGAGGTGCCGACGTACTTTCCGCCTACGGTCAGATTGAACCTGTTGCTTCCTCCCACGGTCACAGCGCTTCCGGTGTAAGCGAATTTGCTCACCTTCTTCTTTTTGCTGTCCACGATGCTGATCTTTGCCTTTTTATCTATGGCTCTGGATGCATCCACCTTTGTTATGGTATAGCTTCCCGTGATCACACCATCGTAGTTGCCGTTACTCTTTGCGGTGATCTCTACGCTTACCGCAAGACCTTCCTCAGGTATATCGGCAGCCTTTAGTCTGGTCACATCCTTGCCGTTTGCCGCGGTCCACTTTACGGAGTACTCCTTTGCTCCGACAAGGGTATCGCCTGCTGCCACAAAGGGCGCTGAAGCATACTTGCCGTCTTTTACAAAAGCCATATCGGGGCAGAATACCGCAGTGCCCTCAAGCGGTGCCTTTGTCACATTGAATTCATATTTCTGTGCCTTTACACCCTTATAGTTACCCATAAAGCTTACGGTGACCTTAGCTTTTGCTCCGGCTTTCTTATTGCTGCTGTACTTGAGCTTATAATCCTTTCCTTCCTTAAGCACCGTTTCGCCGTCCTTTACGGTAACGGAAGCCTTAGCGCCAGAAGGAGCATAGACTGCGCTCTTTGCACACTCAACCGTGGGTGCGGCAGAGCAGGCCTTTATGGTATAGCTCTTCTTATAGCTCTTGCTGTAGCCTGCAAGGGGAACGATGACTATGTTCACCTTTCCGGCCGAAATGACATCATCGGGATAGAGCACCATGTAAGCTTCGTTCTCGCTGACAACCTTTCCGTCGGCTGTCACTACAAGCTCGCCTTCCTTAAGCTTCTGCTCCTCACCGTTGTAGACACGCTCTGCAGGCTTGAAGCTCTGGATCTTCAGTGCAACGGGCTCAGCCTTCTTTACAAGGAAGGTTCTGGTTCCCTTGAAGTTTTCCTTTCCTTCAACGACTATCTCTATGTTCTGTCCGTCTGCGGAATCAGTCTTACTCTTCACTTCAAAATCCTTTGAAGTCAGCTTGTAGCTTCCGAGATAGAATTCCGGCTTTACTTTGGACGCATTCGTTGCGGGAGCCGTGGCACTGGTAACATCATCCATGCTCCTGGCCACTATGCTGAATCCGGAGCTTGCGGTACCGCCCACGGTAATGCCCTTTACGGTCACAGTGGGCACCTTATTGCCATTCTTCACCTTTACGTTGTTGCTGTAGCTGACCTTGTAATCAACGGTCTCGATAAGCTCCTTACCGTTGTACATTACCCTGACGGGAGGCTGTATCTTTCCGCCGGTGAAGGCAAAGACGTTGCCCGCCGCAAATTCCACATAGAGGTCAGTTGCTACGGGATCCACCGGCTGCACTGAGGAATCCGCCGCCGCAAAGTATCCGGTCCGGGTTTCGGTGTAGCCCATGCAGTCGCTCACGCGGCAGATGTATATGGTCTTGGGATCCAGATCCTTCATCTCCTTTGAAGAAAAATCATGGCTTCCGGAATCCTTCACGGTAAACTGCGAGACCAGTGTATAGCTGTCCGAATACTTATAGAAGCTGAAGGTATAAGGTGAGCGGCCATAGGTGTCACCGATGTATACCCGTGTATATGCCGTTCTGTCACCATCATTCTGAAAGTTGAAGTACCTGTTCCTTGAGGCCCACTTTCCGTACCTGTCATCCCTCTCTTTCTCTGAATAGTTAGCATCGTATGCGTAGTAGCTCTCGGTTCCGTTGCCGTGAAGCGCAGTCACGGAAGAACCTGCTGCGGTGACCCTGAAATAATAGCCTCTTTCGGAAGCGGAAAGACCGGTCACGCTGCAGTAAAGATAACCGTTGCTGTTCATATCGGTGAACTCATACTTTACACCGCTTACAGGCTTCAGATCCCAGGTATAGACCTCCAGTGCGATATCGTTTTCTTTAACGAATTTCTTTACATCCGTCTTATCTCCGGAATACATGGGGAACTCTGCCCCAAGGCTCGCCTTTCCCATATCCTTCATATCGTAACTTACATACTGATATGACTGCAGGAGTTTTACGTTTCTTACCAGTATGCTGCAGCTGCAGAGTACCTTCTCGCTTCCGTCAAAAACCTCACAGACCTTTACCGTATAACTGCCGGGATCATTTATCACAAGATCCCAGTCTCCGGTTTCGAAGCTGTCGTAACCGTCATAGCTGCCGCTCTTTGTCATATTCTTACTCACGGTCTGGTCGCCGATGGCGATACGCGCGTAAAGTGCATCAGTACTGTGCCTGTCGGCGCCGCCTCTTGCCCCGACGCTGATCTTTACGTTTCCGCTGAGGTTATAGTAAGGCGATGCCCATGCGTAGAAATTGTAATCAGGCTCGTCGCTGCTGCTTTCGCTGTAGTTGTAATAGACCACCTCAAAGTCCGTATTGTGCATTTCATATACATCCCCGGTCACTTCATCCGTGATCTTAAACATCATGCGGGTACCCTTTCGGGGAATATAGAGGCCGGCTGCATCCGTAAGACCCAGCCTGAGCACTCCTTCGCCGTCGATGATGCCGTTGCCGCTTATGTTCCATTCATCAGCCGTATTGGTCTTTGCCTTTACTGCAATGCCGTGGCCGGCCCTGTTCTTATCAAGACGGAATTCGAACTTGCCGGTCTTCCAGTTATAGACCTTGGAATATACATTCAGCTCGCCTTCGGAAACATAGCTTCCGTCGATGAGGAGTCTGCTGTCCAGCTCCATGGGGAAGGTATTGTTCACGTCGTCGGGATCGCCCTTCAGTACCAGGCTGTACTTCCCTTCCTCGTTTATGCTGCTCCAGTTTGACTTCTTTTTAAAGCGGATGTAATAGTAGTTTCCTCTGTCTGAACTGCTGCCGGTCTTTACAAGCTCACCGAACTCCGTGTAGATGGTTCCTTTCTCATCTTCTATCTGAAGCTTCGGATCCTTATCCAGATTATAGCCCCTGAGTGAGAAATAGATATCATCTCCGGTATTGTCATAGCCGTTGCCCACTGTGCTGCATTCGAAGATCACGGGACCGTCCGCAACCTTTACCGCCTTCTCAAGAACACTCTTTGAACCGTCGGGGAGTGTCAGCACCACGTCATAGTCTCCGTCCTCAAGTATCCTTCTGATGGGGATATTGATGTCGGCGCGGCCGTATTCATAGTTCCCCGGATTACTGAAATAATGGCCCTTTATAACATTTTTGTAGAGCTCGGAGAATCTGTTGCTGGTGGAGATATTCTTACTGCCGTCCCCGCTCCAGACAACGCCGTTCTTCTGAAGGTTTGCGCTGACGGTTCCCTTCAGATCCGCAGATCCGGGAGTCCAGATCTGGACGCTGAGCGAATCCGCATCCCTGCTTATGTAAGGCTGAACAGTGATGCCTGTGCTGACCTCCTCGCATTTGAGATCAAAGCTGTACTCAAGGGTAGTGCCTTCCCCATCGCTTATCAGTACGGAAGCTTTGTATGTCTGACCTGCAGAAAGCCCGAGGATCTCTCCGAAATCCCCGCAGGTAAGTACCATTCCTCTGTTCCAGGTACTTGTTTCAGCCGCCTTTGTATAGGCCTCGCTCTTACCGCTGAGATTGACGCTCACGGTATATTTTCTTGCCTTCAGATCGTCTGTTTCAAGGCAGAAGGTAAAGCCTCCTTTCGTATCCCTGTAAACAGTTTCCGATACATAGATATTTTCGGATCTGCGGGTATATTTGAAATCCGTCAGGGAAGAAGGGATCTTTGCGGAAGCTGCTGCCGTATCGCTTACAAGGTTTCCGGTAAGATCCAGCTTCTCCAGGGCCGTGGCGGAAAGATCGGGTATAGTCTTGATATCGTTATACTGAAGGTCAAGGCTCTTAAGCTTCTTCATGCCTGCAAGGGGAGACATATCACTTATGGCCTGATCCTTTATGGTCAGGGACTGGAGATTGGGAAGCTTCTCCGGTATATCTGCCAGTGAAGTGATAAAGCCCTGCTGGCCGCTGTAGCTGTAGTAGCTCAGATCCAGATTGGTCTCAAGCTCAAGCTGCGCATTGGTCATGTTGTAATACCTGTTCTTCAGCAGCTTATAGAGGACGGGATCAGTGAAATCCTCTTCCGTGTATGTCACGGTCTTAGCTGTACGGTAGCTTACAGGAGCCTCCTCCGAACCCAGGACATCCACGGCCCTATCCGTTAAGGAAGAGCCGAGCTGTATATAATACTCATACTCCGTGTCGTCATTCAGTCCTGAGATCTCCAGCCTGCTAAAGCTGCCGCTCTGTTTGCTTTCGTTCCAGCTGTAGCTAGAATACGTAGAGTGGTTGAACTTTTCTTCTCCCGCCTTTCTTAACTTAAGTATGAAGCGGGGGCTGTCGATCCTGTAGCTGGGATACGCGGATACGGTGTAGGCTATGCTTGTTATGCCGTTCTCGGAAACAAGAGTGACTTTTCGCTTACTCTGATCCTGTCTCTTTATTTCGATGGGTACGGTCACAACCTTCTTTTCCGCATCGGCGCCGACATATACCTCGTAAGCCAGGTAAAGTTCGTCATAACCTTCAGTGGAAAAGGTGATCACAATATTTCCATCCTTATCATATGACTTGCTGCCTGCCTTTATGGAAACCTTGTTCTCGCTGCATATATAAATATCCCGTATCGTCTCGTTGCCGGGATTATCAAAGCTGACCTTCACGCTTTCGCCGATGTAGCCGTATTCCAGCACTTCGACCGATGCCGTTACCCTGCTCTCGGTCACTGCAGCCTTTGTGGTGAAGGTCCCTATATCCGATATGCGGAGATACTTGTTGTTATTGAGTACCGCAACGCAGTATCTGTATTCGGTATCCGGCAGCAGCGGCGTACTTCCCGTGCCTATGGTACCGCTTATATCGGTATTGGTGGTCTGATAAGTTGAGGGGAACTGCCCTATCTTTTCATTCCTGAGGCCTTCAGCATCTTTGTTGATGATCACGTTGTTTCCCGAAAGCACATCATCCGATGCCTTGCCGTAGAAGCAGTAGACCTGTCCGTAGCGTATCCAGTAGTCACTGTACTGACTGTCCTTTTCTTCATCGTACTTAAGAGGCACCGTCAGTTCTGCCGAATAGCTGGATGCATTCAGCGAGACAGTAGTCCTGTACTGTTCAAGGGTGGTGAAGCTGTAAGTCTCCGTAAGGTAATGGAAATCCGTCGCATTGTTTCCGATCTTTCCGATAAAGCGGGCACTGTAGGCAGTTTCGGGCGCAAGATCGTTCAAAGTAAAATCCTGGTAGCTTGCATAATACGATCTTATGCCTTCGGGCAGAGCGTTGGGATCGGGGTTCTCGGGAAATACCGTATCATCCGCACCTTCCGTATATATCATATAGACCTTGCGTGAAGATGTATCATCCGCAGGCACCCATTCATAGGTATATCTCACAGCAGCTTCCGCGACTTTGGGAGTGATCTCAACACCGGTTATCTTAAATCCTTCCTGTGTGGTGAACTCGAGGATACCTGTCTTGAAAACATATCTGGTGCCTTCAAGAACAGCCAGTCTGTACTGATATGTAGTAGAATGAGTAAGATTGGAAAGGTTTATCTGCTGTACACCTGCCCCCTGGAACTTTAGTCCCCTGTTACTCCTCTTGAATACGCTCAGGTCCGAATAAGAACCCTCGTCAGCTGTGGTCATCTCTCCATCGGTGTAGTAAACATAAACCTCTACACTCCGGTTTTCGGATACAAGGCCGCTGAGGGTTATTTCCACATCGGCTTTGAAAGCCTTGGGCACCACATTTGCGCTGAGGGTATAACCCTCACCTTCGCTGACAGGATCTTCTGTATCTATGATCTCCTCAGCCTCTTCGGACGCCTCTTCTTCGGAGTCTTCCTCTCCGGCAGACTCCTCTTCGAAAGCCTCTATAGCCTCTTCAGCTTCCTCAGCCTCAGCTGCCTCTTCTTCCTCTTCTGCAGCCTCTTCCTCTTCCTCATCGTAAGTATCGGCTTCTTCGCTTTCTCCGGAGTCTTCCTTATCGACGGATGCATCTTCGGATCCGGTGTTGTCCGCATCTTCCTCTTCGATGCCTTCTTCTTCAGCCGCATCGAAAGCCTCCGCCTCCTCTGCTGCCGGAGCTGCCATCGCCGTCATGGACCCGATCTCGGAAAAGATCATGGTAAAAGACAGCAATCCGCTCAGGATCCTGTAATACTTTCTTTTCATCTTACGCCTCCTTATTTAGGATAATGATTTCCAATGTTACCACTATCAAACAGTAACTGCAAGCAAAGCAGCGTTTTTTAATCGCTTAGTCTCTCTATCTCTGCCTTCAGGGAATTAAGTTCCATCTCCTCAAGGGAAAGCTTCTTTTCGGGAATGATGGCGTCGTCCCTGTCGTTATCCTTAAGGAGCTCCAGGTTTATACGCCCTACGTAATTATAGAATATCTCCACATGCTGAATACGATTCTTTCCCTTCCCTGTAGGCTCGTGTATCACCACCTTCTGTATAAGGTCGTTGAGGATACGGTCGCTGACCTTTGTGAAATTCCCTTCGCTCTTTAAAATGCGGGCAAACTTCTCTGCGCCCTTACGCTGATCCCTTATCTCATCAGCCTGTATCTTCAGGTATTTCACCTTCTGCTCCAGGTCCCGCTGCTCATCATCATAGTCACGCATCAGCTTCTGGAAGAGACGCTCCGAAATGCGGCCTCCGGAGCTGTCCTCATACAGCTTTTTGATCAGCTTATCCAGCTCTTCCACCCTGGTCTCCATCAGCTGCATCTCACCTCTGTTCTGCTTTGCATCCCTTTCCTGGTCTATGGAAGCCACGGAACGGACCAGCTTCAGGAACACCTCTTCCCGTCGTTTTATGAAATCCCTTATGTAATTAAGCTCCTCCGCTATCTGCTCTTCCACAACGATGCTCCTTATGTAGTGCATGGTGCAGTCACCGTTGAAAACAGCGCTGCGGTAGCGGCTGCAGATGAAAGCGCTGTCCGCATTGTAGGTGCGTCCGCCAGCGCGGTGTGCCGAGTTGGGACTCCTGTAGGTCATGCGTTTGCCGCACTGTGCACAGAAGCAGAAGGATGAAAGGCGGTGGGACTTGTATTTCTTCGGTCCCGGAACTCTGGGGCGCCTGCCCTTCATGGTATTGTACTGGGCTATGTCCCAGGTGAGCTTATCCACCAGGGGCTCGTGGTTATCGTAAAAGATAAACTGCTCTTCCTCCGGTATATATTTAACCTTCTTGGTCTTGAAATTCTCTATGGTGGTGCGGCCCATGATAAGATGCCCCAGGTATTCCTTTCTGGACAGTATTGTGCGGACAGTTGAAGCTGTCCAGCCATACTCGTTTGCAAACTTATGGCGCACCGCTTCATCGGGCCTGTTCTTCTGGGCATATGCCGCAGGTATGAGCCAGCGTTCCTGTCTCATATAATAAGCGATGGAGGTAACACCCCTTCCGTTTCTCGCCATCTCGAAGACCCTGCGCACAGTTTTTGCCGCTTCCTCATCCACCACAAAGGTCCTGGGATCCTTTTTATCAAGCTTATAGCCGAAGGGGGCCGTGTTTCCAACCCATCTGCCCTGTTCCATCTTTGTGCGGAGCATGGCACGGATCTTCCGGCTGGTATCTTTTGCGTACCATTCGTTCATTATATTGATAAAGGGTGTCATCTCGTTTTCCGAGCCGTTCGCTGAGTCCACGGAATTGTTCACGGCTATGAAACGTACCCCGGCATCGGGGAACATTATCTCCGTAAAGTATCCCACCTGCAGATAGTTTCGGCCGAGGCGGCTTAAGTCCTTTACTACAAGGCATCCCACCTTCCCGGCCCTTATCTCTTCAAGGAGCTGGTTAAAGCCGGGGCGTTCAAAGCTTACGCCGCTGTAGCCGTCATCAGTAAAATGGCGGAACTCTCCCAGATGGTTACGCATGGCGTAATCCTCAAGGAAGATCTTCTGGTTGATGATAGAGTTGCTCTCGCCGACCTGTTCATCATCTCTGGAAAGCCGCTCATACAATGCTGTGTACTTCTGTTCCCTTGATCTGCCCATAATCCATACCTCCTGTTTTAGAGTAAAAATGTCCCAAGCCGCGTGTATCACCCGGCCGGGGACATAACAATGTATCATTCTGATTATGGACTATAACTCAGATAAGAGCTAAAGAAAGGGATCGGTTTGACCCCGGAAGTCAAAGCACAGGCTGGTCACAGCCGCTGCAGTCGTCACGTGTGCAGAAAAGAGTATCCACATAGCGTGATGCCGCCTCTTTAAGCTTATCGTCGGGGATATGGGAGCTTACCCTCTGTATCAGAGCGCGGACCATGAGCTGGCGCGCGATGTCTTCGGAAATGCCGCGGCTTCCCATATAATAGAGCATATCGGCTGAAAGGCGGCCTATGTTCACGGCATGGCGGCCGCTCACATCCTCCTCTTCGCCGAGTATCATGGGAACGGCACGGTCTTTGCTGTCCTCACCGAAGACCAGCATCTGTTCTTCCTCATCTCCCACGGCGCCTTTGCTGCCTGCCCTGAAATCCAGGGTCTCGCGGGAAGTCTTCTCAGCATCGTCAAGGAGCACTCCGTAAAAGCGCATGAGTCCTTCCGTCTTCTTTCCGCGGAACACATCCACATGGTTATGGTCTATGCTCATGCCCTTTGAACAGATATAACCCAGGCGGCTTTCCACTGTGGAACGCGCCCCCTGCTGGTCATAATATGCGCCGGCATAAACCTTTCCGGCTCCCAGCTCCAGTTCCGTATGCTTAAAGGAAGCTCCTGCTTCCAGTCTCACTCCCACATCGTTTAAGAAGGTGCATTCCTTCGGCAGCATCTGAAAGCTCACCAGATGGAGCTTTGCATCCTCCTCGAGATAAACCCTTACGGAAGAGGCGATGGTGCCGCTGCCTTCGGTGAATCTCAGGATCACCGTGGCTTCCTCACCCTTTTTAACATGGATGTATTCCGGCTGAAGCCCCGCGTCCGCAAGCAGGTCATCCATGCCCTTTCCCATGCCTGAAGGGAAAGCCTGGTCGCAGACCATGGGATACTTACCCGCCACGAATTCTTCCCTGCGGGCCGCCGCGATAGCCTCCGGTATGAGGTTCTTTGCCGGAGTTCCCGTTATATCTTTTACGTTTATTTCCTCGCCGTTGAGACCCAGCTTATTCCAGGTCAGCACCGGGAGGCGGTTGATCATCGTATTCATCATCCCATTTCCATTTCAAGCTTGATAAGATTGTTCATCTCGGCAGCGTACTCCAGCGGGAGCTCCTTGCTCACCGGGTTGGCAAAGCCGCTGACTATCATGGCCCTGGCCTCTGTTTCGCTTATTCCCCTGCTCATCATATAGAACACGGCCTCATCGCTTATCCTGCCTATCTTTGCCTCATGTCCCACATCAGCCTTGTCCGTGCGCACATCCATTGCGGGGATAGTATCGGAGCGGGATACGGAATCCAGCATCAGCGATCCGCAGTTCACGGAAGCCTTTGAGCCCTCCGCGCTCTTCCGGATCTCCACCGAACTCCTGTAAGTGCTGATACCGCCGCTCTTGCAGACAGACTTGGTGTCGATGAAGGAAGATGTATTCTTTCCTATGTGTATCATCTTCGCACCGGTATCCAGGTTCTGCCCCTTTCCCGCAAAGGTAATACCTGTGAACTCTCCGTGCGAGTGGTCACCCTTCAGAACGGAAGTGGGGTATAAATAGGACACATGCGAACCGAAGGAGCCGGAGATCCACTCAATGGTTCCTCCCTCTTCACAGATGGCGCGTTTGGTGTTTAAGTTGTACATGTTCTTGGACCAGTTCTCTATGGTGGAATAACGCAGGTGCGCGTTCTTTCCGACGAAGAGCTCCACACAGCCGGCGTGAAGATTGGCGATATTGTATTTGGGTGCGGAGCAGCCCTCGATGAAATGCACATCCGCTCCTTCATCGATGATTATAAGGGTATGCTCGAACTGTCCCGCTCCGGGGGCATTGAGTCTGAAATAGGACTGCAGCGGGATCTCCACCTTTGCTCCCGGAGGAGCGTAGACAAAGGATCCGCCGCTCCAGACAGCACCGTGAAGGGCTGCAAACTTGTGATCCGTAGGAGGCACCAGCTTCATGAAATAGCTTCTGACCATTTCGGAATATTCGCCGGTAAGGGCGCTCTCCATATCGGTATACACCACGCCCTGGGCCTCCACATCCTTGCGGAGATTGTGATACACCAGCTCGGAATCGTACTGGGCTCCCACACCCGCGAGGGCTTCACGCTCTGCCTGGGGAATTCCCAGCTTTTCGAAGGCGTTCTTGATATCCTCCGGTACCTCGTCCCAGCTGGCGCTCATCTTCGTCTTCGGTTTGACGTAGGTGACTATCCTGTCCATGTTGAGGCCGTCGATGGGAGGGCCCCAGTCCGGAACCTCAAGTCTATTGTATATCTCAAGGGACTTGAGCCTGAACTCCAGCATCCAGTCGGGATCATGCTTTTCCTTTGAGATGAAGCGGATGATATCCTCGGTCAGACCCTCCTCCGCCTTGAGGAAATCCTCATCCCGCTCCTCATCCTTGAAATCGTAGAGCCCCCGCTCCACCTCAGGGATGAGTCCGCCGGAACGGTCCTCGCTTATATCGATGGGATTATCTGTTCTTGCTTCCATGTCATGCACCAAGATACTTCGCATAGCCGCCGGCGTTTATCTCCTCCACGAGGGTGCCGTCGCCGCTGTGTACGATACGGCCGTCCACAAGCACGTGGGTGCGGTCGATATCCAGATCATCAAGTATACGGGTGGAATGGGTGATTATGAGAAGGGTACCGCCGTTCTCCTTGAATAGGCGTATGCCCTTTGACACCGTGCGCACCGCATCCACATCGAGACCGGAATCGGTCTCGTCAAGTATCGCCAGCTTGGGCTCCAGCAGGAGCAGCTGGAATATCTCGGCCTTTTTCTTCTCACCGCCGGAAAAGCCTGTATTCAGATCTCTTTCGGCAAAGGCCATATCCATATCGAGAAGAGCTGCCGTCTCCTCCATCTTCTTTCTGAAGGCGAAAACCTTTACGGGCTTTCCGCTCTTCTCCCTTATGGCGCTTCTGAGGAAAGCTTCAAGCGTAAGCCCCGGCACCTCCAGAGGATTCTGGAAGGAAAGGAAGATACCTTTCTTTGCACGCTCGTTCACGGCTACGCCCAGCAGACTCTCTCCTTCAAATTCAAGACTGCCCTCCGTCACCTTATAAGCAGGGCTTCCCATGATAACATTTCCAAGGGTTGATTTTCCGGCTCCGTTGGGGCCCATGAGCACATGGGTCTCTCCGGCGTTCATGGAAAGATCCAGCCCCTTCAGGATCTCTCCCTCTTCTGTTCCGGCTCTCAGGCCTTTTATATCAAGTATCATTATCTACCTCCCAGTTTAACGCCCATTATTATATCGTAACATTTGTTACGTGTCAAATCCTATCGCTTTTAATCTCTCTTTCGCCTTTTCATAATCCCCGCATTTTCTGTAATAGGCTGCAGCGCTTTCCTTATCTCCCATGCACTCCCTTACCACACCGGCATTGAAGTATGCGGAATACTCTCCTATGTCCCTTGCTCTCGCATCGGGATTTACCGCAGCTTTTTCAAACTCCTCCACCGCATTGTCGAAGAGACCGTTATTCATGTATATCAGTCCCATAAGGAACTGGAAATCCGCGGTATGTCCGAAGAACTCATAGATGTTCACAAAGGCCAGCGCATCCTCCGCACGGCCGCATTTGATCAGGGAATATCCGTAACTTTCCACGCAGTCCGAAATATAGGACAGTGCCGGATCGATGTCCTCCTCCAGGGCACGGCCCAGATACACTGCGGCTTTATCATACTCCCCGGCGAAATACTCCGTCTTTCCCAGCTGGTAGAGTATATAGGCATCCTCCGGCGCATCCTTAAGCTCCGCCAGCAGAAGCCGCCTGTTCCTCTCCGTCTTTTTCTCCATCTCCTCCGGATCCAGACTGTAGCCGTCATGATCCATCACAAGGCAGCTCTCATAGAACAAGGGACTTTCATTTCCCGTAAGCTGTTCGTGGATACGGCCTTCATAATGCCAGAGCCTGCGGTCATAGATACGGCTTATGTATTCCTCCAGCTGTCTTGTCCCGTCGCTGATGGAATTGACGCACTTTATGCGGCCCAGCCCGCCGGGGCAGGCTTCGATCTCCTTTACCAGCGTATCCGCATCGAAGGGCCTCAGCGCCTCGTCGCTGTCCAGAAAGAGTATGATATCGTTTGTGGCTTTGGATGCCGCGAAATTCTTCGCTGCGGAAAAATCATCGATCCATCTGAATTCGAAAAGCTTTGCCCCCTCTTCAAGGGCGGTCTCCCGGCTTTTGTCGGAAGAACCGGTATCAACTACAACTATCTCCCAGGAGTAGGGTGCAAGTGCCTTCAGGCAGCGCCTCAGCTTCTCCTCCTGATCCCTGGTTATTATACATACGGAAATATCACTGATCAACAACTTCTGTTACCTCTTCATAAAGAGCGGGGAGCTCCAGCTCCGTGAAGCTGAGATCGTAGTTTATCCGCACGTAATGTCTTTCCTCGTCGTGATCCTTTACGCAGGCCATGGGAGCTCCGTCCACCAGGATAAGCTCGCTCATGTACCAGTAATAATCATCGTCTATAGGCATCTCTTCAACGGAACCGTCCCGGAGATCCACACGCACCAGTGTCTCCCTGTCATCAGCCGTATAGAGCACATAGCTGTCATAGAATACACAGTTATAAGTGTCATAGCGGCTGCCGGCATAGGCGGTGCCGATGACATATTCATCGCCGCTCCATATGTTCAGCGCCCTGAGGGAAAGCTCCTCATAGCAGTAATCGTAGGCCACGTAATAGAGGAAATCCTCCGCATAGGCAGGTACATCGCTTTCGTAGGAATAATTGGAGCCCTGGCAGATATAGCCGTAGTCTTCGCCTGTGACCGCGTCAATAAGCCCCCAGGATTCGCCGTCATAGATAAAGAGCTTGCCCTCGTCATACTCGAAGCAGTATACCGTGTAGTCCCAGATCACCTCGCTCTTTCCGTCCATGACACGTACCAGATTGTTGTAATCCGTATAGAACACCATGCCGTCTGCGCAGAGGAAGTCCTTGGCCGGGCCTTCGGTGATCAGCTCCGTCTCAAGAGTCAAAAGCTCCAGACTGTAAAGCGTCTTTGTAGCGTAGCCGTTCTCAGTCTCTTCACCAACACCCACCACGGCCCTGCTGCCGTCCCAGCCGAAAACAGTGAGCTTCTCCTCCTCGGTAGAAAGGAATACGGGACGGGGAGTCTCCGTCATGTCTTTGTCTACCGTATACAGGTCATCGCCTATCCTGACTAGCAGGCAGTCTCCGGCATCCGCAACATTCCAGCTTTCACGGCCGGTCTTGTCTTCGAAACGCTCAGTATTCAGATACCAGGCGGGAGTATCATCGAAACGGTCCAGGGAAGCGGTTTCCGTGATATTGAAATGATCCTCAAGCACGGTGATGCCCGGCGAAACATCTGCCGAGGCCTGGGTGGCATCACCCCAGCCGGAATCGAAGATCACCGCATCATCGCCCTGTACCGCGATATAGAGAGTATAGGAATTGCCCGTCCTGCGGCTTCCGAAATAAAGCTCCTCTTCCACCACAACTTCTGCCGCATAATAGCGGGGATTGGTGAATATTCCGGCCACCTTAAGGGCATCGCCCGTGAGCTCGCCGCTTTCCAGCTTTCTCACGCTCATGCTGCCCTTTATGTAATTCTCGGTCTGTTCACTGATGAAATAGTAGCCGCCGTCTTCCGTAAAATAATAGTTTCCCTCGGGGGTGGACCAGGCGGAGGGAAGTATTCCCGGATCCTCCTCTGTCACCTGCGTGGGCTCAGGTTCCGTTGGATCTTCGCCGCCATCGGCATACATGCCGCGGCCGCCGAAGTCCGTCGCCTCCTTCGGCAGGGTCATGTATCTGGTCAGAAGTATGCTGTCACAGGCAGCAAAGACGCAGCACATTATGAGAAAGAATGTAAAAATACCTTTTTTCATCGGCTTATGTTTTCCCTGCCTTCTGCTTTATTTCCAATAAGGCCCGTACTCCACGCCGTCGGCTGCAGCGGGCCGTTCCTCCAGCGGATAGATCCAGCTGTCGTTGTAATAGCGTTTCAGCTTTTCATGCATATGCTCCGGCCCCCCGAAACGGGATCCGTCCCAGCGGCGTCCCATTATGCCGAAGAGTATCTGCATCACTCCTCCCATGCACACGGCCTGCCGCCCGCTTTTCTTTATATCTGCCGCCAGGGGAAAACCGTAGGCCCCGGCAGCGATAAGGGCGATGTCGAACTCCTTCTCCCTTATCTCCTTCTTCATATGTTCCAGTCCTTCAAACCAGTCGGTAAAGCGTTCGTCGCGCATATCGCCTATGGTGTTCAAGGGTTCATAGACCTGCAGTTCCTTAAACTCCGGAAGTATTTCCGTCCCCGGATATATCAGTTCACGTTTTCCGTACTGTTCTCTTACGGAATCGGGAAAGGAGGTGACCACCAGCACGCGCTTTCCCTTAAGAGCAGAGGTCCAGGGCTCCTCCAGCTTAAAGACATCGTAAAGTCCCATATGCTCTGCCGCCACAATATTCTTCGCCGTATACCTGTCGATAAAGTAGCTCTCCGCAGGTTCGCGGTTGCAGGCGTAGAGATCACAGCGTCCGTAGGCGCTCTTCATCTCTTCCGAAAAGCGTCCGGCAAGAGCCGTATCCTCAGGGAAAAATCCTGCGCAGCAATAGAGACTGTGCATGCTGCTTTCCAGCTTACCTCTCATGCCGAACTCATCATTGCGCATGACAGCAAGTTCAAAGAAGCCCATTCGTCCGGCATTAAAAGGCTTCCGGCTCAGGATCAGCTCCTTAAGTCTCACTGAAGCCTCATTCACGGACAGGCACTCCCGGTGACAGTATCGGCCGGGATATCCCAGCCGGTGCCTCAGCATCTCATAAAGCCAGCGGGCTTTACTGCTCAAGCTTTTTCTCCTTCATGATGCTCAGATAAGCCGGACGGATTATCTTGCTGTTGCCCACCAGCTCTTCAAGCCTGTGAGCGCTCCAGCCCGTTATACGCGCTATCGCAAAGAGCGGAGTATAAAGCTCCACCGGTATTCCCAGCATGTTGTAAACAAAGCCGGAATAAAAATCCACATTGGGACTGACGCCCTTGTAGATATGTCGCTTTTCGGCTATGACCTCCGGCGCGATCTTTTCTATGTTCTCATAAAGAGCCAGTTCGTCGCAGCGGCCCTTTTCCTGGGCCAGCTTCTGCACAAAGCTCTTGAAGATACGCTCCCTGGGATCGGATACGGAATATACCGCGTGGCCCATACCATAGATAAGCCCCTTGCGGTCAAAGGCCTCTCCATCCACCATCTTGGCAAGGTACCTTCTTATCTCATCTTCGTCCTCGTAGTCCCTTATGGTATCCTCGATATCCGCCATCATTTCCATGACCTTGATGTTGGCACCGCCGTGACGGGGCCCCTTCAGCGAGCCCATGGAAGCTGCTATTGTGGCATAGGTATCGGAGCCCGAGCTGGTGACCACCCTTGTGGTAAAGGTGGAGTTGTTTCCTCCGCCGTGTTCCATGTGGAGCATAAGAGCCACATCCAGAACATCTGCTTCGGTCTTCGTATATTTCTTGTCCGGACGGAGCATGGTCAGAATGTTCTCCGCCGTGGATTTCCTGGGATTGGGAAGGTGTATGTACATGCTGGCGTTCTTCTCGTAGTGATTATAGGCATGATAGCCGTAAACGGCCAGCATGGGGAAGGTGGCGATGAGCATCATGCACTGTCTAAGGTTCACCGCCAGGTCTCCCGTAAGAGCCTGGGGATCGTAACTGGCAAGAGTTAGTATGCTCCTGGTCATGCTGTTCATGATGTCCCTGCCCGGGGCCTTCATGATGACATCTCTGGTGAAGTTTGTGGGAAGTGAACGGCATCTTGCCAGGCTCCGTATGAATTCCTGCCTTTCATCCTCATCCGGCAGCTCACCAAAAAGAAGAAGATATGCTGTAGTCTCAAAGCCGAAGCAGGAACCTGCGCAGAGCTTTACCAGTTCCTCCACGTTATACCCCCTGTACCATAACTCACCGTCACAGGGTGTGCGCTTTCCGTCCTCTTCCTTAAAGGAAACTATCTTTGAAATGTTGGTGAGCCCCGTGAGCACTCCCTTTCCGTTAAGGTCCCTGAGGCCGCGGTTCACTCCGAACTCGGAAAAGAGGTCATCCGAGATCTGTCCGATCTCGCTGACCATAGGTATCTTTTTTTCAGCGTATTCCATCTGCGCCTTAAAATATGCCATTCAATTTCCTCCCTCTTATTTGGAACCCAGTATATCCCTCACCCAATCAAAAGAATTGGGATCATTGCTGAACTCGCCCACATCCAGCGGACCTCCGCTCTGGAAATAGCAGGGCGTCCAGACAACGGCATCCACGCCGTCAGGTATGGTATAGGTGCGCACCCTGTCATTGGTATATATGCTGCAGCGCACGGTCTTGCCCATCTCTGAGCTGGTGCCTCCCAGCGAAGTAGTATAAGAATCCAGAACGTAAAGGGTCTGGGCCTTATTCCAGTTGATATCCCTTATCTGGAAGAGCTCGTATCCTTTCAAACCGTTGTTATCGGCATAGAGGAAGTTACCCCTCTTGTCGATACCGTTGGCGTTGTTCACATAAACCCTGTCTCCCGAGTTGAAGAGGCAGATATCCAGATCCAGATCCTGGTTATCCCATTCCACCAGCACCAGTGCGCCGGAATCCTCGGTAGGAAGGGGAACCATGCGTTCCTCCACGTTCATGTCTCCGTTGACGGTGACATTCTGGACTTCTTCGAACATGCCATCGGCGCGGAATACCACGGTGTAGTCTCCCAGCTCCAGCTGCGGCACCTTTGCCCAGCCGGTCTCGCCGCTTGCAGTGATAACATCGGGAGTACCCCCGGCATTGTCATGTCCCTTTATAAAGCTTATGCTCACATTTCTTGCGGAATAGCCCTCATTGGTGGCTTCCACGTACACGATCACATCCGCCGCGACTCTCTCAAGAGGCTGGTGTATGCTGCCTCCGGGGAAGCTCTCGTCGATGGTGACTTCTCCGGTATAGTTCGCAAACTTGTCCGCCGTAACAAGATAGGAATAGGTTCCCTCTTCCAGATCCTTGAAGGTGGCCTTTCCGTCTGCCGCCGTCACCACACTGCCTATCTCTGTTGCGCCGTTATAGAGCACGACATTAACAGCCTCGGCGTTGTTGCCTTCACTATCCTCAAAGTAGATGGTCAGATCGCCTCTTACGGGTTCGGGTTCGGGCTCTGGCTGCTTATTCTCTTCTTCCTTATCCTTGTCCTTATCGACGTCCTCTTCCTTTTCCTTTGAGGCTTTTTTATTATCCTCTTTGTCAACTCCATCGGATCCCGAACCGGGAAGGATGAAGATGACCACTACCACTATGATAGCCACCAGAAGCACAGCCGCTATTATTATGAAAGGAAGTGCGGAACCCTTCTTGGGCGGACGCTGGCCACCGTTTGCCTGAGGCGGGGGCGCAACCCGGTTCCCGCCATTTACCGGCGGCGGGGGCGGCACCTGGTTCCCGCTGTTCACCTGGGGCGGGGGCGGCACCTGGTTCCCGCTGTTCACCGGCGGCGGAGGCGGCACCTGATTCCCTCCGTTCACCGGGGGCGGAGGCGGTACCTGGTTCCCGCTGTTCACCGGCGGCGGGGGCGGTACGCTTCCCATCAGCATCATGGTCTTGTCAGGATCCCCGTATGCAGGCTTTTTGTCACCCGGCATGAATATCTTCGTCTTCTCCTCCTGAGCAGGAACCGGGGGCGGAGGCGGTACCTGGTTCCCGGCATTTACCGGCGGCGGGGGCGGTACCTGGTTTCCGGCATTTACCGGCGGCGGGGGCGGCGTCTGCGCGCCGGGGGCCACCATCTTGACAGGGTGTCCGCATTTCGAACAGAACCTTACTCCTTCTTTTATCACATTACCGCATTCAGAACAGAACATCTCTCCATCCTCCCTTTTAATGCTGTCTTATCAATTTATCATTACCGTCTTTCTTTGTCAAACTCCGGGCAGCCTTCTCTATCAGTTCAAACAGGTACGCTGCCGCAAGTGACAGACCGGCGATCACAAGGTAATAAACGACCGGGACCGTATGCGCCGTCAGAAACTCAAAGCATCTCATCCAGACTGCTCCGTGAACCAGCCAGATATAAGTGGAGTGCTTTCCGAAATAATCCGCTGCTGCCAGGAAGGGCTTTATTACCCTCATAAGCCTCACAAGTCCCCATATCAGTACCGGCACCAGCACTATATCCTGCTTTGCCTCCGAGGGCGTTGCAGTGAAGAGGTACCTGACCGCCACTACAATGATGACGGCAAAGAGCCCGGCGGCCCCGAATATCAGCCTCACTCTCTTTTCCTCCTCCGGCTTACGGTCTTTCCTCTTCTTTACTGTATCCTGAAGAAATGCCGCAAGGTATCCCTCGCCGAAGATGATAAGGAAGATAAGCTCTACCTTCTCATGTATAAAATCAAGTACCGGCCTGAGGCCCGGTATGAACAGGAGCGCAGCCGCTGCCGCTGCCAGGATAATACCCACTGCCGCAAGTATAAGGCGGTTCTTCTTATCTCCACGGAAGAACACCGCCATGAAAGGTGCCGCGATGAGCATGCAGGCATATTCCCTGACATACCACCAGGTATTATTATAGGTAGGGTCGGTGGCCAGCAGGTTTCCCGGCAGCTCCGCCCACTTTATCTCCTCGCCGAGCATAAGGGCCGGAAGGATTATCGAAAGAGCCATCGCCAGCCAGAGCCGGATATAAAGCCTCAGTATCCGAATGATCACCGGCTTTATGCCGGCTGCAAAGGAAGCCTTATCCTTAAGCAGGTGGAATATGCCCACACCGCTGACAAAGGAGAACATACCCACGCACATGCGCCCGCACCAGGCCAGCTGCTGTGTCCGTTCCGGAAAAGCAAGGAACCCTTCCGGGAACATCCACGCATACAAAAAAAAATGATGAAACATCATCATGAGCACGGCGATCCCCTGTACCGCAGAGCTTTCCCGCCTGCTCATGCCACTGTCCCATAAACAGGACTCTTCAGCCGTTCCTCGTAATCCTTCTTCGGAAGGGGTCTGTCATACAGAAAGCCCTGTCCGATAAAGCAGCCCACGCCCTTCAGAAAGTCCACCTGTTCCCGGGTTTCTACGCCTTCGCAGATGACTGAACGGTTGAGATCCTTTATCATCTGTACCACATTTGCGATCAGCCTGGAGGTAAGATCGTTACTTCTTTCCAGACCTGTAAGGAAGGAGCGGTCCAGCTTGACCACATCCGCGTCCACATCCTTCAGCATCGAAAGTGAAGAGTAGCCGGTCCCGAAATCATCTATGGAAATACTTATCCCCTCCGACCTCATCCTTGCCACGAAGCTCTCAAGCGCCTCCGGATCCTCATAACCCGAAGACTCCGTAAGCTCCACTTCGATATACTTTCCGTCAACACCGTAGCGTTTTATGATATTCAACACCTTGTCAGCGAAGCCCTCGTCCCGCAGATGGAGCTTGGAAAAATTTGAGGAGGTCTTCACAGGCTTCATTCCGGCATCCAGCCAGCCCTTTATATCCCTGCAGACATGCTCCAGAACGTAATAATCGAGCTGTACTATCCTGCCTTCTTCTTCCAGTATGGGTATGAAATCCATGGGAGGCACCACTTTTCCGTCCCTTATCCAGCGCACCAGAGCCTCGCTCCCGCAGAGGGTGTTGCTCCGCATATCAACCTTAGGCTGATAATATACCTGAAAATCCTCTTTGTTCAGGGCAGCGGTATAGCGGTTCAGCACCTCACGGCGCTCCAGTATCTTACCCTGCATATCCTGCAGGAACCACATCTGATCCGCCATGTTGTTCTTTCTTGCCTCGGCAAGGGCCATAACACAGGCCTCTACTATACTGCTGACAGTATCATCATCCCTGGCATCATATATGCCGCAGCGGCTGTCCAGCCTGTGCTTTTCTTCCACACCGGGCAGCACCACTTCCACGTTCTTCAGCTTGCCGAGAAAGTCCCTGACATTATCCTTCTTTATGAGCAGTATATAATTGTCGGCGCCGTTCCTGGCCGCTATCTCCCCGGGTGAAAGGGCAGCGGTAAGTATGCCGGCAAACTGCTGGAGAACACTGTCTCCGGCTTTTGATCCGTATTCCTGGTTTATGAAACGGAAATTCCTTATGCTTACGGCCACGCCGGAGTACTGTCCTATGCGGCCGTTCTTCTCCAGGCCTTCGCCGTATTTTTTGAAACGGTCCACATTTGCCATGCCGGTGAGAAGGTCGGTGCCCGCCGCATCCTCTGATATCCTGGTACAGAGTATCACACTGGCTGCCGCAGCGGCTATCATCACTGCAAGTATTGCCACCGACTCCCTGTTGTTTGCCCGTGTTCTCTCTTCTATCTTATTCCTTGCAGCTTCCATATCGCCTTCGAGGATCTGATCCAGACGGTCCATGCTGTCATCAACCCCGGATATGTACTCCTTCAGGCTGCTGTTCATATAATAGGAAGCTGTAGCGGTCTCCCCTTTTCTGCTGAAGCTCAGGATCACCTCAACATTTTTGAAATACCCGATAAGTCCGCCGTAGATCTCATGATAATAGCTCTCGTATTCACTGTTTTTCATGCTTTCGCCAAAGGACGCCAGCTGCTCCCTGATGCGGCCCTCTATCTCCGAAGCGCTCTCTTCAAGGCGCGGGCGCGATTCCGGATCCTCTGCCAGAAGATGCGAAAATACCAGCATCTGGTGCTCACACATCAGATGGCTTATCTGATGCATACATCTGACATTTGCATAGTCCTCGTCTATGACCGAAAGATACGATTTACTTATGGCCTGGGTATTGAACCTGAGCTTAAAAAGCCCGGCAACGCAAAGAAGAGCCGAGAGAAGCGTTATGACTGCCACACGAAGTGACATCTGTTTTTTTCTGTTCTGAAAGTTCTTCAATCCTGTTTTTCCGTTATCCCTGCCGTCATCTCATCAAGCAGTTCCTGGAGATCCCTTCCATCGGCATTTCCGCCGGAGATGGTGATCCCGAATATCTGTGAAGCGCTCCAGAAGGGATCCGCCACATTCTGCGCATAACCGAACTCCGACTGCTCTGTCAGTGCCGCCACCGCAGGCGCCGCCTGTACCTCTTCACGCTGCGCTGCATTCAGGTTGACCGGACAGTCCCCTATCTTTTTGAAACGCTTAAGCTGGGCCTCTTCCGAAGTGAGATACTCTGCCGCCTTTACCGCCCATTCCGGAGAAGATGTATTGGCATTTACCCCCATGAGCTTGTAGCCCATGAAGCTGGCCATCTGTACCTCGTCTCCGTTAATGGTACAGACAGGAAGTTTTGCGGCCGAATAGGCCCTTCCCCAGGCTGATGATACTTTTTCCGCATTCCAGGCCCCGTTTATGCCGGCAATGACTTCACCGGATGCCACGGCCTCCTGGAAGCCCTCGTCGCCCAGATCCTTAAAGCCCGGATCCGTGGCCATCTTAAGCATGCACTCAGTCACCATGACGCCTGTATAAGGCATATCCGTGCTGTTCCAGTTGCATATGTTGCAGTCTTCTTCAGGGGATCTCTCCATCGTCAGACCGGCCCCTTTAAAGAAGGAATAGATATACCAGCCGCTGCCCAGATCCATGGTGAAATACTTACCGTTATCCCGGGCCACCTCAAGTATCCGGTCCAGACTCTTAACATCCTCTTCCGTAAGATAATCGCGGTTATAATACAGAAAATATCCGTTGCCGGCACTCATGGGGCAGGCCATAAGCTTTCCGTCCCTCATGGCAACCCGCGCCGCTCCGGAATCAGGACCGCCTACACTGTCGATGATGGCGTCTTTATCTTCGCTTATCTCCAGTAAGGCTCCGGCCATATACAGCTCCTGCAGCTGGTCATCCGGAAAACAGAAGATGTCCGCCGCAGCCTTCGGATCCGCCAGCACCGTGGTCTTGCAGGTATCCTCTTCCTCTACGCTGACGGTATATTCCAGCTTCACCTCATCCTTGTGAAGCTGTTTGAATTCTTCCATGGATTCAATGACCAGCCCCCGGCTCGCGCCGGAAGCCCAGACCGAAAGCTTTACCTCCGGAAGCTCTGCCTCTGTCTCCTTCCCGTTCCCGCATCCGGCAAGAACGAGGATAGAGGCTGCAGCCAGCAGTTCTATAAATCTTTTACGCAAGCTCATCCCTGTCCCTCCTGTGTGAGAACAGCCATTTCCACATCTCCATGTCCTTTCCGGCCGGCACCCAGCTGCAATGGGCGTGAAGACCGTAACGGCGCATCATTTCTCCGGGTTCAAAAGAAGTGAGATGTATATCCTCTGCCCCGAGAGCCTTAAGTCTTTCATACAATGCCGCGGATCCCAGATATTCCTCTTTCCACATTCCTCTGTGTATGCCGCTGTTCACTATCATATCGTCATCGGCATGGTATAGCCAGAGAGGGATTTTCTTAAGCTCCTCCAGCCCTTCGGTCCCTGTGGAACCGCAGATAAGGACCGCGGCGGCGTAAAACCCCGGATATTTCTTCAGAAGCTCGAATGCCCCTATGGCACCCGCGCTGTAACCGTATATATAGATCCTGTCCCTGTCGGCATTTTCATGTCTGCGGAGATGATCCCCTACCAGGGACTGCAGCCACCGGCCCGTATTCCCGGCAGCCCAGTGCGTTCCGTTGTCATACTGGGGCGCCAGGATATGGCAGGGTTCTTTCTTCTGCCATGCCGGATCCGCGAATATCGTACCGATATCATGCATGGAAAGCTGCTGCAGATTATCCCTGCCGGTGACATCCGCGCCATGGAGAAAAAGCACCACCGGCACCTTTTCACCTGTCTTTGCCTCAAAATACCTGTAGGGCATTTCTATGCCGTTAAACTCATAAGAAGCAGCTTCAAAGCTCCTGCAGCGCACTGCGTTCTCCGCCGATGGCTTGTCCCAGTCTTTGATGCCGCTCCACATAGTTTACGCCTTATTTCTGAGTTTTCCGAGGAAGCTCTCCATCCTGTCCATGGCGGCACGCAGATTGTCTATTGAATATGCATAGGAGATCCTCAGGAATCCTTCACCGCAGTCTCCGAAAGCGGTGCCCGGCACCACTGCCACATGCTCCTCTTCCACAAAGCGCATGGCAAAGTCCTCCGAGCTCATGCCGAATTCCTTTATGCATGGAAATACATAAAATGCACCATAGGGCTCAAAGCACTTAAGCCCCATATTCCTGAAGCGTTCCATAAGGAAACGCCTGCGCTGGTCATAGGCCTCCCTCATTTCGGCCACATCCTTATCACCGTTCTTAAGCGCCTCCACTGCAGCGTACTGGCTGGTAGTGGGCGCGCACATGATGGCGAACTGGTGTATCTTCAGCATCTGCTTAAGTATGATCTCGGGAGCGCAGGCATAGCCCAGTCTCCAGCCCGTCATGGCATAGGCCTTGGAAAAGCCGTTTATAAGCACCGTTCTCTCCCTCATCCCGGGTATCTGTGTTATGGAAACATGATCTCCCTTGTAGGAAAGCTCGGAATAGATCTCATCGGAAAGCACGTAAAGATCGTGCTTCTTTACCACCTCTGCAACTGCTTCCAGATCGGAGCGCTCCATGATCGCGCCGGTAGGATTGTTGGGAAAAGGCAGTATGAGGAGCTTGGTCTTCTCCGTTACAGCGGCTTCAACCTGTGCCGCCGTAAGACGGAATTCATCCTCGTTCTTCAGCTCTATTATCACTGGTTTCCCCCCTGCCAGCACGCAGCAGGGCTCATAGGAAACATAAGAAGGCTGGGGTATCAGCACCTCGTCACCGGGATCCAGCATGGCGCGCATGGCCACGTCTATACCCTCGGAACCGCCCACCGTCACCATGATCTCGTTCTTCGCGTCGTACTCCACGCCTATGCGGCGTTTAAGATAGGCCGCTATCTCCTCACGGAGCTCTATAAGTCCCGTATTCGAGGTGTAGAAGGTCCTGCCTCTTTCCAGGGAATAGATACCCTCATCCCTTATATGCCAGGGGGTATCGAAATCGGGCTCACCTACACCCAGTGAGATCACGTCCTCCATCTCGCTGGCTATATCGAAGAACTTTCTTATGCCTGAGGGCTTGATGCCCTTTATTACTTTAGATAAGGGATCCCTCATGGCGTGATCACCTGCCTTTCATCCTTCGGCTTCTTGGCCATTATCGTTCCGTGATCCTTGTACTTCTTGAGTATGAAATGGGTAGCCGTGCTGAGAACGCTGTCAAGAGTGGAAAGCTTGTCGGATACGAAGGCCGAGACCTCCTTTATGGACTTGCCTTCCAGAGTCACCAGCAGGTCGTAGCCTCCGCTTATGAGATATACGCTCTTGACCTCGGGATAATTGTAGATGCGCTCGGCTATGCGGTCGAAGCCCTGGCCCCTCTGCAGGGTGGCCCTTACCTCGATGAGCGCCGTAACACTCTCGAGCTCGGTCTTCTCCCAGTCGATCATGGTGTGGTAGCCGCAGATCACACCTTCCTCTTCCATCTTCTGAAGCTCGTTCAGAACTTCTTCATCGGTAGAACCGAGGCGTACCGCCAGTTCGTGCAGATCCGCACGGGCGTCCTTTTCGATATTTCTCAGTATCTGTTCTCTTAACATGATTTATCCCTCCGTTCCTGGGCATGAGGTGGCTCCGAAGGAGCCGGAGTCCTGATGCCGGTTTTCGTTTACATTGTATTCTTTACGAAAGATTTTCCGGTTTTGTGAGAAACCTCTCTATCCCATCATATATGAGCAGGCGCTTCGCATCTGCTGCCGTATGCCCGCAGAGTGCCGTTGCATGTCCTTCTGCCTTAAGCTCCTCTGCAAGGGTATCGCCTCCGTGAGAAAATATCACGAAAGTGCCCCTGCTCTCCAGCGTGTAGGGATCCCTGCCAAGAAGCTCACAGAGCTCCACTGTTTCCTGAAGCAGCGGTATCTCCTTTAGCCTGAGCCGCATGCCGCAGCCCGCTTTCCCGCATATATCCCACAGCGCCGCGTTCACGCCGCCGTTTCCGGCTTCAAGGCTTAGCGCGTCCTCCGGGATAAGGGTGCGGAGTGCGGCGGCTGCCGTATTTCCTTCCTCAAACATCCTTTCCATACGCTTCACATAAGACGGCGGGAAGGATTCCCCTGCCTTTACGGCATTCTCCCTGAAAAGCTTAAGACTGCCGGATAAACCCGCATATCCCGCGATGACTATATCCATCCCTGATCAGGGTGCTGCCGCATCGCCCGAAGGCTCCGTCACCACCTGGGGTGCCTCTGAACCCTGCTGCTGGGCCTGTGCCGCCAGCTCAGCCGCTGCCGCCGCATGAGCCTGTATCTGCGCTATGGCAGCCTTGCACTCATCGATGCTGCCGGTATCTATCGCAGACTGCATCCTCTGGGCGTAAAGCGGTTCGGGTGACGCAATGCCCACCACGGCAGTCCGGGGCGTCATGTTGTATTTGCTCTCGTTGACTACTTCACGGCCCACTTCCGTGCCGTTCTCATAGGTTATCTTCCAAAGCTTGGCCGTGTATCCAATGTGGGCGCTCTGAACGCTCATGTAGCCCACCACCTGGCCCGCATCTGGAATGATCCTGTCTGCAGGAGGCTGGGTCTCGGAGATGATCTCGCTCTTGAACTCCACCGTATGCCCCGGATCCCTGGTCTCCACGCCGTAGATATTGAAGGTGATCTTCTTATCCTGGGTGTAGCCTTCTATATAGATGGGATGCTCCGTGTTATTCACGAAACGGAAATCCTTGCCTGCAGATTCCGCGATGGCGGCGTCGGCAGACTTGTCAACATAGCTGACGATAAGTGAATGGTTATGCCTTTCGGTGACCTGGAGCTCTGCCCTGAGCACCGCATTATAAAGAGTAGAGGAAACCTGGCAGATACCGCCGCCGAGGCTCTCCACCACCTGGCCGTTCAGATAGGAACCCGCCAGATAATAACCGTTCTCCGTAGAGATGGGACGCACTGCCTCGTAGGCGGAGAACTCCTCTCCGGGATAGAGCACCGTGCCGTTGATCAGCCTGCAGCCGTTGGACACGTTGGCGCTGCGGCTGCTGCCCGAAGATGAAAAGCTGGTGGTAAAGCTGCCCAGCAGATCCTTCACCAGATAAAGCTCTTCGGTCTGGCCCTGGGGAAGCAGTTCCTCCATGGGCAGTTCTATGCGGGTCTGGCCCGTGGTAAGCTTGTCATATAAGGTATTCTCAAGTATTGCCGTGGATTCGGAGATGTTTATCCCCTCGCCGGGCTGGCCTTCGATGACCTTGAACTCCCCGTCCTCACGGGTCAGGGTGGCGTTCTCCATGGGAGTGTCATAGATGCTGCACTTGTCCGTAAGCAGCTTCATGACCTTTTCCTTGTCGCAGGAAAGCTCAAGCGGATATTCCAGGCCGGCGGAAGCAATATCCCTGGAGAGCTTGTAACGCTCCACCACGTCGCCGCCCTCGCCCAGGGCGCTCATGCCTTCCAGTACATCGCTGTTGGCCCAGTAGGGTCCCAGCTCCCTTACCTTTACCTTAACCTCATTTCCGCTGGCAGCCACCAGGGTGAGTTCGTTATCATAAAGGCTTTCCAGATAGCTGTTCACAGCCTCTTCCGCGGCCTCCGGGGTCATTCCTGAAATGTCCACGGGGCCGATACGCATGCCTTCAAAAGCGGTAGACCTGGCGCCTATGGCCGGCTCTTCCGCTTCCTCTATCTCCCCGCTGACACCGGGAAGAAAGACAACACGCCTGTCCGTTTTTACGGCCACCGCCTTATTGTCCATGGAATACCATATTACAAGTCCTGCACCGATAGCGCAGAGCAGGAACAGGAGTACCAGTCCTTTCCCTTTTTTCATCTTATGCCTCCCTTGCGTTTTAGACGCTTATAGTTTACTATTATAACGCTAATGCCGCTGCTATCGTGGGCAGTATCATTGCAAGCGTCAGTATTACGATCACTATGGTGGTAAACACCTTGCGTTTTTTACCGTTATTAAACATCGTATACACCTCTATCATTTACCTGGCGGAGTGATTATATATGTTCCTTCCTGTTTTATCAAGTGTACTTATACTGGTCCTGGTCATCGCACTGGTCAACAAGCGGAACCAGCGCCGCATCGACGACGGCATGAAGGCCTTCTGGGAGAAGGAACGCGCCGCCAATTCAGTAAGGCGCCAGAGCCTTGACGGTCTTGATTACATCAATATCCCCGAAAGCTTTTTTTCTTTCCCCCGGGATGCTTCGGACCACGACTGTTCCGAGGCTGTCCGTATGCTGGAATCCCTCAGAGGGGAAAAGATCGTAAACCTGAGCGGCATAAGCAATACCGACCTGAAGCTGAAGTACGGTCCCGCAAACCTTCCGGACCTGAGCCGTTTCGATGAGAACTATACCTCCCTTGCCAGGTCGCTCCAGCTTTACGCCTCCTTCCTTGCGAAGAAGGGCTGCCGCGCCGAAGCCTGCGAGATCCTTGAGTTTGCCCTGGGCACCGATACCGATGTCACGGCCTCATACCGCCTGCTCTGCTCACTCTATCTTGAGGCGGAAGATCAGGAAAAGGCTGAAAGCGTATTGGCCCGGGCAAAGCATCCGGGCCGTCTTGGCTTCTCATCTCTGGTCAGTGATCTGCAGGAGCTTATTGATCGAGCTGCATCGGAGAATTGATCCCCCAGATCAGGTTATGCCACTGTTCAAGCTGTTCCACCGTAAGGAAACCGGTGGATGTCCCCACATATCCTATCTTATATGATGCAAAGAGCAGTGCATCCTTGATGGCCAGCACGGAATCCCCCGTCTCCAGATAGAAGTGGAGGAAGCAGGCCAGCAGGGCATTTCCCGCGCCGGCGGTGTTCACCACCTCGTTGGTCTGCACCGTGTTGTAGTGCACCTTGAGCTGCTTCTTCTTATCGTAAAGTATAAGTCCCTTCGCCCCCTGTCCAAGGATTATGACTTCGGGATCGTACTTTTCTATGATGTCGTTCACAAAATCAAAAGGATCACCCGTTATGGTATCATCGCTGAAATACATTACGGAGGCCGCTTTCAGGAAGTCCTCGCTGTACTTTTCCTTATCTTCCCTGTATTCGTGTACGTTCACCGCAATAGGTTTTCCGTAACGCTCTGCCACCTTGATGAAGGGACGGCAGAAGTTTGCGTTGGACAGCACCACCATATCGCAGTAGGCGATGCCGGGTGCAACCATCGACATATCATAACTTACGTCACGGAGATCCTTGATATCCTCAAAGATCTGCTGCTGTCTTTCCTTATCGCAGAGTATCACCTGCATGGGCAGATGGTCCACCAGCGGCAGCATGTATTCAGTGGAGATGGTGACCCTGCTTCCGGGGGGATTGAACAGGCTCATATCCTGATTGCGTCCGACTATGGAATAGAGCTGCACATTATCTCCCAGCCAGGTAAGGGCCAGTGCCTCATTATAGGCATCTCCGCCGGGAGCTATATGGATGGAATCCGGCACACTGGTCATGGGAACAAAATCCGCGGGAAGGTGTTCCACTTTTACGATTGTCTCGATCTGGGTAATGCCTGCCACTACAAAAGTACTCATGCCTTTGTCCTCCTACCATTTAGCATTATCGATCTCCCTGCGGAGACTCTCCACCTCATCCTTCGGGGCTCCCAGCTTTTCAGCCACATCGGGCAGCACGGACAGATCCGAATCCGAGAAATAATCCATCACATCCAGATAGTCGTTCATGCGGTTGACACTTCTCCCGGAAGGCAGCTCTATATCCGGAGCCTCGCTTGTATTTATCTTTACCAGTATCGCCAGCTTTTCCTCATCATCGTCTACGAGGGCCAGATAGGTATCCACGTTGCCGTTCTTTATCTCCCTGGTGATCACCAGCTCACCCTCCATGCTCTTAAGGAGGGATACGACCATAGGATCATCAGCCTCCTTGTAGGCAAGATCAAAAAGGGGCGTGGTATCCAGTCTGAAGGTGCCGCCGGAAGGGCTGACATTCTCCAGCGAAAAATCAAAACTCAGATCCGAAGCATCGGAAGCCACCATAAAGTCTCCGGTAAATCCGGATTTTCCTACTCTGCCCTTGCCACGGAGTTCTACCATCTGGTCCTTGCCTTCAAAAGCGCTGACCTCGCAGTAAATGTCCAGACCTTTTCTCACAGCTCCCGCAAAGAACTGGTCCTTGTCGGTATCCACCTCAAAGCCGCAGATCCGGCCCTTTTCATTTACATATACGGTGATGTCGCCTTCGCCCTGGATGTCCATGTCATCGAGCTCGTCTCCGGCTTTTTCAAGGGCGTCCATCGCTTCCTCCCAGATCTTTTCCGAATCTTCATCGGGAAGTGTGCGCTCCAGAACGTTCAGCACCATATCCTCCAGTTCATCGTCATCCAGCATCTCATCTATGAGGGCATGGCTCAGCTCCTTTATCTGGTCTCCGTCCATGGTGAAGCTGAGGGCCGCGCAGCGCTTCTTTGTGCCGTTTACGGTGATGTCCTCGTCCTTATCGCTGATGCCCGTTATGCCGGTGACCAGTACATGCAGATATCTGCCGTAGATGCTCTTTAAGGTCTTGACATCCGGGATCATATCCACGGAGCCGCTGACGCCGTCAATGTATTCCTCGATCTTGTCTATCTTGTCCGCATCAAGGAAATCCTTGAGCTTGACGGATGCGTACTCCTCATTGATCTGCTCCGAACGTACGTAAACCGTGGACTTATCCAGGTCGTACATTTCCTCCAGGGAGATAAGGTACTCCTTATCCTTGATCTGAAGGGCCTGGAATGCGCGGAGGTTGTCTTCCTTTCGCGCCGCCTCCCAGATCACGGCAATATCATTATAAGCATCCAGGCGGCCCACACTATCGCCGGCGCTGTTTTCTATAACCCCCAGCAGATCGTCGGAAAGACGGAACCTGGTCTCGCCCGAGATCTTGATGTTCCTGTGGTCCCTGGCATTTTTTGTAGCCTCCTCATAGGCTTCGAAGTAGCCCATGCCGTCGCCGAACTGGCGCTCGCAGACCCACGCAAAATACTCCTCGGGAGATTTCGTCTTTCTCGCCCAGGCATTTTCAAGATTCTCCCTGTATACAAAGGCCAGCACGCCGCCACCTATAAGGATGAACAGCACCAGCACAAGTACCCAGGGCCAGATTTTTCTTTTTTGATCGTTCATCATAACCTTCTTATTATAATGTGTCTGCGGTATTTTTGTCAATTACCGCGCTTAAGCCCCTTTACCCAGGTGATGGCAAGGTCGATCCAGACCTGGCATTCCTTCTGGATGCCGTAGCCCCCGGGGATCTGGGTGATCTCGCTGCAGAGTCCGAGTCCGTGCCCTCCTTCAGGAAAGATATGAAGCTCCATCGGCACATCATGCTTCCTGAGGGCTTCCGCAAGCAGCAGGGAATTCTGTACAGGCACGCAGTCATCGGTCCAGGTATGCCAGGAGAACACGGGAGGCGTGGTCGCCTTCACCTGTGTCTCCAGGGACATCTTCTTAAGCATGGGATCCTTCTTCAGTTCGGCGTAGTTCTTCCCGAGCAGGGCTTCAAAGGAGCCCCGGTGTGCATACTTTCCGGAGGTGATGACGGGATAGCAGAGCATGCAGCCCGCAGGTCTTGCCTCTTCCTTTGTAAGTCCCGTTTCCTTAAGAAGGAACTCCTCTTCATAAAATACGCTGTAGGAGAATGCCAGATGGCCGCCGGCGCTGCTGCCCTGCATCACTATCCTGTCCGGATCCACGTTCCACTTCTTTGCATTCTTCCTTATCAGGGCGAAGGCCAGGGCCGCCTCCTTCAGGGCAGTAGGATATACCGCAGGCGCACAGCTGTATCTCAGCACAGCCGCATGAAAGCCTTCGGCATTAAACTTCATCGCAAACCCTTCCGCCTCACGGTCGGAAGTATATTCATATCCGCCGCCGGGGCAGATCAGTATGAGAGGCTTGGGGTTCTTTACTATCTCCGGTGACCCGTCAAGAACATAGGTCACAAGCTTTGCAGGGCTTTTCTGGCCCTTTGTTTCGATCTTAAATGTTTTATGCAGCATAATATACCTCCGAACTTTTACCGGGAATGTCCCGTTTTTGCTGTATTTATTCTACATAATGCCTGCTTCAAATAAAAGAGCGCCGCGAAATATTTTCTCCTTGACATTCAACCCCCATGTAGGGTATAATCAAATGCGCGTTTGAAGTTAATACATTACCATTTAATTCGGAGAAGTACTCAAGAGGCCGAAGAGGCGCCCCTGCTAAGGGTGTAGGTCGGGTAACCGGCGCGAGGGTTCAAATCCCTCCTTCTCCGCGAAAAATAAGATCCCGCAAAAGCGGGATCTTATTTTTTGCGGAGGGGATTTGAACCCGAGCGCCGGAGGTGCGCGATAGCTGCAGTTAACGAGCGCCACAGCGCGAGTTCTACTGCAGCAAGTGCAGAGCAGCAGGTCCGTTTTTGACCTGCTGCGTCGCAAGGGTTCAAATCCCGGTCGTTCCAGATTCCATTTGAACCCGAGCGCCGGAGGCGCGCGATAGCTGCAGTTCAACGCAGCGTACTTATATACTTTTCAAACCTCTGGTTATGTGACTTCATTGCATCCTCTGAATCAACGTATGCGAGGAATTGCTGCTTATCCAGCCATTTATGATCCGTGGTCTCTCCTTCCTGAAGGATTATGCGGTCTTTGTCGCCACTGACTCTTGCAAGATATGAATAAAACAATGCATGACTTGCGTCTTTAAACAGGATATTAACAAGTTCCAATGAGTCAGCTGTAAGTCCTGTCTCTTCCAGGAGTTCTCTCGCGGCTGCTTCAGGCGGATCTTCTCCGCTTAATGCCGAACCGCCTGCACTTGCCTCCCAGCAGCCCGGATAAACATCCTTGCATTCACTTCTCTTCATCAGGAGATATGTTCCATCTTCGTGTACTGCCAAAAGATCTACTACCAGATGATATCTTCCGTCAGGAATGCTCTTGAACTGACCAAACCCTCTTACGAATGTCTCTCCTGTCCTTCTGCCTTCACGATCGTACAGATCCCAGACCTCGTGTCCTGCTTCTATTACCGTCTTAAGCATCCGGAGGACACGGAGTTCTCTTTTGATCATGACCTCATTGAAATAAACATCACTGGTATAAATATCATTTGCTTCAATGGCAGTATCTATATCTACGATACGTAATTCAAATCCGGCTTCATCCTCATAAGCATCAAGATCCTGATCGACCAGTTCATCCCGGACATCACAGAAATAATAATAGTTCTCCTGTTCAAAAATGGTATTCTCATCTTTGTCGCTTTTTTGTCTTCTAAGTACGCTGCCGAATTCTTTTATACTTTCGGGTATCACTATCATTCCGGCTTCTTCCCTGACTTCACGGGCTAATGCCTGCTTTTTATCTTCGTCATCATGGATCCCGCCACCCGGAAATTTGTAATATTTTTCCTTTCTGCTGTATACAAGCGCTATTTTATCCCCGCGGACGATCATCGCTCTGGCAGAAGGTCGCCTGAATACCTTGTCTGTTTCCCTGTAATCCTTAATATCTATCTCAAATAATCTGTTCATTCCTGCTCAATTCAAGGGTGTCTGCACCCTATTATCTTTGTTGATTTTACAGTGTTTTAAGATTTGCATTTTGTCCATATTTGCCTGTTTTTGTTTGACTTGCAAAATTATTGTACTCAATTTGTACTCACCGATAAGATTATATAATATCAGAGGCTACACTTTTTTGTGGAAGTTTTTGTGGTAGTGTTATCATAATCACACCTCATATATCCGTTTTCAAGCGATAAGTTCTGTTACGGTTTCCACCAAGTGCTTCCAACTCCGGCATATTAGCAAGAATCACTCTGGTACGATCCGGACTTAGACCCAATTGCTCTGCAATATCCGCAGTTTTTACCTCTCCTACCTCTCTCAAATAAGCTACAATTTTGTCTGTATGCTCCTGTGATTTTATCGTTTGTTTTTTATCGTTTGTTTTTATCGTTTGTTTTTTATCGCTTGTTTTTATCGCTTGTTTTTTTCTTTTTTCAAACGATAAAATAAGCTTCGTTCTATCCGGATTAAATTCCTCAATAATTTCCGGTGACTCAAACCCCTCATCATTCCATACATTGAAGATATCCGGCACACCACTCCCTGCCCTTTCGCCGATATCGATCAAATTAAACATCTTCATCAAGCCTTTATTTCGGGGGTCAGAGACCCCACCAAGCCTTATCTGCTTCTTTCCTACTCGGATATATCCGGGATTCTCAAGAGTAAGCTTATGATCCTCCAATTTGACCACGATCCCTCGCGGTTCATAAAAGTCCGCATTCATAAGACAATTAGCAAGTGCCTCTCGCAAAGCTTTATGCACCGGTGTATCATCTATCCGTGTACCACCCACCGTCTTAAACGGAACCTTCACCTCTTTGATCACTTTATTATACACTCGAAAATAAAAATCGCACACATTACCAGACCATTCACCGGAACTGGACTGCAGTCTGTCTGTCCAGCGTATTGTGGGATCAAGCATTTCTCTGTAATCCAGAAAATACTCCGGATACTGTCTTACAATGTTGTACTCATCACCAAACATAAGTAAACCGGCCCCGGTAGGATGATACTTTCCATCCTTGCTGGATACGGCTGCTGCTCCAATGCTTCGAAGATACTCATCATCCGCATATCGTTCAAAAGGATGTCCCGGCTTAAGTGATTTGTGCCTGTTCCTGTACCCGTGGACTGTCTCCATGTTCAGATATTCCATCGGGATATCCTCAAGAATCTCCATATCCATTGTGTTCTCAGGCTGATCACGAAGCATCGCCTTTACCTGTGCCCTTGTACAATGATAATCGCCCTCACTATTGCGTCGGAATGTATGTCCAAACATATCATCATTAAGATACACCGGTTTATCTTCTCTCCGTGCCATAGGAACGGTAATAACGAGGATCAGGTCATCTTCCACCTCATATGGTTCCACATCTTTATCTGTAAGAAGATTGATGCTCACCTTTTTTCGGTCATTGATCGTATCCCAGAAATTCTTGATTAGCTTTCGCGTATCATCTTTCTTCAGCCCGGTGGTATACCATGAGCCGTCTTCCCGCTCCAAAACACCCAGAAGAATCACTCCTCCATTACTGTTAGCAAGAGCAGAATACGAATCCCAAAGGCTAAGTGGAAGCCCACCTTTAGCCTTTTTCACCTCGCGACGATTGTCTTCTTTATATTCATCAAATTTTCTGATGTCAAACACATCTTGTTTCATTTGCTCTTATTCCTATAGCCCTTATTTCTATATCTGTTAATTTCATCTGTTTCCTTTATACCTCGACTATAGCAAACCACAATCATACAGTCCTAAATTGCTTTACTATCCAAAATATCTAAATCATTGATATACAATTCTTCAATAATGCTTATCCCTGCACATTTAGCCGCTGCGGTTACTAATGCTCTTTCATATTCCGGCATCCTCATCCCTCTCCAGTGTTTTTGTCGCTTGTTTTTATCGCTTGTTTTTTCCTTTTTTCAAACGATAAGATAAGCTTCGTTCTATCCGGATTAAATTCCTCAATGATTTCCGGCGACTCAAACCCCTCAACGTTCCAAACATTGAAGATATCAGGAACACCACTACCTGCTCTCTCGCCGATATCTATCAGATTGAACATCTTCATCAAACCCAGTATTTTCAGGGCTTGCGGGATTTTTTCAATTCATTCCTGCTCACCTCTTTCATCCGTCTCTGACAGTGCTCATTTCAGTGTTACAGTCTTATGAACACTGCCCTTACGGCAGGGGTTCTTCTCATTTGATCTTTTTGCATGAAAGGCAGGTTAAAGCAGGGGGTTCATCTGATCACCTGCAATATCAGGAACAGCAGGAGTACCGATATGACGAGTACGACACCCCCTATGACTTTGTTTCCGCTTCTGCCGCTCTTTGCTACCCATATCACGATGGCGGCCAGGACGACGCCGAGTAAAACTATCGCCAGTTTTCCGAATGCCTTTACCTTATAAGAGACGTCCAGCCTGTGCTCCGTTCCTGCCGGAAATTGAACTCCGGAACCTTTGATACTGTTCACTCTGGATACAAGTTCGTTTCTTACCTCGTAATCATTTACCCGCTTTGACAGGGCGGTCACCTCGAGACCGCCGGCAGCGACAGCGGTCATATCCTGATCAAAGTTCTTTTCATACCATTTTTCTGTCGCCTGCAGTATATAGGCTTCCCCGCTGTCCCGGTCCAATCCGACATAGTAATGATCTGTGCCGATGGGGATCAGCCCGTTGATAGAATTTTCCACCTCCAGGATTTCTCCGCATTCATCTATATTTACGGTATATCTGTCTTTGGTATTGACCAGTTCATAGATACCGGTCCCGAGCAGATAGCCAACAAAGGCAAGGACCAGCAGTGCTGCAAGTATTTTTCTCAGGATTTCTTTCATCTTATCGTATCTCCCCCATATATCTGACGATCACCGCCTGTATAGTTTTCCGGGACATTGTAACCGAATTTCCTCAGCTTGTAAACATAGCCCGGGTCCTTCATGCGTTGTTCCGATTCTCTCAGCAATCTGTCAAATCTGCGCCGCTTTGCACCTGTCATGACGGAAATGATGCCTATCAGTGCCGCGATGATGACTGCAATACCTGTGAGCATGAACGCAGAAGGCATCAGCCATTGTATTTCCTCAGGAACCCCGAGCTGACGCCCGCCGAAAAGGTGCAGTCCGCGCCAGATAAAAAAAGCTCCCAGCGCGATCATCAATACATATTGCAGATATCCGAACTCGTCCTCGGGGATCCCGTCTAAGGCAAGTTCATGGTATCTTGGATCTGCATAGTCAACTCCGCATTTTCCGCATTTTCTGATGATCTCGCCGTATTTCCTCGTCCTGGCTTCATATGAGAACAGTTTTTTCCCGCATGTGGGGCATCTGAATTCAAGGCTCATGATGTTTTCTCCTAAAAGATCCAAAACCGCCGTTATTTCCCCAACATTATATCATGATGTTGGGGTCAATTGAATATTCAACTTATATGATGCCCCCGAATTGCTCCGCTGCTTTGCAGCTCTCGCCATACCATTCGCTCCCGTCAGACGCTTTATGAAAATTATTTCAATTATTTTGTAAATTATACTTGACATTATGCTATAGCAGTGTTATCATCACCTCAGAACAGAAAAACAACCGACCGCCCCTCAGCCGGGCGGCCAACATAAAAAGAAAGGTGGTAAACATTATGTCAGCATTACAGTACGGAGCAGCAGTTGGTATCGCAGTAGGACTCATCCTGGTGGTCATCGTCCTTAAAGCCATTAACAAAGACGGTGCGGTTAAGACCAAATATGACGAACGCCAGCTCGTGGCCAGAGGAAATGCATACAGATACGGCTTCTTTTCAACCATCATCTGCTGCGCGATCCTCCTGGTCCTGGATATGGACGGGGATATCAGTTCAAAGCTCGGCTATGTAAGCTTCTTCATTCCAGTCATGGCAGGCCTCATTGTACAGATCAGCTACAGCATCTTCTCAGATGCTTATGTAGGCCAGAACACCAACATGACTAAGTTCATCGTGATAATGACAGCCATCTCCGTGTTCAACCTGCTCGTCGGATTGATCCCTCTCGTAAGGGGAGAGCTGCTTTCGGAAGGAAAGCTCACCGGTCCCTTCATAAATCTTACCGTAGGCTTACTCTTCATAATCGTGGCCGCTGAACTTCTTGTAAAGAAGGCCATAGACAGCAGAGAGGAGCGTGACTGATATGAAGAATCTGAGATTAAAAGCAGCCCGGGCAGGTCTTGATATGTCACAGGATGATCTGGCCAAGGCAGTGGGAGTTTCAAGACAGACCATCAGCGCAGTTGAAAAGGGGGATTACAATCCGACCATAAACCTCTGCATAAGCATCTGCAAGGTCCTGGGAAAGACTCTGGACGAGCTGTTCTGGGACGAATAAAGGAAACGGGGGCAGGAAATCCTGTCCCCGCTTTTTAATGTATCACCATCCTGCCCTCCACCTTTGCATTCTGGTGCTGTCCCTTCTGCAGGCTCTCTTCGAGGATCTGCGCACAGGAAGTTGCTATCTCTCTCCGGGGATGATCCTTCTCCACTTCATCATAGTCAAGGTCGAAAGAATCCTTAAGATCCTTGTAGCTGAAATCCTGAAGACCCACAGTGTAGACCCGGTCATCCTCCACCGGCTCACCTTCAAATTCGATCCTTAACAGGGAGTGTGTCTTCTGATCATATTCAAAAGACAGCCCGCGGGAAACCTGGTAGAACTCGGTGTGCTCTCCCGCAAGGGCCTCATCCCTGAGCATACGCAGCAGCGCATGTTTCAGCTGCGCTCCGGTCAGATGTAGCATATGCGCCGAATCATCGAAAGGGAAGCACTCATCGAAACCGCCCTTGGTCACGACAGGCCCGAACTCCTGTACACGTATGGATCCTGAGGACAGAAGAAAGATGTCCACACCCAGGGAATCCTTTAAAATGTCCGCAAAGAGATCTCCAATCTCCGTCTCTTCTATATGTGAAGGGGCGGTGAGCTTTCTCACCAGCTTGGTTATGATGCGCCCGTACTTCTCATCCGTGGTATCCTTGTATCCGCGTATGACGTCTTCTATGGCCTCATCCCTGGGGCAGGTCTTATCGTTTATCGGAACGGGTGTCCAGGTATAGCTGTCTATGCAGTTATTGTCAGTGTCGATCGTTATGTCGAAGCGGCCTATCTCATCCGTGCCGGTCCCGGCCTGCACGATGGGAACACCGTTCACTACGATGGGCTCCTCCAGAAAGTCATGGGAGTGGCCGCCTATTATCACATCCACTCCCCATGCCGGATCCAGCATGGCCGCCAGCTTCTTATCCTCCTCAAGGCCTATATGTGTGAGCAGTACAGTAAAGTCCACATCCGCTGCATTATAGGCATTACAGATCTTTCCGACCTCCCCCACAGCGTCCTCAAGGGTAACGAAGGTGCCCACCATCTTGTCCTTTTTGCATTTCATCAGCGTTATCTCGGTCATAACGCCGATGAAGAGTATCTTCATGCCGTCGATCTCTATGATGCGGCAGGGATCGAACAGCCTTGTGTGATTGGTCTTCAAATACAGGTTCGCATTTATGATGGGAAATTCAGCGCACTTTTCCAGGAACAGCAGATGCGTCACACCGTAATCCACTTCATGATTGCCGAGGGTTACGATATCCGGTCCCAGCATGTTCATGATCTGTATCGTGGAGATGCCGTGGAACTCGGAATCGATGACAGAGCCGCAGAACATGTCGCCGGCAATGGCGTAGATCACGTTCTTCTCCTCCTGCCGCACCTTGTTTATATAGCCGGAAAGCAGTGAAACGCCTCCCACCAGCTCATCGTCCACCTGCTCCGCAAGAAAATCTCCGTGCATGTCATTTGAATGGAGCAATGTCAGTTTCTTAAGATTTTTCATGCTGTACCTTTTCCTCGCTGATTTTTTCGCGCTGCTCTGCTATACAGAAATACCGGGTGAATAATATCACAGAAGGGATGTTATTACAACACGAAGTATCACCCAACAGGGAAATCTTACCCAACACAAAACCGCCCCCGGTTTCCCGGAGGCGGCCTGTGGTTTATACACAACGTCTCAACAGATTAGTATCGTTTATAGCAAGATCCAACAGCCTGCTGAGGATCTGCGCACAGTTACCTCCCACAGCCCTTATCTTTGCCATATTTTCAGAAGATATGCGTACCGGGACACTATCCATGCGATGAAACTGTTTTAACATCTCATCTGTCATCTCCGGACAGTCCTCGTCAAAAAACATGGGAAGGGTTTCCGCCCTTTCTATCTCTCTTATCTCCTCTTCACTGAGTGTAGGAGAAACACTATTCATCGTAACTATCGCCATATTCATACCTCCGCTTTTCCCTAACCGTGGCCGGCCTGGCCGATATTATCCTGACTCTGTCTTCCGTTTTAAATGCACACACCACAAAAAGAACTTTTCCCACCTTCCCCAGTATATTATACCTTTCTTCACTGACATGTTCTTCATCAAGTCTTATAAGCTTATTGTCATCTGCAAATACTTTTATCGCAGTTTCAAAACGAATACCATGCTTTTCAAAATTTCTTGCAGCTTTCTCATCGTCCCATTCAAAACTGACATTTTCATAATCAAATTCAAAGAATGCGTACATTTCCTACCTCAAACATTCCGGTCGTTCCATTCTTTTTCTATAATTCTATTCTCTTTACATCATAATGTCAAACGAAAAACCGCCCCCGGTTTCCCGGGGGCGGCCTGTGTTACTTTGTTAGAACTTTTTCAGTTCTCATTGCATAGGCTTGCTGTTGATCTTCACCTTCACCTTAGCGGTTCCGCTGTAGGTTCCGGTACCCTCGATGTAAACAGTCATGGTGCCCTTCTTAAGGTTTGCGCTTGCGTCAACAACCTCGAAGTCGGTGCCGTATGCAAGAGTTCCAACTCCCTTCAGGTTGACTACGATGTTCTCCCAGTCAGTATCCTCGAGGTAGATCCTCTCGCCCGTGAAGGTCTTGGAAACGTTCACGGTAGCCTTTGCCTTCTTGATGTCGGTACCCACGGTCACATCCTTGCTGATGCTTCCGGTCAGCACATCCTTCTTTGCGGTCACGGTAACGGTGTAGGTCTCGCCTGCAACAAGCTTATCGGTAACTGCTGCGCCGTCCTTGGTGACTGCCACGCTGTAGTTAGCTGCGGGGATCACGTCTCCGTTGCCATCAACGATGGTAACCTTGACGGACTTGCCCTTAACGCCTGCTGCTGCAGTCGTTGCGAAGCTCTCTACGCTGCTGAGGTCGAATGCCTTCACCTGGAAAGACTGCTCGACCTTGCCCTTGAAGTTGTTCTTTCCGCTGATCACTACGGTTGCTCCGCCGACCTTCTTGTTGTTCTTGTAGGTAAGCTTGTAATCTGCGCCTTCGTTAAGCTCAAGATCCTTGTAGGTAACTGCTACCTTAGCCTGTGCACCCTTCTTGCCCCACTGGATATCATCAGCGTTGAGCACTTCTACGTTCAGATCCTCTGCGGATACCTTGCTGTAGTCAGCTGCTGCGATAGTCCAGGTTGCTGCCTTGGTCTTTCCGTCAGCGCCGGTAGCTGCAACTGCTGCAGTACCCTTGTTGATGTTGTTGGAGAAGGTAAGCACTACGGTCTTGTCAGTTGCTGTGCTGCTGTACTCGCCATCGCCTTCATAAGTGAAGGTGATCACGCCTGCATCCTTGGTGGTTACTTCCACTGTGGTAGGATACAGCTTCTCGCCGCAGTATACCATGTTAGCCTTGTCTGCACTCTTGGAAGCGATCTTGATCTTCTTCACGGTTGCAAGAGTAGTGGTGTCAATACCCTCGGTAGCAGACTTGATCTCAAAGGTCACAGTTCCTGCGGTTCCGGTATAGTTGCCCTTACCCTTGATCTCGATGGAAGCAGTTCCGGCGTTCTTGTTGTTGGTGTACTTGACAGTGTAGTCAACCTTCTCGGCAAGGACTACGCCACGCGCCTCATCAACTACGATGAATGCAGGCTTGATAGCCTTTCCGGTGTAATAGTACTCTTCCTCGATACCTTCAACAACGATGCCTTCGCCGATGTCGATTCCGCCCTGACCACGCTTGCCTTCGCCTTTCACCTTATCCCAGGTGTAGTAGTCGGTGTACTCGCTCTTTCCTGAAGGATCCTTTACGGTTGCCTTGTAAGTAACGATCTTCTCGTTCTCTTTGGTCACCTCAACTGTAGCACCTACAACCTTGTTCTCCTTACCAACGGTGCAGAAGAATGTAGCTGCAGCACTGGTTCCTGCAAGTGTACCGTTGCTCTTCCACTCCCAGGAATCCTTCACGATATCCCATGCATGCTCATGGTTCATTGCAACATAGATATCCTCGAAGTTGAAGCCTGCGTAGGTAGCGGTTGCTCTGAAGGTCTTCTGTACGTCGTTGGAGCTTGCGGTAACTATCTCGATCTTAGCAGCATTGACGGAGATCACATTAGCAGGATCATCGTCGCGTACCAGATGGAAGGTAGCCTTTGCAGTCTCTGCGGTATCCTCATAAGTTGCAACCCATTCTACATCAACCTTTGTCCATGCATAGTGTCCGAAGGTGTAGTAGCCGATAAGTGCCTGCTCGCCATTGATGGGATCAACAATAGTGTAAGACAGCTTATAAGTTGCATTCTGCTCGTCCTTCTCTTCAAGAGAGATGTTCTGCATAGGTACGTTGACGGTCAAGGTATGAGTCTCATCATTCTCGCAGACAAGGTTCATGTAACCATCGCTGGGACCTGCTTCGTAGCTTCCGTTCATGCTGCAGCTGTCAACCTTCCACTTATGGCCGGTAGCCTTAACAACGGGAGCGTTCTCGCTTACTACGTTTCTTCCTGCATCGATATCTTCCTGAGGTACCTGACCCTCATCGGTGAAGGTAGCCTCATAGTATCCGGTACCATCGGTCTCGCAACCAACTTCGGTTCCGATGAATACTGCGTTACAGGAAACGGTCACAATACGTGCCTCATCCAGATTCTCGTTGTGGTAAGGAGATACGCACTCCTTACGAACGAACGCGATCGCATTTCTGGGATCTGTGGTATCCCAGGTCACGTTAGCCCAATCATACTTCCACTCGTGGCCTTCGCCCTCAGCCTTCTGACGACCTGTAGTTGTAGCAGTATAGGTCATGCCAACCTTAGTGTATACTGCCTCAGCAGTGTACTCATAGTATCCGGGCTGTGTACAGGTACCCTTGATCTCCTTAGGAGTAACAGCTGCGTCAATCTTGAACGCACCCTTATCAGCTATAGGACATCCGGTAGGATCAACACAGGTAAGAGTCACATATGCTCTGTCATAACCGTCAACCTGATTTCCAACCCAGGTCCATTCCACTCCTGCAACATTGCCGCTGATGGTCTTGGAATCATCATCGGTCATAGCATACTTATGTACGTGCCAACGAAGGATGAGATCCTGCTGGAGCGTATTTGCTGCTATCTGGGCAACAGCTCCGGCATTATTCTTATAAGGCCTGTCATTTGTATAATCTGTCTCGATTGCAGTAGTATCGGTTACTTCTACAGGGTTCTTTCTGACAACCCAGCCGTTGAAGTGCTGGTCATCAGTCTCAGCAGAAACAGGCAGATAGCCGGTTGATTCTGCAAGAGTCTCACCGTAGTATACATAGTAACGGATGAACCACTTTCCTGCTGCCTTTGCAAGCCAGCTTGCAGGCTTGATCTTAGTATTCGCAGTATCGTAATCCTCATTAATGAAACCAAGCGCACCTCTCTGTGCTGTAGTAGGATAATACTTATCAACGAAATTATTCTGTGCGTTGCTGTCATCCGTATTCACCGGACCATACTCAACACCGCCAACGATAAGATTACCATGCTTGTCACTGATAAGTTCTGCACTGGAGATGTCGTAATCAACAACCATCAGCATATTGAAGGTAAGGGTCTTGAAGCTCTCACCGACCTTACCGTCAGGATAAGTTATGCTGCGGGTCTTGCTGACCATATCGCTGTCTTCCAGCCTTACTACGTGAAGCTTATTTACAGCGTCGCAATAAATCCATACATCGTACACTTCATCATTCTTGTTGAGGTTGATGAGATATCCCTTATCTACTGTATCAAAACCTCCGTCAACCTTCTTCACTCTGTAGTTTGCATATGCAGTCTCGCTGTCATTATCATGATCGCCATCTGCATCAGCCATAGCTGCAAGAGTATTACCCAGACGCTCATTCCAACCCTTAAGAAGGACTACACCGGCATCGAGGTTATCTCTTACCAGAGCATCACTCTCAAAGGTGTCTCCCTCATACAGGTTGTAAACTATCTCACGAGTAACCTCAGTCATATTGTCTGCATAGAAGTGCACGGTGGTGAAGTGCTGTCCTGCAGGAATATTGTTCTTAGGCTTTACAGTGAAAGTAGCAGGTGCTCCGGGAACAAGGCTCTCATAAGGAAGCTCTACTATCTCGAACTCATCAGTAGCATCAACAGTTGCACGGAGATTGTAGATAGTCTTGGTTCCGTCACTGCTGTCAGTACCTGCATTGTTGGTCACGGTGAACACGAGAACATTCTCGTCGCTTCCATAACCCTCAAGTACGGGCTCTGTAGTAACCTTGTTCACAGGCTTTTCATCAGGTGTAATGTTTACTTCATCCTCAGCGATCTGATCATATGCAACAAAGTGAACCTTTACATCACGGGTTGCAACTGCGCTGTCAGCCGCACCGGTCTTGTACCAGATACGGATGGTCACGGTATCCTCATCAGCTTCCTTGATGTTACGGATCTTCAGAGGAACGGTGATGTACTGGTCAGCGATATGCTCCGTATAATTGTACGCATGTTCAGCAGCGGCAGGAGCGTTTGTTGTGCGGCCGCCGGGAGCAGCTGCGCTCTCAACAGGTATCAGAGTGGCAATAGGCTTCGTTGCATCAGCATCATATGTTGCACCGGGCTGATTGATCCAAGTCACATCATCTTGCTTCTCGAAACTGATCAGTGACAGCTTACGGTCAGGAACAAGGGTCTCAAGTGCTCTTCCATCGCTGGTAAGCTCCATAACCTTTACGATAGTTGTGTTCTTGTTACCTGTAGCCCAGATACGAAGGAATCCAATATCATCGCTTACACCATCTGCATCCTTAGGATCTGCCGCGATCTTCTTCGCTTCAAGTGTATCGGTCTCAGACAATACGGCGTAATCAACAGTATCAATATTCGGTCTGCCGCTCACTGCAATGCTGTAGGTATCCTCCTCAACAGTGAAGCTCAGAGGTATCTCTATGGTCTTGAAGCCTGTTCCCTCTATAACAAGGGTAGCTTCATGCACGCCTGCCTTAAGACCGGGAGCAAGAAGGATACGAAGTGCCTTAGATGTTCCGACAGCTTGACGTTCTCCCGTTCCCTGGTTATAGGTACAAGCACTGATTTCAAAACCTGTTCCTATATTAGCATAAGTAACATAATTAGCCGCCTGTGCATCAGCATCCATATTTGCAAATACAAATTCAGTAGATGCCTTGGTAGGATCAGCCTTGTCAACGATCTTTGCGGTAGCTGTCAGAGGAACATCCTCACGGCTTTCTACTACAAAGTCACGTTTCCAGAACTTACCATAGTAGTAATCCTGACCAGCTTTTGCTACAGCAGAGTAATCATCAGCTGCATTGCGGAAGGTTATGCTGTCCACCCTGTAGTAATCATCGATGGTACCTGCCTCAACGTCAGCTGCATAGGTGGAACTGCTATAACGGTTGTCATCAGCATTGGGATTCTTTCCGTCCGTATCAGCAGGTACATAAACATCCTTGCTCTCGGTAACGGTAATGGTCACCTTTGCTTCCACATACTGCTCAGGCATAATGATCACATCCCCGCCATTGTTGTAAACTGCGGGAACATTTGCACTTACGGTGAAGTTGTAAACACCGCCGCCTCTAAGTCTAGGTGCGTAGAAACTATTTACACGGGAATCCCTGGCGATGTTGCTACCATTACCATAATAAACAATCTCAACTGCCGGGTTTGCATTAACAAAAGTATCCGTTTCAAGGGCACCCATGAAATAAGTATTAAGGAAGTTCTTGTCGCTAGCTGCCTTAATAATGTTGTAATCAGCAGCAGTGTCAGTAATTGTCTGATTATGAATTACGACTCCTTCAGGCGCATCAGCATCAACAGCAACAAATATGCCCATCTTCGCAAGACCAGCAACAATATCCTTAAGGGATCTGTTATCAGGATCATCATTGCTGACCATCATCCAGTAGCGTACAAACTGGTTATAATACTCGCCTCTCAGATACTTGTTCAGCTCAGCAGCTGCTGTGTCATTCTGCAGAAGCACAAAGTCGTCGCTCTCCTTGGTAAGAGAGAAGTTAGTGCCATCAGAGTAGAGTACACCGGCACCATAAGTATCCATGGTGATATCCAGTTCCTCACCCACATGTGCGCTGATGTTCACATCCTTCATGCTAAGCTTCTCGGTAACAACCCAGAATACAGGGAAGTAAAGAGGAGCCAGCTGATCGGCGCTTATCATTACTTCTGCAATGTAAGTTCCCGCTGTATCAGCAGTCTTAGCAGTTACGGTAAAGGAAAGCTTACCGGTAGCATTTGCAGGTATCTCATTGTTACCGGTGATCTCTGCTGCAAAATGAGCGCTGTCACCTTCATGTCCCTCTAAGCCGGGGATATCGATGACATCTACTTTCACATTTGTAAGCTTTTCAAATACCTTAGGATCGGAATTAAGTACACTTGTATTATACACGTTATAAGTATAGGTATACTTTTCGGGATCCACAACATCACCGCGAACCGCACCGGGGAAGATACAAACCTTATCCCTTGATGTCGGGATAATACCTTCTGCAGTACTTACTATTCTGTTGATACCACCATAGACAGCTGCTCCCGAATTACCAGGCACGTCGATAACGATCTCCATGTAGCCCACAGTCTGATCAGTCAGGTCATCCACACGGACAAGGAGATAGTAGGTTTCAGCAGTCTTAGGAGTACCGGAAATGATACCGGCTGCATTCATAGTGATCTCATCTGCAGGAGGAAGCTTGCTTCCGGGCATTGCACTCCAGGTGAACTGTGCACGGGGATTAGTAAGGTCAGGAAGGTTATCCTCATCAGGAGTATTATTCGCATCATCATAGCTGTCATTTCCCGCAGTCATTGCAAGCAGCTGGATACCGTAGTTACCCTTGTCATCAAGCTTCTTGCCCAGCTTTTCACCTATCTTGCCGTTGAGCCAGTAGTTATTATATGCAGCAACATTAGTTCCTCCCATCCAACGAGCGCCATAATTAATGTACTGATCATCAGCGTCTTCAGTATTATCATTCTGCTTCTCAAAGGAAAGAATGGTAGGTGCTTTCTTCAGGTCGAGGATCGTAACAAATGACTCTCTGGGAGCTCCGTCAGCATAAACCTCAACTACCATACTGTAGGTACCTGCGGTCTTAGCTGCATCAACAGGAAGATTGCCCCAGCCATCATTCTTGTCGCCGTCATAAGCCTTCAGATTGATATCGAAGGTCTTAGAAACGCCGGCTTCGAGGTTACCGAGGTTGGTGTAGTAGCATACGTCTCCAGCATTATAAGTCCCACTCTTGTCTACATCTGTATACGCACCGTTCCATGCTGCAAAAGGATTGTTCGCATATTTCTCAGGTGCATCTTCAGAATAAGTATCAGCGTTTACTGTGAGGCCTGCAAAATCCACCTTTTTAACGTTGCTGACCTTCACATAAACATCCTTCAGTTCAGCATTTGTAACGTTCTTAACCTCGATGGTCTTCTTGCCTGCGGTACGATCGCTGACATAAGCGCTCATCTCAAGGTTTCTTTCCTTGGAAACGTTGGTAAGGTTGTATACTACTCCATTAGCAGCTGTAGCCCAATCAACATCAGTATGATTGTTCATGTCAGTACCGTTGTAAAGCTTCTTGTTACCGTCATAAAGCTCGATAGCCTTACGGTTCTCAGTAAGGGTGATCTGATAGATCGCATAACCTACGTTAGCATCTACAGCCGAATTACCTCTGACAGCCTTAACGCCGATAAGCCACGTTCCCTCTGTGGGTGCCTTAACAGGTTTATTTGCTTTAATGAATCCGGTAGTAGAATCAAAAGCAAGACTCCAGGAAGCAAGTTCTCCGGTACCGGTCATATAGTTATTAGGAAGCTTTTCGAGATCATCTCCATTACCGGCTGCGGTAAATGCAGTATTGAACTCTCCAAGATCAGTAACAAGGCTATACGTCACATCAGCACCGGCACCGCCTATTGTTTTAAGATACCAGATCTTCTCTTCACCCTTGCTTACTTCAAGGCGGCCATAGGTATGGTCACCATTCTCAAGTGCAGTATCATACTTAGTTGAATCATAATATACAGAATCAGTAGTTGTAAGATCCACCTTATATGCATCAGGTGTTGCCTGGTTAATAGGTGAAGTAAATGTTACCTCATTAGGATGATACAGGTTATAGGTCAGTGTGGTATCAAACTCTGCAAAGCCCTTATCATTTTCTACAGCCTTATAGCCTGCAAAAGAAAGATCTGCGGTATATACATCATTATTTCCCGCTCCAGGATCAACAAGAGCTTTCTTAGGACGAACAGTAAGAGTCTTGGATTCACCTGCCTTGATGGTTATGGTCTCAAGCATAAGGCTCTCTTCATCGTCCGCATTAGGATCGATGATGTCAAATGCACCGGCCGCATAGTCTTCAGCATCCCCACCGTTAGCGCTCTTCTTGGAGCCCTCAAGGGATACATATACATCAATATCCTTGGTATTCTCGTTCTTGATGGTGAAAATCACGGGATACTGGGATTCGGTCACAACCGCATTTTCAGCGCCAAAGTTATACCATGCACCTGTCCACTCGGTAACATCGCCCATTGCCGTTTTGTCAACAGTCACAGAGATTTCTGCAGGCTTAACCTTCAAACGTCCGAAGATGTTCTCGGTGTTGCCCTTCTTATCCCATACCTTGAAAGGAATGTAGTAAACGATTTCACCGGTGTTGGTGTCATAACGGTAAGCAGGCTTAGCAGGTACTGCAGGGTTATCGCCTGCCGCTGGTACTGCAGCCTTTCCAGCTACCATTATACCAGTTCCAGCCGTTACAACTGCACCAGCAGCAGAAATATTATCATTATTCCTGGTTGCAAGAAGGGATGTCCATGCCTCTGCGGGAATATAACCGGAGATAGTAAGGTTAGGATAGTTTCCATTTACCTCTTCTCTTTCAAGAACAAGACCATCCACAGCAGCTCCACCAGGGAGGTCTCCGTTCGTGGTTATACCGCTTGCCCAATACGCCTCTGCATTACTAGTACCTGCCACGGTAAGCTTGATGTTGTCCTCAACGATATTGTTTGCCTTATAGGTTCCTATATCGAACCAACTGTTAGCACCAAAGTTGGCACCGTGAGTTGCCTCAACAGCCTTGTTCATTGCAGCCAGTGTTACGCCGAATTCATCTGCTTCACTGTGAAGAACAACCGGCTCAACATCGTCATTCAGGTTGATATTGAACTTGGGATCAACAGTGAACTGGATCTGAGCGATAGGGAAACCTCCGATAGGAAGCTCATCAGCATTCATCATGATGATGGCCTTATAAGGCTTCGGAACACCGCTCTCAGTAGCACGTGCCTTCAGGGTATCTGTAGGCTGAACAGTCATGGTCACAGTCTGCTTTCCGCTGTTGATGAAGGTCTTTGCTTCTGCATCAAATCCTTCAAGAGAGAAGCTAAACTCGTCATCGCCGTTCAGGTACTGGAACTCAGGGATAGCTGCACCATCATTAGGCTGACCATCATTAATAACTGCCATACCATATACCTTGAAAGGATTTGCAAGAACATCATCATAAGGAGCAACTCCAGCTCCAAGGTAATAAGGCGTCAAACGCTCAGCTATATCATCATAGCTGAGGAATTCAAAGCTTACATTATGAAGAGTGGTATTACCATGGTTGTTAAGAAGGGTCATAACAATAGGCTTAACTACGTTAAGACCACTGTCCTTTTTAACCTCATAACCGTTCTTTGCAGTTGCAAAAGTAAGGTTATATTTGTCACCAGCCGCTGTATCCTTATCAATCTTGTTGATGGGTGCCCACTCACCAAGGTCTACACTGCTGATCTTAACACCCAGACCAAAATCCACGCGCTTCTTTGCGATGGTAAGGTCTGAATCGGGAGTTCTTCTCTCAGCGCGGAGCACATAACCTGCAGGACGGAACTGATAAACATCATCAGTCTTGTCGTCGGGAGTATCTGCTCCTGCAAACTGCTCTACAGAACCCCAGGTCTTGTCAGCAGGACCGCTCAGAGAGAGCACGCCGTCAGAATTAACAAAGAAAGAAAGGCCGTTGCCCATGGCATTGCCTTCCTCGCTTGTGTTCAGCTTGGTCCATGCTGCTGTGAGGGTATCATCAGCATTGGCAGCATAGTCAGCATAAGGGATGACATACCAGTCAACATCCTTGAAATCCTCAGAAGCCTGAGCCACGTTGTTAACGGTCTTGGTTTCCTGCACACGAAGGGTCAGTCTGTTGGCTGGAATCTCCTTGCCGGTACCAACCTTTGTGGTAAGAAGGGCTTTCTGCATGGCACGGAGTGACCAATTATCTGAATCATTGGGCTTTGCCTGGATGTTAGCAATTGTTGCACCTGCCGGTGCATCAATTCGAGTATCTGCGGCAGCGTAATCCCATTCCCACGCACCAGCCACTGCGTCATCTGCACTATCACCCGCAAGGCTCTTAGCTACTATGCTCAAGACACCATCAGTAGGTGCGCCTTCAGGATCTACATCATCATCCTCTTCAGGAGCATCCTCGGTAACATCGGCTTCTTCAGCCTCTTCTTCTTCAGCTTCGACAGCTTCTTCAGCCTCGTCTGCCTCTTCGGCATCCTCGACTTCCTCTGCCTCCGCCTCGTCATCAGCTTCTTCCTCATCAGAAGCTTCTGCGTCGTCGTTCACGTCGGTATCTTCACTGTCGGCTTCCTCTTCAACTGCGGTTGCCTC
>JAFWWB010000050.1 GCA_017518185.1 Lachnospiraceae bacterium
AGCAGGGGATGAAGGAGTCGAACCCTCTTCGACGGTTTTGGAGACCGATGTTAAACCGTTTAACTAATCCCCTAAAGCAAACAAACGGCATTATATCCCATACTGCTGCTTTTGTCAATCCCTTAAATTTCCCGTGAGAAGTCCCTGACCGCTCCTCTTCCTCAGTCCGCCAGTGTCCCGAAGGGATCCCAGGGCTCCAGCTCCTTGGGCTTCTGTGCAAGGAGTTTTCTGGTGGCTGCATCCAGGTACTTTTTATCCACTGCCACCTGATATACATAATCATCAAACCAGCCGTCGCCGGCCACGTAGTATCCGTCCTTTCCCGCATCCTTGCCCCAGCTGTTCTCGATATGCCAGCGGTCGGACTTACCCTTGTCGTTTATGTTCACGCCGAGGATCACCATGGCGTGGTTCATGGCGCTGTCCCCGTAGTCAAGTGCCTGCGCCTTGTCAAAACCGAAGCTCACACCGAAAAGCTCCTCGACTGCTGCAGCCTTCCTGTCGAAGACACCGTTCTTTCTCACGGCGAACTTGCTGCAGTCCGATCCGAACCACACGGGATGCCCGCCTTTAAGCTGCTTGATGACAGCCTTCTTTATGGCATCCATGGGAAGGTTCAGATAGCTCACCGCACGGCCTTCCTCCACATTTCCCAGGAACTTCACGGTATAGGTCTTTCCGTAAGGCTTGTCCTCCGTAGGGGAATTGATGATCGAAACATAGTCTCCAAGCTTCAGGCCCACATACTTATCGTAGAACGCCTTCGGGCTGATGCCGAATTCCTGTGTGATCTTGTCATCCTTATCCCTGAGACAGAGGTCGAAGCTCTTCGGAGGCTCCCCCAGCGAGATGCAGAGCATACGGTAGATCTCGTTCATCATCTCCGCCTTCCGCTTTCTGAGCGCCGCCGGCTTCTCCCCGCCCTTTACAAGCTCACGGAGTATCATCGCATCCTCGCGGAGCTTCGTGCTCACATACTGTAAGAACCAGCGGGAGGCCGTTGAGGAAGCGGCATCGTCATAAGCCTCCTTGGGCACCACGCCGTACTTCTCCACCAGGTTCACTATCATGTCCCACTGTCCGCCGTCACAGATGGGATCTGCGTTGATATAACAGAAAAGCCTTCCGCTCAGGGGTTCATCCGCGGTCTTTATCACGTTTTCCAGGTAATAATTTGCCTTCTCCAGCTTATCGTAAAAGAAGAGGTAATTCTGTGAAAGCTCAAAATTCTCCAACTTGTATTTCTTTATTATCTCATAGCGGAAGGTATTAAGTGCCGCAAAGATCCAGCATCTGCCGCTGGATTTCTGGTCCGTGATCTTTCCCTGCTTCAGGTCGATGGAAAAGCTGAAGGGCAGCTCCCCCAGACGCCTGTAATCCGCGGAGGCCTCCATTATGCCGCCTCTTACCGCCGCGGACGCGGCGATAAGGTTCGCCCGGTCCGAATTGAAGCTTTCGCTCATGTCCTTAAGTTGTTTTACGCTAATACCTTTTTCTGCCATTTCTGCCTGCCTCCTGTTATTTGGCATGAGGTGGCTCCGAAGGAGCCGGAGCCCTGATGCCGGTTCTATGGTTACATTACACGCTTTACACTATTTATCTCAGCGCGGCAAATACCACATCACCTGCGTATGCCAGCACCATGATAAGTCCTTCTATCCTGTTTATCTTCCTGCCTGTAGCGGAGAAGATCATGGTCAGCACCGTGATCCCCAGCAGTATGATCATATCATATACCGAAGCCGCATTTACGGCCACGGGATTGATCACCGACGAAACTCCCAGTATAAGGCAGATGTTCAGTATATTGGAGCCTATGGCATTTCCAACTGCCATCTCCACCTGACCTTTTCTTGCGGCCACCACGGAGGTCACCAGCTCCGGAAGCGAAGTACCCACTGCTATGATCGTCAGTCCTATCAGCGTCTCCGTCATGCCTGCCGCCCTTGCGATCTCCTTTGCGCTGTATACCACAGCCTCGCCGCCTCCGACTATCATGGCTATTCCTATGACTATGAAAAGAAAGCATTTCCATATGGGCGTCTTCTTCTCATCCTCTTCCTTCTCCGGATGCTTTCTGGCATCGATGACCAGATAGCTGATGTAGGCCACCATTGCGATGAGCAGTATGACTCCCGCAATGCGGCTCACCGTACCGGCTTCATCGGCCATGGAAAGCCCTGAGAGTCTGCCGCCGAAGAGCGCTGCCCCTGCCGCCATAAGGAATACAAATACAGTTGCTCCGATGCATACCGGGAAATCACGCCTGAGCACCTTCACATCCACGGGAATGGGATGGAAGAGCGCGCAGACACCCAGCACCACGAGAGTATTGAAAATATTTGAGCCTATGACATTGCTCAGGGCGATCTCGTTGGAGCCCTGCAGTGCCGCGGAGGTACTTACCGCCAGTTCGGGACAGCTGGTGCCCAGGGACACTATGGTAAGTCCAACTATCAGGCCAGGCACCTTGAAATTCCTTGCCAGAGAAGCGCTGCCGTCCACGAAAAAATCCGCGCCCTTTATAAGGCCCACAAAGCCCGCCAGCAAAAGCAGAATCTGTAAAATAATGATCATGATCCTTCCTCCCCCGATCTCTCAACTTCTGCACTCAGGCCTTCCCACTCCTCCATATAGGCGTCGTTTGCGGCCTGCAGTTCATCTATCTCCTTCTGAAGTTCCGAAAGCTTCTGGTAATCGCTGGCCACCTCAGGATCCGACATGCTCTCCTTAAGCGCCGCTATCTTACCGTCATTTTCCTCCACCAGCTCTTCAAGCCTTGCGATGCGTCTCTGCATCCTGGCTCTTTCCCTTCCGGGATTTATCTTCTTCTCCTTCGGCTTTTCCTCTGTCTTTTCCTGAGATACGCCGTTCTCTATCTTCCAGACCTCATCGGCACTCGCCGTTTTTTCACGTCCGTAATGCCTCTCGTATTCCTCAAAGCCCCAGGGGAAATACTCAGCCTCTCCGGGCCTGAAGATGAGGAGCTCGTCCGCCAGCCGTCTCACCAGATATCTGTCGTGGGAAACGAAGATGAGCGTCCCGGTATAATCCGAGAGCATCTCCTCCAATGCCTCTCTTCCCACGATATCCATATGGTTCGTAGGCTCATCCAGTATCAGGAGATTGGGCCTGGTCTGCAGAAGCTTTGCCAGTGAAAGCCTTACCCTCTCTCCTCCCGAAAGCTCGCTCACATTTCTGAAGACATCGTCTCCGGTAAAAAGAAAGCCTCCCAGTATATTCCTTACCTCGGTCTCGGTAAGCGTGGGATAGTCATCCCAGAACTCGTCGATCACCGTCTTGGTGCTCAGGGCCCTGCTCATCTGCTGTTCAAAGTATCCGGCCTCAACACCATAGCCGAAGGTGATCTTCCCCGACTTCGCCGGTATCTTCTTCATCAGCGTCTTTACGAAGGTTGATTTGCCCAGCCCGTTGCCGCCGATGACTCCCAGCTTCTTTCCTCTCATGAGCTTCAGATTGACCTTGAGCAGCGGCTTGTCATAGCCTATACCCAGATTTTCAACCGTCAGCACGTCCCTGCCGCTTTCACGCGCAGGCGTGGCAAGCCCCCGGAATGCCCTGTTATCCTCTTCCTCCGGCTTTTCCACCAGCTCCATATGCTCCACTGCTTTAAGCTTGCTCCTTGCCATGGAAGCCTTGGTAGCCTTATGTATAAAGCGCTCTGCCAGCTGCTCCAGTCTTTCCTTCTCCTTCTGCTGGGAGAGATAGAGCTTCATCTGCTGCTCGCGCTCTTCTTTTTTTCTCTTTACGAAATCACTGTAATTACCGGGATAGCTGGTAAGCTTTCCCCGTTCGATCTCAACCACCCGCTCTGCCACTCTGTCCAGAAAGAGTCTGTCGTGGCTCACCACTATAACGGCCCTGGGATACTCCCTGATGTAGCCTTCCAGCCAGGCGATGGTCGATATATCGAGATGGTTGGTGGGTTCGTCAAGAAGAAGTATATCCGGTTTCGAGAGCAGCAGTTTGATAAAAGCTATCTTCGTGCGCTGTCCCCCGGAAAAACCTGTCAGGCTTTTCGCCAGATCCGCCTCACTGAAACCGAAGCGGGAGATCAGCATTTCAAAATCCTTCTCAAAGCGGTAACCGCCGAGATAATTGAAACGTTCCTGCGCTTCGGCATATTCGCCTGCCAGGGCCTCGTCCGCGTTCTCCTCCAGCAGACGGCTCAGCTCATCCATTCTCTGCTTTAGCAGAAGCAAAGGCCTGTAGACCTTTTTCAGCTCTTCCCTGAGGCTGATGCTCTCATCCTCGAAGGTGAGCTGTGACAGGCTTCCTATTACGGGATCACCCGTCTTTGCTATCATGGGCCTGTCATCCCCGTCTCTCGCATCGGGAGTGAGTTCACCCATGATAAGCTTTAAGAGCGTAGTTTTTCCGCAGCCGTTACGGCCGACTACGGCAAGCTTTTCACCTTCCTTAAGGTCAAAGGAGACGTCCTTCAGGATCGCCTCCCCGCCATAGGATACGTCTGTATTCCGGATCGACAGGAGCATCTCAGAACTTGGTGTATATCTCGGTATCTATGGAATCCTGTCCGTCCCTGTAGGCAAAGCTGATGGGCGGAGTCTGGAGATTCAGCCCGATGAGCGCGCAGGTGGTGCGGATCTTCTCATTTACCGTGAGCATGACGTCATTGATGTAATTCTTCTTGATCATGTCGTCCAGGTTGTCCACGAAGGTGCTTACACTGACGGGAGTGATGGTCTCCATCTCCATGTTCATGACCTTCTTCTCCTCATCGGAGATAACAAACTTCACGAGGACCACTGCCGTAGTGGGAGCCGCAGGATTGAGGCGCACGCCTACCTGGGTCTGCACCCCCAGCTTCAGGGGCTCTCCGGGCTTTACATTGAAATTGTTCTCATACTTGAGCGACCTGATATTCGTTGCCGCTATGGTTACCTTAACATCCTTCATTTTTCTTATTCCTCCATTAATAACTGTCTGCAGAACTCTTCAAGCTCTTCTGCCTTAAGCTCATCCGCCTTCCCCGCATCGCAGAGCGCCATACGCTCCGGTCTGATGGGAAGCCTGGCGGTATTTTTGACACCGAAGCGTTCTGCGGTCTCCGAAAGCCTTCCGGGTCCGAAGATCTCGTGCCGCTTCCCGCAGTCAGGGCAGTCAAAATAGGACATGTTCTCAACAAGTCCCAGCACGGGTATACCCATGGCCTCCGCCATCTTCACCGCCTTCTCCACTATCATGGATACAAGCTCCTGGGGGGTGGTGACCACCACTACTCCGTCGATGGGCAGTGACTGGAACACCGTCAGGGGAACATCTCCCGTTCCGGGAGGCATATCCACCAGCATCACATCAGCGCTGCCCCAGGCCACTTCGGTCCAGAACTGCCTTACGGTAGCCGAGATTATGGGGCCTCTCCAGATCACGGGATCCGTTTCGTTCTCCAGGAGCATATTGATGCTCATGACCTTTACGCCGCCTGCCGAAGCTGCCGGCAGCACCGCTTCCCCGTTTGAGCCCGCCTTATCCTTTATACCGTAGATCTTTGCTATTGAGGGTCCGGTAATATCCGCGTCAAGTATAACGCAGCTTTTCCCGGCCTCCTTAAGGGCACCTGCCAAAAGGGCGCATACCGTGGATTTACCCACACCGCCCTTTCCGCTGATCACCCCTATGACCTTTTTTATATCCGATCCGGCATTTGCCGCATCGGATCCCTGCCTGTGGCTGCAGCCGTGTTCGGAACAGCCCTCGCAGCTTTCCTTACCGCATTCTTCGCTCATATCTCTCCTTTAGAAGGGCGAGTCGCCCTCATTCTGGTTTTTCTTTACTATGAACAGATCCGCTATGGCCTTTGCCAGACGGAAGGGATAGAGCTGCATCATCCTTGTCTTTATCAGCTTGCCCATATCCAGCACGAAGCTTATCTGTACAAAACGTTCCTCTCCGGGGAAAGCATCATTGAGATACTGGCCCGGATCCACCTGTGTAGTATTCGGAGTTGAGATATCCACCAGCTTGTTTATCATCATGCCCATGGCTGTGGCTGCCGAGCCCATCATCTGGTTCATGGATTCCGAGACTGCGGAAAGATGGAGCTCCGATACCTCCTGGTCATAGAACATCCCGTGGCCGTCACTGCCCATCATGAGGTCGGTCATGATACGCACATCCTCATCCTTAAGGAAGAGAACACTGTAGCCGTCCAGGCCCTTGACATAATCCACACGGGTCACCACAGTCTTCTCCGGCAGTTCGTTCACTATCTCGCCCTTATTCTTTATCTCCACAAGCGGTGTTGAGATATCTATATCATTGCGCAGCAGCATACTGAGAGCCGTAACGGCATTTCCCAGAGTTATGTTGGCGACTTCGCCGATGGCCGAGATTTCCATCTCATTGAACCCCGCCTGCTCTGCCTTTCTCTTTGCGGCTTCTATGGTTGCGCTGTCCATATCCCGTCCTCCTTATACTGTCTGTTCATAACGCTCATCCTCTATCTCCGGCTCAAAGCTCCGCACTTCCGCTTCTTCGGTCAGGCATTGCCGTTGCTCCTGTGCATCTCGAAGCTCACTCCGTCCTGTGCGGAAATACTTCCTTCTATAGTCCTTGCGTCAAGCTCGGCTATAAGCTTCGTCCTGTCGGCTCCCGCCTTAGCCTGGGGCTTTATGCAGCCAGGCCCGCCTACGCAGCCTCCGGTGCAGACCATTCCTTCTATAAAATCCTCGGCAAGCTTTCCTGCCTTCATGACCATCAGCGCTTTCCTGCACTCATCGGCCCCGTTACAGGTAAGGACCCTGAGCTCGTCCTTTGCTCCGGCCTCTTTGAAAGCCTGTGCCACAGCCTTGGTGACACCGCCGCTCTTTGCAAAATTCTTTCCGTAGATGCTGCCCTGCTGATCCTTAAGAGGCTCAGCCACGGGAACGATGTCCCTTGCCCTGAACATAGCCTGGATCTCCTCAAAGGTAAGGACCAGATCCGCATTCTCTCCCGGTATATGCTGAACCTGTCCTGCTTCGCTCTTCTTCGCAATGCAGGGCCCGATAAAGATGCATTTAGCATCCGGATGCATCGCCCTTATCAGCCTGGCTGTGGCAGCCATTGGCGATATCGTTGTGGACACACAGTCCGCCAGCTGCGGGAAATGTCTCCTTATCATATGCACAAAGGCCGGACAGCAGGAGGTTGTCTTCTTCTTTCCCTCAGCCAGGGCTTCAGCCCATTCCTCCGCCTCCGCAGAGGCAACATAGTCCGCCCCGAGGGAAACATCCACCATATCCGTGAAGCCCAGCTCCCTGAGTGCCTTCCTGATCGATTCCATTGATACTCCCGGGCCGAACTGTCCTTCTCCGGCGGGAGCCACCATGGCATAAACCTCCCCTCCTCCCATGAGCAGGTCTATCACCTCCACCATGCGGGAGGAATCGGATACCGCGCCGAAAGGGCAGCCCGCTATACACGAGCCGCAGCGTATGCATTTGTCGTCATCTATACGTACCCGCATGTTCTCGTCCATGCCTATGGCATCCACGGGACAGGAACGTTTGCAGGGACGCTGAAGATCCGCTATGGCGTGGTAGGGGCAGGCCTGATGGCAGCGCCCGCACTCACGGCACTTCAGCGGATCGATATGGGCCTTGTCGCGCTCTATGGTGACAGCCCCGAAATTACATGAATTAAAGCAGGCCTTGGCCATGCACTTCTGACAGTTGTCCGTAACCACATAACGGGTTATGGGGCAGCCCTCGCAGGCTGCCGGAAGTATCTGCACCGTATTATGACAGGGCTCTCCCGTAATGGGATCCCTGTTTCTTGCGAGACTGATACGTTCCCTTACAACCTCCCGCTCCTTATACACACAGCAGCGGAATGAAGGGTTGGGCCCGGGTATGATCTGCATCGGGATGGTGCTCTCCGCCTGGTCCAGCCGCCCCTCAAAAGCCGCCTTCGCTACCAGATAAAGCACCTCCTGCTTTACATCCACCAGTGTGGAATTCTCATGAAGCATAAAACACCCTCCGCCCTCTTCTCATACGTAAAGAACATTCTATCAAATCAGAGCACGTTTTTCAAGATAAGATTCCTCGGCTCCGTTCACTTCGTTCACTGCGCTCGGAATGACATGCTTATTTCACGATCAGGGTCTTACATCTCATACTGGCTGCGGTAGAGCTTTGAGTAGAAGCCTCCCTGCTCAAGCAGTTCCGCATGCCTGCCCTTTTCTATAATATTCCCGTCCTTCATCACCAGTATGGTATCCGCCTCTTTAATGGTAGAAAGCCTGTGTGCCACGATGAAGCTGGTCCTGCCCTGCATCATCTTCGCAAAGGCGTCCTGTATCTTCATCTCGGTCCTGGTGTCTATGGAGCTTGTGGCCTCATCCAATATCAGCATGGGAGGCAGCGAGAGCATTATCCTGCTTATGCATATCAGCTGTTTCTGCCCCTGTGAAAGCTGTCCGCCGTCCTCGCCTATCACCGTATCGTAGCCGTCCTTCAGCTGCATTATGAAGCTGTGGGCATGTGAACGCCTTGCCGCTTCTTCTATCTCCTCATCCGTTGCCTCAGGCTTTCCAAGCGAGATGTTCTCCTTTATGGTGCCTGGCTTGAGCCATGTCTCCTGGAGCACCATACCGTATCCGGCGCGCAGGCTCCTCCTGCTGCGTTTCCTTATATCCTTTCCGTCCACCTCTATGCTGCCTGCATCTACATCATAAAAGCGCATCAGCAGGTTTATAAGGGTTGTCTTCCCGCAGCCCGTAGGCCCCACTATGGCGATACGCTTTCCCGCGGGCACCTCCAGGTTCAGGTCCGTGAGCAGGCTCCTGCTCTTGTCATAGGAAAAGGATACGTTCTTTATGCTCACAGCCCCCTCGGCACATTCCGGCTCCTCGGGCTCTGCAGGATCTTCAGGCTCCGGCAGCTCCTCTATCAGCTCGAAGACCCTTCCGGCACAGGTGATGGAGTTCTGCAGCTCCGTCATTACCCCGCTTATCTCGTTAAAGGGCTTGGTATACTGGTTTGCATAGCTTAAGAAAGCGGTGAGCTGTCCCACTCCCATCAGGCCGTCGATAACTGCTTTGCCGCCGAAGAGAGCCACCATCGCATAGATCAGGTTATTGACAAAACGTGTGGAAGGGTTCGTAAGGGATGAAAAGAAGATCGCTTTAAGGGAGATCTTTCCCAGCTCCTCATTATTTCCGTCGAACAGGGCCTGTGCCTCCTCCTCATGTGAGAAAGCCTGCACCAGCTTTATGTTCCCCGTCATCTCATCTATGATGCCTGTCTGCACTGCCCTGGTCTTTGACTGTGCCTTAAAGAGGCTTGAGGTGTTCTTCGCTATGAAGGCTGCCACGAAGAGTGAAAGAGGTGTCAGCACTATCACTGTCAGAGCCACCCACTTATGTATCATCAGCATCAGCACCAATGTGCCGCCTATGGTGAGAAGGCCTGTAAAGAACTGGGTAAAGCCCATGAGCAGCCCGTCCGCAAAGCTGTCCACATCCGCGATCATGCGGCTCATGGTATCCCCCGCCGCATGGGAATCCAGATAGGAAAGGGGCAGCCTCTGGAGCTTTTCAAAAGCGCTCTGCCTTATATCACGTACACTGCAGTAGGCCACGTGGTTGTTGCAGGCATTCATTATCCACTGTCCCGCAGCGGACAGTGAGATAAGTATTGCTATCTTTATGATAATGGCGGCTATGCCGTCCATATCCACCTTTCCCTTCCCCAGCAGAAGGTCCACCGCTTCGCCGGTGAGCACCGGAAGATAAAGGGCGAGAAGGGAGGAGGCCGCGGCAAATATCACCGAGCACAGCATAAAGAACCAATATGGCTTCAGGTAGTGAAGGATCTTTTTTATGGTCTTTCCGTTTCCCTTCATTTCTCCGCTCCGAACTGGCTTTCGTATATCTCCCTGTAGACCGGGCAGTCCTTAAGGAGCTCCTCATGTGTTCCGAGGCCCACAGGCTTTCCCGCGTCCAGCACCAGTATCTTATCCGCATGCATTATGGAAGCGCTCCGCTGTGAGACTATCACAGTGGTCGGCCGCTTTTCCATATTCTTTATCGCCGATCTCAAAGCAGCATCGGTGGCATAATCCAGCGCCGAGGTGGAATCGTCCATTATGAGTATGGCCGGCTGCCGCACCAGCGCCCTGGCTATGGCCAGCCTCTGCTTCTGTCCTCCGGAGAAGTTGCTTCCGCCCTGGGCCACCGTATAGTCCAGGCCGCCTTCCTTTTCCATTATGAAATCATAGGCCTGCGCCTGCTTAAGAGCCTCAAAAAGCTCCTCATCGGTGGCATCCTTCTTTCCCCATTTCAGGTTATCCCGTACGCTTCCAGAAAAGAGGACGGATCGCTGGGGCACCACCGCTATATGATCCCTCAGGGACTTGAGCCTGTATTCCCTTACATCCGTGCCGTTAATGGAAACGCTTCCGGAAGTGGCATCGTAGAACCTGGGTATGAGGTTTGCCACGCTGCTCTTGCCCGAGCCCGTACCGCCTATGATACCAAGGGTTTCGCCGGCATTGAGCTCAAAGCTCACGTCGCTTACCGCATCCCCGCCGCTGTCTGCGAAACGGAAAGCCACATTCTCAAAACGGAGTGAAGCCGCGCCCCCGTTTCCGCCGTACTCCTTTTCTCCGTCATTCATGGAGGACTCCTCCTCCAGCACCGAAGATATGCGCCCGGCACAGGCCAGGGCTCTGGTGAGCTGCACTATGAGATTGGCCAGCTTGATGAGCTCCACCAGTATCTGGGACATGTAATTGATAAGGGCTACCACCTGTCCCTGTGTAAGCCTTCCGCTGTTCACCGCGCTGCCCCCCTGCCCTATAAGGAAGCAGAGCCCCAGGTTTATCAGCACATAGGTCACCGGGTTCATCAGGGCCGAGAGCCTCCCCGAAAGGATCTGCATCTTAAGGAGCAGGGCATTGGCTTTGCCGAAATGCTCCTTCTCCTTATCCTCAAGTCCGAAGGCACGTATCACCCTCACGCCGTTTAAGTTCGCCCTTACGGAGCCCGTCACCTTATCCAGGTCATTCTGCACCTTCTTATGCATGGGGATGGTGATGAGCATGATACCGTATACCACCAGTGAGAGCAAAAGCACTGTCACCGCAAAGGTGGCTGCAGAGCGGACGTCTATGGTAAAGGCCATGATCACCGCCCCGAAAACGATGAAAGGCGAACGCAGGAATAAGCGGAGCACCATATTGACTCCGCCCTGAAGGGTATTGATATCACTTGTGAGACGGGTTATGAGAGTGGAAACTCCCAGCCTGTCTATCTCTGTATAGGAAAGTCCCTGAACATGGGAGAAAACGGCAGACTTTACCCTTGTGGCAAAGCCCACCGCTGCTCTTGCCGAAAAATACTGTGCCGTAAGAGAGCATACGAGTCCGGTAAAAGCCAGTGCCGCCATGAGCAGCACCCGCATCCTGACATAGGCCGTATCCCCTGTGGGGATGCCCGTATCTATGATCTGCCGGACCAGTATGGGGATAAAAAGCTCAAAGGACGCCTCCAGAAGCTTGAAAAGAGGGCCCAGCACACATTCTTTTCTGTATCCGCGGAAGAACTTAAGAAGCCTTTTCATGAAGCCCCGCTTACATCTCCTTTATACGTTTAAGCGCCTCGGCGGTGTTCTCACGGCTTCCGAAAGCGGTAAGCCTGAAGTAATGCTCTCCGGAGGGGCCGAAGCCGCTGCCGGGGGTTCCCACCACTCCCGCATTCTCAAGCAGTCTGTCAAAGAAATCCCAGCTGCTTAAGTTACCCGGAGTCTTAAGCCAGATATAGGGAGCGTTCACTCCGCCGTAGACCTCATAGCCCATGGCCTTAAGCCCTTCCCTGATATCCGACGCGTTCTTCATGTAATAAGCTATCTGTTCCTTAAGCTGCGCCTTACCCTCGTCGCTGTATACCGCAAGGCCTGCCTTCTGTACGATATAGGGTGCTCCGTTATATTTGGTTCCGTGCCTTCTTGCCCAGAGGGCATGGAGCGCCGTATCCCCGGCCTTAAGCTCCCTGGGGATGACCGTATATCCCAGACGAAGTCCGGTAAAGCCTGCGTTCTTCGAGAAGGAGTGTATCTCTATGGCGCAGTTCCTTGCGCCTTCGCATTCATAGATGCTGTGGGGAAGGCCCGCCTCTGAGATATATGCCTCATATGCGGCGTCATAGATGATGACCGCCCCGTTTTCGTTTGCGTAGTCCACCCACTTCTGCAGGCTCTCCTTTGTTATGGAAGCTCCCGTGGGATTATTGGGGAAGCACAGGTAGATGATATCAGGCTTCTGGCCGGGAAGCTCCGGCGTAAAGCCGTTCTCAGCGGTACAGGGCATGTATATCACATCGGACCATACCCCGCTCTTTTCATCGTATACCCCTGTACGTCCCGCCATCACGTTGGTATCCACGTATACGGGATAGACGGGATCGCAGACCGCGATACGGCAGTCCTTATCAAATATCTCCTGTATGTTGCCGCAATCGCCCTTTGCGCCGTCCGAAATGAACACCTCATCGGGACTGACCTCGCAGCCTCTGGCTTTATAGTCGTTTTCAGCCACCGCATTACGCAGGAACTCATATCCGAGGTCAGGCGCATAGCCGTGGAAGCCCTCTTCGGTCCCCATCTCATCCACCGCTTCATGGAGCGCCTTTATTATCGCCGGCGCTATGGGCTGTGTAACATCACCGATGCTGAGCCTTATGACCTTCCTGTCGGGATTTGCCTCCTGATACTCCCTCTGCTTTTTTGCCACCGTGGAGAACAGATAGCTCCCCGGAAGCTTGAGATAATCCTGGTTTGCTTTAAGCATTGATATCTACCTCCCCTTTGAAGACTGTCCTTGCGGGTCCGGTCATGTATATACATCCGTCCTTTTCGTTCCATTCTATGAGCAGGTCACCGCCCCTGAGATGTACCGTGACCTCGCGTCCCGTCTTTTCGTTGAGCACACAGGCCGTCACAGCGGCGCAGGCGCCCGTACCGCAGGCAAAGGTCTCTCCCGAGCCTCTCTCCCACACCCTCATCTCTATCTCTTTATCGTTGATGAGCCTTATGAACTCCGTGTTCACTCCTTCGGGAAAAGCGGGATGGTGTTCATATCCCGGCCCGGTCTTTTCAAGGTCAAGGCTTTTACAGTCATCCACGAAGACCACGGCGTGGGGATTGCCCATGGACACGCAGGTAAGCTCAGCCTGATTCCCGTCCGGAAGCTCTATCCTTCTCCTCGACACTCCGCTTCCGCTGTCGCAAAAGCCGCTCTCCGCTACCGGGATCTGCGCAGGCTCCAGTATCGGAGCCCCCATGTTAACCCTTGCGCTCTTTACCCTTCCGTTTTCCGTAAATACCTTTATGAGCTTCACGCTTCCAAAACTCTCTATGGTGAATTCTTCCTTATCGGTCATCTTATGGTCATAGACATACTTTGCCACACAGCGTATGCCGTTTCCGCACATCTTCCCCCTGGAACCGTCGGCATTGTACATCTCCATCTCAAAGTCCGCGGCCTGTCCGCGATTAATGAAGATAAGCCCGTCGCCTCCTATGCCGAAGTGCCTGTCGCTGAGCTTCCTTGCCAGCTCCGCTTTGTCCGCGACCTTTTCGCTGCTGCCGTCAACGTAGATATAGTCGTTGCCACAGCCTTCCATCTTCTCAAATCTCATAGATCCCTTTCCGCCATGGCCAGCACCATGGCTGCGCTCTCGCTCATGCTGTTTCCGCTCTCCATGCTGCATTTCTGGAGATAGCGGTGAGCCTCCGGCTCGTCCATATGGTTACGCTCCATCAGTAGCTCTTTAGCCTTATCTATGACAGCCCTGTCCTCCGCGCTGCGGGTCCTGGGTATATTCCTCTCCTTACGCTTTCTTCTGCTCCGGCGCCCCTCCATCATGCCCAGTGTGGCAATGAGATCCATGGTCTTCAGGGGCATGGAAAGAGCAGGTATGCCTTCAGGCACACCCTCCGATACTATGCGCTCGGATGCGAGGAGCAGAAGTTCAAAGCTGTCGGGAAGGAGCTCGAAAAGCTCCGAATATATCATGTCGGGATATCTGTAGCCGGCAACTATCACGCCGCCGTCCAGGGAATCCGCCTCTGCCAGGGCCTGGGCCCCTGTAGTACACACTGCATCTGTCTCATAGCCGTTTTTCAGCAGGAGCGTGCGTATAGCCTTCGCCTCGCTGCTCTTTCCGAAAAGTACTATCAGATTCATTCTCAGTATTTATACAGATAACGGTTAAGCTCCCATGCGCTTACTGCAGCGCTGTATTCCGTGTACTCACGGATCTTTCCTTCGGTATACAGAGCCGTTATGTGGGGTCCGAGGGTATCACAGAGCAGCTTGTCGGCCTTAAGCTCCGCAACCGCTTCGAAAAGATTTGCCGGGAGGGAATCCACCCCCATAGCCATCAGCTCCGAAGCGTTCTTTTTCCCCAGATCGGCATCCACAGCCGCAGGAGGCTCTATCCTATTCCTTATGCCGTCAAGGCCGGCGCTCAGCACCAGGGCAAAGGCAAGATAGGGATTTGCAGCGGAATCAGGGCTCTTAAGCTCAAGTCTGGCCCTGGCCCCGCGGTCTGCCGGGATCCGTATCATGCTGCTCCTGCTCTTTGCGCTCCAGCTTATTCCCACGGGCGCATCATAGCCGGGTACCAGTCTCTTGTATGAATTTACAAGCGGATTGAGCACCGCGGTCATCCCCTTGATATGTTTTATCAGACCGCCCATAAAATATCTGGCCTCATCGCTGATGCCCTCGGGAGAATCGTCATTTCTGAAGACATTCACACCATCCCGATGCAGACTCATGTTAAGATGCATTCCTGAGCCGTTGTTGTCCTCACGGGGTTTCGGCATGAAGGTCGCATGCTGCCCATGCCGCCTTGCTATGGTCTTTACTGCCATCTTGAAGGTGACCACATTGTCGGCGGTGTTCAGGGCCTCGTCATGGGCAAAATCTATCTCATGCTGGGCCGGCGCCATCTCATGATGTGAGGAGCGGATCTCAAAGCCCATATCCTCCAGGGTCAGCACCATGTCACGCCTCGCATTTTCGCCCGCATCAATAGGCCCTATGTCAAAATATCCAGCCTTCTCAGCCTCTTCCGTCACAGTGGTGGGACGTCCGTCCTCATCGGTACGGAAAAGGAAGAATTCGCATTCCGGACCCACGTGGAAGGTATAGCCCATGGCTGCAGCCTCATCGATGGCGCGCTTCAGCACTCTTCTGGGATCCCCCTCAAAGGGCTTCTTTGCCACGGTATACACATCGCATATCATCCTTGCCACCTTGCCGTGCTGGGGCCTCCAGGGCAGTATATTCCAGGTATCCCTGTCGGGATAGAGGTACATATCCGATTCCTCTTCGGTGCAGAAGCCGTCGATGGCTGCGCCGTCGAACATGACCTCGTTATTAAGAGCCTTCTCCAGCTCCCTGGCGGTCACTGCCATATTCTTCAGATTACCGAAAAGGTCCGTAAACTGGAGTCTTATGAATTCCACATTTTCCTCTTCTGCCAGCTGCAGTATCTCTTCCACTGAACGTTCCATAATATTCCTTTCCCTTCCTTTCCTGCCCCCGGGCTCTCAGCCCGGGGGAGCCCGCGCCGGCTTTGAGGCGCTTCAAAGATTTGCCGTCAGGCAAATCTTCCTTTTCTGCCTTATGCCTGTCTGTACACCGCGAAGCTTCCCGCTCCCATCACTATCCTCCCGCCTTCAGCCGAAGCGCTGCCGATGGAAAAGATCTTCTCCTTAAGCACACGCCCCGTGTCCGCTGCAAGATTTTTTGATGAAGGGTTCACAGCAAGGATCAGCCCTTCCCTTCCGTAAACAAAGGGGCTGTCCGCTCCATCGCATATCACTTCAAAGCCGCCCTCAGCCCTTAGCTCTTTATGCTCATGCCGTAGCCTCAGCACAGCTTTCAGCGTATTCAGAAGCGAATCCGCATCTTTCTCCTGCTTTTCCACGCTTGGCGCCCCCTCCGATGCATCCACGGGAAGGTAGAGCATATCCACATCCGCATCGGAAAAGCCCTTGTTCTTTCCTTCGCTCCACTGCATGGGTGTCCTTGTACCTGTTCTGGTATAGCCGCCTTCCTTGGTCTTAAGCCCGGCGATATATCTCATGCCTATCTCATCCCCGTAATAGAGGAAAGGCACTCCCGGCATGGTGAAAATGAAAGCATACGCGAGCTTAAGCTCCTCATCAGTAAGCGTTGCCTTTGCCCTGGGTGTATCATGGTTGCAGCTTATCAGCGAGATATAACCCTTCCCTTCTGTTTCTTCCAGACATTTCAGATAGTCTGTAAGGAAACGCCGTATATCACCGCCGGCGTCTTTTTTGAAATAACTCCGGTCCTTACCGCCCTCCTCATCGCGCATCAGGGTCTTATAGCCCCTGCCGGCATGGTCCAGAAGGAAATCCATGTCGAAGCCGGCGCTTCCTATGGCGAGTCCGGGATTTCCCCATTCCGACACGAAGGCCGCTTCCGGGAATTCCTTCCTGATCACCGAAAACATCCTGCGCCAGGTCTCGCAGGTGGAGGACTTCTTCTCATCGTCATCCTTTACCAGCGAATCCGCCATATCCACACGGAAACCGTCCGCCCCGTGGGAAAGCCAGAAACGCATCACATCGGTCATCGCCTCCCTTGTGGCCGTAGGCCCCGGATCGTCCATGCCCTGCTGCCAGGCTGCCTTCGGCTCATGGAAGCCGTAGTTGAGCGCCGGCTGGCACTTGAAGAAATTGAGCATATAGGTACCGTTACGTTCACATTCCCCGCCTATCCAGAGATGTCCGGGAGCACTGCTCAGCCAGAAATCGGTCCAGATATAACGGTCGGAGTATTCGTTTTTTTCGTCAAGACAGCTCCTTTTGAACCACTCATGCTCTTCAGATGTATGACCTGCCACCAGGTCGAGTATCACATGCATCCCGCGCTTGTGTGCTTCGTCAAAAAGGCGATACAGATCCTCATTGCTTCCGTATCGCTCCGCTGCCTTCCTGTAATCCCGGACATCATAGCCCGCATCTTTAAATGGAGAATCAAAGCAGGGGTTCATCCAGATGGCATTACAGCCCAGATCCTTTATATAATCCAGCTTACTGATGATGCCTTCGAAATCCCCGATGCCGTCTCCGTTTGTATCGTAAAAGGACTGCGGATATATCTCATAAAACACCGCATCCTTAAGCCATTCAGCCATACATGATCCTTTCTTCTCCACTCTCATTTGCCCTGAGTGTTCGCTTTTTACTCTTCCTCTGCGTTATCCACCACCAGTGTTGCCGAGCCGTAAGCCTTGAGCGGCTTTCCGTTCTCATCAAACTCCGTGGTATAGCGCACATGGAAAGGTACGCGCCCCACAGTCAGGGGTATCACCGCCTCAGCGCTCTCGGCGCCGTTCTCCAGGTCACTGAGCATCTTATAATACATCTCCCGGTAATCCTCAGGGAATACCCCGTCATCAAAGACAGGCTCGGGATAGTTCCTGATAACGGGCGGCAGATGCAGATCCCTCATGCAGCGGAAGCAGGGCCGCATCTCCCTTGTCCTGAAATCAAATTCCCAGGCGTAGACATTAGCCTGCTCGCTGGCAAAACGGAAACGCCTCTCGCTGTCAAAGAGGTCGATATAACGCTTCTTCTCCGCAGTGATATTCTGTATCATCGCATAGATGAGATACTGCTCCCCGGCCCTTCCTATCACACGGATATTGCTGCGGATGCAGATCTTCTCCTCGCCGCAGCAGCGGGATTCGAAGGTCCTCCAGGTCTCGACAGTCTCTTCCTCATTGCTTTTGATAGCCTTCTTTATAGCAAATTCATACGCTCTTTTTCCTTCTATACCGAGATTTCTCCAGGGATTCTTATCTATAAAATCGTGGGCGTTCATGTTCATGCCGATCTCTTTTATATACTTGGGATTAACACGGAGTATCTCCGCCTTTCCGTTCTCATAGGTAAAGATCGCGGCGCCGCCCACAAAATTGCTGAATATAAGAGTCTCAAGGGACTCGGGACTCCAGAATTTGCCGGCGTTCATTGTATCCACCAGCTTCATCGCAGCCGCCATAGGCTCATGATCCAGTCTGTCAAGTTCCTTCGTAAATTCTTCATCACTGATGGGTTTGGAATACAGATAGCCCTGGATGTAGTTGCAGCCTATACTCTTCATATAGTCGGCCTGTTCCATCGTCTCCACGCCCTCGGCTATGACAGGTGTGCGGAGCCACTTGGTCATCTGCACCATGGAGCTTATGATGATGCCTCCGCGGCCGCCCACATTTCCGCTCATGAAGCGCATATCCAGCTTTATGACATCAACACTGAGATCCTTGAGTATGTTGAGAGAGGAATATCCGCTGCCGAAATCATCCATTTCAACCACATAGCCCGCTTCATGGAGCTTTGAGAGAAGATCCTCCACAAGCTCCATGCCGCCTATGGCAGAGCTCTCGGTTATCTCGGCGCGCAGGAGGCGGACCGGAACGTTTACACGGTTCCTTATCTCCTCTATCACCGTCACATAATCATGCTCATATATATCAAAACGTGAGATATTAAAAGAAATGGGTACCGGATTCAGTCCGGACTCCATGATCTTTCTCTGGAAGCGGCAGATCTGCTCGAAGAGATAAAGGTCTGCCCTGTAAATGAGCCCCTTCTCTTCAAGCGCCGGTATAAAATCAGCCGGATATTGCATGCCGTATTCGGGATCCTTCCAGCGCATGAGCGCTTCGGCTCCTATCATCCTTCCCGTAGCATGGTTTATCTGCGGCTGGTACAGGGCATATATATGTCCTTCATCGATCGCGCGGTCAAATCTTTCCGCCAGTTCTTCTGTGCTCATCCGCTTTTCCACAGCCCTGCCTCCTTTCATTTTTCTGCGCAGAAAATTATACAGCAAAACGCTCGGTTTTACAATTGCGTTTGATACAAAAAAGGCAGAGAGATCCCATCATCTCTCCGCCTTTGGAAAGCCAATATGATCGCAGGTTTTTTAGAGTTTTATGCGTCCACCTTCGGAAGCTTTGCGAAGGACTCCGCAAGCTCCTCATCCGTAGGTATCACATCCGTCATCTCGCCGTCATGGAACTTCTGGTATGCCACCAGATCGAAGTAGCCTGTGCCGGTAAGACCGAAGACTATGGTCTTCTCCTCTCCGCTCTCCCTGCACTTTATGGCCTCGTCGATGGCCGCACGGATAGCATGTGAGCTCTCGGGTGCGGGAAGTATGCCCTCGACACGTGCAAACTGCTCGGCAGCTTCGAACACACTGGTCTGCTCCACGCTGACTGCCTCCATGAAACCGTCATGATAGAGCTGTGAGAGCACTGGGCTCATGCCGTGAAAACGGAGTCCGCCAGCATGGTTAGCGGAAGGGATGAAGCTGCTTCCGAGGGTATACATCTTTGCCAGAGGGCAGATCATACCCGTGTCGCAGAAATCGTAGGCAAACTTTCCTCTTGTAAAGCTGGGGCAGGATGCGGGCTCCACTGCAAGTATCCTGTAATCAGCCTCGCCACGGAGCTTCTCACCCATGAAAGGAGCTATGAGTCCGCCCAGGTTGGATCCGCCGCCTGCGCAGCCTATCACGATATCAGGCTTGATGCCGTATTTATCAAGAGCCGCCTTGGTCTCGAGACCGATAACGGACTGATGCAGCAGCACCTGGTTCAGCACGCTGCCCAGCACATAACGGTAGCCCGGATTCTTTGTCGCTACCTCGACTGCCTCGGAAATGGCACAGCCAAGGCTTCCTGTAGTGCCGGGATGCTCGGCAAGTATCTTCTTTCCGACTTCGGTGGTCTCGGAGGGTGAAGGCACCACGGATGCACCGTAGGTACGCATCACCTCGCGGCGGAAGGGCTTCTGCTCATAGGAGACCTTCACCATGTAGACCTTGCAGTCCAGATCAAAATATGAACATGCCATGGAAAGCGCGGTACCCCACTGGCCTGCGCCGGTCTCCGTGGTCACACCCTTAAGGCCCTGCTTCTTTGCGTAATAAGCCTGGGCTATGGCGGAATTCAGCTTATGGCTTCCGCTGGTATTGTTGCCCTCGAATTTATAGTAGATCTTTGCCGGGGTCTTAAGCTTCTCCTCTAGGCAGTACGCGCGCACAAGCGGTGAAGGTCTGTACATCTTGTAGAAATCGCGTATCTCCTGAGGTATCTCTATGTACGCAGTGTCGTTATCCAGCTCCTGCTTAACGAGCTCTTCGCAGAATATGGGTGAGAGCTCCTCCGCCGTAAGCGGCTTTCCCGTACCGGGGTTCAGGAGCGGAGCGGGTTTGTTCTTCATATCCGCTCTTAAATTGTACCAGGACGAAGGCAGCTCATCCTCCGTAAGGTAGATCTTGTAAGGAATCTTCTTCTCTGACATTTCTTTCTCCTTTTTAAACTTAGAAGGAAGATTTGCCTGACGGCAAATCTTTGAAGCGCCTCAAAGCCGGCGCGGGCTCCCCCGGGCTGAGCCCGGGGGCAGAAATTGAACGGCAGTTTTATCTGAAGTTTACTATAACAAGCACCGCACTATGCTACCACATACACCGCAAAAAATCAACGACCTGCATCCGGATGAGGGGTTACACCCTCCCCTTCCACTCACCTTTCTTTGCAGTGATCTTGAAGCTCAGGGTCTTAGTCCCGCCGTACTCCCCGATGCCTCTGAGAGTAACCTTAGCAGTACCGGTCCTGGTGTTCTTCTGGTAGCTCTCCACCACGAAGTCCACTCCGGGAACCAGATACTTCGGAGCAGACTTGCTTCCGGTGTAGATTACTCCGGTCATGACTTCCATGGACAGCGTCACCTCATATCCGTTAAACTCCTGGGCAGCGATCTTCTTCGCCTTGGCTTTGCCTATGTTCTTATCTGCGCTGATGTAACGGTAGCTTACGGTGGTACAGCCTTCATAATTACCGCTGCCCACGATATCCACCGTGATGACATCACCGCTCACACTATAGCTGTTGCCATCGATCGCAAAGTCTTTCTTCGCCAGCTTCTTTCCGTCGTTATCGGTAACAGTGATCTTAGGATCCTTATAGCCCTTGTTCGACTGCACTTTGTCTGCCGCAATAGCGTTATCCGAAAGCGCTGCCAGGTTCTTCGGCGTTACCGCATACTTGAACTCAAGCGTTCCCTTGTACTTGCCCTTGCCCTTGATGACAAGGGTAGCGTTGTTTCCGACCTTCTTATTGTTCTTTGCTTTTACGGTGTAATCAACGCCTTCTTTAAGTACCCTTCCGTTATCGGTCACGGTGAATGCCGGCTTAGCTCCGCCCTTTGCGAAAGGCACGCTGGTCTCGTAGCCGTACACAAAAGCTTCGCTCCTGTCCAGAACACGGCCCTTTGTGATGGTGAAGTTCGCGGTCTTCGTTCCGGCCAGTCCCTTTGAATTGCCTTCCTTTGCTTCAAAGATGACGGTCGCTTTGCCGGGCTCCACATTGCCTGCCAGTCCGCTGATCACATAATCATGATCATAGACCAGCGTCTGTCCCGCAAGGGTAAGCGTGAACTTATTTGAAGCAGGTATTATCTCCTGTCCGGTGTAGGTGAACTTTTCGATCTTTACGCTGGCCGACGAGAGCAGCTTCGTCCTGTCTCCCACCACGGTGACGGTAGCGCTCATCTCACCGCTGAAATCGCCGCTCTTTGCCGTTACTACCGCGGTATATACGCCTGCCTCGGTCACACCGTCAAGCTTTGCAGCATCGCCGGATACAGCCGCATCCTGCCTGTAGTAGCTTACGTTAAAGTTCTTACTGTCGATGCTCTTGCCGGTCTCCGCCCAGAACACGTTGGGAACAGGTGTCTGTTTGCTTCCGTTTGCAGCAACTGCGGTATCCGCCGCCTTTACGTCCTCTCCCAGGACTGCCGGCACTACCTTGAACTTAAGTGTTTCCTTATCCGTATTCTTGTAATCACCCTTGAAGGTTATGGTGACTGATGCGGTATCACCCACGTTCTTGTTATTGGTGATCTTTACACTGTAATCCTTACCTTCCGTCAGCTTCTTAAGGCCGTCATAGATATGGAACTCAGGCTTTATGGCGCTGCCGGTGTAACGGTATTCATCCTTTAATCCGCCCACCCATATCTTCGTCTCGTAGGTAACCTCGCCGTTCTCCTTTACGGTGACCTTCTCTACAGCATCGCCACTGATGGTGGTGACTATCTCGGTGATCTTATAGCCGGCCTCATCCACGGATACCGTGGTGTTGCTGCTGATGGCTGTATCACCCAGATCTTCAATAAGCTCTTCTTCCTCTTCGCTGGCTTCGAGCTTATCAAGTTTGTTTTCTTCTTCTGCACCGCAGCGTGAGCAGATATGCTTCTCCAGGCCTTCTTCAAATACGGTAGGTTCTTTCACTGTGAACCACTCGCCGAAGTCATGGCCAAGGGCCTCTATGGCCGTACCTTCTTCAAGGAGCTCTCCGCAGTCTGCGCAGTAGATATCTCCGGTATAGCCTGCTTCGGTGCAGTTAGCGGAGACCGCATTCACGCTGACGGTATTTGCATGTGTGCAGTTGTTCACATGGAGGCTTACCTCTATGGTGTAGTCCTCATAGTTCAGGCAGCCGCTTACGGTGACATACACCACCGCACACTTGCCGGAATTCTTCATATCATCAACAAAGGTAAATCCGAGTACATTTTCGCTTACAGCCACTGCTGCAAGTATAGCGCTGTCTCCGGATACGCTTGCCACAGTTGCGCTGCCGCCCTCTTCCACAAGCTCAGTCAGGATGACCGCATCGATCGCTCCCGAAGCCGCAGAAGCTGATACGGATGCATCCTCATGTGCTGCCCTTGCGATATCGAATTCCACGGTTACAGTCTCGAAGCTGTAGTTGCCGTCTTCGGCAGCGGTAACAGTGATCTTACCCTTGCCTGCGTTGACATTGTCGGATACCGTAGAAGCATACTCCTCAGCTGCCAGCTCATCCTCTCCGTCCTTAACGGTATACTCGGGAGTTATCGCAGAACCTGTGTAAACATAGTCCCCGCTTACACTTACAACAGGCGTGATCTCCTTCTTTGCCACGTTGAAGCTGACGGATACCGTACCGCTGTAATTGCTGTCCTCTTTAGCGGTAACCTTCAGCCGGTACTCACCTGCGTCGGTCGCGGTATTGTCACTTACGGTCACGTATTCAGTGATATCAGTCTCACCGAGCTCAACCTTCTTTACAAGCTGGGTCTGCTCTTCACCGGTGTAGGTGAGCACATTATCCAGGGTTACCACTGCATCCGCTATATCAGTCTTTACTATGCTGAACTCGCACTGTGCATAGGCGGGATCCAGCACATAGTTAGCCGAAGAGCTGCCCTTAAGAGCTACGGTTGCGGTATACTTTCCTGCGTTCACTGCATTGCCGGAAACGCTCACCTCCGCGCTCAGTACATCCCTACCCACAACACCTACGGGTTCTGCCTTAGGCTTCTGTGCCTCTCCTGTATAAGGCAGCTCAGTATCCGTCCAGTTGACGCTTATGCTCTTGGGCTCTACGGTAAGGGTTATGCTTGCCTCACCCACGGTGCTGTCGGATTCATATCTTCCGGTTATAGTCGTGGTCCCCACAGAATTGAGTACCAGATTTCCGTTCTCTTCCACTATGGTTGCTACAGTCTCATCACTGCTGGTCCATACCCAGAAGGAGTTCGTGCCTTCATTCAAAGCAGTGCCGCTTATCTTAAGTCCCGTCGTTCCGTAGGTCACTGCCTGATCATCGCCTATGCTAACTCCCGCATCATCCCTGTCTCTTGCAATGACGGTAACGGTAACCTCATAATCCTCATAATTCACTGCGCCTGTTACAGCAACAGTGATAGTTACGGTAGTACCGCTCTCCTGTGCGGTGGTATCGAATACAAGTTTCTCTCCCATCACGGCAGGAGTTCCGCTTATCAGGGCCTTGCCGCTTCCTGAAGCTGTCCCTGTTTCCGCATACTCCGCGCCGTCAACGCCGCTCAGCGAAGGCAGTTTCACGAAAGCACCTTCCGTAGCCGCATTTGCGGATACTATCCCGGATGCACTTACAGTACCGGTATATGCAGTCTTAGCTATAGTGACCTCGATGCAGTCAGGCTCAGATGCATTATAGTCAATATTAGCAGCTGCCTTATACCAGAGATAATACTTACCGGCGTTCGTTCTTGAAGGAACCGCTGTGCTCCAGCCACTCGTGGGTGCAGTAGTGCCGTTTGTTCCTATGACATACTGGAGTGCCCCTCCGTTGCTTGAACCTGCCTCCGCAAGCACCTGTGAAGCGCCGCTGTATTTGAGCCCATCTTTTGCAACCGGTGCGGTGACCGTAGGATCAGCCTTGTTTACCACGATCATCACCGTAAAGCTCTTTTCATTCACGTTATCCTTATTCGCATTATCCGGTTTGAATATCACCTCGTATCCTGTCTTATTGCTGTCTGAAACAGCCGGTGCCACGGTCGGATCAGCCCATGCAAACGTACCTGTTACGGTCGCTGTTCCCGCCTTCACAACTCCGCCTGTCAGCGTGCTGTCAGCCAGTGTCTGGCCGTAGGTTATCGCCGTTGCCACAGGCTTTGTATCTATCGTAGGCGTGCCCTTTGCGATGCTTACCGTGATCTCTGACACATCCCCGTTTTCGTGCTCGTCGTCAGCCTTTGCGCGGTATGAGACAGTGTATGTTCCTGCATTGGTTCCCTTCGGGATGGTTCCGTCAACCCAGGCACCGTTTCCGAGCTTATACTGGATAACCCCTGTATCCGCTCTGCCTGCCGTGGATAAGAGTGACTGCGCTGCACCGGTATACTCCAGTCCTGAAGCCCCCGTGGGTGCTGTCGTGATCTTTGCCTTTATCTTGGTGACCGTCAGCACTCCTGTCTCGTATTGAATATCATAGTTATCCGTCACATCAGTTGTGCCCTTCATGATCCTTGCGGAAGCAGGAGTGATCGTGCCGGTACCGATACTCTCGGTGCCGCTGTCATTCAGCGAGACGCTGCTGAGAGTATGTCCCGTGACTGCTCCTGTCAGCGTGGCCTGCTCCGTTCCCTTTGAAATGCTGCTTCCCACTTCCACGGTCTGGGCCTTTGCCGTGACAGTGACAGCCCTCCTGCCAATGCTGAAGCTTCTGGTAAGACCTGTGTCAGGCAGTTTGTAGTTGGCATTAGAAAGAGACTCAGCAGTGGCAGTGTAATCTGTTCCCACATTTGTCATCCCTCCGCTCACAGTTACGCTGCAGCTGTCGCCTCCTATAAGATTGCTAACAGTTGCATCCGGCTTCTGCATCGATCCGTTGTAGGTCAGGCTTGTATTGTTCCATGAAATGGCTGCTGTTTTCTGTGTGATGGTAAACGCCACGCTTGCGGTCACGGCATCATTTCCGCTTCCAAGCGAGATATTTGCGGTGTAACTGCCGACGTTCACAGGAGCTGCAGTAAGAGCATCTGCCCCCTTCTTATATACTATGTCCGAAACAGTAAGCTCGGATCCCGTTATGCTGTTGAAATCGTCAAGCCCTGACAGCGACGCCTCTTTTGCATTACCATCATAAACGAGGCTGCCTTCAGGCGCTTTGATCATGAGCTTCACACAGTTGTCCGACAGACCGCAGCCGTTGTTTTCGCAGGAAGCAGTAAGTACCGCCCCTTCAGCCGAATAGCTGAAGCTGTGATAATGGAGAAAACTTGCGCTCACGCTCACGGCGCTCGCCGGCATGGTAAAGCGGAATATGCCTTCTTCATCGGCCTCGATCACTGTTTTGCTTCCGCCTTCGGGGGTGAAACTCACCTCTTCCACCTTATATCCCGGATCCGGTATCACGTTCAATGAAACGCTTGTATCCTTAAGACCTTCCTCCGGTGCCGTTATGACTCCGTTCTCAGGTTCTCCGGTACTTATGATATAGGCATCCGGGTTATCTATTATCTTTTTGTTATTTAACTGACCTAAAGAGTCTACCTGCCCCGGGGATATTATTACAGGATCATCACCTTCGGTCTTCAGATAGCAGCCTGCGGTAACCGCGCCGTCAAAGCTGCCGGACTTGAAATGATCGCCTTCGGTTGAAAGATTCAGGTAAAGGGTACCAAATGTCTTACTTATCTCCACCTGTCCTCCGGTGATCTTTATCGTACCTTCCGAACCACTTACGCCTCCGCCGATCCCGATCCCGTTATTGTTTTTATTAGGGGCGGATGCCTTTACGATTCCCCCGGTTATGGTGATCGTTCCTCCTTCACCTTTATATCCACCGCCGATACCTGCACCATTTGAAGATCCATAAGCACCAGTAGCTTCCACAGTACCGCCGTTGATCGTGATGATTCCGCCGGAACCGCCGAGAACATCCCAACTATTACCAATATATCCGCCGCCACCACCAATACCCGCGCCACCGGATGCGGCGGAAGAACTCCATCCACCGTTAGCCTTGACAGTACCGCCGTTGATAGTGATCGTACCGCCGGAGCCGCCGGGCCTGTCGCCCATTGGGCCGCCTCCTCCGATCCCGGCAGCGGCTTCTCCTCCGGTGGCCGTAACTGTTCCTCCATTGATGGTGATAGTTCCTCCACTCATTCCTCCACCACCAGTACACGTGCCTCCGATGCCGGCACAATCATCATAACCTATCGCAGTGATATTACCGCCGTTGATCGTGATAGTGCTGCTGCCATTGCCCAGTATACCTCCCCGATCTACAGCAGTAAGCTTACCCATGTTATCACCTGTACTCTGGGCATAGATCGTAAGGCTGTTATTTTCTACATAGATACCGCCATTTTTATCACCGGAGTGACAGATCGTCAGCTGTGAGGAATCTTCAAGGATCAGATGTACATCCCCCTTGACCATAACTCTACTGTTGATCGTCACATCCCCATTTACTACGTACCAGCTCTCTGTATTGTCATCGCCCCATGGCGTTGTATTTTCGTCGATCACAGTGTACAATGTACGGTTAGCCTCCGTGAAACTCACTTCATTAGTGATCGGATCAACCGTACAAGCCAGATAACTGACAGTTGGCTGAATTCCTGTAAATGCCGCCCTTACTGTCGTATCCGCTGCAGGCATCTCAAATTTATAAGTAGTCTTACCAGTCACAGGCGTGATCTTCGTGCTGTTGTATCTTAAGCTGGACAGCTCATACCCCGTGTCGGGAGTTACGGTAAGTGTGATAATGTCGCCTTCGCGCGCCTCGGCATGGGAAGACGTCACACTGCCGTTATCACCGGAAGTTACGGTTACGGAATATATCTCGGTATCCTTTATGATCTTTTTGCCGGCGATATCATCAGTATTATCTACTGCACCAAATCCGAGTTTTACGGTATCCTCTTCATCGGTTTTGAGATATCCTCTTGCTGTTACAGTACCGCTGTAGCTTGAAGCCTTAACAAAATCCCCCTCTCGCAGTGTCATATAGACTGTTCCGTCTATGCCCGCTGCCCCGGAACCTCCGTTTACCGTGATCCGGCCGCCATTGATGGTGATAGTACCGCCGCCGCCGATGCCGGCTTTGCCATCCTCAACTCCGTTAACGGACAGAGTGCCTCTCTCCCCGTCCGTATCCTGCGCATATACTGTAAGGCTGCTGCTCCCGGTGACACTGATCCCTTCAGGGATGTTCAACGCAGCATCATCGCACAGTATCAGTTTTACATTACCGTCTACACTAACCCTGCCCTCAACAGTCACATCACCAAATGCGGCATACCATCCTTCTTCAAAGCTGTCGCTCCATGTAGTTGTGTTATTCGAGACTGCAATGTATGTCTCCCGGCTTGACTCAGTGAAGCTTGCTGTGCTTTCTTTTATGGTCCAGTTCCTATAGCTTACCGGTATCATAGAAAAAGAAGCCGTCACTGTAACATTTACTCCTGGCATGGTAAAGCTGTACTTACCGTCTGTACCAGCCGGTATTAC
>JAFWWB010000051.1 GCA_017518185.1 Lachnospiraceae bacterium
ACCAACCCTACCCGTTTCCAGCATCCCGTTGCAGGTACCTATAAGAAGGAGCGCCTCGAGGCAGGCAAGAAGTACTTCTCGGTTGCTTCCGGCGGCGGCACCGGCCGTACCCTGCATCCCGATAACATGGCTGCAGGCCCCGCTTCCTACGGTATGACCGATACCATGGGCCGTATGCACTCCGATGCACAGTTCGCTGGCTCCTCTTCCGTTCCCGCTCACGTTGAGATGATGGGACTTATCGGCGCCGGCAACAACCCTATGGTCGGTATGACCGTTTCCGTAGCCGTTTCCATCGAAGAGGCTGCTAAGGCAGGGAAGTTCTGATAAAAGAGTCGAAAACTCTGCATTGATGTAGAATGACCGACAGCTCCCCGCAGGCTATCATCTGCGGGGAGTTTTTTCAAAGAATAACCTTTACACAAAGGAAGGAGTATTATGAAACAGCTTGAACCGATAATCACCAGCCTGCTGGAGACAGACATGTACAAGTTCTCCATGGGACAGGCCATCTACCATCAGTTCTCGGACTACAAGACCACCTGGTCCTTCAAGTGCCGTAACACTGAGGTGAAGTTCACTGATGAGATGGTTGAAGAGATACGCCGTCAGCTTAAGATGTACTGCGATCTCCGCTTTAAAGAGGATGAACTTGAATATCTGAACAACATCGTATGGATCAAGGGCTCATACGTAGATTTCCTGCGCCTCTGGAAGCCCCGCTTTGACGATTTCACCATAGAAAACCATGACGGGGAGCTGATGATCGAGACCAGGGGCACCTGGCTCAACACCTCCATGTACGAGATCCCCACTCTCGCCATCGTAAATGAGGTCTATTTCAGACTTCAGTATGATTACAAAGAGCTTATGGATTCCTTCAGGGAAAAGCTGGAGGAGAAGATCTCCTGGATAAAGAGCGGCAAGTACAATATCTCCAGCTTCAGCGAGTTCGGCCTTCGCCGCCGTCTCTCCGCAGAGGCACAGGAGCTTGCCGTAAAGCGCCTCTCCGAGGAGCCCTATCCCGACTCCCGCTTCGTGGGTACCTCAAACGTGTACCTTGCGAAGAAATACAATGTGACCCCTGTGGGCACCATGGCACACGAGTGGATCATGTGCGTGGGACAGGGAAATCATAAGCACAATCCTGCCTGGAGCAACTGGTATGCTCTGGATGCCTGGGTTAAGGAATACGGAGTGCTGAACGGAACAGCGCTCACTGATGCGATCACTACTGACTGTTTCCTCAGGGATTTCCAGCTGACATATGCTACCCTCTTCTCAGGCGTGCGTCATGACTCCGGCGATCCCTTCGAATGGGGTGACAAGATGATCGAGCACTACAAGAAGCTGGGAATCGATTCCTCCATGAAGACACTGCTCTTCTCAGACAACCTGGATTTCCAGCGTGCCGACGAGCTGCTTAAGTACTTCCGCAGCAGGGCAAAGGTGGCTTTCGGTATAGGAACCTATCTTGCCAACGATACCTGCGTATCGCCGCTTAACATAGTCATGAAGACCACAGCCTGCAACGGCATGGACGTGGCCAAGATCTCCGATACCCAGGGCAAGGGAATGTGCAAGAACCAGGAATACGTGGACTACCTCCAGCGCTGCATCAACTGGAGAATGGAAAAATTGAGCAACTAAGCGACTGATATGTCATCCCGAGCGGAGCCGCAGGCGAAGTCGAGGGATCCTTCGACTCCACTCGCTTCGCTCGTTTCGCTCAGGATGACATAATAAGTAAAGCGCCCGGTAAGACATACCGGGCGCTCTTATTTATTCTTCTATTCTTCCCACTTCAGCAGTCCGTGTTCGGACTTCTTATCCCTCATCATAAGATCCGTCACCGCATCCTTACAGGGCAGGCCGCTGAATAATATCTCATTTACCTTTTCCACCACCGGCATCTCCACGCCGTATTTTTCCGCAAGGGCCTTGGCGGCCTTGGCAGAATACACACCCTCAACCACCATCTTCACTTCATCCATTGCTTCCTGAGGCGTCTTTCCCTGTCCCATCAGGTATCCGGCCTTACGGTTGCGCGAATGCACTGATGCGCAGGTCACTATCAGGTCTCCCATGCCTGTGAGGCCCGCGAAAGTCTCCGCATGTCCTCCCATGGCAATGCCCAGCCTCGACATTTCGGCAAGTCCTCTGGTAATGAGCGCCGCTTTGGTATTATCACCATAGCCCAGTCCGTCCGCCATTCCGGCTGCCAGGGCTATGACATTCTTTATGGCGCCTCCCAGCTCCACACCCAGTACATCCGGTGAGGTATACACCCTGAATACCGGTGATGAGAAGATCTCCTGCAGATACTCGGCAGTGGCCTTTTTCTTTGCTGCCGCCACTATCATTGTAGGCAGCCCCCTGCCCACCTCTTCCGCATGGGTAGGCCCTGAGAGCACCGCTACGTCTGCCTGGGGCAGCTCCTCCGCTATCTGCGCATCAAGGGTCATAAGGGTGTTCTCCTCTATGCCCTTGGCCACGTTCACTATCTTCTGTCCCTCTTTTACAAAAGGTTTCATCTGTGCAGCCGTCTTTCTGGTAAAGATGGAGGGCACTGCCAGCACCAGCAGCTCCTTATCCGTACAGGCCTCTTCCAGATCCGTGGTAAAGCTTATCTTATCATCCAGCTTAACCCCGGGAAGCTTGTCCTTATGCTCCCGCTCACGGGAAAGCATCTCTATCTCATCCTTAAGGGCCGACCAGACTGTCACCTTATGTCCGTTGTTATTGAGGAGCCAGCTAAGGGCTATGCCCCAGCTTCCCGCTCCGATCATACCTATAGCTGCCATTTTTGTCTCCCCCTTAAATAATGTATTGCCCCTTCACTTAGGGTCAGAGGCCCTTCATTCTGCCTTATTCTTTTTGGTGAGGTAGGTCTTCCTCTCCTCACCCTTAGCAAGCTTTTTGATATTCGGGATATGTCTTATAAAAGCCATGGCCGTGATGATAAAGGCCACCGCATACATCTCGTAACGTATGAAATTGGGTATCGTCATTATCTTCGTCACCGCATCCGGAGCCACATAAGGATGGAAGATACCAAAAGCCCCCATGAGCACGGTCTGGATGAAGAAGCCCGCGGTGAGTATGAGCGAGCCAAGTGAGACATAGTGTGTCAGCGCAAAGGTTCCGAAGAAGAGCACCAGATCTATCGGCACGTACATCCAATGGAAGGCCAGTATCATGCCGCTCATGGCAGCTATCCCCTTGCCCCCCTTGAAGCCAAGGTAGAAGGGGAAATTGTGCCCCAGGATGGAGCCCAGACCCGCATAGAGCTTAAGGAGATAAATGTGCTCGGGCGCTCTCTCCCTGAATACAAAATACACCACCACCACGGCAAGTATGGACTTCGCCAGGTCTCCCACAAAGACTAAGAGGCCCGCCTTCTTCCCCAGCACCCTTAAGGTGTTGGTTGTCCCGGCGTTTCCGCTGCCCTTTTCACGTATGTCTATGCCGTTCAGCCTGCCGATTATATATGCAGTCTGGAAATTTCCGCAGAGGTAACCGAATACCAGCGCTATTATCCTGTAGATCACGTACTCCATCATGTCATTTACCGCCGTCTTCTTTTCTTTCCCTTATTATGAACCTGAGAGGGGTGCCCTGGAAACCGAAGGCCTCCCTCAGCTTGTTCTCCAGATATCTCTGATAGGAGAAATGCATCAGCTCCTTATCATTTACAAAGATCACAAAGGTAGGCGGCTTCACCGAAGCCTGGGTCGAATAAAAGATCTTCAGCCTCTTTCCCTTATCCGAAGGCGGCTGCTGCAGCGCCGCGGCCTCGGCTATGATCTCGTTCAATACGCCCGTCTGTATCCTCTGGGCATGGTTCTCCACCACCGCATCTATGGTCTCATACAGCTTCGGAAGCCTCTGTCCCGTCTTTGCAGAAATGAACATAAGCTCCGCGTAGGGCATGAAAGACAGGGTGTTCCTTATCTTTTCAGTGAATTCCTTAACGGTCTTATTATCCTTTTCGATCAGATCCCATTTGTTCACCGCCACGATCATGCCCTTGCCCCTCTCATGGGCAATGCCTGCGATCTTGGCATCCTGCTCCGTAACGCCCTCGGAGGCGTCGATTATGAGCACCGCCGTATCACAGCGCTCCACTGCGCTGACGGTACGGACTATCATGTATTTTTCCAGTTCTTCCTTGATCTTGCTCTTCCTGCGCAGACCTGCGGTATCGATAAAAACGTATTCCTTACCGTTACGCTTGACCCCTGTATCCACCGCATCACGGGTGGTGCCGGCTATGTCGGATACTATGAGCCTGTTCTCGCCAAGAAGCCTGTTTATTATTGAAGACTTGCCAGTGTTGGGCTTTCCTATGACTGCTATCCTGGGCGCATCATCCTCCTCTTCGGCTGACGCATCCCCGGGAAGGTATTCCAGAACCTTGTCCAGCAGATCACCCAGCCCCTGTCTCTCGGCAGCAGAGATGGGATAGGGATCGTCAAGTCCCAGGTTATAGAACTCGTAGACGTCGCTCATCTGTTTTGCGTAGCTGTCCACCTTGTTCACCACGAGTATTATGGGCTTGCCGGAACGCCTCAGCATGTCGGCCACCTTGGAATCCGCATCCGTAAGCCCCTGCTTCACGTCCGTCATGAAAAGTATCACATCCGCGGTATCTATGGCGATCTGCGCCTGCTCCCTCATCTGGGAGAGTATGATATCCTTGCTCTCCGGCTCTATTCCGCCGGTATCTATGAGCGTAAAAGTCCTGTCCAGCCAGTCCACATCTGTGTAAAGCCTATCCCTGGTGATGCCCGGCGTGTCCTTGACTATTGAGAGACGCTCTCCCGCCAGCGCATTGAACAATGTCGATTTTCCAACGTTGGGCCGCCCGACTACGGCAACGACCGCTTTTCTCTTAGCCATTCCTGTTATCCTTATAGCTTATCCGGTTCGTACGGATTTTTATCTGCCGTTCCGCTCTGTTCAAGTCCGAGAACAGCGTGCAGCAGATCCGCACCGCCCGATTTTACAATAACTATCTCTTTTTGTAAAGCCTCGGAGACGCCCTTTACGGTATCGTCATCCAGAAATACCTCAGTCCCGCAGCGAAGCATCACCTGCGGTATCAGCAGTGCCTCCCCAAGCTCTTTCCCGGCCAGCTGCTTTCTGAGATCCTGTCCGGTTATAAGTCCGGATACGGTAATGCGCTCACCGAAAAAATCGTTCTTTATGGGATACAGTATTATCTCAAGCCCGGGCCAGGCTTCCTCCACTCTGTCGCAAAGCCTCTTAAGTGTTGGATAAGGACTCCTTCCGCAGGCAATGGAAACCGTCTTCCTGCGGCTTACCGTCCCCCTGCTCTTTTCCTCCTCTATGGCCTCCGTAAGCTCTTCGGTAAGAAGTCTCAGCATCCCCACGCCGTTCTCCAGCTGGAGATAATTGTCATACCTGTCCTCTTCGGGGACTTCTCGCTCCGCCACTACATACCACTCATCCGAAGCATGTACAAAGTGAAGACCGCACTTCTTACAGGCCTTCTTCTGAAATGCCTCGATCATGTCTATAACGGAAGCCGCATCATCCTTATCAAAGGGTTCGAGCGGATAAAGCTTTTCCCTGTACCGGCTCAGACCTACCGGAACTACCGATACGCTCTGCATGACAGGCGCATACTCAAGCAGTCTCTCCATTGAATATTCAAGAGCAGCCCCGTCATTCACGCCCTTACAGAGCACGATCTGCCCGTTCATCGTGATATCGGCCTCATACAGTCTGTCAAGATAGCGGAGCACCTCTCCCGACCTGGGGTTCTTAAGCATGAACACCCTGAGCTCCGGATCCATGGTATGGACCGAAATGTTTATCGGTTCCATACGGTAGCGTATGATGCGTTCCACATCCGCATCCTTAAGATTCGTAAGGGTCACATAGTTTCCCTGCAGGAAGGAAAGCCTTGTGTCGTCATCCTTGAAATATATGGTCGGCCGCATACCTGGGGGATTCTGGTCTATAAAACAGAAGATGCACTTATTCTTACAGGAATGAGCTTCATCCATAAGACCCGCATCAAATACGAGCCCCAGCTCCTCATCCTCGTCCTTGTCCACCTCCAGCAGCCATTCCTCACCGTCCGGTTTCCTTATAAGGACCTCTATGTATTCATCTTCACAGAGATAGTCAAAATCAAAGACATCGCCGATTTCCTGATCATTGACCGCAAGCAGTACGTCCCCTGCCTCGATCCCCAGTTCCTCGGCGATGCTGCCTTCTTTGACCTTGATTATCGTATGTTCTCTCATAAAGCTCCGTCCGGGCTGCCTGAAAAAAACGGGGCTTATGAAAGCCTGAATTTCATAAAGCTCTTCTTTCCCTTTTTGAGTATGAAGTCACCGCTTATGTCATCCTTCGCAAAGGAGGTCTTTATATCCGTGATCTTCTCCCCGTTCACGGACACGCCGCCCTGCTCCACATTTCTTCTCGCATCGCCCCTTGAGCCTGCCAGGCCTGCCTTTACAAGAAGGCTGATCACATCTATGCTGCCGTCGGTAAAGTCCTCTTCATTCAGTATGGTCGTAGGCATGTTCTCGGAATTACCGCTGCCGGAGAACAGGGCGAGTCCGGCCTCCTTCGCCTTGTCAGCCTCTTCCTTGCCGTGCACGAGATTCGTGAGCTCCCAGGCCAGTATCTCCTTGGCTTCATTGAGCTTCGAGCCTTCCCAGCTGTCCATCTCCCTTATCTGCTCCATGGGAAGGAAGGTCAGCATGCGTATGCACTTGAGCACATCAGCATCGGCGATGTTGCGCCAGTACTGGTAAAACTCGTAAGGTGAGGTCTTCTCCGCATCCAGCCATACGGCCCCCTTCTCTGTCTTCCCCATCTTTTTGCCCTCGGAATTGAGGAGCAGTACCTGGGTCATGGCATAGGCGTCCTTGCCCAGCTTACGGCGGATGAGCTCGGTGCCGGCCAGCATGTTGGACCACTGGTCGTCGCCGCCGAACTGCATATTGCAGCCGTACTTCTGGAACAGGGTGTAGAAGTCGTATGCCTGCATTATCATGTAATTGAACTCAAAGAAGGTAAGTCCCTTCTCCATGCGCTGCTTGTAGCACTCGGCCCTCAGCATGTTGTTCACTGAAAAATGGGGGCCGACCTCCCTCAGAAGCTCGATATAATTGAGCTTAAGGAGCCAGTCCGCATTGTTCACCAGCAGCGCCTTATCATCTCCAAACTCGATAAAACGGCTCATCTGCTTCTTGAAGCAGTCGATGTTGTGCTGTATGAGCTCCGGGGTGAGCATCTTTCTCATGTCGGTCTTCCCGGAGGGATCGCCTATCATGCCGGTACCGCCTCCCAGAAGGGCGATGGGCTTATTACCCGCCATCTGCATGCGTTTCATAAGACAGAGGGCCATGAAATGCCCCACGTGCAGCGAATCGGCAGTGGGATCAAAGCCTATGTAAAAGGTGGCCTTGCCGTTATCTATCAGCTCCCTTATCTCGTCCTCGTCGGTAAGCTGTGCCAGCAGCCCTCTTTCTTTTAATTCAGCAAATATTCCCATTATATCAATCCTCCTCTTCTTGCAAAATATACGGATCCAGATACGATTTCCACAGCTTGTAGCCCGCAGCGGTCAGGTGGACCCCGTCGGTGGTATACTCGCTCTTAAGCGCCCAGTCCTCATTGGAGAAGGCCTCGTTCATGTCGATGAAGGTATAGCCCCTTTCCTCGCACATGCCCTTTACGGCTTCGTTTATATCCCTGGCCTTGAGTATTATATCCCCCGCATGGGTCTGGGTGCTTGCCACGGGAAGTATGGAATTTATATAGATCTCACAGTCCTCATCCGGTATCTCATCCAGAAGATACTTGTATTCGGATATTATGGTATCCGAATCTTTACCTCCCAGTATGCTGTTTATTCCTATCATTATGAAGAGCTTCTTCGGCTGTGTCTTGAAGATGCTCTCGAGCCGGGGCACCAGTCCCTCCACGGTATCTCCGCCTATTCCCCTGTTCTTTATGTTAAGACCGGGGTAAAGCTCATCCCAGCTGCAACGCTCGACCAGCGAATCTCCGGCAAACACCACATCGGTGGGATAGGAATATATGGTGGAATACATATACTGTCTGGTGTCGTAATTATCTCCCTTGCCGGCATAATTCTGGAACCTGGGATCCTCATAGGTGCGCAATGCAGACTCGTTTATCACCACGGTGCTCTCATCACTGCCTTCGGAGCTGCCGCTTTCGGAGGGCTCCTCCTTTCCCTCCAGTCTTGCCCTGAGATCCTCGATCTCCTTTTCCATGCCGTCACGCTCATCCTTGTAGGCTTCCATGGTGAGCTTATACTCCTCGGCCTTCTTTCCCAGCGCGGTAAGCTCGGCCGTATCGGAAATTACCTCATCCTCTTTTTCCAGTTCGTGCCTGAGATCCTCCGCCTGAACCATCTGCCAGCGTATCTGTAGCGCCTCGGCAATACACAGAAGCGCAAGAAGCACCACTGCCGCACAGGCAAACATTATGCCTGCCGAACTCTTTTTTTCTTTCATTTGTTTTTCCCCTTTCTTTAAGCCATGGGTATTTTAACACGATGTACAACTTAAATCAATATGTTGTAGAGAATAGAATACCGGGCACAAATGATGCCCGCAGAGAGCCTCAACAGTAAAAGAATGCATTCTTTATCCAGTCGATGCCTTCTCCGTCAATAGCCACCACGTCATATCTGAGCGCCGTATCGTCGTCAAATCCCTTAAACATCCGGTACATGTCCGAGACCCTGCAGATCCGCTTCTGCTTTCTTTTATCCACGGCCTCTGCGGCATAGCCGCTCCTTCCGTCCCTGCGCCATTTCACTTCGAAAAAGACCAGGAACTCCCCGTCCCTTCCGATAAGATCTATCTCTCCCTGTCTGCAGCGGTAGTTCATCTCCAGTATCCGCACGCCCTGCCGCTTAAGATACTCCGCCGCCAGTTCTTCCTTCCTTGCCCCTGTCTGTCTTTTATTGGGCTCTCCCGTCATATCTTCTGTCCCGCTTTGTCCATCTTGGCCCTTATCTTGTCCATGGCGTCAACGAATACCAGTATCTCCGCAACCACCTCGTAAAGCTCAGGCGGGATCATCTCGCCTATCTCCAGTCTGGAGAGTGTATCCGCCAGCTTTGAATCCTTATGGACCGGGACCTTTGCCTCTTTTGCCTTCTCTATTATCTTGTCCGCCAGCCTGCCTGTACCCGAGGCGATGACCCTGGGGGCCGAATCCACGGGATCGTATTCGAGGGCTATGGCTGTTTTCTTTTTGTTCTTATCCTCTGCCATAGGCTATGCCCTCACGTCAAAGCTGCGCCTGCTCACAGGCCTGGCCGCCGCGGGAGGCGTAAGCTTCCGTTTTCCGCTGCCACCCTCCTCCGTATCCGAATGGGTGGTGATCTCGCTCTTTATGCTGTAGCCCCTTTTCTCAAGCCGTTCATTAAGTATATGTATGTGCTCCGCGATAAGGTCTATGATCTCGTCGCTCTCCAGATAGAACTTCGTGGATACCTTGTTGCCCTGGGATATGGCGGCATAAACATCCACCGTCCCGAGATTCTCCATATCCAGATGGAGCATGGCGCTGACGTTTCCGTCATTGGAGGCCAGGCTCTTCTTATCGGTATAGACATAGAGATCCCCGGTGGCCTCACTGCCGCTCATCTTAAGGGGCAGCTGTATATAGGGCACCATCTGGTTCATCTGGTTCATGAAATCCAGGTTGTTGCTCATATTGGAAAGGCTCTGGGCCATGGCGCTGCCGGGCTCCGCTATCCTTGAAAGAATGCCCGTAAGCTCTCTGGTCTGCTGGTCCAGCTTCTGGTACAGCAGCTCCACATTTGCCTTATCCCCGGTCTGTTCGGGCTTCAGCATCCAGCTGTCCTTCATAACGTTCTTTACCGCAGTCCTGAAATCCTCCGAGGAAAAGATGCTCTTAAGCTTAGCCTCCAGCTCCTTATCCGTAAATTCCGCCTTTCCTTCGGATAAAAGCTTAAGCACTTCGCCTCCCAGCTTAAGCGTGCTCCTGTCATCCTTTATGATATCGGAAAGCTGCTCCGCCGCCTCCCTTCCTCCGGGAAGCTCCGAAAGCACTTCCTTAAGCCTTTCCCCAACTGAAGCGGCTTCTCCGCTGTAGCTCTGTTTTGCGGCATTCTCCTTCACCGCCTGCCTGGCAGGCTCTTCCCCGGCCTCATTTTCCGGAAGCTTTCCCTTAAGTGCATCCTCAAGAAGCTTTACCACATCTCCGGAAAACTCCTTAAGCCCTGAAGAAGCAGCCCTCTCTGCCGCGCCGCTCTCCGCTGCAGCAGTATTTTCCTCCGTCCCCGGCAAAAGCGCTGTCTTCGCGCCTTCCTCCGTTCCTTCCTTTAATATCACTTTTCCGGATGCCTGCTCTCCTTCCGTAAGAGCCCCGGTGCTTTCCGTATCCGCAGCTGTCTCCCCCGGAAGCTCCTCATTTATGACCCCCGTAAGCCTTGCCATAAAGGTAAAGGCCTTATCGGTATCTCCCGAAGCATATAAGTCATCAAACAGCTCCATGGCCCCCTCAGCCACTTCCGCAAGGCCGTTACTTATGGTAGACTCGTAATTCTTAAAGGCCTCATACTGCTCGTATTCCGCCTCGTCCACGGGAAGGTCAAAGCTCTTCATCTCCACTATGGCCGCCGGCGCCATTTCCGGATGGGAAGAGACCAGCTGGTACATATTCCCCAGGGATTCCCTGTTTATAGGCATTCCGCGTTCCATCATGGCCGAAGTCATTGCCAGGGTATCGGCGTTCACGGCCATGCCCGCAGCTCCCAGCGCCTTAGCGGCAGTGGGATCCATAGTCAGATTTGTATAGAGGGGGGTAAGCGAGATCCTGTTCTGCGAATTTGAACGGACCTCAAAGAAAAGTTCCTGGCCGGGTACCAGATCCATGGCGCCATCCAGCTGGGCAGACACATTGCCGCCTCCCGGAAGCTCGATAGTCACATTACTGCCCTTTATGTCCACGACCTTGCCTTCCACCGTATCACCGCCGGAAAGCTTCGATAAGTATTCGGCTCCGCTGTTTTCGGAGGCTCCGCCCTGAACAGGCTGCGTCTGCTGTACCTGCGCCGCATTCCCGGTCTGCATGCCGCCGAATATCTGTGAAAGCACGCTCATAGCCCGTCTCCCGTAACTGTGCTCAAATGAAGTTCTTGATAAAGCTCATCCTGTGGATCTCACAGGGTCCCTGATCCTTTATGGCCTGTATATGCGCGGCAGTGCCGTAACCCTTGTTTGCCGCAAAGCCATAGCCCGGATACTTTACATCCAGCTCCGTCATCAGCCTGTCCCTGGTGACCTTGGCCACTATACTGGCCGCCGCTATGGATGCGCTCTTTGCATCGCCTTTTATGATGGGCACCTGTCTTATATCCGTCCCGGGTATGGTCACCGCATCGTTCAGCAGAAGATCCGGCGTGACGGCCAGCGCCCCTATGGCATCCAGCATGGCCTCGTAAGTGGCGTTAAGTATGTTTATCTCATCGATGCGTATATGATCACGGAAGCCCAGGCCCACCGCCACGGCATTTTCCATGATCTCGTCATAAAGCTCTTCTCTCTTTTTTTCGGATAATTTCTTCGAATCGTTTAGATACAGAAGCCCGCAATCCTTCGGAAGTATCACGGCGCCGGCCACCACGGGACCTGCCAGCGGCCCCCTGCCCACCTCGTCTATGCCGCAGATCGCAGTATACTCTCCATACTCCCGCTCGTAAGAGAACATCCGGTACATGCGCTGCTTTTCTGCTTCAAGCTTCTCCGCACGCTTTCTCTCACGCTCCAGGGCCTTCTCTTCAGTCTTTGTCATCAGACCCCCCCGAATTTGTTGAAAGGGAATATCCTGATCCAGGCCCTGCCTATGATATCGCTCTTTTCTATAAGTCCAACCGAGGGAGTCCTGGAATCAGAGGAGTGGTTGCGGTTGTCGCCCAGCACAAAATACTGGCCATCTCCCAGGGTAAGGCCGTTCTTCGCCATGCCGGGATCCTCCATGACCTCCCTGCCGTAGTTCTCCTCCAGCGCCACCTCGTTGATATAGATCACGCCGTCGTCATCGATGCGTACCGTTTCCCCGGGAAGACCGATGACCCTTTTGATATAGTAAGTCTCATCCTTATACTCAAAAGGGAAGACTATTATATCGAAACGTTTGGGATCCGAGAAACGGTAGCTTATCTTGTCCACCACCAGATTATCCCCGTCCGACAGGGTGGTCTCCATGCTGCTTCCCACCACTACCGTACGCTGTCCCACATACTTGACCAGGAGCAGCGTTATCACCAGCACTGCCAGCAGGAAAAGGGAATTATGGAGCACCTCCATCCAGAAATCTCTTCTTTTATTTCCCAGCCCTTTGCCTGCAGCCCCGTCTGCTGCTGCTTCGGCTATCTTCTCTATAACATTGTCTTCAACATCCAGATCTGCCATCTTATTCATCCACCTGTTTTTAAGTTCTTTCTATGCTGATCCTGCCAAGTCTCCCTGAACGGAAATCATCCACCACTGCTCCTGAGGCCCTGAGAAGATCAGCTTCCCCTCCGGCCTTCAGGCATCCCAGCCTTCTGGCTATGGCACCGGTCAGTTCGCCTTCTTCATCAATGCCGTATCTTTCGGCTATCCTCCCCGGATACCTTTCGGAAAGAAACTGGAGTATCTCACCTGCCAGCTCTTCACGGGGGAGTATATCATCGTTGATGGCGCCGGTCATGGCAAGGTGAAGCCCCACCGAAGGATCCTCAAACTTAGGCCAGAGCACTCCGGGCGTATCCAGCAGCTCCAGCATGGGATTCAGCCTGATCCACTGCTTTCCCCTGGTCACTCCGGGCCTGTTCCCCGTCTTTGCGACCGCCTTCTTTGCTATGCTGTTAATGAAGGTGGACTTACCCGCATTGGGTATGCCCGCCACCATGGCCCTCGCCGGACGGTTCTTTATGCCTCTTTTGAGGTCTCTTTCCTTCTTCTCCCGGCAGACCTTATCCACGGCCTTCCGTATCTCACCCATCCCCCCGGGATTCCTGGAATCCAGCAAAAGGGCAGTGTGCCCTTCCTTTGCGAAATAGTCCAGCCACTTATCCGAAACGGCCTGATCCGCCAGATCGGCCTTGTTAAGGATTATGAGCCTGGCCTTTCCCCTGCCCAGGGTGTTGATGTCGGGATTGCGGCTTGAGAGCGGCACCCTGGCATCAAGCAGCTCGATTATAAGATCCACAAGCTTTACATCCTCGGACATCTGGCGCATGGCCTTCGTCATGTGCCCGGGATACCATTGTACTTCCATAAGCTATTCTATAAAACCGGCGCGTTCCCTGGTGCTCTTCATATGGAACCAGGCCCTGCCGATGATGAAATCTTTCCTTACTATACCTATGTTGCTGGAACGGCTGTCCTCACTGTCGTTGCGGTTATCTCCCAGCACGAAGTATTCCTCCTCATCCAGGTGTATGCCGCCGGCCGCTATACCTCCGTCCTCTATACGGTCAAAAAGCCCCGCATCGTCATATATGTCCCCATTTATGTAGATCAGGCCGTCACGTATGAGGACCGTGTCCCCCGGAGTGCCCACTATACGTTTCACGTAATAATGGGAATTTCCGTTGCCGTTAGGCAGAAATACCACCACATCGCCTCTCTTGGGCTGTGACAGAAGGTACACGAAACGGTCTATCAGTATCTCCTGCCCGTTCTGCAGTGTAGGCTCCATGGACACGCCTATGACGCTCGTGCGTATGCCGAAAAGATAGACGAAAACAAAGGCTATGCCGGCCATAAGCACTGCGCTGAAGACCCAGGACGAGATCTCACCCAGAAGCTTACGGTCTATTTTCCTCTCTTTTGTATAAAAGGTCAAGCCTTTATTCGATCTTCTTCTCACTCTCCAAAAAAAGGGGCAGATATCATCTGCCCCTCCCTCCGTTCCATTAAAAGACTAATGTCAGCGGATGATCTCCTTAACCTTTGCCTTCTTGCCGATCCTGCCCTTAAGGTAGTTGAGCCTTGCCCTACGGACCTTACCCCTGCGGACAACCTCGATCTTCTCTACGTTGGGGCTGTGAAGAGGCCAGGTCTTATCAACACCCACACCGCCGCTGGTCTTGCGTACGGTAAAGGTGGTGCGGCTTCCGCCGTTCTGGATCTTCGTAACGATACCCTCGAAGATCTGGATCCTTTCCTTCTCGCCTTCCTTGATCTTACCGTGAACCTTTACGGTGTCGCCAACATTAAAGCTGTCCACGGTCTCCTTCATCTGTTCCTTTTCGATCTCTTTGATGATCTCTGCGTTCATTTTCCTACTCCTTTACGTTTTTTCATCGGACGTTCTTACGCAGTTCATCTGCCAGCGGAACATCTCTTTACTCATCGCAACCATGACATATTACCACAGCCGTATACAAAAAGCAAGCGGAAAATCACAGTATTATTTCAAAAAATGCGGCGTCCGCCTTATCCGTCCGTGAACCGGAGCTGTTATGTCCTGCGTGCGGATCAACCGGCCCGTCGTCATACACGTTTATATTGATGCGGAAAGCGCTGTCATAAGGCATCCCGTCATAAGCCTCCGTAAGCGGTATATGGTTCACCCTTACCTCCGCAGGATCCAGCAGTTCGTAAAAGGACTTTCCCAGCCTCCCCTCAGCCTTCGTATCCAGCCTTACGCTGACCCCCTCCGGCATAAGGGCATCCTCTCCGGGATAAAGCCCGGTCCTGATGACCTGATCCAAAGGCACCAGCACATCCGAAGTATGATGGTTTATCACAAGGGGACAGCTTATCTCCTCCGCATGCCCTATGGGGGACAGGAACTCATAAAGAGCCGTATCCGACCCTGCAAGTGAATCCGCCACAGGCAGATAGGAAAAAGCCACCTCTGCCGCGACCGGCATGGGAAGCAGTCCCAGCTGCGATACCACAAAGGCATTCACCGCAGGATCATATATGAGCTTCGGATCCGAGATCAGCTGCTTAAGTTCTTCGCTCATGGCTGCGGAATTGGCCGCTGCGGTACTCTTAAGATACACGCCCAGGGAAAAATAGAGATTGGTAATGGGGGAATCAGCCACTATAGCCTTTATACCCGGGCAGAAGGCTCCCAGCATCAGGGCCGTATAGCCTCCTGCGCTGCTTCCCGTTACGCCCACCCTCGTGGCATCGACTCCGTCCAGAGCTGCCGCGTATCTGAGGGCCGCCATATTAAAGAGCAGGTCATCCCCCGCAAGGGAAGCCGCCTCCTCCGCCAGCACCTCACAGGGCGAGACTACCGTCCAGCCTCTTTCCAGATAGTCATAGAGTCTCTCGTCCGTCTCCCCTATCTCGTAATGTGCGTTATATATGAGAGGCGTGGGTGCGTTCTGTATGAATGGTCTGTATACCTTAAGACGCCTGCAGGACACGCTTCCGTCCTGTTTCGCATAAGGGATCTCCCGGTATGAGAGCCGCGTAAACAGCATGGCTCCCTCCCGCCTGAGTATGATGATGCTTTCCTCCGGTCCATCGGCATATGCTTTGATCGGAAGAACGGTAAATACAAGCATTAAAGCAAGGAAAAGTATAAATACCCTCCGGGCTCCGGCCTTCTTTTTCATTCTGTCTCCTTCAGACACTGCGCCGCCCCCTTTATGATCTCAGCCGCGGTCACCCCGTGGCGTCCAAGCCTTTCCGCTGCCTTATCGCCTCCGCAGGCGTGGAGCAGCACTGCCCCGGCTGCCGCCCTGCTTTTATCCTCTGATACGGTGAGCAGCGCTCCCATGATCCCGGCCAGCACATCCCCGCTGCCGGCAGTGGCCATTCCGTCGTTTCCGCAGGTATTGAACCAAAGCTTTTGTCCGTCGCTCACTATGGTGGTGGCGGACTTTGCCGCTATCACAGCTCCGTACTCTGCTGCAAAGCTCCTGACCTCCTCCGGCGACTGAAGCTTCCCTTCTGTCCCGAAAAGCCTGGAATACTCCGCCGGGTGGGGCGTGAGCACCGTAAAGAGCCCCGGCTTCTTCCTGTATTCAAGATAAGACTTATCATCTGAGAGCGCGTTAAGGCAGTCCGCATCCAGAACCACAGGACCTTCAAAGCTTCTGAAGGCTTCAGACTTAAGAAGCCCGGCCGCTCTTTCCTTTCCGAGGCCGCAGCCTGCCACAACAGCATCGCACCAGTCAAGCTCTTCCCTGAGGGTTTTTGCATCACTTATATCCGCTGCCCTGTACATGGCTTCGGGAACAGCCGTGATACATACCGGCCTGTTCTCTAAAGGGCCGAAGACCTTTACCATGCCGGCTCCGCAGGAGAGCGCCGCCTTTGCCGAAAGTATGGCCGCCCCCGGCATATCCGGAGAGCCGGTAATGAAAAGAATCTTTCCGAAAGTCCCCTTATGTCCGAGGCGCTTCCTCTTTGGTATAAAGTCCTTCAGGTCGGAAGCTTCAAGTAAGAAGCTGTCTCCCGGCAATTCCTTAAGAACGCCTATGGGCCTTATCTTAAGCTCTCCGCAGTATTCCCTTCCCTTATTTATCAGCATGCCCTGTTTGACAGCGCCGAAGCATACGGTCTTATCCGCATATACGGTATCTCCGAGACCAATGCCTTCATCCGAGGATAATCCGCTTGGTATATCCGCGGAGATGATCCTGCAGCCCCTTGCCTTAAGGGCGTTCATTCCCTTAACTGCCTCGGCGTAGTTTCCAGTGACTTCCCTTGATAGACCCGTCCCGAGGCAGGCGTCGATGCAGAGCTCATAGTCTTCTTCAAGGAGCTTCGTATCCGTGCTGATACGTATTCCCATCTTCTCCGCGATATCCACCTGTTTCCTGCAGGCATCGGAAGCTTTCGCCATATCGCCGGCTATCAGCACCGTCAGCGCCACATCGCTCTCCGCAAGAAAACGGGCGGCGGCAAGGCCGTCTCCACCGTTATTCCCGCCTCCGCAGACCACGAGCGCCCGCTTCTTTCCGCCTATGCTCTTAAGCGCCTCTTCAGCCAGTGCCAGCGCCGCCCTCTCCATTAGAAGCAGTGAGTCAACACCATATTCATTTATCAGCCGGCCTTCATATTCCCTCATGCCGGCCGCTGTCACCACCTGTTTCATAGTTCCTCTTTGCCGAAAAAAGGCCGGGCGCTCTGCCCGGCCCTAAACTTTCATCTGTTATACTCAGTCTCCCTGGATACCCAGCACGTTGTCTATGGTGCGGACCAGATTTCCTATCTCGGGCTTGGTAAGCTGTGCATCTGCTCCCAGCTGCTCACCCTTGCGCCTCATCTCGGTGTTGATCAGGGATGAGAAGATGATAACGGGGATAGCCTTCAGTATATCGTCCTCCTTGACCAGCTTGGTAAGCCTGTGGCCGTCCATCTGGGGCATCTCGATATCGGTGATGATACACTGCACCTTTTTTTCAATTACACCCGTATCCCTCCACTCGCAGAGCAGATCCCAGGCCTGCTGGCCGTTCTCGGTATGGGTAAGGTTAACATAGCCGGCCTTGTTAAGGGACTCAACGATGAGCTTGTTGAGCAGAGCGGAGTCCTCGGCGATAAGTATGGGTGTGTCATTCCTGCTGCGCTCGCCCATCTCCTCGATCTCCTGGACCTTAAGGCCGGTCTCGGGATTGATATCAGTGACTATCTTCTCGAAGTCAAGGATTATGATGAGCTTGTTGTTCTTCTTGATGATACCGGTGGAAACCCCTTCCTCGGAATTGGACACCGTGGAGTCGGGCTTTATGATCTCGGTCCAGGATACCCTGTGGATGCCTACAACGGTGTCCACATGGAAAGCAATATCCAGACCGTTGAAATTCGTGATGATAAAGAGTCCTTCAGGCTCGGACTCGCCTCTCTGAAGGCAGTTACGAAGGTCTATGGCCGTGATCATCTTGTCACGGGGCATGAATATTCCTTCTATGCTGGGATGGGCATTGGGTACGGGAGTGACGGGCTGATAGGTGATTATCTCCCTGATCTTTGCCACATTGATACCGTAGGAATTGCCCGCAAGGGTGAATTCAAGTACTTCCAGCTCATTTGTGCCGTTTTCCAGTAAGATATTTGTTTCCATAACCCCTCCTTACATCATATAGAATTAAAGTACATTATACAAAAATTATATACTTATGTCAAAGAATTCCTACATGAGCGTATGCTCTGCCCGGCTGTCACCGGTCTTCATGATCATGGTGAGGGACTCTATCCCGGCCGCCTGGTCCGCCGTAAGCTCGGTCACGAGCACAGCCTCACGGGTCTCACCCGGCTGCAGTGTCTCCCTGTAATTGGAAAGGTCGTTTAAGAGCAGGGTCATCATGCTGGCCTTGGAGCTGCTCCCGTTGAACCTGAAGGTAAATCTGGGTGCTATGGCCGTCATATCCAGCACGGCTTCCTCCCCGATCTTATTGGTCACGTTGAACCTGACCACAACTAAACTGCAGCCCGCACTGGCATGCACGGTTCCCTGCCAGTCATCTGCCGCCCTGTCCTCGGGATAGCTCTCACTTACGGAAAAGCCGCTGTATTCTATATCAAAATCGTTTATACCGAAGAACTCGTCTATATCCGTATATACGGGGCCGCTGCTCCTTCCGCCGCCCTCACTGCCTTCATCGCCGTCTCCGCCTTCGGAAGAAGCTGCTTCCTGCTCCTGTTTTTCCTGGGCTTCACGCTCCTTCTGTTCCTTTATCTGGGCTCGTACTGCAGCCAGCCTCTCCATCTTGGCCTTTTTAGCTTCGAACTCTTCCTGGCTGATGGTGGTGGCCTTATAATTCCTGTCGTACTTGAGCAGAAGATTTGCGGCGTATTCCTCCACCATCTGCATCTCCTCATCGCTCAGGTCCGGTATGTAGTTAGTCGTACAGCCGGCAGTCAGCAGGCATACCGTCATCGCCGCCGCGGCAAGATATCTTTTCTTCATGACCCCGATATTATATCACACTATCATTTAGATGTCTATTTTGTTTCAAGCTCGAACCAGAATTCCACGCCGTCACTGTAATTCACCACACCGTATCCCTGATGCATGGATTCCATAAGGGCCTTTACTATGGAAAGCCCCAGGCCGCTGCCGCCGTATTCCCTGGTCCTGGCCTTATCAACCTTATAGAATTTGTCCCATATCCTGCTGATATGCTCCTCAGGTATAGGCTCTCCGCTGTTGAAGACTCCGGTACGCACCCTGCCCTCCAGCCTCTCGGTCTTTATCACTATCTCTTTTTTCCCCGTACAGTGGTTAAGGGCGTTTGACATATAGTTTCTCAAAACTTCCTCCACCTGGGATTCGTCCGCCCAGACAAAGAGCCCTTTATTCTCCTCGTAAAAAAGCTTTACCCCCTTCTGTTCACAGAGGTGGCTGAAGGAATCTATGGACTGCACAATGAGCTCGTTTAAGTCAAAACGCTCCATCACCGCCACTTCCTCGCCGGCTTCCACCTGTCCCAGGGACATGAGCCTCATGACCAGATGGTTCATCTTCTTGGTCTCGTCTATTATGACGTCGCAGTAGTATTCCCTGCTCTCCGCATCCTCGCTGACTCCTTCCTTCAACCCCTCTGCATAACCCTGTATAAGGGCGATGGGAGTCTTAAGCTCATGGGATACGCTGGCCAGGAATTCCTTTCTGCGTTCATCCGTGGACCGTCTGGCCTCCACGTCCCTCTGCAGCTCCAGGTTAGCTGTCTTCAGATGGCTTATTGTCTCCTCCAGCCTGTTCGAGAGTATGTTCATGTTCTCTCCCAGGACACCTATCTCCGTATTGCTCTTTCCCTGGTATTTTGTTTCAAAATCCAGATCTGCCATCCTTCTGGAAACGTCCACCAGATCCATGACGGGCTCGGTGATCTTCCTTGTGATGAACCAGATCACCACGGCGGAGATCAGCATGGCCAGGACTCCGATAACGAGCAGCGTACGGTTTGCCATCCGCACACTGTCCTTTATACTCTCCAGGGCCGTCCGGAGCATAAAGAAGCAGTCCGAATCCACATATCCCCACATGGTTATGAATTCGGATCCCGTCACCGGATCCCTTAGAAAGCTTATATGATAGTTGTCTTTCTCGCTGATGATCTCCCGGTCAAGATTGTCCCTGGAGAACATGATGTCACGGAGCTGCCTGTTGACCTGCTCCGGATCCCTTATGTTGGAATAGAGGGTGTTTGAGCTGGCGTCCGTCACCACGAAATCCACGTTATAAGTATTGCAGCGGCTCAAGATCTGCCTGTCCGTATCTTCGTTTCCGAAGCTTCCCTCGTCATGGGCAGCGCAGATCAGAGCATATATCTCCAACAGATTGTTCTGTTTGTTCTTAAGATAAAGCCTCTCAAGAAAAAAGACATTCACCAGCCAGCAGGACACCAGCGTAAATCCCGTGAGCAGGATGAACACTGCCGCCATCTGGCGTTTCAGCGAATGTCTGTATTGAAATTTTATACGGCTGCCCCTGTCAGCTTTCAAATTTATACCCCAGTCCCCATATGGTATGTATAAGCTCCCCCTTAGCTCCCAGCTTGCTCCTGAGCTTCTTTACGTGGGTATCTATGGTCCTGGCGTCTCCGAAATAATCATAGTTCCACACGCTGTTGAGGATCTTCTCCCTGGAAAGGGCTATACCCTGGTTCTCCATGAAGAAGCAGAGAAGCTCGAATTCCTTAAAGGAAAGCTCCACCGGTACGCCGTCCGCGGTCACCGTATGGGCCGCCTTGTCAACTTTAATACCTCCGGCCTCCATGATGCTTTCATCCGATACCGCGCCGTAGCGCCTCAGTACTGCTTCCACCCTGGCCACCAGTATCATGGGGCTGAAAGGCTTGGAAATATACTCATCCACTCCCAGCTGGAAGCCCAGGAGCTCGTCCCGCTCATCGGACCTTGCCGTGAGCATGATAATGGGCACATCGGAGTTCTTCCTGAGCTCCTTGCATACCTCCCATCCGTCCAGCTTCGGCATCATCACATCCAGGATCACCAGCTTTATATCCTTATCGGAAAAAAAGGTCTCGAGGGCCGCGCTGCCGTCCTCAGCCTCCAGCACGCTGTAGCCGCTCTTGGTAAGGAAGTCCCTTACAAGCTTACGCATCCTGCTCTCATCATCCACTACCAGAATCTTTGCCTTGTCCATAGTTTTAGTCCTCTTTAATCTGTGCCGGTCTTATTTCTCCTGCCGTTTCAGCTCCAGCTCCCGCTCCCTGACGCTCTCCTCCCTGTCCTTCAGTTCCTGTTCCCAGGAGGAATACCGGTCCTGCAGCACCCGTTCATAATTCAGGATGTTGGGGCTGTCGCTCAGTGTCGCTATCACCATCATGATGATGATGCCTATGCCCAAAAACACTATGATTATCCTCTGTGTCACCCTGCCGGTCCTGAGCACGTGGTTGGCCTCTTTCAGCGCAGCTATCTTCTCTTCGGCCCTGGCCTTCTCAGCCCGCTCCTTATCCTCTCCGGTGAAGACCTCCACCGGTATTCCCGGCACGTTCTCTTCAGGAGCGTTCTTCTTAAGATATTCCCTGAGCTTTAAGAGATAGGCAAAGCCCTCCGGCGTGGAAAACACCCTGCCCTCCACAGCCTTTTTGTAAAGAGCCAGCACCATGCCGGGCTTACCGTAATCCAGCTGCTTTTCCAGCCGTTTTATCTTCTCCGCTTCGGTGACGGCAGCCTCCGCTCCTTCCACGGTCAGAAAGGAAAAGTACCCCTGTTCTATCCTGTTTTCCGCAGATGTACTCTCCGCCATCTTTCCTCCATAATCGAAGAGCAGCAGAGCTTATCTGCTGCCCGGTGGTTGCTAAAAAGTTCCTGTGGCTCTAGAGCCTTATTCCTTATCCAGTACCTTTTTAAGCTCATCCATGAAGCTGTTGATGTCCTTGAACTCCCTGTATACGGAAGCGAAACGCACATAAGCCACCGCTTCCAGCTTTTCAAGCTTCTCCATGACTATCTCGCCTATGACTGCGCTGGGGATCTCCTTGTCCTCCAGCTTGAAGACCTCGGTCTCCACCTCATCCACGAGTCTTGTGATATCCTCCGCGCTCACGGGACGCTTATGGCAGGCCCTGAGCACACCGGCCTCTATCTTCTTCCTGTCATAGGCCTCGCGGTTGTTATCCTTCTTGATAACGATCAGCGGTATGGTCTCCACCTTCTCGTAAGTGGTAAAACGCTTGTCACACTCATCGCACACACGGCGGCGTCTTATGGAAGCGTTGTCGTCTGCAGGTCTGGAATCCACGACCCTGGTATTCTCATGTCCGCAAAAAGGGCATTTCATATCTTCTCCCTCCAGTTCTGCCCCCGAGCCAGGCTCGGGGGAGCCCGCGCCGGCTTTGAGGCGCTTCAGAGATTTGCCGCCAGGCAAATCCTCCTTTTTCTGTGATTTGAAACAAGAAGATTATACCCCAGGTTACCGTATTATGTCAACCAAAAATCATTCCTGCTCCCGGAACACTATCTCTCCTGTGGAGGCATCCATACTCTCAAGTATAGCCAGGGATTCCACTCTTATCCCTGCATCCCTGAGCTGCTTTCCTCCGTCCTGGAAGCCCTTCTCCACGGCTATGCCGACTCCTGCCAGCTCCGCTCCGGCGTCCCTTATGATGGAGATCAGCCCGTTTATGGCGTTTCCGTTAGCCAGGAAATCGTCTATCACCAGCACCCTGTCCTCAGGCCCAAGATACTTTCTGGAAACTATGACGTCATATACCCTCTGGTGGGTAAAGGACTGTATCCTGGTGGAATAGACGCTGCCGTCCAGATTTATGGACTGGGACTTCTTCGCAAAGACCACAGGCACATCAAAGTACTGGGCACAGACCGCCGCTATCCCTATGCCTGAAGCCTCGATGGTAAGGATCTTGGTGATCCGCTCCCCTTCGAAGAGCCGCTTCCACTCCCTGCCCATTTCGTTAAAGAGGGCTATATCCATCTGGTGGTTCAGGAAGGAATCCACCTTGAGCACATTGCCTTCCTTAACTACGCCGTCCTTTCTGATCCTCTCCTCAAGAAGACGCATATCCTCACCTCTCTTCCCTGTAGTACGCCAGCCCCAGAGCAGCGGGGGGACGCATATCCCTGTTGTTTCGCAGGCTGCTTATTACCAGCACTATGATGGTCACCACATAGGGCAGCATCTTGAAGATCTCCTGTGAAGCCCTTGTAAGGCCCGGTATATAAAGGTACATCCAGTAGAGCACGCCGAAGAGATAGGCTCCCCAGATGGCGTTCCTGGTCTTCCAGCCTGTAAAGATGACCAGAGCCACCGCAAGCCAGCCCAGCTTCTCTATGCTGCCGTCATTTGCCCAGGTGCCCTTGATATAGTCCATAACGTAATACACGCCGCCGAAGCCGCTGATACCGGCCCCCAGGCAGATGGCAAGATACTTGTTCTTCGTAACGTTGATGCCCGCCGCATCCGCAGCCTGGGGATTCTCACCCACGGTACGGAGGTTCAGTCCCCTTCTGGTATGGAAAAGGAAGATCTCCAGGGCTCCCGCCACGATCACCGCAAGATAAACCATGAAACCGTAGGAAAAGAAGAGCTTGCCCACGGTCCCGAGGCCCGAAAGCACCGGAACGGTCTGCCTGAAGGCTGCCGAAGTCACGGGAACTGCGATCTGCTCAAAGCGTCCCGCCAGGGTATTTAAGGAACCGCCGAAGAAATTGGCCACGCCGGAACCGAATATGGTAAGGGCAAGGCCCGTCACGTTCTGGTTCGCCTTAAGGCTTATGGTCAGGAAGGCATATATGAGGCCTCCCAGAGCCGAGCCTATAAAGGCCGATACAAGAGCTATGATCACGCAGAGCACCGGCACGGGGTTTTCCGTGCTGCCCTCATATATGAACACCGAAGCCAGGCCGCAGATGCCGCCTATGTACATTATCCCGGGGACGCCCAGGTTCAGGTTCCCTGCTTTCTCCGTAAGGATCTCGCCTATGCAGCCGAACATTATCACGGTCCCGAAGAAGACCGCCGCCTGTACAAGGGTCACAAGATTTGTCATTTCCCGCTGCCCTCCTTTTCGCTCTTTCTGAATACCAGCCTGTAGTTTATGAAGAACTCGCTCCCCAGTATGAAAAAGAGTATGATACCAGTCACCATCTGGGAGGCGTAATCGTTAAGCTTGCACTTTGAGGCTATCTCCTTTGCCCCGCCCTCCAGGAAGGCCAGCAGCAGGGATATGAGCAGCATGGTAAAGCTGTTGAACTTTGCCAGCCAGGCCACGATGATGGCCGTAAAGCCCTTACCGCCCGCGGTGGAGACGGATATGGTATGTGAGGCTCCCGCCACAGCCATGAAGCCTGCCAGACCGCAGATGCCGCCGGAAAGCAGCATGGTCCTTATGGTGACCTTACCCACCTGCATGCCTGCGTAGCGGGCCGTATTCTCGGAAGCTCCCACCACTGAGATCTCATAGCCGTGCTTGGTGTATTTCAGGTATATGAACATGAGCACGCTCAGCACCAGTACAAGCACAAGGCTTATGAAATAACGGGTAGAGAAGATCATGGGGAACCATCCCTCCTGCCCCTGCTGGTTGATGATGCCCACGGTATTGGAGCCGTAGGGATTCTCCCACTTTGCCACAAAGAAAGAAGTGAGCTGTATTGCCACGTAGTTCATCATCAGGGTAAAAAGGGTCTCGTTGGTGTTCCACTTTGCCTTGAACACCGCAGGCAGAAGCCCCCATATGGCGCCTGCCACAACGCTTCCCGCGAACATGCACAGGAAAAGCAGCCAGGCCGGAAGGGCGCTGAGATATATCATGCAGCCTGCCGTGATCATACCGCCTATGAGCACCTGTCCCTCGGCGCCTATGTTCCAGAAACGCATCTTAAAGGCCGGCGCAAGGCCTATCGCTATACAGGAGAGCAGTGCCGCCTCCTTCAAAGTGGACCAGAGCCTGGTCCTTGTACCGAAAGCGCCGGACACCATAGTGGAATAAACCTCCACCGGATTTATGCCGGTGATGGCATATATGACTATACCGCAGACCAGAAGGGATATGAGCACGGCTCCCAGCCTTACGGCCAGCCTTTTCGGAAAGCTCATCCCGTCTCTTTTTGCGACCCTGAGCCAGGGCTCCCTGCTGTTATGCATCGACCGCCTCCCTTCTTCCTGTCATGAGCATTCCAAGCTCCTCCTTCTTAGCCGTCCTGCCGTCCAGTATGCCGCTCACCTTTCCTCCGCAGAGCACCAGTATGCGGTCGCAGAGTTCCATCAGTACATCCAGATCCTCTCCCACGTAGACCACGGCCACTCCCTTCTTCTTCTGTTCGTTAAGGAGCTGGTATATGGTGTAGGAGGTGTTTATATCAAGTCCCCTCACTGCATAAGCCGTCATCAGCACCGAAGGCGCCGCCGCTATCTCACGGCCCACCAGCACCTTCTGCACGTTGCCGCCGGAAAGCCTGCTTACCGGGGTGGATATACCCGGTGTCACCACCTGCAGTTCATCCTGTACCTGCTTTGCCAGTGTCCTGGGGCTCTTTCTGTCGGTAAAGATCCCGTGGCCCTTTTTGTAGTCCTTCAGCATCATGTTGTCGGCCATGCCCATGGAACCCACCAGTCCCATGCCCAGCCTGTCCTCGGGCACAAAGGAAAGATGCACGCCCAGGTTCCTTATCTTCGAAGGACTCTTTCCTATGAGCTGGTTATCCACACCTTCCTGATTCGTGAAGATGACGCTGCTCCCGGAAAGGGCAGGCTGCAGACCCGCTATGGCCTCCAACAGCTCCTTCTGTCCGTTGCCGGAGACACCGGCTATACCCAGTATCTCTCCGCTGTATGCTTCAAAGCTGACATCGTCCAGCTTCTTTATCCCGTCTTCGTCAATGCAGCTCAAATGGCTCACCGCAAGCCTTACGTACTTGTCCTTCACCTCGCTGCGCTCTATGTTAAGATCCACCTTTTCTCCCACCATCATCTCGGTGAGGCTCGCCGCAGTAGCCTCCGCCGTGGGAACGGTGTCTATATATTCGCCTTTTCTCAGTATCGCCACCCTGTCGGAGATCTCCAGCACCTCGTTCAGCTTATGGGTGATGATGATAACGGTCTTGTTATCCTTCTTCATGTTGCGGATTACCGCAAAGAGCTTCTCCGTCTCCTGGGGCGTGAGCACCGCCGTGGGCTCGTCCAGTATCAGTATGTTTGCGCCCCTGTAGAGCACCTTTACTATCTCCAGCGTCTGCTTCTCAGAGACGCTCATCTCGTATACCTTCTTGTCCGGATCCACTATAAATCCGTACCTGTCGCAGATCTCTTTGATGCTTGCCGCTATCTCCCTGCGGTCCAGCTTCTTATTCGGATCCAGACCGATGATGAGGTTTTCCGCGGCAGTAAAAGTATCCACCAGCTTGAAATGCTGATGGACCATTCCTATCCCAAGGGCGAAAGCATCCCTGGGATCCCTTATGTTCACTCTCTCCCCCTCCAGCTCTATATGACCGCCGTCGGGGTAATAAATGCCGGAAAGCATGTTCATCAGGGTGGTCTTGCCGCTGCCGTTCTCTCCAAGCAGCGCAAGGATCTCTCCTTTCCTGATATCCATGCTCACATCCTTATTGGCAATGACGCTGCCGAAACGTTTCGTGACATTACGCAGCGAAAGCGCAATATTCTCCATATCGATTCTCCGGTAATATACTTGGGGTATTTCTAAAAAAGGAAGCGGGTCATAAACCCGCTCCCCTTATAGTTTCTTACTCGGCAGTAAGCTCGGTGATACCGTCGATGCGCAGATCGAAGTAAGGTGCGCTGCGGTGCTCGGACTCATGGAAGTAGCCGTCGCTGATGCACTCATAGCCGTCGCTCAGCACATAGCTGTCCATCATCTTGCCGCCAACGGTGAACTTGGAGGTATCGAATACGTGAAGGCTGCCGTCCCTGATGGCTGCCTCAACCTCTGCCACCTTGTCTGCGGTGCCGTCTGCAACTGAAGGCCCGAGAGTGGTGATGGCAACTGCATCCTTGTTGAAGCCCTCAGACCAGTTGGTATCGGGAGCCCAGCCGCCCTTTACACACTCGAATGCATACTTGTAATATACACCCCAGTTGTTGGTAGCGGAAGTAAGTGCCGCATTGGGTGCCACATTGAGCATGTCCACATTGTAGCCTACGGAGTATGCAACCTTGCCGCTTGAAAGAGCAGCCTCAACTGCGGTGGGAGCACCGGTGGAATCGGCGTGCTGGCCGATGACCACACAGCCGTCAGCCATAAGTGAGTTTGCTGCCTCACCCTCAGCTGCTATGTCAAACCAGGAATTGGTGTAGATGACTTCCATGCTCACGTTCTGGTAAACGCTCTTGACGCCCAGGTAGAAAGCTGTGTAGCCGGAGACCACCTCAGCGTAAGGGAAGGCGCCTACATAACCGATACGTACGTTGCCGTCCGCATCATAGTTCTCGCTGCCCAGGGCTCCTGCGGAGACCAGCTCGGCGATCTTCATGCCGGCAACAACGCCGGATACATATCTTGCTTCATAGATGTTGGTGAAAGCGTTTGAGAAATTCTTAAGTCCGCTGTCTGCTGCGGTATCGCCGGTCATTGCCACGAACTTCACATCGGGATAATCCTGTGCTGCCTGCTGTGTAAAGGACTGATGTCCGTAGCTGTTAGAGAATATTGCGTCGCAGCCCTGGTCCACCAGGTCAACGGCTGCCTCATAGCAGGACTCGTCTTCCTTTACGGAATACTTCCAGATGATGTTGTCTGCGGGTATGCCCAGCTCCTCGGCGCCCTTACGGATTCCGTCCATGTGTGCTGCGGTATAGCCCTCGTTCTCGTCACCTACCAGGATAACGCCGATCTTTACATCGCTGCTCCCGGATGCGGCGGGCTCAGACTCTCCTCCGTTACCTGCTGCTCCGCCATTTCCGCATGCTGCCATGGAGAATACCATGACGCCTGCCATGATCAGTGCTGCGATCTTCTTTTTCATAATATCTTCCTCCTTTTAGGGCACAATATCTTGTGTACATCGTACAAGGCGGCCCCACATTCTCCCTGCGAAAGTATGATATCTCATAGCGCCTTAGATGTAAACAGCAAATTTATACCAGATTATACGGCTATGTAAACTGTTTACGGTCAAAAACGACAAAAAGAGGACCTCTACCCGAGATCCCCTTTGATATGGAGCTGATCAGACTCGAACTGACGACCTCCTGCATGCCATGCAGGCGTTCTCCCAACTGAACTACAACCCCGTCAGAGGGTATTTTATAACAAATCCCCCCGGGATGCAAGAAAAAAATGAGGACAGGGGTCAGCCCCCCTGGCATCACAAGTTCTTCACCTTGAACTCCCGCTCCAGCTCCCCGTCTTTAGGATTTAGCACTATAATTCTTTAGGACTTCGATCATATCATTATCACCTCAAGTCAGCTTATTTGCTGGCTTTTTTGTTTTCCGGAGAAACTTGACAAAAAAATTTATTTTCACTTGCATA
>JAFWWB010000052.1 GCA_017518185.1 Lachnospiraceae bacterium
ACACATGACGATATAAAAAGCAATAGAAAAATGCAAAAAAGTCAGGAAATATCTAACTTTTTGAGCATTTCATCCAAGAAAAGAATCGTCACGTGTAAGGGGAAAAAGATCATGAGAAGTCAAAAGACTGTGAATAGTAACTCCCCACTCATCCGGAAGTGATAATCTATAGACAAAAAGCCACTTGGAGTAGTATAATATACTGACTTTTGATCATAAGCTTTGATACAGACATTGATACATATTATTTATCAGATGGGAGGATTATTCCAAATGAAGAAACGGGACGTGCTTGCAATCTTGGGAGCTGCATCTATCGTAACTGTTGGCGCATCTTTAACCGGTTGTGGAAAGGAAACAGCCGAAGCAGTACCTGTAACTTCCGAAAGTACGGAGGTTGATTCCGCATCTGCTGATAACCAGCAAGAACTTGCCGATACCGCTACGGATGAAGAAACAGCTTCAAACCAGCCGGAAACTGATGCCGATAACGGGAAAGATACTGATTCCACAGCTGATGCTGCAGAAACATCGGAAAAATCTGCTGAAAAGACTACAGACACTGAAGATGCCAAAGATGCTACAGCTGCTAAAGATGATTCATCAAGCTCATCAAGTTCTTCAACATCCGATACATCAAGTTATGACTTATACGATAGTGCAATGAGTAAAATAGATACTGACCCTTCAACTTTAACAGAAGAAGAGGCAGAATATCTTAAAGAAATGTTCCCAACACTTCCAAAGGATCCTAAAAAAATGACAACACAAGAGTGGTATGATTTCTGGGACGAATTATGGGGCCCGGCAACAGGTCCGGCTGATAATAGCGAATACGACAACCTTCAACCAAATGATTATGGCGAATATGGTGGTGACTGTGACGCAGATTGTGTGCCAAGTGACTGCGGCGAGTGTTATAATGGATGGGTGCTTGTTGATTGTGGTGACCTTAGTGACACAAGTCACATGGATCCTAACTGGACATGCGATTGTTAATTGTAATGACTATAGTGGCACAAGTCAACACATGCCTAGATTACTGAAAAATTCTTCAATATATTAATTACACACTTCACTAATCAAACCCAGCCTTTCACAAGAAGGCTGGGTATATAAGTGCCCATGGTGCCGACAGGCGCAGGCGTTCGCGCGCAGTGGAGCGGTGCGGAGCAAAGCGAACGAGCACGGACGGCGTGGCGCCCAGCACCGCTAGGCACGGTCTCCGCGAGTGGGGCTAGTATTACCCCCACTCGCTTCCCATTTTCCCATTTTTAGAAAATCCCTCAAAATCAATGTTTGAAAGCGAAGAAAAGGGATTGTTGCCGATCAGCGCCCGATAATACATTTTCTTCCACGCGTTTCATACCTACTAGCAGAGCCGCGACGAGAAATGGCATTTCGTTCAATTATTTACAAAAAGAAAAATCCCCAAATGCTTTATTTGCAAGCATTTGAGGACTTTTGTTTCGCAGCTCGTAGCGGAATCGAACCGCTGTTTCCGCCGTGAGAGGGCGGCGTCTTAACCGCTTGACCAACGAGCCGTACAACAGTGAGCATTATATTACAGCCGGGAGAAAAAAGCAAGTGTTTTTTTGAAAAAAATTCAATTTGTGTTTTCATGCGTGATGAAATGTGGTAATATACGCAGGGGAAGGCATAGCTATGGAGGTACAGAATATGAAGAGAGTGTTTTTGATAGTGTTGGACAGCTGCGGCATAGGTGAGGCGCCGGATGCGGCGGCCTTCGGGGATGAGGGCTGCAACACACTGAGAAGCGCCGCAAAGGCCGATGGCTTTGATATGGGTAATATGGAAAGGCTGGGTCTCTTCAATATAGAAGGGATAGACTGGCACAAGGCTTACGGACGTCCCGAGGGAGCGTATGCAAGGCTCAGGGAAGCTTCAATGGGAAAGGACACCACCATCGGCCACTGGGAGATGGCGGGAGTGATCTCTCCGGATCCCATGCCTACCTATCCGAACGGTTTTCCGGAGGAGGTCATAAAGGAATTTGAGAAGCAGACAGGCAGAGGAACTCTGGTGAACCTGCCTTACTCCGGCACGGAGATAATAAACAAGTTCGGAGATGAGATGGTGGAGACGGGAAAGCTCATAGTCTATACCTCGGCAGACTCCGTATTCCAGATCGCAGCCCATGAGGACGTGGTGAGCAGGGAAGAGCTCTATGAATACTGCCGTATAGCCAGAAAGATCCTTACGGGGAAGCATGCAGTGGGTCGTGTCATAGCAAGGCCTTTCATAGGAAGCGGCAACGGTAACTACACCCGTACCTCCGGAAGACATGATTTTTCCCTGGAGCCTCCTAAGATCACCATGCTGGACCAGATAAAGGAGGCAGGCATGGAAGTAAAGGCCGTAGGCAAGATAAAAGATATCTTTGCGGGCAGGGGCATTACCGAACATGCGGCCAGCGCGAACAATGCGGAGGGCATAGAGCGGACGCTGGAATTCATGGATAAGGATTTTGAAGGATTGTGCTTTACCAATCTGGTGGATACTGATATGATATACGGGCACCGCAGGGATATTCAGGGCTACGGCGACGCTCTCAGCTATTTCGATAAGAAGCTGGGAGAGATGCTGGAGAAAATAAGGCCTGAGGACCTGATCATCATGACGGCGGATCACGGCTGCGATCCCGGTTTTACGAAGACCACGGACCATACCAGGGAGTATGTGCCCTTCGTGGCATACGGGGCGCAGGATTTCCTTAAGCCAGTGGATTACGGGACGAGGGACAGCTTTGCAGATCTGGGCGCCACGGTGCTCAAGTATCTTGGGATAGAGCAGAAGATCGAGGGGAAGCCGATGGTCTGAGCCTGACCGGCCCCTCATCCGTCACAGATCATTACAGAAAGGATATATAAGGTTTTGGCAACACTAAAGGAAGAGATCGAGCGCAGGCGCACATTTGCGATAATATCACACCCCGATGCGGGTAAGACAACTCTTACGGAGAAGCTGCTGCTCTACGGAGGCGCCATAAATCAGGCAGGCTCCGTAAAGGGCAAGGCAACGGCAAGACATGCGGTATCGGACTGGATGGAGATAGAGAAGGAGAGAGGTATATCCGTAACCTCCTCCGTTCTGCAGTTTGAGTACGACGGTTACTGCATAAACATACTGGATACACCGGGACATCAGGATTTCTCTGAGGACACCTACCGTACCCTTATGGCCGCGGATTCCGCAGTCATGGTAATAGACGCTTCAAAGGGCGTGGAGCCCCAGACCAGGAAGCTCTTCAAGGTCTGCGCCATGAGAGGCATTCCGATCTTTACCTTTATAAACAAGCTGGACAGGGATGCCCTGGATCCCTTTGACCTCTGCGACAATGTGGAGCAGGAGCTGGGTATAGAGACCTGTCCGGTGAACTGGCCCATAGGTTCTGGCAAGACATTTAAGGGAGTCTATGACCTTAAAGCAGAGGAGCTTATGGTCTTTACCGACACCGAAAAGGGAACAAAGGAAGGAAACGTTGAGCATATCAGGGGCAAGGATGCCATAGATGCCTATATCGGTGCCGAGGCGGCGGAAAAGCTGGCGGAGGAGACAGAGCTTCTTTCTGCAGGGGCTGAATTCGATCTGGAACGGGTCCGGGCAGGAAAGCTTACACCGGTTTTCTTCGGCTCCGCGCTTACCAATTTCGGCGTGGAATACTTCCTCACGGCTTATCTTCATATGGCAATGGCTCCCGGCGGAAGAGTGTCGGGAGGAAATGTGGTTGATCCCCTGGAGAATCCCTTCTCGGCTTTTGTGTTCAAGATACAGGCGAACATGAACAAGGCCCACAGGGACCGGATAGCCTTCATGCGCATCTGCAGCGGCCGCTACGATGCCCAGATGAACATAAAGCACGTGCAGAGCGCCAGGACTATGAGGCTTCAACAGCCCCAGCAGATAATGGCGGATGAGAGGAAGGTGCTGGAGGAGGCCTATGCCGGTGACATAATAGGCGTGTTTGATCCCGGCTTATTCTCCATAGGAGATACGGTCTGCGATCCCAAGGCGGATTTCTGCTATGAGGGCATACCTACCTTTGCCCCCGAGCATTTCGCCAGGGTGCGCCAGGTGGATACCATGAAGCGCAAGCAGTTCGTAAAGGGCGTGGAGCAGATTGCCCAGGAAGGCGCCATCCAGATATTCCAGGAGATATCCTCGGGCATGGAGGAGATCATCGTGGGCGTGGTGGGCGTGCTCCAGTTCGATGTACTGAAATACAGGCTGGAAAACGAATATAATGTGGAGATACGACTTGAACCCCTGCCTTACGAACATATAAGATGGATAGTCAACAAAGACGAGATAGATATCAAGAAGCTTTCAGGCACCTCGGATATGAAGAAGGTGCAGGATCTTAAGGGCAATCCCCTGCTGCTCTTTGTAAACGCCTGGAGCGTGGGCATGACCGAGGAGAGGAATCCTTCCCTTAAGCTGAGCGAGTTCGGAAAGGACTGGTAATTGAAAAAACTCCGGAGACTTATCGTAATATCGGTACTTGCGGCGCTGCTTTCCGGCTGCGTCCTTGTTCCCGACGGCTCCGGGAAGCTGACCTACGAGGAAAATGTGGAAAAACAGGATGTCTTCGGCGCCGGACGTAAAGGGGAGGTTGTTACCCTTACCCCTGCTACGGGCTACGAGGAACCTGTAGTTGTAGAAGAGGCCGCCTATGCCCTCAGGGATAATCCCAGGCTCTACAATGAGCTTATGGAACACAGGGAGGAATGCGGAGTAAATGAGGAGACCATAGCCGCCGAGTTTTCGGAGGAGAGCGGTAATTACATGTTTGACCACATGCCCCAGCAGCTCCGCCGCATCTACGCCGAGGTATATCTGATACTTCTGGGCCACGGGGAGAACGTACTGATCTCCACGACGGATCCCGATGAACTCTATACCGCCTTTCACTGTGTGTTCCAGGATCATCCCGAGCTCTTCTGGATAGATGGTTATTCCTACAGGCGTTACGGCAACAGCAGCGGAAAGACAGGGTACCTTACATTCAGCGGCAAGTACATTTATAATGCCCATGAGTGTGAACTCATGCAGGATTCCGTGGAGGATTACGCCGTGCGCTGCAGGGCTACCCTGCCTGCGGGAGCCGGTGATTACGAGAAGGTAAAGCATGTCTATGAGATGATCATAGATAATACGGATTATGTCATAGGCGCGGACAATAATCAGAACATACTGTCGGTGTTTTTGTCGGGAAGGAGCGTCTGCCAGGGCTATGCCAAGGCGGTACAGTATCTGCTGAAGGATCTGGGAGTGGACTGCACCATGGTGGTGGGCCGGGTCTCCGGAGGCGAGGGACATGCCTGGGATCTGGTGGTCATAGACGGGGAATACTATTACCTGGATGCGACCTGGGGAGATTCGGGATATCTGGCCTCCGGCGGAAGAGAGAGGAACAACAACGGAGAGATAAATTACAATTACTTAAATATCACAGGGGCGGAGATAAGCTTGACCCATACAGGGGACAATGTGGTGGAGATGCCTGACTGCGCCGCAACGGAAGCAAATTATTATGTCAGGGAGGGCTTCTTCCTGGAAGCCTGGGATCCCGTGAGGGTAAAGGATTTCTTCTCCGACAGCGTCAATGCGGGAGCCAGGAGCGTATCCTTCAAGTGCGCGGACAGGGAGATCTTCGAGACCGCAAAGGAGGAGCTTCTTACCAACAGAGAGGTGTTCACCATGCTGCCGGATGATGCTGCGGCAATAGACTACAGCGCCGATGAAGGAATGTTGGTATTATCATTCTGGTTTTAGGAACCGTAAAACAATAAGTTTGAAAAATAGATACTGATGTGATACAATAAGATGTTGTGAGTTTTTGAAAGGAGAATACCGATGGAAAACAACAATATCACCTTAAGGTCAGAAGAGACAGCCGGCGGAAGCGTCCAGATCGCCGATGATGTGGTGGCAATGATCGCGGCTCTGGCGGCAGGCGAGGTAGAGGGTGTGAGCTCCCTTGCGGGTGTGATCACCAACGAGGCCATGAGCAAGGTGGCAATGAAGAAGCTGACCAGGGGCGTGAGAGTAGACCTGCTTGACCAGCTTGTGAGCATAGATCTCTCCATCGTGCTGGAGTACGGCTACAGCATTCCCGAGACCTGCAGAAAGGTACAGGAGAAGGTCAAGAGCTCCGTTGAGAATATGACAGGTCTTACCGTGGAGGATGTGAACATCCGTATCGCCGCGGTGCATATGACTAAAGGAAAGTAAGATGAGCAGACGCGCCGAAAGAGAAAGGGTTTTCAGACTCATATTCCGTGCCGACATGTTCAGCCCGGAGGAGATGGAGCAGCAGATCCGGTATTTCTTTGAGTCCGAGGAGGAGGACCGCTTCGAGAAGAAGCTGGAAGAGGCGGGAGAGGATGCGGATCCCGCCAGCATCAGCCTTCCCGAGGAGGATCCGAAGATAAGGGAGAGGATCAGCAAAAAAGCCCTTGATATAGTAAGCCATATAGAGGAACTGGACAAGGCCCTGGATGAGCGCATCTCGGGCTGGGACACCTCCAGGATAGGAAGGGTGGAGCTTACGGTGCTCAGGCTTGCCCTCTATGAGATGCGTTATGAGGAGGACGTGTCGGATGCCATAGCCATAAACGAGGCTGTGGAGCTGGCCAGGAAGTACGGCCAGGACAAATCGTCGGAATTCGTGAACGGCGTACTGGCAAGATTCGCTGCAGAGGACTGAATATGGCCAGGCTGTATTCGGTCTTCGAAGTCAATTCCTATATCGGGAAGAAACTCTCCATGGATGACCTGTTGAACAGGATCTCGGTCAGGGGAGAGATCAGCAACCTAAAATATCATAGCTCGGGACATGTATACTTTTCCCTTAAGGACGATAAGGCCGTGATGGCCTGCGTCATGTTTGCCTCAAAGGCAGCGGGGCTTAAGTTCCGCATGAAGGAGGGAATGGGAGTCATCGTCACCGGCAGCATAGGCGTATATGAAAGGGACGGTAAGTACCAGCTTTACGCCGAGAGCGTTAAGGCAGAGGGAGAAGGAGAGCTGTCGGAGGCTTTCAGGCAGCTGAAGGAAAAGCTCGGGGACATGGGACTCTTTGCACCGGAGTACAAGCGGCCCATACCGTCCTACGCCTCCAGGATAGGCATAGTCACGGCGGAGACCGGGGCTGCCGTAAGGGATATCATCAACATTGCCTCGAGGCGGAACCCCTATGCCCAGCTCATACTCTACCCGGCCATAGTCCAGGGGGAGTATGCAAAGGAAAGCATAGTACGCGGGATAAAGGCACTTGAGAAGACAGGTGTCGACGTAATTATCGTAGGCAGGGGCGGAGGCTCCATGGAGGATCTGTGGGCCTTTAACGAGGAAGAGGTGGCCATGGCCATCTTCGACTGCAGCATACCGGTGATCTCGGCTGTGGGGCATGAAACGGATTTTACCATTGCGGACTTCGTGGCGGACCTCAGGGCACCTACGCCTTCGGCGGCGGCTGAACTGGCGGTTGCCGACGTCCGGGAGCTGCTCAAAAAGAACGAGACATATGAGCGCAGGCTTAAGAAGCGCATGGATTCGCTTATTGAGATGAGGCGGCTGAAGGCCGTAAAGTATATGAGCGGCCTGAAGGTTCTTTCTCCCCAGGGCAAACTTTTGCGGAGCAGGGACAGGGCTGCTGCAACAGAAGAGCGTCTTAATGCATTATTTCTCGGGATACTTGCGGAGAAGAAGCACAGGTTCAGCATACTGCTTGAAAAGATGAAGGCCAGGTCGCCTCTTGACCGGCTTGGCGGCGGCTATGTATACCTGAGCGATGAAAAGGGAGCAGGTATATCCTCGGTGGAGGCGCTTTCCGAGGGAGAGAAGCTGAGGATAAGGCTCAGGGACGGCGTGGCCGAAGCCAGGGTCGAGAAGACGGAGAAGCTGGAGACATAAAAATTTTACGTTAACTTCGATCATGAGATGGAGTGAAAAATGAAGAAAGAAACGGAAAAAACGGATAATACCGAAGAGAAGGGCAGAAGCCTTGAAGAGAATTTTGAGATCATAGAGGATACCATCGACAGGATGGAGGATGAGGATATCCCGCTGGAGGAGGCTTTCAAGCTGTACCAGAAGGGGATGAAGCTGCTCAAAGAGTGCAATGATGCCATCGACAGGGTGGAAAAGCAGGTGCTGAAGCTCAATGCGGAAGGGGAGCTGGAGGAATTCTGAGAAGGAGCGTAAATGGCAAGGAAGAAGAATGAGAACAATTACCCGGATCCGCTGACAGTGGGGACCGGGCTTCTGGATACGATCAAAGAGCCGGGAGATATAAAGAAGCTGGACAGGCAGGATTATCCGAAGCTTGCGGAAGAGATCCGTGCCTTTCTGATAAGGCATATCAGCGAGACCGGCGGGCACCTGGGCTCAAATCTTGGCGCTGTGGAGCTTACCATGGCCCTGCATATTGCCCTGGATCTTCCTAAGGACAAGATAATATGGGATGTGGGACACCAGTCCTATACCCATAAGCTTCTGACCGGACGCCGCGAGGGCTTTGAGAACCTGAGGAGCTACGGGGGCATGAGCGGTTTTCCCAAGAGAAAGGAAAGCGACTGTGATGCCTTCGATACAGGGCATTCTTCGACCTCCATCTCTGCGGGACTCGGGCTTGTGCGCGCCAGGGAGCTTAAGGGGGAGGAGCATACCGTGGTATCCGTAATAGGCGACGGTTCTCTTACCGGCGGTATGGCCTACGAAGCCCTGAACAACGCTTCTAAGCTTAAGACCAACTTCATCATCATACTGAATGACAATAACATGTCCATTTCCGAGAATGTGGGCGGGGTTTCCCATTATCTGAACTCCATACGTTCCGCGGGGAAATACCTTGAGCTCAAGGAGGACGTGTACAACTCCCTGATGCGTTCCGGCAACGAAGGGACCGCCAGGGCCATACAGAAGGTAAAGAGCGCAGCCAAGAGGCTCATGGTGCCCGGGCTCATCTTCGAGAACATGGGCATATCCTACATGGGGCCTGTGGACGGCCATGATGTGGAGACCATGCTGAGGCTGCTGGAATATGCCAAAAGGGTAAAGAACGCCGTGGTGATCCACGTGCGTACCCAGAAAGGGAAGGGCTACCTTCCGGCGGAACGCCATCCGGCGCGCTTTCACGGCGCCGAACCCTTCGATATCTCAACTGGCATGCCGAAGAAGGTACGGGAGAAGGCCAATTATACCGATGTCTTTTCCACTGTCATGTGCCGCATCGGTGAGGCCAGGGAGGATGTTGTGGCCATCTCCGCAGCCATGCCGGACGGAACGGGGCTTAAACGCTTCCATAACCTTTATCCTGACCGCTTTTTCGATGTGGGCATCGCGGAGGAGCATGCGGTGACCTTTGCGGCGGGACTTGCCGCCGGTGGGCTCAAGCCCGTGGTGGCAATTTATTCTTCTTTCCTCCAGAGGGCCTACGACCAGATAATACATGATGTCTGCATACAGAAGCTGCCGGTGGTCTTTGCCGTGGACAGGGCAGGGATAGTGGGAGCCGACGGTGAGACACACCAGGGTATCTTTGACCTTTCCTATCTTTCCTCCATACCGGGTATGACGGTGATGGCCCCAAAAAACAAGTGGGAGCTGGCGGATATGCTCCGCTTCGCGGTGGAGGGTGATTCACCCATGGCGGTACGCTATCCCAGGGGAGAGGCATATGACGGGCTACAGGAGTTCAGGAGCCCCGTGGAATACGGAAAGAGCGAGATGATATACGATGAGGGCAGCATATGCCTGCTGGCGGTGGGCAGCATGGTCAGGACCGCCGCAGAACTCCGGGAGCGGCTGAAAGCCGAAGGATATTCCTGCAGTCTTGTGAATGTGCGCTTTGTCAAGCCCATAGATCCTGAACTTTTTGAGACAGCCGCCAGACATGAGCTGGTGGTGACCATGGAGGAAAATGTGCTCATGGGCGGTTTCGGAGAGCACTTCAGACGGGAACTGGAGGAAGCACTGCCTGATGCAGGGTGCCGCGTGATCTCTGCAGGTATCCCGGATGCATACGTTGAGCACGGAAACGTTAACATACTGAAGGCCGGCCTGAAGATAGATGCGGAGGGCATATACGGACTGATAAAGGATGCGCTTCCGGAGGCGGCAGATGGCTGAACGGAAAAGGCTTGACGTACTTGTGACCGAAGCGGGGCTGGCTCCTTCAAGGGAGGCGGCAAAGCGCTATATCATGGCCGGCGAGGTCTTTGTGAACGATGAGCGGGAGGACAAGCCCGGAAGCACCTTCAAGACCGAAGGACTTGTGTTGGAGCTTAAGGCTGATCCCTGTCCCTATGTAAGCCGTGGCGGATATAAGCTGGAAAAGGCGCTGAAGGTCTTTCCGGTAGACTGCAGCGGAAAACGCTGCCTGGATATAGGCGCATCCACGGGAGGCTTTACTGACTGTCTTCTTCAAAACGGGGCGGAGTATGTCTGCGCCGTGGACTCCGGCACCAACCAGCTGGCCTGGAAGCTTCGGAGCGATGAGCGGGTCAAAAGCATGGAACGCTGTAATTTCCGTTATCTCACAAAAGAAGAGCTTAACGAGGAATTCGACCTTGCCACTGCGGATGTTTCCTTCATATCGCTTTCAAAGATACTGCCGGCAGCCAGAGGCTTTCTGAAGGAAGGCGGGGAGATGATCTGCCTTATCAAGCCCCAGTTCGAAGCCGGCAGGGAGAATGTTGGCAAAAAGGGCGTGGTAAGGGATCCGAAGGTGCACAGGGAGGTCATAGGGAATGTTCTTGGCTATGCCCGGGAAGCGGGCTTTTATCCTGCGGGACTGGATTATTCCCCTATAAAGGGGCCTGAAGGAAATATAGAATATCTGTTATATCTTAAAACAGAGGAAGCTGAGGCGGAGCCGGACATAGCTGCGCTGGTGGCGGAAGCCGGGGAGGGACTGGGCTCATGAAGAAATACTGCATACTTTCAAACAGTTTAAGGGACAATGAGCTCCGTTTTGCAAAGGAGACGGAAGAGCTGTTTGAGAAGTATTACCCGGAGGCGGAAACGGAGATAGTTGATCTCTGCGCAGATGAGCGGAACATAGCGCCGGATGCGGATGCGGTCCTGGTGCTGGGGGGAGACGGCTCTATGCTCTCTGCTGCGGCTCTGATCTTAGACCGCGGCATACCGATGCTCGGCATAAACCTGGGACATCTGGGATACCTGGCTGAAGTCGAGAGGGAGAACACCGGAGAGGCGGTAAAGAAGCTGGCTAAAGGAGAGTTCTTTATCGAAGAGAGGCTGATGCTGGAGGGTCATACAGAGGAGAGCGGCGTCCGCAGCATACAGCGCACGGCCCTCAATGACGTGGTACTGTCCCGCAGGGGCGAGATGCAGCTTGTGGGATACCGGGTGCTGGTAAACGGTCTGTTCCTCAGTGATTTCTATGCGGACGGCATGATATTGTCCACGCCTACCGGCTCTACGGGCTATAATCTTTCGGCAGGAGGGCCCATAGTAAAGCCTGACGCCGAGATGATAATGCTGACTCCCGTTTGCCCCCATACCCTGGTCAGCAGGAGCATAGTGCTCTCAAAGGATGATGAGATATGCATAGAAATTCTGGAGGGAAGCGGGAGCAAGACCGTGAAGGTGGGCGTATATTTTGACGGGCATTCCTGCGGGGAACCTAAAGAGGGAGACCGGCTCGTGGTCAGGAGATCCGGAAAAGTCTGCAGGCTGATAAAGCTGGGTAAGGACAGCTTCCTGCAGGTATTGCAGAGAAAGATGCCGAATCAGGAGAGAAACTGAAGATGCTTTCAAGGATATATGTAAAGGACATGGCGCTGATCAGGAGCGCCGAGCTTGAGCTGGGTGAAGGGCTTAACATCTTAAGCGGAGAGACCGGCGCGGGCAAGTCCATACTCATAGGCTCGGTGAACTACTGTCTCGGAGCCAAGGCGGAAAAGGACATCGTCCGGGAGGGGGCGGAGTATGCCCTGGTGGAGCTGGTATTCAGGGCGGATGACGAAAAGACTGCAGCTGCCATTAAGGCTATGGAACTCCCGGTGGAGGAGGATGGCACTCTCATCATAAGCAGGCGCATCGCAGCGGCAGGAAGATCCTCCATAAAGATAAACGGGGAAAGTGTTACCGCTAAGCAGGTAAAGGCCGTTGCAGAGCTCCTCATAGATATCCACGGCCAGCATGAGCATCAGTCCCTGCTGCGCTCCGGGAAGCATCTGGAACTGCTGGATGCCTTCGGAGGACAGGAGCTTTCAGAGAGAAAAGAGGAATGTGCCGGACTCTATGGCGGATACGCAGCCCTGAAGAAAAAGCTGGATGAGCTCTCCATGGACGAGACGGCCAGACTCAGGGAGCTGTCCCTTATGGAGTACGAGATAAAGGAGATAGAGGAGGCAGGGATACGCATCGGCGAGGAAGATGAGCTGGAGGCGGAATACCGGCGTATAAAAAAGAGCAGGAACAGCTATGACGGCATAAAGGAGGCCCTGAGACTTACGGAAGGTGAAGGTCTGCTGGACGGTCTCGGCAGGGTAGCAGGTGAGCTTACGGCCCTGGCAAGGGAGGATGAAGCCTTAAGCGATGCTGCAGAGGTGTTCTCCACAGCGGAGGACAGTATAAGGGATACGCTTAAGGACCTTGAGAGATATATGGAGGAGGCTGCGGATAACGCACAGCGCTTTGACGAGCTGGAAGAGAGGCTGGATCTTATCAGAAAGCTGATGCTCAAGTACGGCGGCAGTGAAGAGGCGGTGCTTTTGCATCTTGAGGAGAGCCGGAAGCGCCTTGAAGAGCTTGATGACATTGAAGCCGTAAGGAAGACGCTGGAAAAAGATATAGCGGACAGGGAAAAGGCACTGGATAAGTGCTGCGGCACCATAGGGAAGCTCAGACGGAAGGCGGCGGACAGCCTGGAGAAGGAGATCTGCAGCGTGCTGGAGGAGCTTAATTTCCTGAAGGTGCAGTTTACCATAGAACTGAGGGATAAAGGCGCATACTCGCCGGACGGCAGGGAAGAAGCGGAGTTTCTGATATCCCTGAATCCCGGTGAGCGAATGAAGCCTCTTAAGGAGGTGGCCAGCGGAGGCGAGCTTTCACGTATCATGCTTGCACTGAAGACAGTATTTGCAGCCAGGGATGATATAGGAACCCTGATCTTCGATGAGATAGACAGCGGCATAAGCGGCCAGACTGCCTGGAAAGTGTCGGAGATGATGGGACGTCTTGCCCGCCGGCGGCAGCTCATATGCATAACCCACCTGCCCCAGATAGCGGCCATGGCGGATGAACATTTCCTCATAGAGAAAAGAGAAGAGGAGGGCAGGACGGTTACCGGCATCAGCTTCCTTGATGAAAAGCAGATGGTGGACGAGCTGGCAAGGATGCTGGGCGGAGACGGGACCGGAGAGGCTTCCGCGGCCAATGCCAGGGACCTTAAGGAGAGGGCCGATGCGGCAAAATCAGGCTTTTCAAAAACGGTCTGATAGTATATAATAGGAATGGTGTGCGGCGGGGGTTACGAGAGCCGCTTAAGCAAAGAATATAACTGGAGGGAAGGTAATGAAGAATATCTTATTTATCGCATCGGAGGGTGTCCCTTTCATCAAGACCGGAGGCCTTGCCGATGTGGTCGGGTCGCTGCCCAAGTGCGTAGACAGGAAGTATTTTGATGTAAGGGTGATGCTTCCCAAATATACCTGCATTCCACAGGAAATGCGGGACAAGATGAAGTACAAGACCCATTTCTATATGGATTTCCACTGGAAGAACGAGTATGTGGGCATACTTGAAGCCAAGGTGGACGGTGTACAGTATTATTTCATTGACAACGAAATGATGTTCGGGGGCTTCAGGCCCTACAGCGGCAATGTGCTGGATGACATCGTGAAGTTTGCCTTCTTCTCGAAGGCGGCTCTCTCGGCTATACCTCTTCTGGATTTTGAGCCGGATCTGATCCACTGCCACGACTGGCAGACGGGTCTCGTTCCCGTGTATCTCAAGGAGCGTTTCCAGAACAATCCCATGTTTGCCAGGATGAAGAGCGTTATGACCATACACAACCTTAAGTTCCAGGGCCGCTGGGACGTTAAGGAGGTAAGGGACATCACGGGCATACCCGGGGATTTCTTTACGCCAGACAAGCTGGAGAGCTACAGGGATGCAAATCTCCTGAAGGGCGGACTGGTCTATGCGGATGCCATAACCACCGTTTCCGATACCTACGCCGAGGAGATAAAGACTCCTTTCTACGGCGAGGGACTTGACGGTCTTCTGAAGGCAAGGTCCGGGGACCTGAGAGGTATAGTCAACGGCATCGATTACGAGGAGTATGATCCTTCCAAGGACCAGTACATTGATTTCAGATACGACGCAAAGAACTTCCGCAAGGAGAAGATAAAGAACAAGAAGGCACTGCAGAAACAGCTGAACCTGGACGAGGACGAGAAGACCATGATGATAGGCATCGTGTCCCGTCTTACGGATCAGAAGGGCTTCGATCTTATAGCCTATATCATGGACGAGCTCTGTCAGGATGCGGTGCAGATAGTGGTGCTTGGTACCGGCGAAGAGAGATATGAGAACATGTTCCGTCATTTTGACTGGAAATACGGCAACAAGGTATCGGCCAATATCTACTATTCAGAGGAACTGTCACATAAGATATATGCGGCCTGCGATGCGTTCCTCATGCCCTCCATGTTCGAGCCCTGCGGACTGTCACAGCTTATGGCGCTCAGATACGGTACCGTGCCCATCGTCAGGGAGACCGGCGGGCTCAAGGATACGGTGCAGCCATACAACGAATTCGATTCCAGCGGCACAGGCTTCTCCTTCATGAACTACAATGCGCATGAGATGCTGGCTACCATACGTTATGCGGAAAAGATCTACTATGACAAGAGGCGTGAATGGAATAAGATGATAGACCGGGGCATGGCCGTTGACTTCTCATGGCATGTGTCAGCCGGCAAATACCAGGAGATGTACGACTGGCTGATAGGTGATAAAGCCTGATAATAAATGTATTTTATTTGTCCCCCGGTCTCTCTGGCCGGGGGATGTGCGAGGGAGGATATGAAAAAGTATAAGCGGAAAAGGATGATCACGGGGGTGTTGCTATGCCTTCTTTTTTCGTATTTTCTGACCTTTGCTTCCAGGGCGGAGGATGATGACGATGATCAGAGCAGCGGAAAGAGATTTGACGTAAAGGGCACATCATCCTTCTATGAGAACGACCGTTATGTTACGGTTTCGCTCAGCGCGAAGAATAATGGTGAGGATTTCGGCGGCTATGTGAAGCTGAAGGTGACCAACGGTCAGTACGGAGTGGGCTCTGTTCAATTCGAGCGATATGTTTCGGTTGCGTCGGGCACCACCGAGAACATAGAGTTTTCTTTTCCTGTTCCCGAGGGAGCGGATCCCAGGAATTACAATGCTGAAGTGAGCATAGTCAGCGATAAGGGGACTGTGGCAAATTATACCAAGCTGCGTCATATCTTTGATGCCGATACTTCCCTGAAGTTCGGTATCATCAGCGATGCCGCCGATAAGCTGGACTTCATCGAGGACGGTCTGGCCGGCAATTACGGCACTTATACCTATTACGGGAATAATAACAACCAGCCGGAGTATAAGGCGGTGAATCTCATGACCGCGGAGCTTACGGACGGGAGCACCCTTCAGAAGATGGGGCTTCTGTTCATCGATGATTACGATACGACCACACTGCCTGCAGAGGCGGTGACGGCCATCCAGGACTGGGTCAGCGCGGGAGGCATACTGGTCATAGGGACCGGTCCTTACCTTTCCGACTGCATGGAGGCATTTGACGACGACTTCCTGGATGCGAAGCTGGGTTCCCAGAGGACCAGGCAGGATTACAGCTATTACGGTCTCTACGGTACCCTGGATCTGGCGGATATCAGCTACGGGAGCAGCTATGTGAGCTATGCTTTCGGCTATGATATCAACAGCCGCCAGTACAACAAGGGCAGCGTGGTGCTCCTGCCTTTTACCATGACCGATCCGAATCTTGATCACGACATTTTCTCGGTCCAGTTCCTGAGCGACATATCCAGCAGGATGTCCACAAGCGGAAGCGTGGGCAGTCATTTCGTGCTTAGCGATTATGAGCTTGGCAGGGCTTTCGGCGTGCTGCAGGGAAAGGGCAGCATGAACGGAGGGCTCTTAAGGTGCATCATCATAGTTTATGTGGCCGCTGTGGGACCGGTGCTCTATCTCGTTCTCAAGAAGCTGAACAAAAGGGAGAAGATGTGGATCGTGATACCGGCCATGTCCCTTGCCTTCACCATACTGGTTTTCTTTGCCAGCAGAGGCTTCAACATAAGCAGCAGGCAGCTGTATTCGGTGCGGGTGGATCCCGCGGACGGCAACGGCAATTCCGTGGATTATCTGATGGGGTATTCGTCGGGAAGGCAGAACTGGAGCGTGGAGCTTAACGATGACCGCTTCATAGCCGCAGGCCCCGTGATCTTCAACGGGGATTATTCAAGCAATGAAGACCACTACGATTATGCCGTGGTGACTGATACGAAGGGTTCGAGGCTTGTCTTTTCTCCTACCCAGCTTTTTGATGAGGCATATTTTAAGATCAGCAGGACCACGAAGGAGGACAGGGGAGAGTTGGAGTTTGAAGCGGAGGCCAAGTCCGTGGGCGGTTTCAAGGGCAGCCTTGAAAATGATACCGATAACGACCTGGCACTGGTTCTGGTTGTGCATGACGGTTACTACGAGATAGTGGAGGATCTTAAGAGCGGAAAGAGCGTTGCCCTCGGGAAGAAGACCTCCAAGCGCTACGGCGATGAGAGTGATATAGCAGTCATTGCCAGGGACAGGTACGACAGGGGCGATCTCAGGGAAGCGAGGATGTATGTGGCCCTCTTTATGGCAGCCCATGAGCTGAATAACCAGGACAGCTTTGCGGTCGGGGTGTATCAGGGAAAAGACAGGGTCAGCAGGGGAACTTATCCCGAGACCGTATACCAGTGCTTATACAGCGTGAATTGAGGTCGGAGCGATGCTTTATATAGAAAATCTCTGCAAAAGATACAGACAGTTCGTGGCAGTAAGCGGCCTTACCCTCCATGTGCCCAAGGGTGACCTCTTCGGTTTCGTGGGCCCCAACGGAGCGGGTAAGACCACTACCATACGCATGATCTGCGGACTCTTAAAGCCGGATATGGGAAGTGTGCACATAGGCGGCTACGAGCTCAGGCGCCAGTCGGAACAGGTGCGGAGGCAGATAGGCTATGTGCCCGATTTCTTCGGCGTATACGATAATCTCAAGGTTAAGGAGTACATGGAGTTTTACGGTTCCATTTACGGCCTGTCGGATACTGCGATACATAAGCTGACGGGGGAACTGCTGGAGCTGGTGAATTTGAGCGACAAGCCCGAAGTATATGTGGACACTCTTTCCAGAGGTATGAAGCAGAGGCTCTGTGTGGCCCGTGCGCTCCTGCATAACCCTGAACTCCTTATACTGGATGAGCCCTCATCGGGACTTGATCCCAGGGCCAGGGTGGAGATGAAAGAGCTCTTGATGAACCTGAATTCCATGGGGAAGACCATCATCATAAGCTCCCATATACTTTCGGAGATAGCCGAGATGTGCAACAGCGTGGGCATCATGAACAGGGGATGCCTGGTGACTGCCGGCAAGATGGAAGATATCATGGGAATGGGCAGGAACGAGCACCATCTCATAATCAATATAAACAGTAACATAGACGAAGCTGTGGCCATGATGAGGGAGATCCCCGAGGTACAGATACTCTCGGTGAGACAGAACGAGGTCATAATAAACTGCGACTGCGACGACGCCTGGATAAACAGGATGCTTGGCGGACTGATGATGAGAGGAGTGCTGGTGGGAGGCTTCAAGCGTGAGGAGACCAGTCTGGAGACTCTGTTCATGCAGCTCACCTCGGGACAGGCAGGCATACCCGGAGGCGGAAACTCGGGCTATATGTCCCAGCCTGTGATGCAGCAGCCTATGGGGATGCCCGTGCAGCCGATGATGCAGCAGCCTATGGGGATGCCTATGCAGCCAATGATGCAGCAGTCCATGGGGATGCCCGTGCAGCCTGTGATGCAGCAGCCCATGGGGATGCCCGTGCAGCCAATGATGCAGCAGCCCGCGGAGATGCCCGCGCAGCAACCTGTGGTACAGCAGCCCGCGGAGACACCTGTACAGGAAGAAGCTTTGATACAGCAGGGAGGCAGTGATGAAGAAGTTTAAGATGCCGAAGCTAAATCCCATAGTGAAGAAGGACCTCAGGGTCATATCCAGGAGCATGAAGATAGCCTGGGGCATATTTGCCTATGAAGGAGTGCTGGCGATAATCTTTCTTTTTGCCATGTGGATCATTTTCGAAAGCTACAATACCTCCTACGGCTTTACCAGGAATTACGGTGAGTTCGTGGCCATGTTCCCCATACTTGCGGCAGTACAGTTTGGTATAATCGCCCTGCTGATGCCGATAATGACCGCCACGGCCGTGAGCGGCGAGCGGGAGCGTCAGACCTTTGATATACTGCTGACCACCGTCATGACGCCTATAGCCATTATCAGGGGCAAGGTGTTCTCTGCAGTTGCCAGGGTGATGGTGTTCATAGTGGCCAGCATACCCCTGATGGCAGTTTCCTTTACCCTGGGAGGCTTAAGCTGGATCAACCTGCTGATAACCATGGTGGCTTTCCTGATATTTGCGATACTTACCGGATCCGTGGGAATATTTGCGTCAACCCTTACCACGAAGTCCATAACAGCCATAATACTGACTTATGTGTTCTATTTTGCGATAGTGAATACGACCTTCATACCGGCGCTGGTGATCACGCTTATCAGCACCTACAGCGGTACCGGCGGACTTTCGGTGCTCATGCTCTTCAATCCGCTGGTGACACTTGTTGAGATGTTCGTGCTCATGTTGGACGGGGATGACCTCTTCTCCAGCAATTCCATAGGCTTTCTTACGGGCTGGATATGGGTGATCGTATCCGGAGTCGTGATGCTGCTTGCTTCCTGGCTGCTGCAGCGCCTGGCGGCAAGGAGGATAGACCCCATGAACGGGTATCTTATCTATAAGAAAGACAAGAAGGCTAAAGGCCAGGGAGGTGCCGGATGAAAGAGATGGATGAAGACAGGAGTTATATCTCAGCATTCGTAAACAGGATAAGGCGCAGGCTCAACCGGGGGATAATGTTCCGCTCACTGGCGGATACGCTTGCCGCCGGCCTTTTTATTGCGGCCTGTCTTGAGCTCTACAGTGTGTTCAGGCCTTTCTACCATGTGCACTATGCGGCCGGGGGAGTGCTTCTGGCGGCCCTCATAACCGGCATAGTCATTGGCTGTATCAAAAGAAAGAGTCTTCATGCGGCGGCAGTGACCATTGACGGTTTCGGTCTGAATGAAAGAGTCATAACCGCTTATGAGGGAATAGAGAGCGGTAAGGATGACAGCTTAAGCGAACTCCAGCTTAAAGACGCGGTAAAGGAGCTCAGAAAAAAGGAGTCCGTCATACGTATACCTTACAGACCTGACTGGTACAGGCTGGTAATGCCTCTGCTTTTGCTTGCGGCAATGATCGCATTCATACTCATGCCTAGCAAGGCAAGGGAGGCGGCAGCGGAGGAACATGAAGTACAGAAGGAAGCTGCCAGGCTTACGGAGGAGATAGAGGAAGCGATAGAGGAGCTGGAGAATATCGATAAGGAAGAACTGAACGATAAGGAAAGACAGCAGATAGAGGATATGATGGAGTCTCTTTCCTCATCCCTTGCCGAAGCCAAGATGGCGGAGACCCCCCAGGATCTCAACAGGGTTGGCAGAAAGCTGGATTACAAGCTGGAGGATTTCTCGGCATCCCTTGCGCAGATGGCTGAAAATGTGGAAGCCAGGGCAACGGAGCAGCATACCCAGGAACAGAAGGAGGAGGATCCGGACAAGCCGGATACGCCTTCCCAGAATAACGGCATGAGTTCACCTATGGGCATACAGAGCCCCACTGCTTCGTCACTCAGCAATGCCGCGAACCAGATGACGGGACATCTGAGCCAGAACCAGCAGGGTCAGAACGGCCAGAATGGCCAGAACGGCCAGAATGGCCAGAACGGTCAGCAGGGCCAGAATGGCCAGAACGGCCAGAACGGCCAGAATGGTCAGAACGGCCAGAATGGTCAGAACGGTCAGCAGGGCCAGAATGGCCAGAACGGCCAGAACGGCCAACAGGGCCAGAATGGCCAGAACGGCCAGAACAGCCAGAACGGCCAGAATGGTCAGAACGGCCAAAACGGCCAGAACGGCCAGAACGGCCAGAATGGCCAGAACGGCCAGAATGGTCAGAATGGTCAGAACGGCCAGAACGGCCAGAATGGCCAGAACGGCCAGAACGGCCAGAACGGCCAGCAGGGCCAGAACGGTCAGAACGGCCAGAACGGCCAGAATGGTCAGAACGGCCAGAACGGCCAGCAGGGCCAGAACGGTCAGAACGGCCAGAATAGCCAGAACGGTCAGAACGGAGGCAGCGGCGGAGGCGGCCAGGGCCAGTCGGATTCCGGCGGCGGAGACGGAACACCGCATGATTATGTATCACTGCCTAACGGAGATGCGGATGACGAAAACCTGAACGGAAGCAGGGTGGAGAACGGCAATTCCCAGAACGGAAGATATGAGAACGGCTACGGATGGGAAGGAAACAGAGTGGATTATCACAATGTGATAGGAGAATATACGGACAGGGCCTACCAGGGGATAGAGAACGGAAGATACCCCAGCGGTATGGAGGATGTGATAAAGGATTATTTCTCATCATTTTAATTTCAAGGAGAGCATGTAATGAACGAGTATGAAGTGATGCAGCAGAAGCTCCTGGCCAGTGAGTTTGAGATCGGGCGGGAGATCATAGGGCAGAGGGAGGTCGTGAGGCTGGTGCTGGAGGCCATACTCTCGGGTGGCAATGTCCTGCTCGAAGGTATGCCGGGACTGGGAAAGACCAGGCTGGTGAACACCATAAGCCATGTGCTGAGACTCAGCTTTAAGAGGATACAGTTCACCCCCGACCTTATGCCCGGTGATATCACGGGTACCAATATCATGATGAGGGATGAACAGAACTCGGGCTTCCATTTTGAACCCGGTCCCATATTCGCCAATATAGTGCTGGCGGACGAGATAAACCGTGCCACACCCAAGACACAGTCGGCTCTTCTGGAGGCCATGCAGGAGCATATCGTGACCGTGGGCAATACCACCCATGAGGTGCCGAAGCCCTTCTTCGTTCTGGCAACCCAGAACCCAATAGAGACCGAGGGTACCTATCCCCTGCCGGAGGCGCAGCTTGACCGTTTCATGTTCAAGATCCTTGTGCCCTTCCCTACAAAGCAGGAGCTGGCAGGCATACTGGGGCTCACCGAGACAACGGGGCTTCAGGGAGCCCAGCCGGTGCTGGATGCGGGTGAACTGGAGACTGCAATAGAGATGGTGAAGAACATAAAGATCTCGGATGTGGTGATGGATCACATCCTGAACATAATAATGGCTACACATGCGACCCACCGATACATACGTGAGGGCGCCAGCCCCCGTGCCGCCCAGGCGATAGTCAGGGGCGCGAAGGCAAGGGCATTCCTTGAGGGAAGATACAACGTTTCCTTTGAGGATGTGGAGAACGTGGTATATCCCGTGCTCAGGCACAGGCTGATACTTTCCTTTGACGCGGTCTCCGACGGCGTCAGCGAGGATCAGGTGATCAGGGAGCTGGTCGAGAACGTAAAGGCAAATAAGACGGATGTTTGATTCTGCATTTTACAGCCGGCTGGGAAGGCTTAAGCTGGCTGTGGACAAAAAAAGCAACGCCTCCCTTCTGGGAAGCAGGAAATCCACCAGAAAGGGAAGCTCGGCGGAGTTTTCCGATTTCCGCGAGTACATCCCGGGAGACGACATAAGGAGCATAGACTGGAACGCCTATGCCAGGCTTGACCGCCTTTATATCAAGGAGTACATGGAGGAGAAGGAGAGTTCCATAAGCTTCTTCCTGGATCTGTCGCCTTCCATGGACTACGGCGAACCCACAAAGACGGAACTGGCGGAAGAGCTTACCGCAGGACTGGCCTATATCGCGCTGATGAACCTGGACCATGTCACCGTCTATGATCTGGCGGATACCGCGAGAAGGCATGTGGCAGGAGGCGGAGCCAGGGGCTACAGGGAGCTTACGGCCTGGCTGGAGAAGCTGGGAGGAAACGGCGGCTGCGCGGATCTTACCAAGGGTGTCAGGAGCATACAGCGCATGCAGCCCGGCCTTTCCATAGTGGTCTCGGATTTCCTTTCCGAGGAATTTGTGGAGGATACGGAGGCTCTGGAAAAGGCCATCCGTTATCTCCAGTACAGGAGACAGAAGGTGGTGCTCCTCCAGGTAATGGCAGGAGAGGAGCTGAACATCGATCTTACGGGAACCTATTTCCTCATAGATGCGGAGGATGAGAGTTCGAGAGTCCACGTTACCATGGACAGCGAGTCCGTCGGAAAGTACGACAGGGAGCTGAAGGGCTTTCTGAACCGGATACAGCAGTGCGCTAAAAAATGCGGTGCTTCCTGGCATCTCTGCAGCACGGCTGACGGCTTCGAACGCATCATCTTCAACGAACTGAGGGATATCTACGAATACTGACCGAGGTGATAACTGATGTCATTTATGAGCCTGTGGCCGCTTTTCTTTCTGGCGGCCGTACCGGTTATTATAATACTCTATATCTTAAAGCCCAAGGGGACCGATATGAAGGTCTCCTCAAATCTGCTGTGGCAGAAGCTTTTCAAGAACAGACAATCCAGGACCTTCTTTGAGAAGTTCATGCACGAGCTGCTGATGTATCTCCAGATACTCATCATGCTCCTTCTGATACTTTCACTTATGGCGCCCTACGTCATGACCCGGTCTGGAAGCGGCGGAAGCACTATAATGATAATTGACAACAGTCTGAGCATGCAGCATACGGGTTCAGATGGCGTGAGCAGGCTTGATGCGGCAAAGAAGGAAGCACTGGGCTACGTAAAGGCGGCTTCAGGGGAGATAACCCTGATAAGCGCGGACAAGAGCGCAAAGATCCTGGCGGCCAATTCCACGGACCGTACCCGTCTCAGGGAGGCTATAAGCGGGCTGGAGGCCTCGGACACCGAAGGCAGCATGCAGGAAGCATACCGTCTGGCAGCGGCTATGGAGGCGGACAGGGTCATCATACTTACGGACGGTGAAGGAGCCGCGGGAGCAGAAGAATATGCCCAGGCCCTTAAGGCGGATGTAAGGGATATGGGAGAGGAGTCAAGCAATATCTCCCTGGATTACGTATCACTTGCTGATGCCGCGGGTGAGGCTACGGTGCGCTTCACGAACTATTCGGGTTCCGCGGCGGAGCTGGAGATAAGCCTCTATGATGCGGAAGGAAACGTACTGGCGGTGCAGTCGGCGTCTGTGGATGCGGGAAAGAGCGGTTCGGTGCTCTTCAGCGGAGTAAATGCCGGGGAAGGCTATATACGGGGCGAGATCTCCGCAGTGCGCTTTGCCGGTGACGAAAAGCTTAAGGACAGCCTTGAGGCGGATAATACCGCCTTTGCCCTGGGACGCAGGGCAGGAGAGACTAAGGGCATACTCATAGGCGGAGGCAATACCTTTGTTGAAAGGGCCTACTATGCCGTGGTGGGAGCGGAGCTTACCAGGGCTTCCAGCGAGAGCGCGATCTCTTCGGGAAACTACAACTGTGCCATCTACGATGCGGGAGTCGAACCCGGGGCCAGCAAGGGCGGCCGCGGTACAGGTGATAAGGAGACCGAGACCAATAGTATAAATATGCTGAACTTTGCGGGTTCCGGAGACGGCGTTCTGAAGAATGTCATCGTAAACGTAAAGGAATCCAAGCTTACAGAAGGGCTGGGAGATTTCAGCTTCGGAGTGAATTCGGTCAATACCTATGAGCTTCCCGAATGGGCCACTTCCTTCATGGAGGCGGACGGCAAGTGCGTGGGTTACTACGGGATAAACGGCGACCACAAGGAAGTGGTGGTGGGCATGGATATACGCGAATCCGACTTCCCCCTGAAGGCGGAGTTCCCGGTATTCATGGCAGGAGCCGTATCCTATCTTTCGGATCTCCATATACTGGCTGAAGATCTCTATGACGCCGGTGATCCGCTTAAGCTGAACCCTCTTTCGGATTCCTCACCTGCCGATGCGGAAGTCGTGGCAGTCTTCCCGGAAGGGGATGAGGAGCCTGTACCGGCGCCTGCGGCGGATACGGACACCGCCGGTCTCTACAGGATAAGCTCAGGTGAGAGGAACGAATATTTCAGCATAAGGCCCGCGCTTTCCGGAAGGGACGGCAGGGCAACGGCGGAGGATATAAACTACGCGGGAGCCCTTGGCGAGACGAAGGCCAGGAAGAGCATGAGGAACATCCTGGTAATCCTTTCCATAGCTCTTCTGGTGCTGGAGTGGCTTTTATATGTGAGACGGATGAATTACAAACGCCGTTTCTATCTGTACAGCCGCATCGCCCTGATGGTGCTCCTTATACTGGCGCTTCTGGGCATAAGGCTGCCCAAGAGGACGAAACAGACCACGACCATCTTTCTGGTGGATATGTCAGTCTCCGATGCGGAGAACGTGGAGCTCTTTGATAAGTATATAGATGAAAACCTTTCACGGCTCCCGAAGAACAATAAATATGCCATTGTCACCTTCGGCAGGGATGCCACGGTAGACCAGTTTGTAACGGATCATGATATGTACATGGGACTATCGGCAAAGACCGACAGCTCTGCCACCAACTTTGAAACTGCGCTCCAGAGAGCGGTGTCCATGCTTCCGGGTGATTCTGCGGGGCGTATAGTGGTGCTCACCGACGGACGTGAGACCTCCGGCAATATCAATAATACCGCGGCTCTCTTCATGAACGATGACATAAGCCTTGAGGCCGTCATGCTGGAGACAGCCGAAAAGGACGATGCCTACGTGAGGAATGTGGAGCTGCCCGCGACCCTTCATTCGGGGGACAGCTACTATCTGAAGGTGTCGGTGGAGAGCAACTACGACACCAAAGCGGAGATCATCGTTTCCAATGGGGGCCGTGAGGTGGCAAAGGAAAAGGTGACGCTGAAGCGGGGCAGCAATGAGTTCGTCTTTGAGGAAGAGGTGAGCTCGGAAGAGCTGGAGAGCTATGAGGTAAAGGTCAGGGCCGAAGGCGATGAATGCTCCGAGAACGACAGCTACAGTGCATATTCAAGGGTGGAGGATGCGCCCAAGATCCTGGTGCTGAAGGGCAAGGGAGAGAGCGGAAATGCTTATGAGACCGTGCTGGAAGCAGCACATGTGAACGTGGAGTTCAAGAGGCCGGAGAGGGCGCCCAAAGAGCTTAAGGATCTGCTGGATTACAAGGCCATCATACTGGAGAATGTCTACATTGACGAGCTTCCGGAGGAATTTGTGGAGAATCTGGAGGAGTATGTCAAGGAGTACGGCGGCGGCTTCGGAGCCTGCGGCGGCGAGGACAGCTACATGCTGGGCGGTTATAACGATACTCCTGTTGAGACCGTGCTGCCTGTGAACATGGAGCTGCGGGGCACTCTTCAGATACCTTCCACGGCCATAGTCATGGTGGTGGATCACTCCGGTTCAATGTCCACCTATGCCGGGAACGGCGCGACTTATCTGGATGTTGCCGTTGAGGCGGCGAAGCGCGGCGTAGATAATCTGAGGAACAGCGATGAGGTGGGCGTGCTGGCTTTTGATGACAGGTTCATCTGGAGCCACAGGCTTTCCGACGCATCCGATAAGGAAGCCATCAAGGATGATATAGAGACCATAACCGACGGCGGCGGCACGGTGATCAAGCCGGCGCTGGAGGAGGCAAGACAGGCACTGAACAATTCCGACGCAGAGGTCAGACATATCATACTGCTCACGGACGGTATGGGCGAGACCTATGATTTTTCCGATGTGACGGATAAGATCAACAGGGACGGCATAACCCTTTCCACCGTGGCAGTGGGCGCGGGTGCCGATACCCAGCTCTGCGAGAAGCTGGCAAAGGACTGCGGAGGCAGATATTACTTTGCGGATGCGGATACGGATATACCCAGGATCTTCGCCCAGGAGGTTTATCTCGGCGGCGATACCTATATCAAGAACGGTGATTTTACCGTGTTCCCCACCAGCAAGAACGAGCTGATAAGGGGGCTCTTCGAACAGGGCTGGTATAACCTTTCCGGCTATGTGGCAGCATCTCCCAAGGAGAGGGCTACGGAGCTTCTGGTCAGCGGCATGGACGATCCCATCCTGTGCGTATGGCAGTACGGTCTCGGCAAGACCTTCGCCTGGCTCTCCGATGTGGACGGAGGCTGGTCGGCGGCCTATTCCGGTGAAGAGAACTATGCGGAGCTGTGGAAGCGCATCTCTGACTACATAGGAGGCACGCCGGGCATAGGCGAGGATTATGTGGATGTGGCTACCAGGGACGGCAGGACCGTGTTCACCTACCATACCGGGCAGTACGGCGATTCCACGGATATCACGGGTATCTACACTTCTCCCGAGGGAGAGGGAGGCGAGCTGAACTTCACTTCCTCCGAACCCGGAGTCTATACTGCGGAGATGGAAAGCACCGAGACGGGACTTTATAACGTGAACATACGCCGCAGTGATGAAGGGGAGGTCAGCGGAGCCTTTACCACAGCCACGGTGGTGCAGTACAGCGATGAGTACCGTTTCGATATAACGGAAGAGCACTTTGTGAGCTTCATAAGCGACTACGGCAACTTCAGGAAGCTGGATGACCCTGTGTGGAGGAGCATCTCCAGCAATAAGAACAGCCGCATAGATCTGAGCAACTTCTTCCTGGTGCTGAGCATACTTCTGTTCATGGCGGATATTGCCGGCAGGCGTTTCGGCTGGGAGCCGGTATTCGGCAGGAGGGCAAAGAAGAAGACTGTTAAGGCGGCAGTTCCCGAAACGGCTTACTACGGAGAGGCTGCGGAAGCTGTCTCCTCAGAGAGCGTGACAGAAGCGGTACAGACTCCGTCCGGAAAGCAGAAGAAGGCAAAAGCAAAGCAGGAGCCGCAGGAAGAACAGCTGGATATGTCGGCCCTCCTTAAAAAGAAACAGGAAAGAAATCTGTAATGGCATATGACGGAATTACCACCGCCGCGGTGGTAAAGGAACTGAATGATAAGCTGAAGGACGGGCGGATATCCAAAATATCACAGCCCGAGAAGGATGAACTGAACCTTACTGTGAAGACAGGGGAGGGACTTATGCAGCTGGTGCTTTCCGCATCGCCCGCCCTTCCCCTGGTATACCTGGGAGAGAGCAGGAAGCCGGCGCCCCTGACAGCGCCGCCTTTTTGCATGCTCCTGAGAAAATACATAGGCAGCGGACGGATAATCTCGGTGGAGCAGCCGGGGCTTGAGCGAATCATAAGGATAAACCTGAGCCACTATGATGAGATGGGCGACTTAAAAGAAAAGGTGCTGCTCATCGAGCTCATGGGAAAGCATTCCAACATAATGCTGCTGGACGGGGATACCATACTGGATTCCATCAGGCATGTCAGCGCCCTGATGAGCTCCGTCAGGGAGGTGTTCCCGGGAAAGACATATTTCATGGCGGGGAGCACAAAGAAGGATCCGCTGAAGGCCTCCTTCGAAGATTTCCTTAAGGAGGGGCCGGCAGGCTACAGGGATGCGGCGGGGCTCCTTATGGACAGCTACATGGGGCTTTCACCCTCGGCCTGCTCGGAGATAGTCAGGCTTTCGGATATTGACGAGAGGACGGACGTCAGAGAGGACGAGGCTGCGAGATCGGCCCTTTATAAGAGCTTTTCCGCTTTTATGGATAAGATAAGGAAAGGGGATTTTTCTCCCTGCGTCTATTATGACAACGGCTCCATAAAGGAGTTCTCGGCCATAGACAGCGGCATGTACGCCGAAAAGAAGTCTTTTGCTGATATCTCGGGAGCTGTCTGCGCTTTTTATTCCGGCAGGGACCGGGAGGTGAGGATCAGGCAGAGGTCGGCCGAGCTTGAGCATGTGGTACAGACCGCGCTGGAGCGCTGTGTCAAGAAGCAGAAGCTCCAGGAAAAGCAGCTTAAGGACAGCGAAGGCAGGGATAAGTTCAGGCTCTACGGTGAGCTGCTCCGGGCATATTTTTATCAGATCCCTGAGGGGGCGGCGGAATACGAGGCTCTGGATTACAACAGCGGCGGAACGGTAAAGATCCCCCTGGATCCGCAGAAGAGTCCCATGGAGAATGCGGAGCGCTATTTTGAGAAGTATCAGAAGCAGAAGCGTACCGGAGAGGCGCTGACGAAGCAGCTGGCCCTCACTGAAGCGGAGGCAGAGCACTTAAGGAGCGTGAAGCTGGCCCTTTCACTGGCTTCGGGAGAAGCGGATCTTAAACAGATAAGGGATGAGCTCACGGATTGCGGCTATATAAAGAAAAAAAGCGGACAGAAGAGAGAGAAGACCGTATCAAAGCCCTGGCACTATGTGACGGATGAGGGATTCCACCTCTATGCAGGACGGAACAACTACCAGAACGAGGAACTGAGCTTTAAGCTGGCAAAGGGCAGTGACTGGTGGTTCCACGCAAAAAAGGCTCCCGGGAGCCATGTGATAGTAAAGAGCGAAGGCCGGGAGCTGACGGACAGGGTGTTTGAGCAGGCAGCGGCGCTTGCGGCCTGGTATTCGGACTTAAGGGAGCAGGAAAAGGCCGAGGTGGATTATGTCATGAAGAAAGAGCTTAAGAAACCGCCCGGATCGGCGCCTGGCTTTGTGATCTACCACAGCAATTATTCCTGCGTGGTAAAACCCGGTATCGAAGGACTACAGGAGGTGTGATCATGCACGAAGAGATATTAAATCAGGATTCGAAGAATAATATGATGACAAAACGGCTGGAGCGCCGTGAGGTGGCAAAGGGCAGTATACTTACCTATTACAGGGATAAGGTGCTGATCCCCAACGGTAATGTACGGGAATGGGATTTCATCGGACATAACGGCGCGGCTGCCGTGCTTCCCGTGACGGAGGACGGGAGACTGGTGCTGGTGCGCCAGTACCGCAACGCCTTCGACCGCTTCATGCTGGAGATCCCAGCGGGTGGGCTCGAGCCGGATGAACCTACCAAAGAGGCTGCAGCCAGGGAGCTTAAGGAGGAGACCGGCTTTGAGGCGGAGGAGATATCCTTCCTCATGGCCTTTTATCCCACGGTGGCCTACAGCGGCGAGAAGATAGATATATATCTTGCCAAAGGTCTGAAGGCGGGGGGACGGGAGCTGGATGCGGACGAATACATCAACGTGGAGCTATGGGATCTTAAGGAACTGCTTGACATGATATATGCCGGAAAGCTCAATGACGGGAAGACGGTTGCTGCCGTGCTGGCATACGCACAGCTTGCGGGAAAGCCCTGAGGCTTTTATCTTTCCCTATAAATTTATTATGTAATCTCATTTTGTTATTATGTAATCCGAAAATATTGACTGTCAAGGTCAATGAATAAAAAATATTTGGGCATATTTTTTCAAGATGTGGTGGAAGTGAAATATGCCCCTGCGATATTTTGTGGCGGGTCTTTCCGGCCCGTTTTTTTCTTCAAAAAACACTTGATTTTCTCTTTGCTTTTCCCAAAAGTTGCCTTTATAATCCTGTTCATAGCGGTAAACCACGTGTAAAACATGTGTGTTTTCCGTCTGAGGGAGAGGGCAGGAGCCCGAATATTATGAAAAGGGAAGACAGTTAAGAGATGGTAAGTGAAGTAACTATGATGGACAAAGAACTGGAGGAGTTTATCGCCTACCTGAAAGAGGTTAAGAAGACCTCCAGGAACACGGAGCTTTCCTATAAGAGGGATATTTCAAAGCTGGAACGTTTCCTCGAGCTTCAAGGCATAGAAGATCTTTCAAAGGTAAATGTGACTACGCTGCAGTCCTACGTGCTCTATATGGAGAAGAACGGATTCGCAACGGCGACAGTATCAAGGAACATAGCGTCCATTAAAGCTTTTTTCCACTTCCTTTTCCGAAAGGGTTATGTGAGCGAAGATATCGCGGAGGAGCTTAAGGCTCCCCATATTGAAAAGAAGATGCCCGAAGTGCTGACCACCGACGAGGTGAACAGGCTTCTGGAGCAGCCCAGGGGTAATACCCCCAAGGATATCAGGGACAGAGCGATGCTGGAGCTTCTTTATGCCACGGGCATAAGGGTTTCAGAACTCATAAACCTTAAGGTGTCAGATGTCAATTTCCAGGTGGGCTATATAATCTGCCGTGATGCAAAGAAGGAGAGAGTGGTTCCCTTCGGCGCACCTGCAAAGAGAGCGCTCACCGATTATGTTCGTAACGCAAGAGGCCTTATGCTCTCTGACCAGAGCTCGGATGTGCTCTTTACCAACTGTTCCGGGCAGCCCATGAGCAGACAGGGCTTCTGGAAGCTGGTCAAGTACTATGCGAGAAAGGCCGGTATCACGGCCGATATCACGCCGCATACGCTGAGACATTCCTTTGCAGCCCATCTTGTGGAGAACGGGGCGGATCTGCGCAGCGTGCAGGAGATGCTCGGACATTCGGATATCTCCACCACCCAGATCTATGCAAATATGTCGCAGAATAAGCTGCGGGAAGTTTACGCGAGAAATTTTCCCCGGGGATGACCCCGATTTCGAAATCATTATTCTCCTCTATTTTGTGAAGAACCCTGCCGTGAGGCAGGGTTCTTCACGTAGGCATATATGCCGGTCATTTATGCCTGTTTCTTTTTCTATGCCGTATAAGGGTCTTAAGCTCCGCTTTTGCAGCTTTAAGGGCCAGCAGGCATTTTCCGTAGGCTTCCGCATCAGGACCGGCGGATCCGTAAGCGGAGCTTTCAAGATCAAGGCGCAGGGCAGTGTACTTATCGCCTGCGGGAAGCAGCTCCATGACCTCGCGTATGGTGGGGTGGAGGGAGCCGGTCAGCCTGCGCTTAAGGACAAAACGCACCAGTCTCAGGTAATGGATAAGCAGGGCCTCACCGTAATCTCCCCGCTTTTTACAGCGCATTATCCGTATGCGCTCATATACTGCCCTTCCCAGGGGCAGGGCCAGGATGGCCAGGGCAAGCAGTACTGCGGCAAAGCTTAAGGGGCCGATCAGGAAAGAGAGGGAGGCAAAGGGATTCAGGGATCCGATATTTCCCCTTTCCGTTTCTCCGCCGGAATCATTACCGTTACCGCCGATATCCCGCATGGTGGGAGTAAAGATATTGGAGAAGAGGCTTAAGAAATCCAGGTCCACCGAAGCTTCATCTTCCGAAGGAGGGGTGAACTCGTAGGGGATCCAGCCGTAGCCGTCCAGATAGATCTCAACCCAGGCATGGGCGGAAGCATCCGTGACCTCGACCTCTACGATACCTCTGTCCGTTACGTCCGCGGCATTGGTCTGCCAGTTATCGATATCCGTGCTTATAGCCCGGGAGTCCATGATATCCGCGGTGCTTATCATATAGCCTTCGATATACCGGGCGGGTATGCCCATACGTCTCAGCAGCAGGGTGGCGGAAGCGGCATAGTGGGCACAGAAGCCCCGGCGCTGTTCCGTAAGGAAGTAATCGACGGTATCCCTGTTCCAGGGGGTGCTGCCGGGGGACATGGTATAGCGGAATTCCCTGAGAAAATATCCTTTCAGGGCTCCGGCAACGAGCAGGCGCTGCTGCTGCAGTTCTTTGTAGCGCTCAAGGCTTTCCTCATCCTCCGGATGCAGGGGACGGGCCTCGCCCTTTTCCCTGTGCCGTATCTTTCCGTAGGCATCCAGCATGCCGGATTCCGTGACAAAGTCTGTCAGGGTATCCTTCAGCGAGTCGGGGAACTGGGTATAGTGCCTGTAGACAAATTTCTGGTATTCCTCCGTGATATCGGGGTTTGGCTCGTAATAGGCCAGTGTCTCAAAGGGAATGTAAAGCTCTTCATAGGTCTGCAGGCTTTTTCCGCTGCCGTAGGAGGCTATCGTATCCTTATCATCCAGCATGGTGAAGGCTTCGGGCCAGGCAGCCCCTGCTTTTTCCTTCAGCTCCTCGGGAAGGCCGTCCGCTACTGAGCCGGTGGGATGGGTGGTGCCGATGGTGAAATAGGGACGGTAATTGTAATAAAGCTCAGCATCCAGGTTGGAGATCCATATCTTGCTGACGTAGTTTTCCGAAATGCCCTGTCCGTTCACGGCAAGGTAATCATCGGCCTCAGCCATGGATTCCTCGCGGAGAAAAACGGAGGCGCCATCGGAATTTACGTGATCGGGAGTGGTGCTGGCCGGTGAAAAGCTGTTCCGGTCATAGCTGACGCCGGTATAAGCCTTGAGGTAGACACTTTCCGAAGCATTGGGCACCATGCGTACCACCAGGTCGGTCTGGAAATCAGGGTTCACGCTGCTGATGCCTCCGAGCCGGCCCTGAGCCAGCCCGCCGGTGGCTCGGTAGCGGTCCAGAAGGGAGAAGAGCCCGCCCTGTACCACGTTCTTAACATATTTGTCCGTCGTATCCTTTACGGGATTGGAAACATATTTGGCATTAAGGTCTGAGGAATAAAGGCTGCCGGTTATGATAAGGAAACGGAGGAGAGCAGCACGGAATAGACCGATACCAGCAGCATGCCGTTGCTGGTGGCAAGATAGACATAGCGGTTCCCCTTTTTACTCCGCTGTATATTGAAGGTTTTTCCCTTTTCATGGCGGTAGGGCAGGGTAAAACGGCCGGAACGCCCCAGGACTCCCACGGAGATGTAGGAGGCCAGCAGGAGGCAGAGATAGGGAAGAGGCGGTACCTTATCCACGTAAAAGGCTATCTGAAGCGGGATAAAGGTTATGAGGAAGGTGGCCGGCAGGTTCATATAGCCGGATATCGTTATGTTCAGCAGTATGGAATAGAACCACCCCATGAATATCATGGCGGCGGTGACGGTGAGATAGCGGTCCTCTATGAACTCCTGCGCCTCCCTGGTGGAGAGCAGGCGGAAATAATCTGAATAGCTGTTGAAGACCTCGTTCATAAAGGCCTGGTAACCGGAGTTTATATACCAGTAAAAGTTCACCGAGAAAAAGACAAAGCCGGCGAAGACTGTAATGTATCCCAGATAAAAGCTGATCCTGTTGTAGTACAGGAAGGCGGAAAGGAAGGAAAGAACCAAAAGCCCCAGTATCGTAAGGGGCATGGAAAAGGGCAGCCCGAAGGAGCTTACAAGGGCTCCTATCATCCCGAAGGAGGCCATAAATATCAGGAGGGCCCTGATAAGGCAGAGGAAGAAACGGTTAGGCCTGTGTGCGGAGCTGATATCCCCTATGGCAAAACCGTAGCGTTCGAGCTCCGCGGCGCGGCGGGCGGCTTCTGCCTTTTCTGCCCTGGAGAGGCGTTTCTTTTTCGGTTTGCTGACGGGGGCGAGTGTCTTTGCCATATCACACCTCCGCCGGGGCATCGGTGGTGGTAACAGCCCCCTTTGATATCAGTATGATCCCGCTCCTGTCCGGAAACTGGCTGCCCATGGACAAAAGAGCCGTGGAATGCTTTTCCAGCCGCATACGGTACATGGAAAAAAGGGCTCTGTCCAGATCCTCAGGTTCCGATACCTTAAGAAGCTCAAAGCTCTTATCGTCGGGGTTATAGATGGCAGCACGGAAGCTCTCCCTGTCTTTTATCAGCTTTTTGCCAAGGGCATAGAAGAGGGAGAGGTTGGCCTCTGCGGAACCATCCTCCAGCTCCGGGAGCAGGAGATAGTAAAGCTCTCTTGATCTTTCATATTCCTTGACCAGAATGTCATCGCTGCGGGCGCTCATCTTCCAGTGTATATCCTTCAGGCGGTCTCCGGGGCGGTATTCACGCAGTTCCCGTATATCACTGCCGGGCTCGCCCTCCGGTGAGGGTTCGCTGTCTTCATTTTCGCTGGCGGTCTTTGTGAGCCTGATCCCGGGAAGTTCTGTATCCGCAGGCAGTACCGGGATCTCCAGATGGGCCCTGAAGCCTGTTTTTACGGTGTAGAGATGAAGATAGTCTGTGATAAAGACTTCTTTTATGTCCATGGTAAAGAGCCCGGAAAGGGCGGTATATACGGGAATGGTGAATTCAAGCTTTCGCCTGGCCTCTGCCGGGAGCACAATGGTGTTATCCCTGCCGTCCGGGTAAAAGAGGTTTTCGCAGGAGAACATAAGCTCCAGGTTAAGCATGGGAAGAAGGCCGGGATTGTTTACCTTCAGAAGGATATTTATGTCTGAGGGCACGGTCACGGCATTTGACGGCGACAGGGCCTGCAGCTCTATCTTTTTCGCAGCGTGTATGGTAAGGGCAACAGAAAGGACAGGGAGCAGGAGCATAAGGAGAAAAAGAACGGCCAGAAGGCTCTGGCGGTAAAAGACCGTAGCCAGCAGGGCTATGAGAAGAGCCAGGCCATAGCTTATGATGTAGGGAATGTTTTTCTTTCTCAAGGGTTCACCTTCGGAACGGGTACCTGCCTGATGACCATATCAAGAAGGGCGGCAGTATCCAGCCCCTGGGCTTTCGCACGGGCGTTAAGCCTTACCCTGTGGCCGGCCACGGCTCCGAAGACATCCTGTATATCCTCGGGTATCACGAAGTTACGGCCCTCGCAGAATGCTCTGGCCCTGGCCATGCGCATAAGGGCTATGGAACCGCGGGGGCTCAGGCCCAGGGCGAAATAACGGTCATCCCTTGTGGCTTCCGTAAGATTGACAACATATTCGAAGATGCATTCCTGCGCGGGAAGATCGTGGACTATGGCCTGTATCTCCTTAAGGCCGGCTGCATCCGTGACCCGGTTTACGGTATCCAGATCGATGGAGGAGTCGCCCTTAAGGACGGCTACGGCGTTATCGAAATCCGGATAGCCCATTGAAAGACAGATCATGAAACGGTCAAGCTGGGATTCCGGCAGCTTCTGGGTGCCGGAGGAACCGAAGGGGTTCTGGGTAGCCAGCACGAAGAAGGGGGAGGGAAGCTCTCTGGTCTCGCCTTCCACGGTGGCCCTTCTTTCCTCCATGACTTCCAGCAGCGCCGACTGGGTCTTGGGAGAAGTACGGTTTATCTCATCGGCAAGGAAGAGATTGGTATATATGGAACCCTCCTGAAAGCGGAACTCGCCGCTGCCCCTGTCGTAGAGCTTAAAGCCCAGAAGATCGGAGGGCATTACGTCGGGGGTGAACTGGACCCTGCGGTATCCCAGGGACAGGGCCCGGGAGAAGGCCAGGGCAAGGGTGGTCTTTCCCACGCCCGGGATGTCCTCCAGCAGCACATGGCCGCCGGCTATGACGGCGCAGAACATGAGAAGGATCACGTTATCCTTTCCGTGGATGACTTTTTTGACTTCACGCAGTACGGAACCGGCGGTATCGTTCATTTTCTGACTCCTATTCTGATCATAATGATTCGATTTTATCAATTAAAAAGGAATATTTCAAGGGGAGCCGGGAGACAAAACCTTTTTGACCAAAGGAAAGAAATGTGGTAATATAAAAATCTGTATGAGGGCTTGATCCGCAGACACCGGATGGGGGAATGGATGAACAGAAAACGCGGGAAAAGAGGAAGTGTCTTCGGTATAGTGATGGCGGGAATGATCGCGCTTTTGCTGTGTATCGGCATCGGTATAGTGCTTGTATTGTCCCTGCAGGATAAATACAGGGATCAGCTGTCCCGGGAGTTCCATATGCAGCACATGGCCGCCGGGGAGGCGCTGGATTCCATACTGGAAGAGCGGGCTGCCGTGCTTAAGCAGACTGCCATGGATGCGGCAGAAAAAGGTCCGGCCGTTCTGGAAGAGGAAAGGCCGGTATCGGGTTTTCCCCATATTTTCCTCAGTTCCCACGATGCGCTGTTCCTTGACGGCAGCCTTATGGAATTCGGGGCCACGGGCAGCATATATGACGTGCTGGATAAGCTGGATTACGGGAATGATGAACTGTACATAGGAACGGCACCACCGGCGGTAAAGCTGACACTGGGATATGACACCGTGTACTGTATAAGGCAGGAGACTGCCGAGGGAAAGGTCTTCGTATTTGCTCCGGCAGAGCTTGAGAATATCTTTTCGGGGGCGGCCTTCGGATACTAGAGGAGGGTCGGGGAATGCCTGCTGGTGTCCAGGGTCGGAGCCATCATTTCATACAGCGAGAGCTCCGTTGTAGTGGATCATAACAGTGAGAGCTTCCAGCTGGGACTCCTTGAATATTCCAACGGCGAGGAGAAGAGCAAGCGCGCCGTTCAGGATTATAACTACGATGTGGCAAAAGCCGGAAGCGGTTACGTGACGCTGGTGGGCAGGGACGGATACCGTATGCAGGTTTCCTACTGTCCTTTGAGGAGCGAGCACAATCTCTATTTTGTGAGCTGTTTCCGGTCCAATCTCACGGATTCCAGGCTGCAGCCCATGCTGTTTATGAGTGTTTCTGTCTGCATAGGCATAATACTTATAATGACCATCGTGCTCATCAGTATCTGGGCCGGGGCCAAGCAGACGAACCAGACCGTGGAGCGGCTGGCCTTTGAGGACGGGGTCACGGGCGGAAAGAACCTTAACTATTTCAGGGAATTTGCTCTCCAGACACTGATAGGCAACAGGGAGACTCCCTTTGTGATCTACCGTTTTGATATATCCAATTTCCACTATATAAACGAGTCCTACGGGCATATCAGGGCGGATAAGGTGCTGAAGTCCTGCATAGACAGCTTTAATGCCATCTTTACCGAAAAGGAACTGTGCGTGCGTATGGACGCTGACCAGTTCCTGGCCATCATGATAAACGACTCACTGGCGGATAAGCACTTCAGTGAGTACACCGCAGCCGTCAACGCGGACGCCAGGGGAAACAACATCAAATACCCCATACGCTTCAAATGCGGTATCTACCAGGTAAAGAAGCACGACCATGATGTGGATGTGATGATAGATCACGCCAATGCCGCCAGGAAACAGGTCAGGGTGGAGTCCAAAGTCCTGAAGGCCACTTATTCCGAGAAGATGATCGATGACATGCGTAAGGTTGACAGGATGGAATCTCTTATGCAGAAGGCCCTGGCGGACAATGAGTTCAGGATCTTCCTCCAGCCAAGGTGGAACATGGGAGAGAACAGGGTCACAGGCGCCGAGGCTCTGGTACGCTGGCAGCGTCCGGACGGAACGGTGATGGATCCCGACAGCTTCCTGCCCGTATTTGCTAACAACGGCTTCATAGAGCAGCTGGATTATTATATGCTGGAATCCGTATGCGTAAGGCTCAGGGAGATGATGGACGACGGCATAGATGTGCTGCCGGTTTCTGTCAACCAGTCAGGCCTCCTTCTTCACAGTCCGGACTATGTCGAGAATGTGGAGAAAATGCTCAAACAGTACAACATCCCCCCCAGCCTGATAGAGCTGGAGATCACCGAGGAGGTGTTCAGTACCGAAAGGGAAGATATGATAGCCATAACCGGCAGGCTCAAGCTCCTTGGCGTAAAGCTTGCAATGGATAATTTCGGCGCAGGCTTTTCATCCCTCAGGATACTCAGTGATGCTCCCTTTGATGTTATCAAGATCGACAGGGATTTCTTCGGCAGGTGTCTTGAAAATGAAAAGGACCGCGCGGTGATAGAACACGTGGTGCAGCTGGTGAACGACCTTGGCATGGGCGTCGTCTGTATGGGCGTGGAGAATGCAAAACAGGTGGATTTCCTTCAGAGCATAGGCTGCAGGGATGTACAGGGCTTTTATTTCGGAAGACCCGTGTCTGAGCCGGATTTTATCGGGAAGTATTACAAGAATGCAGAATAAGCGGAATTACCAGAAAGAGCTGGAGAAACGGATCGCTTCCTTTACTGAGAGACCGTCGCTGCTCCTGCATAGCTGCTGCGCGCCCTGTTCAAGCTACTGTCTTGAGTATCTGGCGGAACATTTTGACATAACCGTGTTCTACTACAATCCCAACATCACGGACAGGGAAGAGTATGCGCACCGCGTAAGCGAGCAGCAGAGGCTCATAAAAGAGCTTTCTGCGGAGTGCGGCAGGAATATAGCCTTTGCGGAAGGTAACTATGAGCCGGAGCTCTTTCTGGAAAAAGTGAAGGGACTGGAGAAGTGCCCTGAGGGCGGGGAACGCTGCCGCATCTGTTTTGAACTGAGGCTCAGGACAGCCGGAAGCTATGCCCTGGCGCACGGTTTTGATCTTTTCACCACTACGCTGACCATCTCACCCCTTAAGAATGCGGAACTATTAAACACTCTGGGGACGGAGATCGGCAGAGAGCTTGGCATAGAGTATCTCTGTTCTGATTTCAAGAAGAACAACGGATATAAACGTTCGGTGGAGCTGAGTGAAAAATACGGGCTCTACAGACAGGATTATTGCGGCTGTGCCTTCAGTAAGGCGGAAAGCCTCGAGAGACAGCGCAGCCGGAAGGAGGTAAAAGCAGGATGAAGAGTTTTCTTACCCTGATCGGGGAAGAGGTGGCCTCCGCTTTCGAGCGTGCAGGCTATGAGCGGGATCTGGGACGCGTGGGCGTGAGCAACAGACCGGATCTCTGTGAGTACCAGTGCAACGGTGCAATGGCCGGTGCAAAGCGCTATAAGAAGAATCCCATGGAGATAGCATCAGCCGTGGCTGAAGAGCTTAAGAGCTCCAAGGCATTTTCCATGGTGGAGGCGGCAGCACCGGGCTTTATCAATCTCAATGCGGATCCCGCATATATCCGGGATTACGCGGCCGGGATGCAGAAGTCGGAGCGTTTCGGCGTGGAGAAGCCGGAAAAGCCGGAGATGATAGTGATCGACTACGGCGGGCCCAATGTGGCAAAGCCGCTCCATGTGGGACACTTAAGGCCGGCGGTCATAGGCGAGAGCATAAAGCGCATAGCGCGTTACGCGGGACATACAGTCATAGGCGACGTGCATCTGGGTGACTGGGGCATGCCCATGGGCCAGATAATCACGGAGCTTCAGGTGAGAAAGCCGGATCTGGTGTACTTTGACGATACTTATGAGGGGGATTATCCTGAGGAGCCTCCCTTTGACATAAGCGAGCTGGAGGAGATCTATCCCCATGCCAGCGGCCGCTGCAAGACGGATGAGGAGTATAAAGCTAAGGCCCTGCAGGCCACAAAAGAGCTGCAGGCGGGCCGCAGGGGCTACAGGGCCCTGTGGCAGCATATACTGAAGGTCTCCGTAACGGATCTTAAGAGAAATTACAAAAGGCTGGATGTGGATTTCGACCTCTGGATGGGAGAGTCCGACGTAGACGACCTCATACCCGCCATGGTGCAGGATATGAAGGACAAGGGACTGGCTCACATATCCGAGGGCGCCCTGGTGGTTGATGTTACCGAGGAGAGCGATAAGAAGGAGATACCTCCCTGCATGGTGCTCAAGTCCGACGGTGCGGCCAACTATGAGACCACGGATCTGGCGACCCTTGTGTGGAGGGAGAGAGAGTATAAGCCTGACAAGGTCCTCTACGTGGTGGATAAGAGGCAGGAGCTTCATTTTGTACAGGTCTTCCGCTGTGCAAGGAAGTGCGGCATAGTCCGTGATGATACCGGACTGGAGTTCATAGGCTTCGGGACCATGAACGGCCCCGGAGGAAAGCCCTTCAAGACCAGGGACGGCGGCGTGCTCAGGCTTTCACAGCTTCTGGATGACATAGCGGAAAGCATGTATGAGAGGATAAAGGAAGCGGGCCGCGAGGACATGAGCGACGAGGAAGCAAAGGAGACCGCGGAGATGACGGCGCTGGCGGCCCTTAAGTACGGCGACCTTTCAAACCAGGCTTCCAAGGATTACATATTCGATACGGAGCGCTTTACGGCTTCCGAGGGAGATACAGGGCCCTATCTGCTTTATACCATGGCAAGGATACGCTCTATCCTCAGAAAGTATGAGGCTGAGGGCGGAAAGCAGGGAGAGCTGCCGGTGCCTGCCGATAAGGCGCAGAAGGCCATCTACATGGATATGGCCGGCTTTGTGCAGATGATAGGAGAGGCATACGCGGAGCGGGCGCCCCACAGGGTGTGCGCATACCTGTACCAGCTCTCCAACGACCTGAACAGTTTTTATCACGAGACAAAGATACTCACTGAAGAGGATCAGGAAAAGCGCGCCGGATATATAGCGCTCATCGCGGCGGCTCTCAGGATCATGGAGGAGAGTATCGGGCTGCTGGGATTTAAGGCGCCCCTACGGATGTGACCAGCGCAAAACGAATGAAAGCGACGCGAAGCGGCATTTTCATTCGTTGCGCGGTCAACCCGGAAAGGATCCTGCGAAGCAGGATCGGAAGCTGCGAAGCAGCGTCTTTCCGGGTCTGCAACCAGCGCAAAACGAATGAAAGCTGGCACCCCGAACGTACGCCGTCGCGGACACATGTATCCGCAACCGGACACGCTCCCGCTTGGATTTCGCACGTAACGGGCACTAAGCTCGCAATACGGTCGCCCGGCTAAAAAGAACGCCGGACTCCCTGCTTCGCTAAGTGCCGACGGCGAAATACAGTCCTTGTGCGGATCACATGATGTCCGCTACCGGCTGAGCGTTCGATAAGAGCAGAGTAAAGTAAATTAAGGAGGATATATACCATGGAGAAGAAGACACCCCAGTATACTGGGAGCACAAGCGTTTTTCTGGAGTTCAATGACAGCCAGTACGAGCTGGACGCCGTTATGGAGAAGGCCAGGGCCGACTATGCGGCCAACAACAAAGGCCCCCTGAAGGATATAAAGCTCTATGTCAAGCCTGAGGACGGCAAAGCCTATTACACGGCCAACGAAGGCAGTGTAAACGGCAGCGTGGAGCTGTGACGGGCAGGGTATCTTAACCTGTTCAACAAATATCATAATATCGTATATGTGCCCCGGAGTTTATATCTGATAGAATAAACTCCGGTTTTTTATGTATTTTTTTAGGAGGTAAAAAAATATGAAACAAAGACGAAACAGGCTGTGTTCCATGCTGCTCACTTTCGTGCTCGCGGTTTCCTCCTTCGGAGGCAGCGGAGTAACGCTCCGCGCCGCAGCCGCCGAAGATGAGGCAGAGTCCGTCGTCATCGAAGAAACAGATGACGATGATGAAGCTGCCTTTGAAGAGGAAGAGCCGGAAGTAGTGATCGTGGAAGCGGCCGAAGATGCAGCGGAGGACGAAGCCGACACTGAGGCTGAGACCGAAGAGGAAGAAGCGGCAGAGGAGGCTGAAGAAGCTGAAGAGGCCATAGATGAGGAGCCTGCTGAAGAAGCGGAGCCGGATGAGCCCGAGACTGAGGCTGCAGAGGATGCGGATGCCGCCGGGGAGACCGGCGGAAGCTGCGGCGCCAGCCTTACATGGTCTTATGACGAAGGGTCCAAGACACTTGCGATAAAGGGCAGCGGCCCCATGACGGACTATTCCTCAACCTCGGCCGTTCCCTGGCATGGATATAGGAGCCAGATCGAGACCGTTACCATTGATGATACGGTCACAAGCATCTCTGCATATGCATTCCAGAGCTTTACGGCTGCTACTGGAGCATTCCCGGTTCCGGCATCCGTCACGAGCATAGGAAAGGATGCTTACAGCGAATCAAAGTTCACACAGGCAACTCTTACACTGCCGGATTCTCTTACCGTTCTTTCCGAGGATGCTTTTGAAAAATGTACGGGCATTACAAAGCTGGTCTTACCGGAAAGCCTTACCGAGATAGGAAAGTATGCCTTCGACGGATGCAGCAATCTTAATGATCTGAGCCTTCCTGCAGGGCTTACCATCATCGGCAGTTATGCGTTCCGCAACTGTACTGCGCTTAAGAGTCTTACCATTCCGTCGAAGGTCACGACAATAAACGAATCTGCGTTTTATTACTGTTCGGGGCTGCAGGGGGATCTTGAACTGCCTGCCAGCCTGATCACTCTGGGAACCAGCTGTTTCTCCGGCTGCAGCAGCTATAACGGAAAGCTTATCATCCGTTCGGGCGCTCTGAAAAAGATCCCGGCTAATGCTTTCTCAAGCTGCGCGTTTACTTCCGTAAGCCTGCCCCGGGGGCTGAAGGAGATCGGCGGTTCTGCTTTCAGCGGCAATAAGATGACCGCGGCAGTGATACCTGCGCTTGTTACAACGATAGGCAGCAATGCTTTCGGCAGCACCGCGAATCTGACGGCACTGTATTTCAGGGGAAATCTTCCTGCTAGTCTTAATACCTCTGCGGATACGCTGGGAAAGAGTACCGTAAAGATCTACTATCTGGAGGGAAGAACGGCCTGGACGGCTTCCCTGAACGGCCACAGCTGTATAGCTTCGGAAGAGGGTGATTTCCCCGCAGACGAAAACAGCAGCGAGGAGCTTCCCGAGATCGCGCCGGAGAGCGGCACCGCAGGTTCACTCAGCTATACCATAAGCGGCACTCTTGCGGGAGAGACCCTGACCATCACCGGAAGCGGAGCCATGGGCGATTTTAATTCCACTGATACGGTGCCCTGGTACGGTCACAGGGAGTCCATAGTAAAGGTAGTCATTTCCGACGGCGCTACCACCATAGGAAAAAATGCCTTTAAGGATCTTAACTGCGTATACGGTGATTTTCCTATTCCTGCAGGTGTCACCTCTATAGGCGACTATGCCTTCAGCGGGACCGATTTCAGTGCGGCAAGCCTGGAACTGCCTGCAAAGCTTACCGTTCTCGGAGCAAATTCCTTTGAAAAATGCCGCGGTATCGAAAAACTGACGATACCCGCAAAGGTCAATGCGATCGGAAAGGATGCTTTCAGCTTCTGTGAAAACCTGACGGAGCTGGTCATAATTGACGGAGCAGGCGCCGTAGGCGAGGACGCATTTGAGAAATGTACACGTCTCCGTAAGGCGGTGATCCCCGGCAGTGTTACGACCATCGGCAAATATGCTTTTGACGGATGCACCGTGCTCAGCGAGCTTACACTGGGCGATGATATAGTGGACATACAGAGTTATGCTTTCAGGAACTGTGAAGGCCTGATGGAGATAGAGCTTCCGAAGGAGCTTCTTACTATCGGGGAATCCGCTTTCTACTATTGTAAAAATCTGTCCGGAAGCCTTACACTCCCGGCCGGCCTTGAGACTATCGGATCTTCGGCCTTCTCCGGCTGCGGATATACGGGTACGCTCAACATGAACTGCAAGAATCTGACGCAGATCAGTTCAAACGCATTTTCCGGCTGCAAGTTCAACAAGCTGATCCTTCCTCCCAAGCTGACTAAGATCGCAGGAAGCGCCTTTAACGCCGTTACGGCAAAGCAGGTCATATTCCCGGCAACTCTGACTTCAATGGGCAGCAGTGTTTTTGCCGATGCATCTTATCTCCGCAATGTATATTTCCGCGGCGATGCTCCGGCTGACAAGGATATGAGCAGTTCTTCATCAAAATTCCTGGGTGATGCGACTAAAGTGACTGTGTATTACATAAGCGGCAAAGAAAACTGGGCCGATACTAAATGGGGATACACCTGTGTCGGTATTTCCGAGAGCGAATTCCCGGAGGAAGAGATACCGGATGATACCGTTGCCGTAACGGGAGTTACCCTTTCTCCCGAGAGCGTGAGCATTAACAAAGGCCAGACTGCGGCGCTTACAGCAGCCGTATCTCCTTCGGATGCCAGCGAAAAGGGAGTGACCTGGTCAAGCGATAAGGAGAGCGTGGCAACCGTATCCACTACCGGTGTTGTGACAGGCGTTGCTTCCGGTAATGCCATCATCACCGTTACTACAAAGGACGGCGGCTTTACCGCTACATGTGCCGTGACTGTCATTGACACGGGCAGTGAAGAGCCTGAGCCTGTCTCAGTGAACGGGGTGACCATAGCACCCGATGAAATGGAGCTGCAGGTGGGGATGAGCGGCATGATCAGTGTGACGGTCTCTCCTTCAAATGCAGATAATAAGGGCTATACCCTTACTAGCGACGATCCTGCGATCGCAGAGGTGAGCGATGCAGGTCTTGTGACCGGTGTTGCTTCCGGTAATACCGTCATAAGGGCTACAACCCTGGACGGCGGTTTTACCGCAAGCTGCTCCGTGAATGTTATACCTAAGCAGGAGACGGATCCCGAAGAGGATGACAGGGATGCGTTCATAGTGGTATTTTTCGCTGAGGATGAGCTGATCGGCGAAGATGTAGTCCTGGAGGGCGAGACTGTTACGAACCTTCCCGTTATGGATGCTTTTGCGGACACCTTCGTATGCTGGGAGGATGATGTGACAGGTAAGACCTGGAATCCTTCTTCACCCGTATTCAGGAACATGAAGCTGTCGGCCCGTTTCCTTGCGGATGTTGATGAGCCCGAAGAATCCGGCCGTGACAAGCAGCCCAGGATCATCACCATAGCAGAGGAGGAGCATGTATACCTGGTAAAGGGACAGAGCTACGCCTTTGACGCAAAGGATGCCAACAATACCGTACTTAACTGGAAGTCCACCGATGCCTCAATTGTCAAGATCTCCGGTAAGTTCAAGGCTAAGGCTGTGAATATTACCGATGTTAAGAAGGAGCTTGAAGGTGACACGGGCGTGTACGTCTATGTGGGCAACAGCAAGGACGATTACAGCAGACGCTATACCGTTCATATCATCGATCCCGTTCTTAAGCTGGACAATGGCGATAAGACCGAGGACGTTCCCAGGAAGCTTACCCTTATGCCCGGCGTAAGACAGGAACTTGCACTTGTGGTGAACGGAGTGGAAGCATGGGAGAGCGACTATGCGGTGAGCTGGACTACCTCTAACGAGGAAGTTGCAAAGGTGGATGACGGCGAGATCTACACCCTGGCAAAGGGTACCGCCAAGATCACCGCATACGTAAACGGCAAGGCCTATGTCTGTAATATCAAGGTGGTGGATACCGTGGCGCCCGGCAAGCTGGGCAACGATGCGGATGTGAACCTTGCAGCGCTGCAGACCGTTTCTGTGAAGTTTACCGACAGCAGCTTCAGGATGAAGGATCTTGTATGGAGCAATGCGGATGATGATATGGGTACCTCTTCCAGGAACGGCAAGGTACAGTTCTATCAGGATAATGTGGTCCGCGTGACTCCCAACGGAAAGCTTACGGCTGTGGGTGTGGGTACCACGACACTGACCGCTGCCAACGCCGCGGGTGTAAAGAAGAGCTTCACCGTACAGGTGAACCGTCCTGCCACCACCATCCTTTACATAAACAAAGGCAAGACCAAGGCACTTAAGTTCTACAATGTGAAGAACGCCAAAGTAGCCTGGGATCTTGATGAAGGTGAGGACGTTATCAAGCTTGATAAAACAAAGGGTAAGGTTACCGGACTGCAGACCGGTATAGCCCGTGTCAGCGGCATATATGCGCCTTACGCCTTTACCGATGATAAGGGCAGGACCTGGCCTTCCGCTATCAACTATACGGCTACCGTCTATGTTGAGGAGCCCAGGCTCTCGGCAAGCGGCGGTGTGAGCGGTATCAACGCGGCAGGTACCGCGGGAAGCCTTTCCCTCAGCCGCGAAGGTACTGCACTCATAAAGCTTGACGGCGTATACCAGCCTGTGGTATTTGAGAGCTCAAAGCAGACTGTGGTCTATGTTGACGAGGCCGGAGTGGTCTGTGCGAGAGGAGCAGGCAGCGCCAGGCTGTCGGCCCGTGTGAACGGCAGAAAATTTGTGGTAACGGTAACAGTAAACTGATGTGAGTAAATGAGAGGGGCGGCCCTTCGGGGCCGCCTTTCATTAAGAAAGAGAGTTTATGTATAAGGTATACCTTGTGGATGATGATTCCTTCATCCTGGAAGAACTGATAGAGATGATCCCCTGGGAGGAGAACGGCTTTGAGGTGGCCGGGAGCAGCACGGATCCGGAGGAGGCTTTAAGGCTCATCCCCGCCGTGAAGCCCGAGGTGGTATTCTGTGACCTCAAAATGCCCGGCATGGACGGGAACGAGCTTATCCGGAGGCTTAAAGAGTCCGGGATGGATTGCGAATTTGTAATGATATCGGCTTATGACAGTTATGAGAATGTTCGCAGCTTTTTTCAGCAGAGCGGCTTTGATTATATATTGAAACCCGTAAAGGACGAGGATATACAGATAGTCCTGGAGGGACTTATGGCGAGACTGGCGGAAAAATATCCGGCGGAGCGCACGGAGGACTTGACCGAGAACCCGGAATTTAATAAACTTGTGGCGTATTTAAACGATCATTATGCGGAGAAGATCAGCCTGGGCTTTCTGGCTGAGGAGTTCGGCTTCAGCAGGAATTACATCTGCGCCCTGTTCCAGAAGTATTTCAACAGGTCGCTGAGCCTGTACCTGACGGAGCTTCGTATGAGCAAGGCAAAGGCGCTGCTGCTGGACAAGACCATACTCATTAAGGAAGTGGCGTACCGCTGCGGATATACGGACTATTATCACTTTTTCAAAGTCTTTAAGGAGCATTACGGGATCTCTCCGAAGGAAATGCGGGAACAGGATACTTGAGAAGGATCTTCCCTCTTTTTATAATATTACTGATGCTTTTTGCAGGCGGCTGCGGCGCGAGTCCGGAGCGGCCTGTTCTTCATGTTGCAATGCCCTATTCGGACAGGGTGCAGGATGTGGAGAGCAACTACTATCTGGGCTGGCTCGAGGAGCAGACAGGGCTGGAGCTGGACATCACTCTTATACGCCAGAGCCGCAGCAGTGACTACCTGGATGCCCTATTTGCCTCGGATGCCGATATCGATGTGGTCATGTTCGGGAACGGCTTCGAAATAAGCGAAAGTGAGCTGGAGGATTACCGGGACCGGCTCTATGAAGCCGGGGGAAAGCTGTATTACACCAATTACGGCAGCGGCCCCAGGAGCGGTGCGGGACAGATACTCTGGATAAACCGGAACTGGCTGGAAAGCCTGGGCCTTACCATACCCTCGGATACGGAAGAACTGAAAAACGTGCTTGAGGCATTCAGGGATAACGATATGAACGGCAACGGCCTGGCGGATGAGATCCCGCTGGCGGGCTCATCGGAGGACTATGCCAATCTGCCTTCGGAACTGCTGCTGAACTCCTGGTGCTATAACGATCCCTGGCATTCCCGTTATGCCCCGGACGGAAGCTTTGCTGCTGACAGTGACAGCTTCAGAGAGGGGATTTCATACTGCCGGGAACTCTGTTCGGAAGGGCTTCTGGATGAGAGAAGCTTCAGCTTCAGCAGAAAGCAGCTATGCGAGCTGGTAAACAGCCCGGAGGATCTGGTGGGAGCCTTTACCACGGCCTCGGTCTCTGATGTTATCTATCCCGGAAATACCGAGATACTGGCAAGGTATGTGCATGTGCCGCCTCTTGAAGGACCGGGAGGCATAAGGAATTCGGTCCGTACCGAGAGCGAACCTGCGGTGGGGGCGGTGATCACCGCACGCAGCAGCAGAAAAGAGGAGGCAGTGCTTTTGCTGGATACGATGCTTACGGAGGAGGCATCCCTTACGGCGCGTTTCGGGGAAAAGGGAGTGGACTGGGATTTCTCCGTGGGAGGAGATGTCAGCGTATACGGCGGTCATTCCACCATAGTCACGAAGAACTATCTCTGGAACACTTATCAGAACAAACATCTAAACGGCATAGGTCCCATGAACGTGCCGGCTCACTATCTTGAGGGCGTGACCTGGAACGGGGTAAATTCCGATGCCGAATACATAGACGGCAGGGCGCAGATGAGCTGCAGGGCCTTCCTGCCGGAACAGACGGCACTTCATGAAAGGGATGAGGAACTGTCGGAATATACGGATAAATGGGTACGGGACTTTGTGACCGGAGAAAAAGACATAGGGAGTGATGAGGCATGGGGAGAATACCTGAAAGGCTTGCGCTGACGGCTGCGGCGGCATGCATGCTGCTCCTTGGTGGCTGCGGAGCAAAGGAGGAACCGGTGACTGCGCCGGAGACTCCTGTTTACGGCAGTGAGACAGCAGAGGAGCTCTATGAAAAGGCACTGGACGAGGATGTGCTCATAGTCTGCACCGTAAGCACCAGGGCTACGGAGGTAAAGGAGAGCTTTGAGAAGGAATATCCGGGGCTTTCGGTGGAGATAAGGGATCTCAGGAGCCCTAACCTTATAGAGGCAGTGGAAGATGCCCACGAAAAAGGCAGCGGCGGCTGCGATGTGGTCCTCTGTAACGACAACAGCGGAGAGTTCAAGACAAGGCTTGTGGATACGGGACTGGTGGTGCCTTACCTTCCTGCGGATATAGCGCCGAAGATGAAGGAGGGGATGGCAGGCAGCACGGTCAGTTTCCTTGTGGAGGCGGAGCTTCTTTTCTATTCTGCCGAAAACTTCGATCACTGCCCGGTTGATAATATATGGGGACTTACGGAGGAACGTTTCAAGGGACGGATCTACATGCCCAATCCCCTTAATTCCTTTTCAACCTACGCCTTCTGCGGAGCTTCCATGCAGCATGATGAAGAGCTGGCGGAGGCCTACAGGGATTACTTCGGGGAAGAGCCGGTCTTTTTATACGGAGAGACTGCTTCGGAGTGCTTCTGGAGGAAGGCATCAGGCAATATTGTCTTTACCAACAGTTCGGATGAGGTGGTGGAGGCGCTGGGAAACGGCAATGCGGATCTGGGCTTCTGCGTATCTTCAAAGCTGCGGTATAAGAACCTGGGCTATGGCCTGGAGCCGGTGTGGAAGCTGGAGCCCTTCTGTGGCTGCAGGGCCAGCTTTGCGGTGATGCTGACGGCCGACGCGGAGAATGTGAATGCGGCGAAGCTCTTCATACGATATATCATGGGAGAGGCCGGCGGCGACGGGGAAGGCTACAAGCCCTTCTGCACCGAAGGAACCTGGTCCGCCAGGACCGACGTGCCGGACGGAAGCCCGGTCTCCCTTGAAGATACGGATCTGCTCATTCCCGACGAGAATGCGCTTGCGGCAGACAGGAAGATGATGGAGAGCTTCTGGGAGGAAATGATACGTATAAGCGTAGAGTGAAAAAGACGGGTCCTGATAACCGCAGGGTCTTATACGGCGTCCTGGCCCTCAGCGCGGCAATGGTGCTGCTGTGGATGTTCTTTTATTATCTTACTGTAAGGATGATAAGAGGAAACATGCGGAGGCAGGCGGAAACGGGTGCGGCAGCCATCACCTCCGAGGTGGAGGAGGTGATGCTGGGGCTGGAGGATGCGGCTTACGAGCTGGCACATTACGAGGATATCGCCGGGGTGGCCGGGCAGCAGAATGCGGGAGATTTCTGTGTAGCCGGAGGGGATTTCGTGGACGCCCATCCCTTCATACCCGGTAAGCTGTCGGGAGACGATACCGTGGCTGTCTTCGGTAAAAACGGTCTCTTTTACCGTATCAGGGGCAGCATGCCGAACACGGCCCTCATGCGTGTCTTTTATCTCTGTGAGAACGGCAGCAACCGTACCATTACCGTTGCCTCCTATGACAGCAGCTATATAGGAGCCTGGGAGGAGATAAGCATTGACGGTGAGAGCACGGGCTATGTGGCCCTGCTCACGGAGATGGGGAATATCAGAAGGATACTGGAGACCTACAACGACCTGGACTATCTGGGGGTCGTGCTGCTGTCCGGAGAGCGTATACTCTGCTCAAACAAGGAGCTCAGATATGAGGAACTGGAGGAGAGAACGGCTGAGGCCATCTTTGTGAACGAGAAGAACATAGGCCTTTCGGGCTTCAGGCTGCTGGTGTACTGCGAAAAGGGCTTTTCAGGCCAGATCGGCAATTACTACAGACTGGTGATGCCTGTGACGGTGCTGATACTGGCAGGCGTGCTGTTGATAGAGCGGAGGCTCTACCTGGCTGAGGTGGGACGCCGTGCGGCAGGGCTGCAGAAGCAGAAGAGCCTCATATCCCTGCTGAAAAAGCAGATAAGCGCGCATTTTACGGTCAATACCCTGAACGTGGTCCGCGCCATGATAAAAAAGGGGGAGAAGGAGGGCGCGGCCCATATCTGCGACGAGCTTTCGACCCTTTTGCGCTACGCCAATGCGGGAGACGAGTATATCTCCCTCATGGAGGAATTCTATGTGCTGAGGCAGTATGTGGGCATCATGCAGGCACGCTATCCCGGCCGGGTTGAGGCGCTCATAGAGGAAGAAGATTTCTTTGACTCGGTCTTCATCCCCCGCATGCTCATACAGCCTGTGGTGGAGAATGCCATAGCCCACGGCCTGGGAGGATCTGCAGGCACGGTGCAGGTGAAGGCGGAGCTTAGAGGGGAGGACGTTATCATCAGCGTTAAGGATAACGGAAAGGGGCTGGATGAGGAGAGTCTTAAAAAGCTCAGGGAGTCCATTGACGCGGATCCCGCTGAAGGTGAACAGGAGCTCGAGCATGTTGCCCTGAGAAATATACAGAGACGTATACGCCTGGTCTGCGGGGAGGAGTACGGTCTTGGCGTGTACAGTTGTGAAGGAGAGGGCTGCGAAGCAGTGCTTACGCTGCCGGCCAGAGGTAAGGACGCCGGATAGGCAAAGCTCTCGGCAAAGGTCAACGGAAAAGCCGTGGTCATCGATGTAGTTGTAAGATAAAGATAAGCGGTATAGACTTTTTCCTTCTGATGTGGTAAAATAGTATCAGTATCAGAGGATGAACCCGAAGGGTTACGTAATATTGTTATGTGAACTATAGTCCATACAGTTTTCAGGGAGGAAAAGGCTATGGCAGGTATAAACGGACTTAGTTCCGGTGCCGATCTTTCGATACTTTTCGGCAGCGGGAACCAGAAGAGCAATGTTGACTATTCAAGCGTGCTGAACCTGGACCTTGCGGATGTGGCATCCGTAAGGAACGGGAGTTACGGTAAGCTTCTCAAACAGCATTATGCGGGCATCAAGGCGGATGCAAAGGCTGTGGACGGTGATACGGACAAGAAGCTCACCTCCATCAAGACCGATGCGGACAAGCTGGTAAAGGCTGCTGATGCGTTTAATGACAGCTCCCTGTTCGAGACTAAGAAGATCGACGGGGACGACGGGAAGCAGACCGAGGAATTTGCCGATAAGGACAAGCTTGGCAGCGCGGTTAAGGACTTTGTGAAGGCCTATAACGCCGCCATAGATTCGGCAGGAGAGTCCGGGACGAAATCCGTGCTCCGTACCGGCGGCTGGATGGCCAATATGACAAAGCAGAATGCGGGCATGCTCTCGGCGGTGGGTATCACCGTGGGCGGCGATGACAAGCTCAGCTTTGATGAGGAAGCCTTTAAGAAGGCTGACGTCACCACAGTTAAGGATGTGTTCAGCGGCGTGAATTCCTACGCGAGCCAGGTGAGCGCAAAGGCAGGAAGCCTGAGCAGGGCAACAGCTACCACCGAGGCTCTTTACGATAAGAACGCCAGGTGGACGCCCCAGGCGCAGAGCTTCGCAAAGGAGAATATCGAGCGCATAAGCGGGAGCAGCGGCGGGGATACGGAAAAGACAGAGGAAAAGCCCAAGACCACCCTTACCGAGGCGGATTCCGAAAAGCTCACGGGGCTTCAGGATCAGCGTTCAAAGCTCATGAAGGAATATGAGAAGCTGGACAACGTTGAGAAGATCCGGGAGTATGACCGGCAGATAGCCGATATTGACAAACAGATAAAAGAGCTCAACGGAGCGGTATAAAAGAAAATATTGACAGGCACGATAAAGGCAGGGGCTCAGGCCTCTGCTTTTTTCTGTTGTCCGACCGCTACATCATAAGGTAATATCCCGGAAGGAAGAAGAAGGAGATGCCCCTGAGAGCCGGTATGAAGCGGGAGGCATCCACGAATATCGGGGAGAAGAAAAGGCAGGACAGGAGATATACGGGCATGAAGGCGTATATGATCCTGCGCTTTTTTATCACTGCGGTGAGCAGCAGCAGGAATACCAGGCACATGAGTTCATAGGCAGTCAGCTTAAGGGCCTCCAGCAGAAGGCCGGGAAGACTGTGATCCAGTCCCGGTATATCCGGAAAGATGATATAGCAGAACAGGGAAAAAGCTGTGGCCAGTATCATGGGAGAGAGTATCATCACCGTGCGCACCGAAAAGATGGCGTATACGGGCTGTTTTGCTGAACGGTAATAGGAAAGGGCTCCGGTAAAGCCCGAGAGCAGTATGAGCAGCGCGAAAAGGCCTCTTATGGGGGAGAGGAGCACGTTCATACGCCGTATCCTGTAATCCTCGGGGGCGGAGACATATTCAAAGGCAAAGGTGGAGCCGTCGGTCAGCAGCTCATCGTGGAGGGCAAGCACCTGCTCCTCGGAGAAGGTCCCGGGCACAAGATCGGCCATTGCGCTTTTTTCATTAAGCCAGTCATAGAACAGCGGGGCCGAAAGTACCTCAAATATGGAGGCGTAGCAGGCCTCGTTCACTATGGAGACCATGCTGCTCTTCGGAGAAGTCAGTACACGGACAAGGTTTTTCTTGTCGTTGTCCAGGAGTCTCACGAAAAGATCGGAGGGTATGATATAGCCGCATTCCATGTCCGAGGAGGCTACAAGGGTCTTAAGCTCGGCTGCGGAGGAGCATTGCTCAAAACGGAAGATGTTGTCATCTTCAATGAGAGTGCGGGTAAGCCTCTGAATGAGCGCGTCAGGTTCAGCTTCGACATTCTCGCTGCCGGGGCTTACGATGACAAAGCCCGCCCTTATGGCATCGCTCTCGGGCGGATCGTCCCTGTGGCTGCTCAGCAGCGCCACTACGGGAAGAAGCAGCATCAGCATCAGAAAGAAGGGATGCAGCACAAGGGAGCGGATGCGGAATAACAGGAGTCTTAAGGGATTCATCTGAGCTCCTTTCTCCGGAGCATGAACACTCCGGACGCCGCAGCGAAGAATGCCAGTCCCCAGAGCAGCAGGGGAAGGAGATCAAAATACTTTTCACCCGTCAGCAGCTTCAGATATTCCTGCCATAAAAGAGGGGCGGGAAGAAGGCTGCCGGCTTTAAGAAGTCCTGCGGGCAGAAAGGCTGCGGGGATGAGCCCGCCACCTGCAAAGAGCATCAGGAGTGCGCAGATTATCTGGGCCATGACCGCCGCGGCGTCCGAGAAAAGCTGGTGCAGCAGCAGGGCAAGGCAGGCCAGTATAAAGGAAGACAGAAAGACCAGGGCGACTGCCCCGGGGCTTATTACGATATCGGCAGTTTCCGTTTTCCCGGCGAGATACGGACCCGCGATCAGCAGGAGGAGCAGGAAACAGAAGTAAGTAAGGCTGCAGACAGCCGCTTTTACCCCAAGATACATCACAGGAGAGGCCTTTGATGCAAAGAGCAGGGAATAAAAGGAAGACCGCTCCCTTTTAAGGGCAGGGGCATAACAGATATGCGCAAAGGCGAGGAGCAGCACCAGACCTGAGGCCAGGTAGCTTAGGAATACAGGCAGTGTATCCTCGCTGACAAATAGTTTCTCCCTGTTCAGCACGTGGTTGAAGTTCAGCATGTCGATTTCGTAATAAGCAGCGGAAAGCTCCGGACCGAGGTCAGCTTCCCTGAAGAGTCTGGAAGCCGTATAGGTGGAGGCCTGGGCCGCGGAGAGCAGCCGCATGCCGGCACGGCTGAGCTCCGAAAGGAATACGGAGGTCAGGCTGCTCTTCGGTGAAAAGACTATCCGTATGGGATCGTTATAGCCGTAGAGTATGCTGTTTATGGCGTCGGGAGGAAGGAGCATTATGGCGATGATGCTTTCGGCTTCAAGCGCACTGTAGGCTTCTTCTTCCTTCATCTCCACGAAATCCAGGGCAAAAGAAGCGGACTCCAGTCCGGAGATATAGCGTATGGCGGTATCCAGGTATTCCTGGTCGCCGGTGCTGACCACGGCAACGGTGGCACGGACGGGAGTCTCGCTCTTGTATAGCGTGCGTGAAAGAGTAAGGGCGATCAGTGAAAAAAGAGCGCCGAAAAGAACAAAGCCGGCCAGCAGAGTCGGCAGGCAGCGGAGGTTCAGCTTAAGCTCTGTGCGAAGCAGCTTAAAGAGCATCCGAATCCCCCCTTATGGCGTGGAGGAGCTCATCCCCCCGCAGTACCCGTTCGCAGCGGTTTGCGCTGCCGCCTTTTATAAGATAGAGCAGTGTGATTATGCTTAAGTCTTCTTCATCATGGGTGGTAAGTATAAGGGTACCGCCTGCCGAATGAAAGGCTTCAAGATATTCGCGTATCTGGGCCTTGACCGAAAGATCCAGAGCTGCGGCGGGTTCATCCAGTATGAGCACCTGCGGGTTGTTTATGAGCGCTGTTGCGATGCTCACCTTTTTTCGCATGCCTCCGGAAAGGGAACGCACGCGCATCTTCAGCATGTCCCTGACTCCCAGCATCTCCACCGCCGGAACGGACAGAGCAGCATCAAGCTCCTTTGCGGGTCCTTTGTACCAGAGGAGCAGGTTGTCCCTGACGCTGAGCTCATCCAGAAGCGGATCGTTCTGGGGCACATAGCCTATGAGCTTCCTGTGGGCGGCCTTATCTTTAAAGAGGTCAGAGCCGTTTAAGACCATCTTTGCGCCCTTACACTGCCTGGTGCCGGAGAGTATGGAGAGCAGGGTGGATTTGCCGCTGCCGTTTGCACCCAGCACCGCGATGCTCTCCCCAAGAGGAAGATCGATGCTTAAGTCCTTCAGGACGTGGTTCTTCCTGTAGGAATGATCCACGCCGCTTATATGTATTATATTATCATTTGTATCGCTCATGTTTCAGATGATACCACAGCGCAGCCGATACGTCAAAATGCAGTTTGCGCTATAAAACAGGTTGAGGCGAGGGGCGTATTCTGGTATAATGAAAGGAGTTTTACGGAGGTGGCCTGAGTGGAAAAAGAACTGATAAAGCTTGCCATGGAAATGCGTAAGAAGGCCTACTGCCCTTATTCGGGATACAGTGTGGGGGCGGCGCTTCTTGCGGAGAGCGGAAAGATATATACGGGCTGCAATGTGGAAAATGCTTCCTACGGCGTCACCAACTGCGCGGAGCGTACCGCGGTGTTCAAGGCTGTGAGCGAAGGAGAGCGGCGTTTTACCATGATAGCCATTGCGGGAGGGACTGAAGGCAGCGCTTCTTTTGCATGGCCCTGCGGGGTGTGCCGCCAGGTGCTCAGGGAGTTCTGCGATCCTGCACAGATGAAGGTCATCGTATGCAGGTCGGAGGATGACTATAAGAGCTTTACGCTTGAGGAGCTGCTCCCGGAGAGCTTCGGACCGGATTTCAGGGACTGAAAACGTAATTCCCGCTTCAAACGGCTATATGCCGGCCGGCGAAGCGGGTTCTGCATTGACAGATACAAACGAATAAAAGGGGGACTGACCGTATGGAAAGATCAAAGGTATACTTCACTGATTTCAGGACGGTGCTGGGTGTGAGCCTGCCGGCAAAATTACAGAAACTGATACGTATGGCGGGGATCACGGGTATCGACATGAACGGAAAGTTCGTGGCGATAAAGATGCATTTCGGGGAGCTGGGCAATCTGGCCTATCTCCGGCCGAATTATGCGAAAGCGGTGGCGGATGTCATAAAAGAACAGGGAGGACTTCCCTTCCTGACAGACTGTAACACGCTTTATCCGGGAAGCCGCAAGCATGCCCTTGAGCATCTTGACTGCGCCAATATCAACGGATTCAATACCGTCACCACAGGCTGCCAGATCATAATCGCCGACGGCCTCAGGGGAACGGATGATATAGCGGTGCCTGTGCCGGGCGGGGAGTACTGTAAGGAAGCCTATATCGGCCGGGCCGTGATGGATGCGGATATCGTCATCTCCCTGAATCATTTCAAAGGCCATGAACAGGCCGGTTTTGGCGGAGCCATCAAGAATATCGGGATGGGCTGCGGAAGCCGCGCGGGAAAGATGCAGCAGCATAACAGCGGGCATCCCCATGTGATCACTGAACAGTGCAGGGGCTGCAGGAGATGCGCACGGGAGTGCGGATCCGATGCCATAGTCTATGAGGACGGGAAGGCGCGAATCGATACGGAGAAGTGTAAGGGCTGCGGCCGCTGCATAGGAGCCTGCGCTTTCGATGCCATAGAGAATGACAACTGGGATGCACCGCAGATGCTGGGAAGAAGAATGGCGGAGTACACCGCTGCGGTCATAAGCGGAAGACCGAATTTCCATATCAGCCTTATAACGGATGTGTCTCCCAACTGCGACTGCCACGGGGAGAACGATGCTCCCATACTTCCGGACATAGGCATGCTTGCGTCCTTTGATCCGGTAGCTCTTGACCAGGCCTGCGTCGATCTCTGCCAGAAGGCCGAACCCATAAGGAACAGCCAGCTGGGTGACAATATGGCTTCGGAGCATTTCCATGATCACGGGGACGTGTGGCATAACAGCAATCCCAATGTCTCCTGGGCTGAGACCCTTGAGCATGCGGAAAAGATAGGCATCGGCACCAGGGAGTACGAGCTGGTGACAATGAAATAAGGATCGTGATGGAAGAGATATTAACCGTCCTGGGAGTCTTCGCGGCGTTTATCGTGATCGTGGGGGCCCTGGGACTTGCGGAGAAGAAAAGATACAGGGAGGCGGTGCTGGCGGATATACGCCGGTCTTACGGGAAGTTCTGTACAAAGAAGCTGACGGCTTCGGGGGCGGAGCACATACCGGCGTATTTCAACAGGCATTCGGATAAGCTTTCGATCGACAATATAACGGCTTCGGATCTTGAACTGGACAGGCTCTTTATGGCGATGAACGTCACGTATTCGGCGGCGGGGGAGGAATGCCTCTATCATCATCTCAGGACCCCGCTCTTTGACGAGACTGAGCTTAAAAAACGCCGGGAGCTGATGGAGCTCTTCGATAAGGATAAGGAGCTCAGGGAAAAGCTGCAGTTTCTTTTTGCGGGCATGGGCAAGAGTGACAAGTACTCGCTTTACGATTACCTGGATCTCAGCACGGATATCGATGTAAAAGCCCTTAAGCTCCATATACTGGCGCCGCTCCTGGTGGCAGCGGCAGTGGCCGTTACAATATTCTATACAGCGGCAGGTATACCCCTGCTCATAGGCGTGCTGATATTCAACATGTCCTGGTATTTCAGGGAGAAGGGAAGGGTACAGCCCTACATCGTTACCCTGAAGGCCGTCATGAGAGAGATAAGGGGCGGCTATACTATACTTTCGTCCCTGCCGGAGGCGGCTTCGGAAGAGAAGGAAAGGCTTAAGGAATGCCTGGAGGCCCTTAAGCGTTTCAGCCGCGGGAGCTCTGCAATATATTCAGGAGGCAGCGCCGGCGGAGATCCGCTGCAGGTGGCGGGAGACTACCTGAACATGCTGTTACATCCGGACATGATAGCCTTCGGCAGGATGTTCGGAGAGATGAAGGCCCACGTTGAGGATATCGACAGGATACACGGGATACTGGGGCATATCGAGGCGCTGATAGCAGCGGCTTCCTTCAGGCGGTCGCTCAGTACCTGTGAGCCGGTCTTTGACGGAAAGGAAAGCGCAAAGGGCATATACCATCCACTTATAGAGGACCCGGTCGTTAATGATTATGAGCTTGGAGGCTGCATGCTGCTGACAGGCTCCAATGCTTCGGGCAAGTCCACCTTCTTAAAGACCATGGCCGTCAACCAGCTTCTGGGACAGTGCTTCGGCTTTGCCTGTGCGGAGGAGTTTCATACGGACTTCCACAGGATCTACACTTCCATGGCCCTCAGGGACGACCTGGAGCACGGAGAGAGCTATTTCATGGCGGAGATAAAAGCCATGAGACGTATACTGAAGGCCGGAGAAGAGGAGGGGGCGAAGATCGCCTGTTATGTGGATGAGGTCCTTAAAGGCACCAATACGGTGGAGCGCATCGCAGCTTCCTCAAACCTCCTTAAGACCATGAAGGAAAAAGGCTATTTCTGCTGTGCGGCCACCCATGATATAGAGCTCACGGGCCTTCTGGAAGGGATCTATGAGAATTACCATTTCGAGGAGGAGATAATCGAAGGGGACGTGTGCTTCAACTATAAGCTGAACAGGGGCAGGGCTACCAGCAGGAATGCCATAAAGCTCCTGTCAGTCATGGGTTATGATGAGAAACTTGTAAAAGAGGCGGAGGAGATGGCCGGACGTTTCGCTGAGGAAGGGAGATGGAGCTTTGGCTAAGGTAAGTATATTCACTGACGGCGCGGCCAGAGGAAATCCCGACGGCCCGGGAGGCTACGGAGTTGTCCTGCAGTTCAGGGATTCGAAGGGAGAGCTGCACCAGCAGGAGCTCAGCGCCGGATATAGGAAGACCACCAACAACCGCATGGAGCTTATGGCGGCGATAGCGGGACTGGAGGCTCTGACCAGACCCTGTGAGGTGGAACTCTATTCCGATTCCCAGTATCTGGTGAACGCCTTCAACCAGCACTGGATAGAATCCTGGATAAAAAAAGGCTGGAAGCGCAGCGGTAACGAAGTGGTTAAGAATGTGGATCTGTGGGAGCGGCTGCTTAAGGCAAAGGAACAGCACAGTGTCAGCTTTATCTGGGTGAAGGGCCACGCCGGCCACCCGGAGAACGAAAGGTGCGATAAGCTTGCCACCGAGGCGGCGGACGGAACGGATCTGCTGGAAGATACGGAAGGTATGTACTAAAACATTTTTAGGAAGAAAGGGGGATTACATTATGCTGAAGGATTGGGTTAAAGCAACAAGACCGGAGGATGAGGAGATCGCGGCAAGGCTTGAGAAGGCGAGAGCCGAGCTGGCAGGCCGTCAGATGGCCATCAAGGAGAAGAAGCTCCCGGTATTGGTGATCATGGACGGCTGGGGCGGTGCCGGAAAGGGCGGCGTGCTGGGCAAGGTCATCAAAAACCTGGACCCCCGCTTTTACAAGACGGAGACCCTGGCAAAGCCGGGGGAGGACGAGCTGAGAAGGCCCTTCCTCTACAGATATTTCGCACGCATTCCCGAGGCCGGCAAGTTTTCCTTCTTTGACGGCAGCTGGATGGACGAAGTGACGAAGGCCAGGCTTTCCGGGGAGACAGGTGACGGAGCCTATAAGCGCCAGCTGAACTCCATAAGGAGATTCGAGCGCACGCTTTCCGACAACGGCTATCTTCTGGTGAAGTTTTTCTTCCATATCTCAAAGAACGAGCAGAAGAAGAGGCTTTCCGAGCTGGAGGAGGACAAGAGCACCAGCTGGAGGGTCGAGAAGTGGGATCTGTGGCAGAATAAGCATTATGAGAAATGCATGGATGTCTATGATGAGTACATCGAGGCCACTGACCAGTTCATAGCCCCCTGGTATTTCATTGATTCCAAGAGCAGGAAGTGGGCTGAACTCCAGGTAACGGAACAGCTGGTAAGAAGCATAGACACGGCCCTTCAGAATTCCGGGAGAGCGGCCACGGTGCTCCAGAATACCTTCCCTCTGGTCAGCATGCCGAAGCTTTCGGAGGTGGATCTCTCCGTTTCCGTAAGCGATGAGGACTATAAGCAGGAGCTTAAGGATCTGCAGGAGGAGCTGGCTGACCTCCACAATAAGATATACCAGAAGAAGATACCCGTAGTCATAGCCTACGAGGGATGGGATGCCGCAGGCAAGGGCGGAAATATCAAGAGGCTTACGGCGGCACTGGATCCGAGAGGCTTCGAGGTGCATCCCATCGCTTCACCGGAACCCAGGGAGAAGAACAGGCATTATCTCTGGAGATTCTGGACCAGGCTTCCGAAGGATGGGCATATCGCCATTTTTGACAGGACCTGGTACGGCCGCGTCATGGTGGAGCGTCTGGAGGGCTTCTGCTCCGAGAACGACTGGCAGCGGGCCTATAATGAGATAAACGAGTTTGAGAAGGAGCTGGATGACTGGGGAGCGGTCATACTGAAATTCTGGGTGCACATCGATAAGGATACCCAGCTGGCGCGCTTCAATGACAGGCAGGCCACTCCGGAGAAGCAGTGGAAGATCACAGAAGAGGACTGGCGCAACAGGGAAAAGTGGGATCTGTATGAGAGCGCCATCGACGAGATGATTCAGAAGACCAGCACGGAATATGCGCCCTGGCATATACTGGAGTCCAACGACAAGCATTACGCCAGGCTCAAGGCCCTCCGTACCGTGATCGAGGCCATAAACGAAAAACTGTGACAGTGAGGGATACTCGATTGACCATAACAAGATATTGTGGTACAATGACCATTGTCCGGGCAGAACAGCCTGCCCGGTATAATGGCCGGGATATCCGGATCGGAGAGGTGGGATAAGTGGAACTTACACAATTCATAAATGCTTTTCTTTCATACCTGCTTGTTTTCGGGGTTTTTGCAGTGACGATACTTGTGGCTTTTCTTATAGGTTTCGGCCTGAGAAAGAGCAAGAACAAGAAGGAAGAGGCTGCTGCACCGGATCAGACGGGAGAGGCCCAGGCTTAGGTCTTGTACGGCAGCGCGGCTTTTGCTCTGTGAAAGCCGGTCAACGGTCATTTATGTGCTTGACAGGGTGACTGTAGCCCGATATAATGAACAACGCACAACATCTTGCGGTGGGTGCGTTGTTTTTTAGAAGAAATAACATATATGTGGTATGGAGGCTTTCTGATGGAGGATCTGGATTACGGCAGCCTGTACAGGCCGAAAAAGAACGTAAAGGTAGTAAAAAAAGACAATACCCTTGAGGAGTTCAATGTCCAGAAGGTGATAAATGCCGTAGGAAAGAGTGCCTACAGGGCCCTTACGGATTTCACTGAAGATGAGAAGAAGCAGATCTGCCTCTTTGTGGTGAATAAGGTGGACGAGATGGGGGATGAGCTGATCCCCATTCCGGTCATGCATAATATCGTGGAAAGCGCACTGGAAGAGGTGAAGCCCATAGTGGCCAAGAGCTACAGGGATTACCGTAACTACAAGCAGGATTTCGTGCGAATGCTGGACGATGTCTATAAGAAGAGCCAGTCCATAATGTATATCGGGGATAAGGAGAATGCCAACACGGATTCCGCCCTTGTCTCCACCAAGCGCTCCCTTATCTTTAACCAGCTGAACAAGGAACTCTATCAGAAGTTCTTCCTTACGACCGAGGAGCTTCAGGCCTGCCGTGACGGCTATATCTATGTCCATGACATGTCCGCAAGGCGTGATACCATGAACTGCTGCCTGTTTGATGTGAAAAATGTCCTGAGCGGTGGTTTTGAAATGGGAAATATATGGTATAATGAGCCCAAGACACTGGATGTGGCCTTTGATGTCATAGGCGATATCGTACTCAGCGCGGCGTCACAGCAGTACGGCGGTTTTACCGTACCTGAGGTGGATAAGATACTTGAGCCCTATGCACAGCGTTCCTACGACAAATACATAGCCAAGTATGAGGCTCTGGGCGTGGCACGGGAAAGGGCCGAGGAAGAGGCCTGGAAGGACGTCTGCAGGGATTTTGAGCAGGGCTTCCAGGGCTGGGAATACAAGTTCAATACCGTGGCTTCCAGCCGCGGTGATTATCCTTTCATCACGGTAACGGCGGGCATAGGTACCGGCCGCTTTGCAAAGCAGGCCACCATCAGCATGCTGAACGTGAGAAGGACAGGTCAGGGAAAGACCGGGCATAAGAAGCCGGTCCTCTTCCCCAAGATCGTTTTCTTATATGATGAAAAGCTTCACGGCCCCGGCTGCGAGCTGGAGGATGTGTTTGAAGCCGGCGTGGAATGCTCCGCAAGGACCATGTACCCCGACTGGCTGTCATTGACGGGCAAGGGCTATATCGCCAGCATGTACAAGCAGTACGGCAGGGTGATATCCCCCATGGGCTGCCGTGCATTCCTTTCTCCCTGGTATGAGAGGGGCGGCATGCATCCCGCGGACGACAAGGATATGCCCATCTTTGTGGGCCGCTTCAATATAGGCGCGGTATCATTGCATCTTCCGATGATACTGGCAAAGTCAAGGCAGGAGAGCAGGGATTTTTATGAGGTGCTGGATTATTACCTGAATCTCATAAGGCAGCTGCATATAAGGACCTATGCCTATCTCGGGGAGATGAGGGCTTCCACGAATCCGCTGGCCTATTGCGAGGGCGGTTTCCTGCACGGAAACCTCGGGCTTCATGACAAGATCAAGCCACTGCTCAAATATGCTACGGCTTCCTTCGGTATCACTGCTCTGAACGAGCTCCAGATGCTCTATAACGGCAAGTCCCTTGTGGAAGACGGGGCCTTTGCACTTGAGGTAATGGAGCATATCAACAAGAAGATAACGGAATTCAAGGAAGAGGATCATAACCTCTATGCGATATACGGAACGCCGGCTGAAAGCCTCTGCGGCCTTCAGGTGCAGCAGTTCCGGAAAAAGTACGGCATAGTGGAGGGGGTATCCGACAGGGAATACGTGAGCAATTCCTTCCACTGCCATGTCACCGAGGATATCACTCCGATACAGAAGCAGGACCTGGAGGACCGCTTCTGGGAGATGCTCAACGGAGGCAAGATACAGTATGTGAAGTATCCCATCGGTTATAATATCGAGGCCGTGCGTACCCTGGTGCGCAGGGCCATGGAGATGGGCTTTTATGAGGGTGTGAACTTAAGCCTGGCATATTGCGACGACTGCGGCCACGAAGAACTTGAGATGGATGTGTGTCCTGCCTGCGGCAGCCGCAACCTGACCAAGATCGACCGCATGAACGGATACCTTTCCTATTCCCGTGTCCACGGCGACTCCCGCCTTAACGACGCGAAAATGGCGGAGATAGGGGAAAGGAAAAGCATGTAATGCGCTACCATAATATTACACATGATGATATGCTGAACGGCGACGGGCTCCGCGTTGTGCTCTGGCTTTCGGGCTGCGACCACTGCTGCGACGGCTGCCAGAATCCCGTGACCTGGGATCCGGAGGGAGGCCTTCTGTTTGACGATGCTGCCGAGAAGGAGGTATTCGACCAGCTGGACAAAAGCTATATCTCCGGCCTGACCTTTTCGGGCGGGGATCCGCTGTTTCCCGCAAACAGAAGCGATGTACGGACTTTTGCCGCAAAGGTAAGGGAACGTTATCCGGATAAGACCATCTGGTTATACACGGGATACAGCTGGGAGGACATAGCTGCTTATCCCGTAATGGAATACCTGGATGTGCTGGTGGACGGGGAGTTTGTAAAGAAGCTCAAGGATAACAGGCTGCTCTGGAAGGGCAGCTCGAACCAGCGTGTAATAGATGTGAAGAAGAGCCTGGAGGCCGGAAAGGCCGTACTTTACTGCAACGATTACGAGAATGATACTGCGGGCTTCCAGCCAAAGACCGGCTGTGACAGTTAAAGGAGCTGTATGGAAACCATAAAGATAAAGTATTTTTCGGATAAGATAGAGAAGCTGAAGTATATAGACGGAAAGAGCGACTGGATAGACCTGCGCTGCGCGGAGGAGGTTAAGCTCTCAAAGGGGGAGTTTAAGCTGATACCTCTGGGTGTGGCGATGGAGCTGCCTGCCGGATATGAGGCTCATGTGGTACCCAGGAGCTCCACCTTTAAGAATTTCGGGATAATACAGACCAATCACTGCGGAGTCATAGATGAGAGCTACTGCGGTGATAACGATCAGTGGTATATGCCGGTGATGGCTGTACGTGATACGGAGATACACGTGAATGACCGTATCTGTCAGTTCAGGATATTTGAGCATCAGCCGGCCATAGTCTTTGAGGAAACGGACAGGCTGGGAGAAAATGACAGAGGAGGCTTCGGCAGCACGGGGAAAGCGTAAAAGATGGGAAAAATCTTTACGTGGCTGGACAGAAGAAAAAACGAGACTGACAGCGCGTATGAAACAAGGATAGGTTCTCTTGCGGCATTCCATGCAGGGTATGCCTTTTTGACGTTGGAGAATTATATTCCCGGGCTTTCCGCCTTTGCGGTGCATATAGTCTGGAACGGCGAGTTCAATTCCAAGCTGGCTTACCCCCTGCCTCCAAGCGGGTTCATGCTCCATATCTCCGGTCAGGAGGCTGAGGAGCTGATAAGGCAGCATAAGGCATATCCGGTATATGTGAGCTGTTTTTGCAGGCTGGGAAGGCTGTACATGGATAAGCTTTATGCGGACTGCGGGGCCTTTGATCATGAGATGTACTATAACGCCTGCGAGGCCATACCTCCTGAGGGCGCAGTGTTTGAGGCCATGAAGGCTGATGAGCGCCTTAGGAGCTCAGGTCTTCCGGCAAAGAGAAGGGGCAGTGGCCGCCGATTCGGGAGAGGCAGCTACCTGACAGGGAGCGGCTACCGTTTCGGAAAGGGCAGCTACAGAACGGGAAGCGGCTACCGTTTCGGGCAGGGAAGCTTCACGACGGGGAGCGGTTACCGCTTCGGAAGAGGAAGTTTTGTCACGGGAAGCGGTTATGGCTTCGGCTACGGATATGGATCCGGAGGAAGCGGCTACCGCTTCGGAAGAGGGAGTTTTGTCACGGGAAGCGGTTATGGCTTCGGCTACGGATATGGATTCGGAGGAAGCGGCTACCGTTTCGGAAGAGGGAGTTTTGTCACGGGAAGCGGTTATGGCTTTGGTTACGGTTACGGTTTCGGAGGAAGCGGCTACCGTTTCGGACAGGGCAGCTTCGTGACGGGGAGCGCTTACGGCTTCGGCAGGAGCAGCTACCTGAGAGGAAGTTACCGGAGAGGAAGCTACAGGCCGGGACTTATGACAGAGGGGCCGGCTGTGGGAATGATTGCTGCGCCCGCGCCCGTCTGGAGAAACAGCAGTGAAAGGATCATCCGTACTTCACCCAGGATCATAGAAGAACTGGGGTACGGTCTCGGACTGATATAGATTATGAACGGTTTCTATTCCCTGTGGACATCACCATCGGCAGCTAAAGGGGAGTACTTCATGCAGGATCACGAGCTGGTGACCCTGCTTCTGTCCCTTGCGGCTTTTCAGGAGAATAACGGTGACTGCGCCATGTACGCGGATGAGACTGCGGCGGCCTGGCTCCGCGAAAGAGGGCTGGATAAGCTCTTCAGAAGGGGGCTTAAGCCGCTTCAGGTGCCGGAGGACATAAATGCATCGGTATTCTGGGCCGCAGGAAAGCTCTGCGCGCTGAAGGCGGAGGAGCTGCCCTCGGTGATGATAGATACGGATCTGATAATCTGGAAGGATCTGGCACCCGACTTAAAGAGCAGGAGCATAGCGGTAATACACAGGGAGGATCTGAGGGAAGAGATATACCCGGATCCCGCAGGCTTTAAGATGAAGGAAGGCTATGCGCGGCCCGCGGACTGGGATCTTACGGAAAAGGCGGCAAATACCGCACTGCTGTATATCAAGGACAGCGCCTTCAGGGACGCCTATGTGGGGCAGGCCCTGGATTTCATGGAGAACTGTCTGGAGGACAGCGACAGGCTGTGTCCCATGGTCTTTGCTGAGCAGAGGATACTCCCCATGTGCGCAAAGCAGAGAGGGCTCGAACTCTATTCCTTTGTGGACAGCATGGAAAGGCTGGCGGAGCAGAGGAGTTTTACCCATATATGGGGGCACAAGGATGTGCTGAGATATAATACGGAAGAACGGAGGAGCTTCATAAGCCGCTGTATGAACAGGCTTTCCCGGGATTATCCCGGAGTATATGCCGTTGCGGCGGGGCTTAAGGAGCTTGAGGAATATGCTTGAAGTCAGGAATCTGAAAAAAGCATACGGTGACAGAAAGATACTGGACGATGTGAGCTTCAGTACGGAGAAGGGCCGGATCTACGGTTTCCTGGGGCCCAACGGAACGGGAAAGAGCACTACCATGAACCTTATAACCGGCTACCTTTCCCCGGGAGGCGGAGATATCCTGATAAATGAGATCTCCATGATAAAGAATCCTGCGCGGGCCAAGAAACATATAGGCTATCTGCCTGAGCAGCCGCCTCTTTACCCGGACCTTACGGTCTCGGAGAATCTGGATTTTGCGGCGGAGCTTAAGGGCATCACGGGAAGCACAAAGAAAAAGGAGATGGCCAGGGTAAGTGAACTGGCAGGGCTTGGCAGCGTGCAGCGTCATATGATAAAGCAGATCTCCAAGGGCTATAAGCAGAGAGTGGCACTGGCGCAGGCACTGCTGGGAGATCCTGAACTCATAATACTGGATGAGCCCTCTTCGGGGCTGGATCCCAGGCAGATCGTGGAGATGAGGGAACTGGTGCGGCAGCTGGGACGGGAGCACACCGTCATTTTCAGCACCCACAGCCTAAGCGAGGTGGAAAACCTCTGCGACCACATACTCATGCTCTACGGAGGTAAGCTGGTTGCGGATGACACTCCCGATGAACTGGTAAGGAAGCATAACGACAGGCAGCGCATACGTCTGGTGATACGGGGAAACTCCACCAAGGCGGATGCTGCCATGGAGAAGAACGGACGCATAGAGAGCCACAGGATACTGAGAGAGGACGCGGAATCCTGTACCATAGAGGTGACGGCTTTTCCGGGACAGGATATACGGGAGAGCATATCGAAGACCTGTATGGAGGAAGGCTACGGGATACTTGAGATGGTGAGCAGGCAGATGAACCTGGAGGAGGTCTATCTGAAGCTTACGGGGGCGGACTACGCTCTCAGGGAGGACAGGGATGAGAGCGGTATTTAAGAAAGAATGGCTCCAGAACTTCCGTACCCTGACGGGCTGGATCTTCTGGTCCCTGACCCTTTTCTTCATGGGCTGGTATTTCCGCTATTATGGACTGGTGAAGGGCCTTCCCTACATTTCGTATATAATAAACGCGGTGACCTTTATCTTCATAATGACGCTGCCGCTGCTCACCATGAGGAGCTTTGCTGAGGAGAAGAGGCATAAGACGGACCAGCTCCTTTATACCTCGCCGGTGTCCTTAAGGAGCATAGTGCTGGGGAAATACCTTGCGGCGCTCTGCGCCTTCCTGCCCCTGAATATAATGTTTGCGCTGTATCCGCTGATCCTTGGGGTATACGGCCCGGTGCCGGTGGCGGAGAACGTGCTGGCAGCCGTGGGCTTTACATTATTTGTGATGGCGGCCCTGGCCGTGGGCATGCTCATATCGGCGCTCACGGACAACCAGATAACGGCTGCGGTGCTCACCTTCTTCACCCTGCTGCTCTCGGCCATGGTGAAGAGCATCTCCGGCATGATATCCGTATCCGGCAATGCAGTTACCTCGGTGCTGAAGCTTCTGGACCTTACGGCGCCCTTTGAATACAGCATGTACGGAAGCCTGGACTGGCCTTCGGTGGTATACCTTCTGACAGTCACGGCACTGGCGCTGTTTTTCACCGAATACGTTCTGGATGCGGGCAGGCATTCCGTAAGGACCATGGGACTGCCGGGAGCCGTTGCGAACCTTTTAAAGGCTGCGCTGGCGATTGCGCTTGCCATAGCGGTAAATGCGGGAGTGAGGATGCTGCCTCCCACAGTGAGAAGCCTGGACCTTACCTATAACAGCATAAGGTCGTTAAGCCGGGAGAGCCTGGATTACCTGAGTAAGCTGGACACGCCTGTGCAGATATTTGTCCTTTCACCGGAGAATGAGCGGGACGAGACTGTGGCGGCCACTCTTGACCGCATCGTGGAGATAAACGGTAATGTGCGGGTGAGCTATGTCTCCCCCAACGACTACCCCTACTTTTACATGAACTACACCGATACCGAGCCCGGGCCGGGAAGCCTTATCGTGACAAGCGGCGGCAGGAACAGGGTGATCGACTATTACGACTGCTACAGGATAAGCTATGATTATGTCTATGATATAGAGAGCGAGAGCTATGTTGCGGCAGACCACCGTGTCTCCGGCTATGACGGTGAGGGACGGATAATGGCAGCCATCTCCTATGTCAGCAGCGGCGATATCCCGAAGATATACGCCATAACGGGACATGAGGAGCTGGAATGCGACGAGGAGCTTAAAGGACGGATCAACAACGCGGGCTATGAGCTGGAGTCCATAAACCTGCTCCGCTATGACGAGGTCCCGGAGGACGGGGACGTGATCTTCATCTGCGGACCCTTTGCGGATCTCAACGGGGAGGATATGGAAAAGATCCGCCGTTTCCTGGATAAGGGCAGGGGCGCGGTATTCGTCACCGCCTACAGGGAAGGCGTGGAGCTTCCGAACTACTACAGCCTTTTCGAGGACTTCGGCATAAAGGTGCTCCCGGGCGTGGTATACGAGGAGGATCCGGGCTATATCAACGAAAGCCGGATATCCCTGCTGCCCGAAGTGCTGGATACGGAGATAAGCCGTTCGGAATATGCCGCAGGACGCACCAGATACATCTATATGCCCTTTGCCAAGGGCTTCAGGCTTATAGAGAAGGCGGATGTGAGTGCCTACAGCTTTCTTAGGACCACAGAGTCGGCGCACACCGCGGAGGTGGAAACGGAGGAGGCAGGGCCCCTTTCACTGGCGGTATTTGCAAGGCGTCACGGTGAGACGGGGGATACAAGGCTCTGCGCCTTTGCCTCGGATTATTTCCTTTACAGGGATATCAACCAGGCCGTGAACGGAGGCAACTATGAGCTGTTCATCAAGGCACTGGGAGCTGTCAGCGAGAAGCCGGAGCAGCCGGACATACCGGTCAAGGCTTACGAATACGATCCGGTGCTGGTGGACAGCGGCGCAAGAAATGTGTTTTCAATGCTCCTGATAGGTGTTATACCGTCGGGGCTCCTGCTTTGCGGGATATTTATATGGATACTCAGAAGGAGGAATCAGGGATGACAAAGATAAGGACAAGGTATGCCCCCAGCCCTACGGGGAGGATGCACGTGGGAAATCTGAGGACTGCGCTCTACGCGTACCTCATCGCCAAGCATGAGGGCGGTGATTTTCTGCTACGCATAGAGGATACCGACCAGGAAAGGTATGTGGAAGGGGCGGTGGATATCATCTACCGTACCATGAAGGGAACCGGGCTTGAGCATGACGAGGGCCCGGATAAGGACGGAGGCTGCGGACCTTATGTCCAGAGCGAGAGACAGGCAGCCGGGATCTACCTTAAGTATGCGAAGGAGCTTATCGATAAGGGCCAGGCTTACTACTGCTTTTGCGACAAGGAGCGGCTGGAGAGCCTGAAGACAGTGACGGGAGAGGACGGCAAGGAGATAACCGTCTATGACAAGCACTGTCTTTCATTAAGTCCCGAAGAGGTAAAGGAAAAGCTGGAGGCCGGCCTGCCCTACGTCATCAGGCAGAACAATCCCACGGAGGGGACCACC
>JAFWWB010000053.1 GCA_017518185.1 Lachnospiraceae bacterium
ACCATATATACCGAATACCTGACAGGCGGGAAACTCTGCATATACAGATCCGGAAGACTTGTGTTTCCGTGCTGGCAGATTGCCTTGGTGGCCGGATCTCTGTTCTGCTGTTTTTCCGCTCTGAGCCTGTTCCTTGAATACCGCCGGCTCATAGGAGAAAAACTGTTCTCTTATACGTCCATATATATGCTGGGACTTACGGTCTTCTTCTCAGTCGTCGCATTCGGAACATTGATATTGCTCATCATGCTGATCCTTGATCCTACTGCGTATGATTTCGGCAAGATCCTGGAGTGGAGCCGCCTGATGATGCTCTACTTCACAGGGCTCACAGCTCCGGGTATTGCGGTGTTCTCAATTGCTCTTTGCATAAGCAATATCCAGCTTATACGAAAAGAGGGCTTCAGGACAGTAAACCTGTTGGGGATCATTCTCTCAGTTGTCCTGGTCATCGGTATGTTCGGCGGAGTGATAGCGTATGATTTTCTTAAAGCAGACTACCAAATGAGCTATGTGGCGCTCAGTATCTACTACAGCATATACAGTTTCATGGTATGCCTGCTGATAGGCGTCTTTATCATATTCGGCAGAGTGAGAAGACATGAGCCAGCCTTTGATAAGGGATACATCATCATACTTGGATGCAAGATAAAAGATGACGGAAGCCTCTATCCGCTCATTCGTGGCAGGGTCGACAGAGCTCTGGAATTCGCCCGCAAACAGGAGAAAGCCGGCGGTCCTTCTCCGATCTTTATTCCTTCCGGAGGAAAAGGAGACGACGAACCGATGTCCGAAGCAGAAGCCATGGCTGAGTACATGGTCTCACAAGGGATAGCCAGGGAACGGATCTTTCCGGAAAACAAGAGCGTAAGGACGAAGGAAAACATGCGCTTCTCCAAGGATATCGCTGACGTGCAGTGCCCGGGAACGGAAGGCGCTTTTTCCACTACAAACTATCATGTGTTCCGAAGCGGAGTTATAGCGAACTCGGAAGGAATGGACATAGACGGTATGGGTGCGCCGACGAAATGGTACTTTTGGCCGAATGCTCTGATCAGAGAGTTCATCGGATTGCTGGTAGATGACGTTAAGGAAGTCGCAGCAGTCATGTTGCTCATAGCGATCATATCTGCGTCAGCGTCCATGATCCTGTGATGCCGGGTGAAAAAATAGCTTTTATAATGTAAAATATGATTAACATAAATATTATTACGGAGGTATGATAAATGGCTTGGAATTCCTTTAACACAGCTGATTATGAAGGCATCATGTCCGAGACCATCGTTATCGATGGCTATAACAGCGACAAGATCCGTGTTTATTATTCCCGCCCCATGGGATCCGGTCCCTATCCGGGAATAGTTCTTATCCCTCATATGCCGGGATGGGATGAGTGGCTCAGGGAGACCTGCAACCGCTTCAGCCGCCACGGCTATGCTGTTGCCTGCCCCAACATCTATGAAAGAGTAGGACACGGCACCCCCACAGAGGTAAGTGCCAAAGCGAGAG
>JAFWWB010000054.1 GCA_017518185.1 Lachnospiraceae bacterium
CTTGATATCTATAATGGCACAGTCGCCTCTACCGTTTTTTGTCAAGTAAACTGGATTTCCATAGGAAACCTGACCTATAACAGCATTGTAATTCCTCAGATCAGATACCGGTACTATATTGGGCATATTCTGTCACCTCCTGTCAATACATCAAACCCTGTATTTACTAATTCTTCAAGCAGCCGATAGGAATAACAAAAACACCGTCATCTCTTCTGTAACCATATTCCGTGCCAGTAACCACCAGTTTCAGATCCGGCAATCGTAATGGGCATTGCGGCTCGTTTTCATTATGCATAGCAACAAGTTTTTCTATTTCACACAGATGCTTCGCTCCCTCATCAACCTCTGTTTGTCCAAGCTTAAACTCAATTAGAGCGTATCTACCATCATTTAGGTGCAGCACTCCATCGGCTTCCAATCCATATCTGTCATGATAGTATGACATATACCCGTCGTATACAGACGAATACACTTTCAGATCACGAATACATAATGATTCAAACAGGAAGCCGAGTGTTTTAAAATCTTTATTAAAATAATCCGGAGACAGCCCTAGCGCTGCAACGGCAATGGACGGATCTATGAAGTTTCGTTTCTTTCCGGATCTTATGACTGTCTTTGAACGTATAGACGGACACCATGCGTCTATATCATCGATAATATACAATTCAGTAAGCGCGTTTATATAGTCATACACGGTCGGGTCTGAGACCGTATTATTTGCTTTAACATCTGACAGAATTGTTTTTGTGGTCGCAAAAGTACACAGATTTCTACTGTATGATTTCAAGAGATCCATGGTTATCTGTGGCTTACGTTTTACATGGTCTATATTCGAAATATCTGTCGAATATGTTTGCTTATATATTTCTTTCGCAACTAAGAGTTTTGATCTTTCTGTCTTAGTATCAAGAGCCCCCGGCCAACCTCCGCGGCAGATTGAAAAAATAATATCATCTATACTCATGTCAGAATGGCAGCCGTCAAATGAACCCGGATCGTCAAACAGCCTGATCAGAGAAACCGAACCGTTTGAATCACCGCTCTCAAAGAGACTCATCGGGTACATTTTCAGATGACTGATCCTGAGTGTCCCCGTATGAGGCGTCTTTACCTCTTTTGAAGAAGATCCTGTCAGTATATAGCATCCTTTTTCACCCGAATCGTCAACATCCTTCCTAATTGCGCCAAAGAGTTTCGGCGCATCCTGCCATTCGTCAAACAGAATCGGTTTGTCTCCAATCAGCAATTTTGATGGCGCGGTATTCGCTATCGTCAAAAGATTATCTCGCTTTTCCTCGTCCTGGAATTCAACAACAGTCCTTGCTTTTTGTTTTGCTGTTGTCGTTTTTCCACAGCCTTTGGGCCCCCGTATCCAGGTAGCTCCAAAGGCCTCCATGCTTAATTCAAGCAAATCGTCAATTATCCTTTTTCTGTACTCTTTCATACTGTTCACCTCTTCGGATATTTTAGCGTATGATCAAGGATTTTACAACTATCATTTTAGTGATTTGAGCTTTTTGGTTTTAGTATTTTGAGGTTTTTTGTTTTAGTGTTTTGATATACAGTTAGACATTCATGTAGCAGTCAAGAAAAGTAAGACGTGTCGAGATCCATACCTGTAAGACACATGTTTTCAACCGCTCTCCGGTCCTGCCAGTTCAAAAGACGTTCCTCCTCAGATATCCAAAATACGTGAGAAATCCCCGCATAGTTTTTCTATCCAATCCTTTGATACGATCACATCCAGCCACTCACCGGGAATACTGTCATATCCGTAACAAATGCCGGCAAGGCCTCCCGCCACTGCGCCTACAGTATCCGTGTCATCTCCGAGGTTAACAGCTTTAAGGACACAGCCTGAATAAGAATCCGAATTCAGCAGACACCACACCGCCGCTTCAAGAGTGTGGACAACGTAACCGCTGCTCTTGATCCCGTTCTCGGGCAGGCTCTTAAAGATTTCCATATTCATCATCCTGCCATATTGATCTGCCCTAAGCTCCTTCTCAAAGGACTCATCATACCAGAGCGCTTTCCCCCTTGCCTTCTCATAAAACAGAAATGTACCGTCTATTGCATCCTGCGCCGCCTCTGTCACACTTCTGCTCCCACGATCCATCAGTTCATGACAGATGGACGTATAGAGCATACATCCGATCTGGCTGCGGGGATGACCGTGTGTAAGTCTTGACGCGCCATGAACCTTTTCCGCCGCATCTGTAATAAAACCGTTATCCCAGTAATCATCCACAATCCCGGCATAGAGGGATACAGGCATGATCCTCATCAGACTTCCGTTTCCATTATCACGCTCTCCGTTTTCCCCACATTCCAACGGATCCATTCCGGGACGGTACCTGCCTATCGCTCTTGAGCAGGTGATCCCTATATCAAAGACCTGCCCGTGGGGTGTATACCTGCCATTGATCTTCCAGTCGCGGAACCTTGCCATGATATCCTCATAATTGATGCCGCCATTATTGATCATACTGTCCATAGTAGCCAGCATCATACTGCTGTCATCCGACCAGGTTCCCTTCGGCTGGCTGTGCGTACCATATTCCCGCATATCCGTCACAGGATCAAGTCTGCGTTCCGTTCTGCTGGTAAACTCCACAGGCACTCCTATTGCATCGCCCACCACAGTTCCAAATATGCCTGCTTTTATGATTTCTGTTCTGTCTCTGTCCATAGTGCCTCCTGATTTTTCATTAAGAAATAAAAAGCCCTCCCCCCTTTGAGAGTAACCTTAGCAGTACCGGTCTTGGTGTTCTTCTGGTAGCTCTCTACCACGAAATCCACGCCGGGAACGAGATACTTAGGCGCAGACTTGCTTCCGGTATAGAGAACATTTGTCAGTGCCTTCTCACCCAGCGTCACCTCATGTCCGTTGAACTCCTGAGGCGCGATCTTCATGGTTTTCGCCTTACCTATGTTCTTATCCGCGCTGATGATCCCACCAGACAGATCTTCATCTCAGTTTCCGTCTTCTCCCGTCCCGTCCGGTCCGGCGGTAGGCATGTTCACGGGCGGCTCCTGTCCGGCGGTCTTCTGGAAGCCGCTGCCCAGCTCCCTGAGCATATGTATAAGCTCCAGATCCTCTGCCGAAAGCTTAAGGTTGGTCTCCAGCTCCTTGCCCTCCGGCGTGGTCACCTTCATCTCCACCACTGTACCTTCTTTCGCTCCTGCTGCCGCCACGGCCCGCATGAAGGGAAAGAATTTCGGGTGGTTCTGGGAAAAGTTTATCAAACCGGCTCTTATCTTAAGAAAATCCATCGGATTCATAGTGTTCCTCCTGTTGTATGAGCTTTTGATCCTGACATTTTATGATACAATAATCTGCGCCGTCATTCAACCGGAAAGCCTGCGGCCGGTATGGGAAACAGGCAGATTTCCCAATACCCTTTTCACCGAATCCACCGCCATCCCCGATACAAGCCATATCATCGGCACCACGTCTTTTCTGCCGAGATACAGCCGACAATCCGCCCGCATGTATTCCGCAAGCCATTTTAAGAACGGCATCCTGTTCCACCTGACACGGTAGACAAAGTCTTCTATATCCAGAACGGTCACAAAACCCTTCTTTATCTTCTTAACGCTTTCCGGATCCGTTTTCCCCTTCACCATGGCCTCCGCCCAAAGGATCGGCATGGGCATTCCCGCCACTGTTGCCGCATAGGTCAGACCGGAGCTTCTCAGGTTCAGTTCCAGAAAATAATACCTGCCGTCCTCCCCCAGCATGTATTCCACATCAAACATCCCTTCATAACCGATCTCAGTCATCACTTCAGTGATAAATCTTTTTATCTTCTCACCGTGAAAATCCTTCACCGTAAAGGAATATGCCAGATGCCCGTGTACGAGATAGGTGTGGTTACTGGCGAAACAGATACTTACATCCTTTCCCCGGTTGACGCAGTAGCCGACCATCACGTATTCGTTTTTCTTTCTTATGAACTGCTGGATCAGGATCTCTTCGCTTTTGATCTTTTTATACGCTTCCTTCAATTCGGATTCCGAGCGGCAGACATATGATTCCGACTTCCAGTTCCGGAGAAATATGGCCGAAGTCGCCTTTGTGATCACCGGATACTGCAGACCTTCGGGGATCTCCCCCTTTTTTACGGTAAGGGTCCGCGGAGCGTTAAGACCATGCTTTGCGGCCAGAAGTATCTGCTCGTATTTGTAATTGTACTTCCTGATATTTCCCGCAGCCTGGTTATATATATAATACTTTGATAAGACATCATACCTGTCGTCCAGATAGGTCGTATAGGCGTCCCCGTCCACCAGGAGTATCACCTTTTCCCGGCTTTTACGTTTCTTTGCCATGCGCAGCAGGACACGGTACCCTTCTTCAATGGAGTCAACCATTGTGCATTCACTGAGATATCTGCTTTTCGATGCAAAGGGATGATCACGCCTGATAATGACAGCCCTGACGGGTATCCCCGCTTCACCCAGAGTCCGGATAAAACCCAGCGTAGTGGAATTGTCTCCCCCTATGATCTGATAGTCCATGTTATTTTCCGTCCTGCCTTATAGCATCCACAATGTGCATCAGCCGGTCCCTCATGAAGAATAAGATGACCAGTCCCAGCAGTATAAAACCGTATCTTAAAAGAACATGATCATATAATACCATCATTGCCGCCGCCAGTACCATGTATGCGGCTGTGATGCCGCTCATCACCGTCAGGCTCAATACCCGCGCATCATCCAATTCCTTTTTTATGATATGCCTCATATAAAGATAATGTACCGCCGCATAACAGAGTGTGCAGAAGAAGGTCGTATATCCTGCCGCTATCCATCCGAAGGAGCGTATGCAGAGATAGTTCAGGACAATGTTCGCAAGTCCTTCGGTTATGGAAATGACCGTAAGGGCCAGGGATCTTTCAAAGTAAAATGCAAAGCAGGTAAAAAGCTCTATCATGAACAGAAAATACGTGCTGACCGCCAGCGGCGGGATCACCCATTTCGCGGCATGATAGTCCTCCGGAGCAAATATCCTGAGTGCCTCCGGCGTAACGGCGACAAGACCCAGACCGATAAATGCGACAGCTGTCAGAACAGCGTATGACGTGCCGCCGATGGCCTTCAGTTCCCCTGCTTTTATCCTCTTAAATATCCAGGGATGCAGGGAATAGATAATGGCTCCGGTGAAAAGGCAGAGCATCCATGCGAGATTATGTCCCAGGCCGTATATGCCTGCCTCCGAAACCCCAGTCAGTTCCTTGATCATCAGCCTGTCGCTCTGGGTCATGACCGTGGATATCAGATAACAGGGCATCAGAGGAATGCTCAGTTTCAGATAATACTCCCACTTCTCCTTATCATAAAATCTTCCCTTTTTCAGAAAACCGGTAAAAAGCCGGACATAAACCGCGAAGGACAGCACGGCTATGGAAAGAAATCTCGCTTCGGCCTTGTATCTGTCCGTACAGATCACCGCCACGGCCCCGACGATCAGCTCCGCTGACGTCATGATCATGGTAAGCAGGACCTCCGGCCTGTGATCATATTCATTTCTCTTCCGGTTTGCCCAGAAGTCAAAGATGACCTTCGCCCACGACATGAGAAACAGTCCCGTGACGATCAGGGTATCAAGGTCCATCGCTTCATTGATCTGCCGCCTCATAAGAAGATAAGCGCCGTAGAACAACAGGATCGTTACCGTGATCACTCCCGAAGCGGATGCCGCAAGCTCATCCTTTCTGTCTTCAAATTTCACAAGCGACTGCCGGAAAACTCCTCCTGACATGCCGAAGGTCGTAAGCACCATTATAATGGGAAGCCATGAATTTATGACAGTAAACCTTCCGAACTCCTCCGTGCTCATCAGCCTCGTAAAAACAGCAGTGGAAAGGGCAGCTGCAGCTGCCTGAAAAACCCTGCAAAGTGTAAAAGCGACCGATGCTTCCGCCGGTTTGGAGAGCCCTGCCCATTTATCTTCAGGTCTTACGGAAAACACCTTTTTACGTTCCTCCGTTCCAGTCTTCCCTTTCGGCTTTACCTGTGCTCCAATCCAGGTAGTGGTTTTTGCTCGTACAGTACCTGCAGGTTTCAACAGGCCGTTTCAGGTATTCCAGCAGCTCTTCCGTAGTGCAGTTATAGAGATCCAGACCTTCGGAGCGCGGGATATCCGTGTTAAAGCGGGCGTTATACTTATCCACGAAAGCACTGACCGAGCACATATATAATCTGTCATCTTTTATGATCCTGCATGACTTTCTGCTGCAGTTTCCAAAAGCAGATCCGTCATCCGGTCCGCCCTTTGGACCAAAGCAGCCCGCAAACTGTCTTACCGTTGAAGATATAAAATACCGTATCCCGTAAGCCGAGAGGATCTTTTTGATCTGAGGGATCTTTTCTGCCGTAGGCGGATACTTTGTTATATAGATCAGTATCCTGTTTTTGCGGCAGGCTTTATAGAACTCCTCCGGCATCCTGTCCAGCAGCAGGCCGTTAGTGACTATCCTGATCTCGGATATAGGGAACCTGTCTCTTGTATACCCGATGATATCGACGATATCCGGGTGCAGCAGCGGCTCTCCTCCAAGTATGGCAACACTGTATATATATCCTATATGCTGATTCAGCCGGTCAAGTGTCTTTACCAGGACTCTGGCATCCGTAAATCTCTTTTCGGATATGTTTGAAAAATGCGCGCAGCCCCGGCAGTTCAGATTGCAATGGTCAACGATCTGAAGCTCGATGCTCTTTAAAAAGGTCCTGTTCCTGAGAAAGCGGGAAACTGCCAGCAGGATCTTTGCAAATGATTTAAGCGGCTCCAGCGGGTCGGTCCCGTCTCCCTTCTCCTTCACCGCTCCGGCTGAGAGCAGGATACGCCTCAAATACTTTATCTCCTCCAGCAGAAGAAAGGCCGCATACTCTGTTTTTCCTATACTTTTCCTTTCAAGACATCCCCTGACCGTCTCCCGGAAACCTTTATGCATACCCTTAAGATCAGCGCTCAGTCCCTTTTCCCCAAAGGTGTTTTTCCCATGGCCGGCCAGGACCAGTCTGTCCGGCAGATAAAACAGCTCTTCCTTTTCCGCCAGCCTGCATAAAAGATCGCTGTCCTCGGCCCGCCTCATGTTCTCATTAAATCCGCCGGCTCCGGCCAATACATCCCGCCGGATGATCAGTGACTGCGCAGGCGGCCAGAAGTACATAAGCTCATCCCTGACGCCCATACGGTAAAGCTCATATCCCCCGCGGTTTCTGATCTTCCTTCCCGGTTTAAGGTTCAGCCGGTCCCAGCCCGTTCCCAGGGCCTTTATCTTCGGATATCTTTTCAGGATGCCGAGCTGTATCTCCAGTTTTTCCGGCATCCATTCATCATCGGCGTCCAGAAATGCCAGGTATTCACCACAGCTTGCTTCAACGCCCCTGTTCCTGGCTACTGAAACCCCCGCATTTTTCTTAAGCTCCAGAAGCTTAAGCTCAAAACAGCCATCTCCCTTCTTCCCGCGCCAGTCCTTCACTGTATTTACGGTATCATCCGTAGAGCCGTCATCCACCACTACCACTTCGCAGATATGCCGAAGCGCAGTCTGACGGGCCACGCTGTTCAATGCATCCGTGATGGTTTCCGCTCCGTTGTATACGGGTATCACGACCGATACCATTTTCCTTCTCATAGGCTGTAATTCCTTTCCCCAAGGGAATAAAAACACATAATGGCCTTCGCTGCCGCTTCCGGCCAGAATCTTAAGAACATGGCGTAGTCCTCAGCTGCTCTGTCCCCGTATCGTATCAACTGTGCCGTAGCCTCGTCCTTATGGATGCGGTGCAGAAAAAGCGTATGCCGTTCATAGGTGAAGCTCCCTCCAAGTCTCGAAAGCCTTTCCCATGCATCCCAGTCAAGATCACTCTTAAACTCCGGTGAGAAGAGCTTTTCCGGCAGTGCAGAAGTATCATAGGTGACTGCCGGGCACATGATGGGATTCCCGAAGGCCAGAGTCAGTCTTTTTGCATGCGGAAGCGTCCTTATCCCCGGGCATAAGAGCGGGAGCAGCATCAGCCTTTTAACTGCGGTATAGGGGCTTACATCAAGCCTTCTGCCGTTCCGCAGCTCCGCATAATCCGTAAAACAGAACAGCGCATCCTTTTCTTTTTCCAGTCTCTTCATAACCGCTTCGGTATAGTGCGGCAGATAGATATCATCCTGATGCGCCAGGGTTACATAGCCTGCGTGCTCCCGGGCCCTGTCATAGGCATACTGCCAGTCGGAAGCAATGCCCCGGCTTTCCTCATTTACATAAACCGGTATGTCATAGCGCCCGGCGATCCCGCTGATGCGCGGGTTGGGCGTAGAGGTAGCAAGGATGATCCCGCTCCTGACTGTCTGCGCCAGCAGGGATCTTACGCAGGCCTCCAGATAAGGACTTTCTCCGTATGCGCATATAACAAAACAGTGGTCTTTATAAAGCTTCATATACTATATGTTTTTCTGCAGCTTATAAGACAGAGCCAGCCTTTTCCATGCCGGTCCCGTGCAAATCTTCCTGAATCTGTAATAGGGGACAGGTCCGGCTCCGAAACGCCTGTTATGCTCCGCAATGGACTTTACCATCGAGCCCTCCAGATCAAAGCCCCTGCCCGTATCACAGGCGAACTTTATCATTTCATTCGTCATGAAGGCTTTATAATTCAGCGGTCTTTTTTCCGTAACAGTCCCGGCCAGAAGCTCATACACATAGCTCTTATCAAACACGTAAAGCCCTGCACAGCATATCTCTCCCTGCGTATCCCTGACCGCCGCCATCCTGCAGGCGTTATTTGCTCTGCAGGCTCTGTACAGTCTTTTACAGATCTCCTTCGACCATGGATTTTTCATCCCTCTGCGGGCATAGGTTTCGGTCTGTATCCTGTATAGCAGTTCAGTATCATCGATCTCTTCAAGCCGTGCATGCCCCGTGGCCTTACGTATCCCGGCTCTAGTCGTCCGGTCCATCCGGGAGAGGGCCTCTCCGCTCTCCAGCCCCGGCGGGATCACGAAGGAATATCTTACCTCCTGCCGGAAGCCCTCCCAGATAAAGGGTTCGCCATTACAAAGCCTCCCGGAGATATTCATTACATAAAAATCCGCATCAAGCGCCGAGAGCCTTTCCGCGATCTCTCCTGTCCATTTGGTCCTGTAATACAATGCACGCTCGGCTTTATAACTCTCCAGCGGTTTGAGCCACAGGTCAAAGAATTGGGTGAACTGTGGCTGGAGGATCCCGCTGATCCCGTAACGCGTTTTTTTGTGATAAGGCAGCGCCGCCACCGTTTCTCCCTTATCCCCGATCACGATGGCATCCCAGCCGTTCCTTCCGCATACCGCGTCCAGCCAGAAGGGCATATTGTAAATGCAGATTTCGTCCCGCTCTTTTATAAAACCCGCGTATCTCTTTTTATCGCCTTCCATTGAACAGTCCCCCGGCCTGATCCGCTGCAGCTGTTTCTTTAAGCGGAAGCTTTACGGGCCGTCCCTCTTCCGCCGAACGGTATATGGCCAGGATAAGCTCAACAGCCTTCTTTCCCGCCTCGCCGTCCACACAGGGCTTCCGCCCTTCACGTATAGCTTCCACCATATCCGCATACAGCGGAGTATGCCCGTAACCGTATACGTTGGGCATTTCCTCCGAATAAAGCTCCTTAACGCGCTCCGGATCGTCCTTTCCGTCAGCAAAGCGCCATTCTTCTATGATATTTACGCTCATCCCGCCGGCCTTTACCGTCCCCTTTTCACCGAAGAGGCATAAGCCCGCCTCCAGATTAGCCGGATAAACGTTTACGCTTCCCTCGATGAGGCCGTAGGCTCCGCTTTTGAATTTCAGCATGGCCATGCCGAAATCCTCTGCTTCGATATAGGGATGCATAAGGCGGTCCGTATAAGCCGTAACCTCCACGACCTCGTCCCTCATCATCCAGAGGAGCAGGTCGATATCGTGGATGCACTGGTTCATAAGGCATCCGCCGTCCATCTCACGGGTCCCGCGCCATTTTTTCTGCTCGTAGTAGTCCCTGCCGCGGTTCCAGCGCACGGCCGCGCTTGCGTGCAGCATACGGCCAAAGCGGCCTTCCTCCACCGCCCTGCGGATGTATCCCACCGCTTTGTTGAAACGGTTCTGATGGCATACACATACTGATACTCCCATCTCCCTGCCGGCACGTATCACTGCATCCGCCTCCTCTGCAGAGAGGGCTATGGGCTTTTCTATTATCACATTACAGCCTGCGTGTATACAGTCGAGCGCCTGTCCCGCATGCTTTCCCGACTCCGTTGCTATAGCCACCAGCTCAGGGCGCTCCTTTTCGAGCATGGTCTTATAGTCCGTATAACGCGGGACCTGATCCAGCCCGAATCTCCCGGAGAGCTTTAAGTATTCCTCCGGGACCAGGTCGCAGATGGCCACGATATCCAGCCTGTTATTCAGTGCTGCCTGTATGTGATTAGGCGAGACATGTCCGCAGCCTATCAAAGCGAATTTCATGTATGTCTCCGTACTCTCTTATTTTTTCAGCCTGAGCGCCAGCAGGTTCAGGGGAATGTTTTCCCTCTTAAGATGCTTTATCGTCAAAAAAAATTCCTTAAGCCCGTAATCCGCAAGGCCTTGCAATAACATAGCCCTGGGAGAGATACGCGTATCGGCGTAGGAGCTTAAGGATAAATGCTCTCTTAAAAAATTGACCTGTTCGATATAAACATCTATGCGCTTTCGGAAGAGCTCTGCGTTTTTCGTGGTCGTCAGAGTCCCTTCACCCTCGGTAATACAGTAAACCGCATCCCGGACCGCCTTAACGCTCTTCGCGTGGTATGCGCAAAGGACTGAAAACATCACATCATTCGCCACGGGAGACGGAGAAGACTTAACGTTGTTTTCAATGATAAGACTTCTCCGTATCATTTTGGACATATCCGGAACGGAGAGATATCTCAGCCGCAGCTCGTTCTCACTGCACGGATCCGCAGCATAACGGTCCACCAGCCTTTTATAGGGAACATGCCTGCAGGACCTTCCTCCGTCCCTTTCCCTGATGCTTATTGGAGCAAAATAGACGATATCCGCCTCCTCGCGGACGTAACGGCGCATCGTATCAAAGGCTCCCTTTATAAAGTAGTCATCTGCATCCGCTATCAGGATCCATTTTCCTGAAGCTTTCCGTATCCCTATATCCCTGCAGATCCCGGTGCCCTTCAGCTCCGTGTCATTGTCGATCCAGATACTCCCCTTTCCTGCCGCATATGCCTTTGCGGCTTCCAGTTCTGCCGCATCCGTATCCGACTTGTCATCCACTATGATGTGCTCGATCCAATCCTCTTCGGGGATTGAGTCTCTGAGCCTTCGCAGTGTATCCGTCATATTGTAATGCGGTGTGATTACAGAGATAAGGATCATGAAGCGCATCTCCTAAACAGCATCCCGAGATGCCGGAAGCCGTCCCGGACCGCCCGCAGTTTTGACTGCCTGGGATATACGCATTTTTTTAAACTTACCGGAACCTGCCCTATCCTCATCCCGCGGGCTGCAGCCCCTGCTATCATCTCCGTGGCAAATTCCATCCCGTCTGCTTTAAGCTTAAGGCTTTTTGCTGCCCTGCGGGTCATCCCGCGCATACCGCAGTGAAAATCCCTCACATCGGTGTGAAAACGCAGCCTGCCTAACGCAGACAAAAAGACCACTCCCATCATATGGGAAAGGGGCATAGCCCCCGGTTCTATCCCGCCTGCAAAACGGTTGCCTATCACCATGTCGCAGCCCTTCTTTTTTATACAGCGGTACAGCCTCCGGAGCTCGGCCATATCATAGGTGGTATCGCTGTCCGCCATCAGGAGCACCTCGCCCCTTGCCGCCGCGATACCAGCCCGGAGGGCCTTTCCGTAGCCCTCGGCACTTTCCTTAAGTACCACTGCCCCGTGAAACTCTGCCGCTTCGGCAGACGCATCCTCAGAGCCATTATCCACCACTATTACCTCTCCCGTGAGTCCTGCCCTTTTCAGAAAGTTCCGGGCTCCGTCCACGCAGATACCCACGGTGGCCTCCTCATTCCTGCAGGGGAGGATCACGCTCACGTCAGGCCTTTCTTTCATGCTGTATTCCCCGTGGACAGTACCCACAAGCTCTCCTCCCTGCCATATGATCTGCCTGCGATCCTAAGCGCAAGTATAGCATATACATGCCGATCATGCAATGAAACGCGCCTGTCAAAGGCTTCAGCCTCCGCTCTGTACCGGGAACCTGAGTATCACGTTGTTTGTATCCAGGGTATGTACATAACTGATATCGGCGGCAAGCCCCCGTATTATCCTGAGGCCCAGCCGGAGCTCACCGTCCTCTTCCGTATCGCTGATCTCACGGGCGATATAGTGCTCCACATTGAACATCGGACAGTTGTCCCTCAGTCTCACCACCAGCACCCCGTCCCTGAACACCACCCGCATATCTATGGAAGGTGTTTTTCTGCATTTAGGGAAACCGTGGCTTATGATGTTCCCGGCCAGCTCCTCAACGCATAACGATGCCGTCATCCCGGTCTTTTCATCTATATGGTGCCCTCTGCAGAACAGCCCGAGCTGTTCCGACGCCAATGACACCTCCTCCTCATTGCAGATATCCAGCGATATAAGATCCCCGGGGCGCAGCTCAAAATCCTCGGGCAGATCCATATAATCCTCAGGCGTAAGCCGGCTTTTTCTTCTTCTTATCATGGTGTATATCCAGACCGTCAGCATCAGCAGGCAGACCCGCATCAGATCCGTCCCCATCAGACCGTAGCTGCCGAAAAGCTTCCCCAGGGTATTTGCGCATATCACGGTATAGACCACCGATGAAAGGAAGGTCATTATCTGCATTTTCCTTGTTCTCTTTATGGCGTTCAGATAGGCTATCCTGGACTGCACCAGCCCGTTGGCCACTCCGTACAGACCGGTCATCACCGCCGCAAAAGCTACCATATTGAACAGCTCGCCCTGCTCCTTTATATACAGGCCCGCGATAGGCCACGCCAGGATCACCATCAGCGCTCCCGCAACACCCATTATGATGTAGCAGGATCTGTGAGCGCTCTTTCCTGTGGCCCTGAGGGTCTCGGGATTCATCTCTCCGTAATAGACTCCGGACTGGAGTGCGGTAGCATCCGCCAGTCCCGTTGCGAAGATCTCAAAAAACCCGATAAAATCCTTCTGTACGGAAAAAGCCGACATGGCTATGGTCCCGCCGAAAAAGAGGACTATACGGTTTACGATCATTGGAGTTATAACCTTTCCGAGGGACCTTAGCGCCCGTTCCGACCCGCGGGACAGAAGGTCACCCAACTCCTTCAGTGGCATTCCGTATGCGGTAAAACGAAGCATCCTGTCCTTTGCCGTGAAATGCAGCATCAGATAAGCGACCTGAAGGTATCTGGCAAGAGAGGTGCTGAGGCCTATGCCGAACACTCCCAAGCCTAAGGCTACAGCCGCCATGTCGAAAATGATGTTGAAAACAAAATTGATCATACCGGCCTGACGCACTCTTCCCTTGTCGCTGTCCAGCTGACAGGCTCCTGAGAGTATCACCCCCAGTATCTGTGCGGGGGCCCCAAGGCCAAGCCCGCGGATATAATCCGCTGTGCCCTCCGCAAGGACGGTTCCGTTTCCCGATGCGCCCAGGAGGACCGCAAGGGGCTTCGCGCCGGCCACCAGCGCCGCGAGACAGATGAGCGACACAGCGGCAGCTATATAAAACACACTGCTGAAAAGCCTGTTAAAGCCCTTCATATCCCCCCGCCCCAGCTTATGGGAGCATCCGTTCTGCATACCCACGGAAAGAATGCCGCTGATCACCCCTACCAGTGAAAAGGTGCAGATACCTATCCCGACTGAAGCCAGGGACTTCGGCCCGAAAAAATTGCTGACGAAAAGACCGTCCACTATGGTCGATCCCCGGTTCGTCAGCTCTATGACAGAAAATGTGGTAAACAGTGACAGGAAGCCCTGATCCACTATCTCCCAGCGGTTGCGTTTTTTAGACTTCATACTATCTTCAAAAACAATTTATTCTTAGGCCAATTTGTATTTTCCCGTTCCCTCAATCAGTCCAACAAGCGAGTGTCTTAACAATGTTGGTATTTCATCAAACGCGCATCCGTAATCTTCTGACCATTCATGAATGCTGCCATCTCTTTTGCGAATAAGTACCGGTCTAATCGATGAAAAAAAAGTATAAACTGCTCTTGCATACTCATTTTCTATATCCCCCCATTTAGGGGGAATGAAAAAAAATACTAAGACTAAGTTAGCTTTGATTATCATTTATCCAAAAAACGGTCCACAGAAAAGACCGTTTCAATAAAAATCTACTTTAAGGCTGTGGATATTCCGGATCGATCCCTCGCGGAATAAAGCATCCGATGATGCAATTCGGATTTACTACACAGATCTGCGTATGAGTTTTTTTCTTAAAGCCAGATCCGGGATAAGCTGACTCTCCCTCTTGAAACAAACCTCGGACAGAATCATAAGCAGGCAGACCATTGGCTCTGACATATTCATGTATCTGCTCTATGACCGCGCAATCCCTTTCCCGGAGCAGCCAGCCCTGATCATCTCTCAGATTTCTGTTTTCAGGCATACTTCCGCCATTCTCAGTTATCTTCTCCAGAAGGATCTCATATCCCAGAGCCAAGACATCGATAGATTCACGCTCTGTAAGATTAAGGCATCGTCCCAGATCGAGCACAGCGCCTAGAACCGATGGTTTTCTGATCTTTCCTTTCTTACTCAGCGCCACCGCCCATTCCATAGCTCTCTGTTCGTCATTCTCCCAGAAATAAATGCCGTTGCCGAGCCAGTCGTAAGGATTTTCACTGCGCTTCAGTTCCTGCCCCATGACAACAGCATCCCTGACGCTTTCATCACAACCATGATAAGCAATAACAAGATTCGGATAATTATTTCGCATTGCTCACAAAAGCCCTCCTGTATCCTTCAGCCACATTGCCATCCTGATCCAGTATACCTATAGACTGAAGGCTTTCACGGCAATAGGCCTTCCTTTCATCCGGCGGCATCTTCCTTATTCTATCCAGATCTTCCTTCATTATCTGCGCAAGCAGTTTTGCCTGTTCTGTCGTTGTCATAACGGATAACACCTCCTCCCTGTTTACGTTCTGGAAAACTGTTCTTATTTTATCATATCTGTCACTTTTTTCATACCCTTCGTTCCGGCAACTTATTACACGCACCTGAATTGACATCTCCTCTTACAGCTTGATTAGCAGCGCTTTTTTTGCTATAGTGTCATGGACTCAAAGAAAAGGCAAGAAAGGACAGAAAAATGATCTGCGATAACATTCTCGAATACATAGGGCATACGCCCATGATACGCCTAAACCGTATGAACGATCCGGAGGCGGCAGAAGTGCTGGTCAAGTACGAGGGCCTTAACGTGGGCGGCTCTATCAAGACCAGGACGGCCTACAATATGATAAAGCAGGCCCTGAAGGACGGCATCATAAAAGACGATACCATCATCGTGGAACCCACCAGCGGAAACCAGGGCATAGGCCTTGCCCTTATCGGAGCCGTCATGGGCTATGAGACCAGGATCATCATGCCGGACAGCGTAAGCCAGGAAAGACGCCTTCTCGTAAAGCACTACGGTGCCGAAGTTATACTCATACATGACGCCGGTGATATCGGAGCATGTATGGAGGAATGCCTTAATACTGCCATGCGCATGGCAGCGGAGGATCCCAGGGTCTATATACCCCAACAGTTTGAGAATCCGGCCAATCCCAAGGTGCATAAGCACCACACCGGCCTTGAGATCATGGAACAGGTCGCAGGGCCCATCCACGGCTTCTGCTCCGGCATAGGCACCGGCGGCACCATAAGCGGCATAGGCGAGGTGCTGAAGGCCCAGTACCCCGATATCGAGATCTGGGCTGTAGAGCCCGAAAACGCTGCCATCCTTGCCGGAGGCAACATAGGAACCCATCTCCAGATGGGCATAGGGGACGGTATCATCCCTGCCAACCTTAATCAGAAGATCTACGACGACATCTATATCGTTACCGATGAAGAGGCGATACAAACAGCCAAGGATCTGGCCAGGAAAGAGGGTATCATGTGCGGCATAAGCTCGGGCACCAACGTGGCTGCCGCCCTGCAGCTTGCCAAAAAACTGGGAAAGGGAAAGACCGTGGTGACCGTCCTTCCCGACACCGCCGAGCGCTACTTCTCCACCCCTCTCTTTGAGAACGACTGAGGCAGAGCCATGCATATAGTACTTCACCAGCCGGAGATCCCCCAGAATACAGGAAACATAGGACGTACCTGTGTCGCCACAGGCTCGGAGCTGCATCTTATCGAGCCCCTGGGCTTCCGTCTTACCGAAAGGGAGCTGAAGCGCTCAGGCATGGATTACTGGGAAAGACTTAAAGTGACCAGATATATAAATACGGAAGATTTTTATGATCGTTTCGGGCAGAGATACTCCGGAACTGCAGCTCCCCGCATCTGGCTCTGCACCACAAAAGCTGAGCACGCCTATCATGAGGTCAGCTACGGCCCTGATGACTGGCTGATGTTCGGAAGCGAAGGAAGCGGCCTTCCGGAGGAACTGCTGGTGGCCCACCGCGCAGACTGCATCCGCATCCCCATGGAGAGTGAGTCCAGATCCTTAAACCTCTCCAACTCAGTTGCCATAGTGCTCTATGAGGCCCTCCGCCAGAACGGTTTCCCGGGCATGAAAAAAGCCGGCGAACTGCACCGGCTCAGCTGGGAATGATCTGATCTCTCCCGGGATCATATTTCCCCCGTGATCATCTCAGCACACTCAGATAATCATCTGTCCATTTCCAGTTAGAAAGATCGAAGATATCATCATGGACCGTGATCCAGTGCGCGTCCTCTCCTCCGAATACCTTATCCTCCGGATCCGTCAGGGTAAGGGTTCCGGGGAAGAGTATCACCTGGTCATGGGCATATTTCTCGTCATTATTTATCTGCTTTCCGGTATAGGGATTTACCGGATCCTCAATGAGCCCCTCCGCCGCCAGTGTTGGAACATCGGCATTGGTCATAAAGCTCATATCGCTTTCAAACTCACCGTGGGCATCAAAATCCTTGACCATGAGTATGGGCTGGAGACGCATGAGATTATCGCAGTCATCCGCTCCGTAGGGATTATCGATATCCATCTCCGGGAATTCCTTCGTGGGTCTTCCGTGGTCCGCCACCAGTATGATCCTGGTATTGTCGTAAACCCCATTCTCCTTCATGTAGGCAAAGTAATCCGCCATTCTCAGATATGCGGCCATATTTGAATAGTAATAGCAGGCATCATTATCCAGGGTGATGCTCCTTCCCTCTGCATCCTCCCTGGTCTGGACCAGCTCTTCCCCGGAGAGATCCAGCAGATCCACATCCCTGTCGTACTCCGGCACCCTGAGCCTGATGGGTTCATGTGAGGTGTCATTGTGCAGCATCAGCAGGGTATCCGTATCCTCATCGGTGATCTCCGTAAGCACCGGCAGATGTTCCAGCACGCCTATGGAATCGAAGTAATGGGACTGTCCTCCGGAAAGCTTAAGAAGGCCCTGGGAGGAGAAATAGCGTCCCGCATCATATACCGCAGCCTGACCCGCAACGGGCATGCATTTCATCACGCTGTAAAAGAAGAAGGCTCTCTGCCTGTTGGCTTCGTAGGATCCGACTCCGCTTGTATAATAGCCCATGGTGTTAAGGCCGTGCACACCTTCTATCTCATCGAAGACGGCAGGGTTGGGAACATCCTGATAGCCCGAAAAAGGTATATCGCAGGCCGTCACCTCAAAGCCCTCGGAGGCAAAGAGTCTGGGCAGCATGGTGTCGGCTTCGTATCTCTTCTGCTCCTGTGTCTTCTCCGTATCCAGATCCGAGATCGAGGGCACATATTCGTATCCTCCCCAGATCCCCTGGGAACCCTTGGAGGTGAACTGACCGAAGCTTATGGTATTGGGATAGAAGACGAAACCGTCCAGAGCCGACTTGAGCTCCGGCTTCTCATTCATGATATAGGGCACATAAAGACCCATGGCGGAATCCAGGCAGATCACCATCACGTTACGGCCCGTAGTGCTTAAACGGAAGATGGGCGCATCGGGATCCCTGTCCTCCCTGAAGGACATATCCATGGCGGAGACCTTGTTCATTATGGAAATGCAGTCCTTAAGGCTGAAGGCCGCAAGGGTAATGGCAAGGACCGCGAGCAGCCGGCGGGCCCAGCCGTTCTTCCAAAACCATATAAAGGAAACGACCCCTGCCAGCACAAGGATTACCGCGAGATTCAGTATCTTCTCGGAAGGCTCGAAATAAAGCCTGCCCTTGGAATAGAGAAAATCCGCCGAGATCAGTCCCTGGTTCTTTGCAAAGAACATGTGGTCCGTAACACAGACAAAAGAGGCCACAGCTGTCAGCCAGCCCATGAACTTTTTTGCCCTGCTGCCGAAAAGGCAGAAGAACACTGTCATCCAGACGCCGAAATAACCGAAGGAGATGCACAGCGTATTTATCACATAGTGAATGGGATGCATGAAGTGGCGCATCATGATGTAATCCCCGGGGGAAGACGCCACGAGCGCCGCGGGAATGACTGCGCCCATAAGGAGTATCAGGCAGAGCTGGGCCGGCAGTATGCTCTTAAGACCGGGCTGCTCTACTTTTTTACCTGCTGCAGCTTCTTTTTCCGCACTTCGCTTTGAAGCTGCAGGGAGCAGCTTCATCACTATATTCTTCCCGAGTGAAAAGATATTGTTCAGCGTCCAGTAGAACACCAGTCCCGAAGGACTTCCGTAGAGAAGCACCAGAAAAGCCAGGGCAAGGCCGTAGGTCTGCAGCTTGCTCTTAAGAGGAAAACCCCGCAGATAGATCACCGCCGATATGATGTTGATCGTCGTCATCAGTATGGGCAGGAGGTTTATTCGGAGCGTGCCGAAAGAAAGAAGCCCGTCCGGTGCACCCAGATCCTTCAGGATAAAGAAGGAAGCGCCGTTTAAGACCTCAAGATTACTGAGGAAATGATAGGCCGCAATAAAAAAAGGGATCTGCAGGAGTATCGGGAGCACTCCGCGCAGGGCGGAAAAGGGATGGTATCCCGCCTTCCGGTAATAAGCCGAAAGCATCATATACTTTTCGTCGCCGGAAAAGGCCCTTTTGATCAGCTCGATCCTCGGACGCATCTCTTCCTGCTTTTTCCGCTCCTCCTCCTGTGCCCTGTCAGCCTGACGGTATATGGGCAGCACCAGGGTGTTGATCACCAGGCTCACTCCTATGATGGCATAGCCTGAGTTCCAGAAAAGGCGGTAGAGCACCACAAAAACGAACTCAACGATGAGCTCTATAGGTTTTATGAAAATACTGTATAAATACAACATCGTGTTCAGTCTTTGTCCAGCTTATAGCCCGTCCTGAAAAAGGACAGGCAGCCGCAGTCCAGAAGCTTCCCGGCATCATCCTTAAGTTCCACTTCCACCGTGATCAGATGCTTACCGCTTCTCTTCATTTTTGCATCACAGTATACGTAATCCGTATCTGCCGCCGGTTCAAGGAAATGGATGCCGCCCTCTACAGTGGTCACGGCTTCGCCGCTCATATTCGCCAGTGTTCCCGCTACGGTATCCGCCAGGGCATAAAGACATCCCCCGTGCATGGTGCCGTAGGGATTCTTATACCTGTCGGTAAAGGGCATACGCCCCCGGGCGTGTTCCTCATCAAGTTCAATGATCTCTATGCCCAGATATCTGATGAACGGGCTTTCAGGCAACATCCCCAGAACCTTTTCTGTCAAACTGTCCATACTATCTCACTCTTTTCCTTCCTTCAATCACTGCCATTCCGGTAAGCAGCCCGAGTATCGTCCCCATTATACCGGATTTTTCAAGGTAGGTATTGCAGGTGACTATAAAGGAACCCCAGCCTATGCTGGTTCCTATGGAAAACGCCCACATCCCAAGGGGCGAAAACGACCGCTTAAGTCCCGTTCCGGGATCATCGTTCTTCATATCCATCCCCTATACCTTTCAGACAAGATCACACGGATGATATTATACTCCAAAAACGAGCAAAAGTACACTTTATATTCCACGCTGCGCAGGAAAAATGCTAAGCAAAAACCCGGCAGATGCCGAAGCACCTGCCGGGGATCTACACTTTTTATGAGATCAGTTGGTGGGCAGCGGATCTCAGCCCATCACGACTTCGACCACGTGGGTCTTTCCGTCGCTGTAAGCGGGGATAAGATTGCCTTCGATGGCGGCGCCGTCCACGGTAACGCTCTTCACGCCCTTGCAGATATGGTCGGGATTGCTGACCTTTATCTCATAGGTGGCGTTCCTGAACTGTCTCGTTGCCTTCAGGCCGTCCCATGCGGAAGGTATTGAAGGATCGATGCGCAGGCCGTCGAAATCTGCCTGTACACCCAGGATGTACTGGGAGATGGCTACCATGTTCCATGCTGCGGTACCGGTGAGCCAGGAGTTCTTGCCCTGTCCGAAGTTCTTTCCGGGACGTCCTATATCCGCGCCGGCATCCTTACCGCCGATCATCTGGCCGTATACGTAAGGCTCGGTCTTGTGGATATCGGAAGTATCCTCGGTGAAGGCGGGAGCGATCTCCGAATAATACTTGAAGGCCTGATCGCCCTTGCCTGCATAGGCAGCGGCGCAGATGATCCAGGCATTGTTGTGGGTGAAGATACCCGCATTCTCCTTGTATCCGCCGGGATAAGTGGAGATCTCACCGTACTGGATGTAGTACTTCGTATATGCGGGATTGTTCAGCACAAGACCAAACTTGGTATTGAGCCTCTCGTCGATGGCAGCCAGGGTCTTTTCAACCGTACCCTGATCCTTACCAACATCCGACATGATGGCAAAGCCCTGGGGCTCGATGAAGATCTGACCTTCCTCACACTCTTTCGAACCCATCTTCTCTCCGTTGGCGTCATAGGCGCGAAGGAACCAGTCGCCGTCCCAGGCGGATTCCATCATATTTTTCTTCATCTTGTCGATCTCTGCCTGTGCGGCTGCCGCTTCTTCCTCTTTTCCGAGGTGTTTCAGGATCGCCACATAGTTGGGACCGGTATAGGTAAAGAGCGCCGCTACCATAACGGACTCTGCCGTCTTGGAATAGCCTCCCTCTGCCGCAAACTTGGGATTGGTATAGGTCTGGAAGGACTCGCCCGGCGTGTCGGAGAAGCAGGACAGGTTGATGCAGTCATTCCAGTCGGGACGCATGGCCAGGGGCAGTCCGTGAGGTCCCAGATTCTTTACGATATGATAGAAGGAAACCTTC
>JAFWWB010000055.1 GCA_017518185.1 Lachnospiraceae bacterium
AACGACGTGGGAGGAGTTAAAAATGCTTGCAGCTAAAAATCCGGCAATAGATGAAGCAGTGGAAGTCGTTTATGAGGTTTCCGAGGATGAGAAGATCCGTCAGCGTATAGAAGCCCGCGAGGATTATATGCGTACTATGGCCGACATCAACCGGAAACTGAAGGAGAAGGATGATCTGCTGGAGGAAAACAGGAAAGAGCTGGAGGAGAACCGGATTCAGCTGGAGCAGAAGGATGAACTGCTGGAGCAGAAGGATGCCAGAATTGCCCAGCTGGAGGCGGAGCTGAAGGCAGCAAGAAAATAACCGTACAAAAATACAACCCCGGGGGAGCCCCCGGGGCCGATCTTGCAATGCAGATAAAGTGATAGCGGTGGCGTGGCTTGAACAAATGACGATTTCCGGCGGTCTTGCAAGACCGCCGGTTTTCATATATCATAGGCTCCATGAACAGCAATTACGAATACAAGCATAAAAGACGGAGACGGAAGAAAAAGAACCACGCCATTGCGGCGATGATGCAGAAAAAGAAGGAGCTTCTGAGGCAGCGGGCGTGGGAGTTTATCGACAGGATCTATGAGAGCCTGGGGATCTCAGACTATTACGGTCTGGTGGAGCTGGGGGCGCAGAGCTATCCACGTATCCTCAGGAATGCCCTTGTGCATCATTTCTCTTCCGAAGAGATAAGAAGGAACGAGGCGTTTTCCCGGAAAAATAAGGAATGGAATCTGAACCAGGCAAGCTTCCCGGAATATCTGGAGGATATACCGGAGGAGCGCGGCTGGAGCTATTACTGCGACCTCTATATCGAGGGGGCTTCCGGCGGAAGGCTCCTGTCCCATATCTGCATGATCCTCATCGAAAAGGCCATGCCCGAAGAAGCGGAAAAGGAGGTTCGGGAGGAGATCTTCAACATAGTGGAGGATCTTATCGCAGAGCCCTGCTTTGAAAAAGCTGCGGAGACAGAGGAGAAGCTTTCCGAACCTGTTATGACGCGCAAGGAAGCCCTGGAACTGCTCAGGAAAAATACCCGCTACAGGGGCCTCATCGAGCAGGCGGAGAAGCAGGCCGAGATAGACAGGGTTATAAAGGAATCCATCCTGGATCACATACCGGAAAATCTGGTGGAGCTCTATCCTGCGGCCAGGACGCTGCACCGTAAGTTCATCCTGCATATAGGCCCTACCAATTCGGGAAAGACCTACAGCGCCATCGAGCAGATGCTGAAAGCGCCAAACGGCATATACCTTGGGCCTTTACGTCTGCTGGCTTACGAACAATATGAAAAGATAACGGGGAGAGGCATAGCCTGCGACCTTGTTACCGGTGAAGAGGAGATCATCACGGGCGGGGACTTTCAGGCCTCCACCATAGATGTGCTCAATCTTCATAAGCACTATGCATCTGCGGTCATTGACGAGGCGCAGATGATAACCGATGAATTCAGGGGCGGCCGCTGGACCTCCGCCATCCTCGGTATACTTGCGGATGAGGTTCATATCTGCGCGGCACCGGAAGTGGAAAAGATACTGCTGAAGATCATCAGCGAATGCGGCGACGAGGCCGAAGTCATAAGGCATGAGCGCATGTGTGAGCTGAAGGCGGATCCCGAACGCTTTTCCTTTCCGGATGGAGTGAAGCGCGGGGATGCCCTCATCGTATTCTCCAGAAGGGCCGTGCACAGTCTTGCCGCGGAGCTTCAGAGAAAAGATATCAGATGCAGCGTGATCTACGGCGCCCTTCCCTATGATGTGAGGCACGAGGAAGCCAGACGTTTCACCGAAGGAGAGACGGAGGTGTTGGTGGCCACGGACGCCATAGGCATGGGCCTCAACCTCCCCATAAGACGGGTTGTGCTCATGGAACAGCGGAAGTTCGACGGGAAGCAGCAGAGATTCCTGAAGGACACCGAGATAAAGCAGATAGCGGGACGGGCCGGCAGGGCAGGGATCTTCGACACCGGCTGGTATTCTGCCCTTGTTGATAACAGCAATACCTGGGAGATGATAAAGCGGATAACCGACGGAAAGCTTCCTTCCATAGAGAATATCAGGATAGCCTTTCCCGAGGAGCTGCTGTCCATAGACGGAAAGGTCTCGGAACTCTTCTGCCAGTGGGAAGGCATAAAGATGCCGGACATCTGCATCAAGGTCTCCTCGGAAAGGGAGATATCACTGGCGAAGGAGCTGGAAAAAGTATCCGGTGATAAGAAGACCATATATGAGCTGATAACCGTACCCTTTGATGAGAGACGGCCGCCGCTCTATAACTACTGGCTGGGCTTTGCTGCGGATCTTCTGAAAGGTGAGACTCCCGAGATCTATGTGAACGGTTTTGACGGAGAGATAACTAACGGCATGGAGATGCGCACCGCCGAGGACGAATATGCCATGCTGGACCTCCAGTACCAGCTGAGCCGTAAGTTCGGAAACGAAGAGACAAAACGCAGCATCATGAAAGAAAAGGCCTCCATCTCCGGTAAGATCTGTGACTTCCTTGCCAGGCAGACTCTGGAGGGCAAGACCTGCAGCCAGTGCGGCCGCATCCTCATCTGGGACAGCAGGCATGAGCTGTGCGAAAGGTGTTATAAAAAGAAGAAGCGTGGGAAGCCGGGCTGAAAAGCTTATAGATAAAGAGCTGTACAAGCAGGCTGAGAAAGGATGGATCATATGGAAAAATATCCGGAGATACGCTGGCTGGGACAGATGGGATTTCTGCTGAAAACAGAGAAAACCACCGTCTGTATCGATTATTTTGCCAGTCCACATAAGGACAGGCAGGTTCAGCCGCCCGTTCCCGCAGGGGAGCTCAGTGGGATCGATGCCTTTCTCGGCACCCACGATCACCTTGATCATATCGACCATGAAGCATGGAAGATCTGGGCGGTGAATAACCCGGAAGCAAAATTCGTCTTTCCCCGGAAGGTCACGGCAGCAGTCCTTGCAGACGGCATCGATCCCGCAAAAGCCGTGGGGGTGAATGCCGGAGAGTCGGTCACCGTGGGTGACATGACCATTCACGCCATAGCAGCGGCTCATGAATTCCTTGACAGGGATCCGGAAACAGGGGAATATCCCTATCTTCAGTATATAATAGAAACAGGCGGCATACGCATCCACCATGCGGGAGATACCGTGAGGTATGAAGGGATGCTGCCGGCGATAAAGGCCTTCGGGAAGATCCATGTACAGCTCTTGCCCATTAACGGAAGGGACGGGAAGCGATGGCGCAGGGGCTTTCTCGGCAATATGACCTTTCAGGAAGCTGCGGACCTTGCGGGAGAGGTGGGCCCGGATCTGGTCATCCCAGGCCACTGGGACATGTTTGCGGAAAACAGTGCCGATCCGGAGGAGTTCGCGGATTATCTTGACGCCAAATACCCGCACATCAAATGCCGCATTCCTTCACTGTGACCCCCTTGGTTTTATTTTGCTAATCGTGTTCCGGTGCCGCGCTTTGTGGTGTTCTATAACGGGACCGAAAAAGAGAGTGAGGAAATGGTGCTTGAAGTCTTTGTCTGATGGTTTTGCCAGCCTCCCCGGGGACTTCCCCAATGTCATTAAGTTAGCATTGTAACACGAGGGAAAAATTTTAAAGAGGATGTTGGAATTGTTCCAGCATCCTCTTTTTCCATGATTATTTACACAACAAATAGACGGATGGAAATCCGCCTGCTGAGCACGTGTAAAA
>JAFWWB010000056.1 GCA_017518185.1 Lachnospiraceae bacterium
CCTCCTGCATATCCTTTATCTCCACGCCGTCCTTTGCGATTACCTGGATTATGGGCAGATCGAACTTCTTTGCGAAGGCAAAGTCCCTGTCGTCATGGGCGGGCACGCACATGATGGCGCCGGTACCGTAATCGGCAAGTACATAATCGGAAAGCCAGATAGGCACCTTTGCCCCGTTCATCGGGTTGATGGCATAGCTTCCGGTGAACACGCCGGTCTTTTCCTTATCCTGAAGACGGTCCACATTCGACTTTGTGGAAGCCTTATAAATGTAATCCTCTACAGCCGCGCGGGTCTCATCGGTAGCAAGGCCCTTCGCCAGCTTATGCTCGGGAGCAAGCACCATGAAGGTGGCTCCGTAAAGGGTATCGGGTCTGGTGGTATATACGGTGATGGCCTCGTCGCGGCCGTCGATCTTAAACTCCACCTCGGCGCCGTAGGAACGGCCTATCCACTCGGTCTGCATCTTCTTGACCTTCTCGGGCCAGTCCAGCTTGTCGAGATCGTCCAGAAGCCTGTCGGCATAGGCAGTGATCTTAAGCATCCACTGCTTAAGGTTCTTCTTTGTAACCTCGGTATGGCAGCGCTCGCACTTGCCGTCCACGACCTCCTCATTTGCAAGGCCGGTCTTACAGGAAGGACACCAGTTGATGGGCATCTCCTTCTCATAGGCAAGGCCCTTCTCGAACATCTTGACGAATATCCACTGGGTCCATCTGTAGAATTCGGGATCGGTGGTGTTCACCTCCCTGTCCCAGTCATATATGGCCGCGATCTGTTTGATCTGGCGCTTGATATTTGCCACATTCGAAGCGGTGGACACCGCAGGATGCACACCGTTCTTTATGGCGTAGTTCTCCGCCGGAAGGCCGAAGGCATCCCAGCCCATGGGATGAATGAGGTAATAGCCGTTCAGCAGCTTGTAGCGGCTCCATACGTCGCTTATGACATAGCCCCTCCAGTGACCCACGTGAAGGCCGGATCCCGAAGGATAGGGGAACATGTCGAGGCAGTAGTATTTGGGCTTTTTGCCGTCATCCACGTTCACGGGATGCTCTTCCCAGTACTTCCTCCATTTCTCTTCTATTTCTCTGTGATTGTACTTAACAGCCATTTTCTCATCCTCTTTTTTCTACATAATAATAGAACCGTATGTACGGGTACATACGGCTCTAATTATATTATTATTGGTAGCAGCTTGTCAAATACAATCGAATCAAGCCCTCCCCCTGGGGGGCGCTGCGTGCCTTTTTATACAGCAAAACCGCCGGAGTGGGTTCTGATCCCACAGCTCCGGCAGTACAGGTGTTTCTTCGGAATATTTATCTCGTTCTCAGTACCAGCTCCATCATCCTTCCGAAATACAGAAGATCCGAGATATCCGATTCGGATGGTCTGTTTGAGCTGTTCTGGTAGTTCATGAATATCACGTATCCGGGAATACGGGACTCCGTCATATGGTACATCAGGTAAAAACGGAGCTTGTTCGCCTCCATATAATCCCGTACCACGGTCTTTTTCAGATCCGTATAGGTTTCCGTTGCCTGCAGCAGCATGTTATTTTCGTTGTACATATCCTGCGGGACTTCACTCAGGAAGGGGAAGGAACGCAGGAATATCTTCGAACCGCTTTCCACGCTGTCATCACGGCATACACCATAGTGGGATTCGGTATTGTTCTCGTTGATCACATGGATCTCGTCCATATTGTAGGCGTTCAGCATATCCGTGAGCGCCACGTCTACATTGGTCTTATCCGACATCAGGAATTTATCCATCAGATCGAGCATCAGGCTTTTCTTCTCTTTCTCGGTATATACATGCCTGGGCGCAGCTGCCTGTATGTCTTCCTCCTTGCCGCGTATGGCTGCATGGACCTCGGGAGTATATATGACATATCTGTTCCTGCCCTTTTCCTTTGCACGGTAGAGCAGCTTATCTGTCAGTGTGAAGAGCTCCTCATAATCATCCGAATAATCGGGATACAGCGTAACGCCAACGGATAAGGTGATATGCAGGGCATCCTCCATGGCAGCGTACTTCTGCTCCACGGAATCCTTCAGCTCGTTCATTATCTCACGAAGCCTGGGGCGCTGGTTGACCTTATCCAGGACTATCATGAACTCATCACCGCCGATGCGGCCGACCCGTCCGTTGGAACCGATTATGTCGCGTATCATATGCGCCACATCGATGATCACCTCGTCGCCCTTTTTATGTCCCAGGGTATCGTTGACTCTTTTGAAATGATCGATATCCACCAGTGCAAAATAGAAGCCCTTTCCCGGCTCTTCCACCATTTTCTGTGCATATCCGGTGATGGTCTCCTTATTCAAAAGCCCTGTCATCACATCAAAGGATGCAGACGGGCCCACACTCTTAAAGGACTGGATATCAGACAGTTCAGCTATTATCTGCTTGCTGTCATCGTCTGTTTTCTGTATATTTGCGGCTATCCAGTTCAGTTTTCCTCTGGCCGTACGTATACGGAAGCAGCAGAGATTGCCGCTGCCGGGCTCCAGCGCGAACAGCGTATTCTTCATAAGGAGAAGATCCTGGGGCGGGATCACGTCATCCATGCAGCGCGGCATAGGCTGCCCCACATAATCAAAGAACTTAGGTTCTGCCTTGACAATGTTAAGCTGGTTATCGAGAAGCAGTTGAAATTTTTTCAGATCCTGATCCATACATACACCTCAAACACTGATGCCTGACGGCTTTTACGATATATTAAGCCGAATACTTTCTTTCGAAATCCCTTACAGGGATGGGCTTGGAGAAGTAGAAGCCCTGGAATACTCTGCAGCCAAGCCCGGAAAGCATGGAAAGCTGGCGCTCTGTCTCGACGCCTTCGGTGATAACACCCATGTCCAGATCCCTTGCCATGCTTATGATATGGTTGAGTATGACCTCAGCCCTCTTTTCCTGCTCTGTCTTTGCCAGAAAGGCCCGGTCGATCTTCAGCACATTGGCGTGCACATCCTTGAGCAGATTAAGCGATGAATAGCCGCTGCCGAAATCATCTATCTCCACCATGAAACCGGCCTTCTGGAGCCTGTCTACAAGCTCAATGGCCGCATTTGGATCCGCCATGACCGCTGTCTCGGTGATCTCCAGATTAAGACGGTCCGGAGACACCCCGTATCTGGTGAGAAGATCAGTAAACTCCTTCTCTATATCCAGATTGGCTATATCCCTGGGTGAGATATTGACGGAAAGCCGCATTTTATCAAGCTTTGTCCCCGTCCAGTCACGGAGCTGCTTTACTGTCTGCTCCCAGATGTATTTATCCACTTCGTGGATCATATTCGCCTTCTCAAGGACACCGATGAACTTCTCGGGAGGGATGACTCCCTGCTCGGGATGTACCCAACGGGCCAGTGCCTCCGCGGAAAGCGGGCGCCCGAACCTGTCGTTCTGGGACTGCAGATATATGTGAAGCTGTCCCGTACGGATGGCTTCTTCTATGCTGTTTACTATCTCATTCTCATAAAGGGCGTTCAGTATGATGTCATTGCCGTATTCCGCAAAGCTAACGGGCCGGTCTCCCTTTATGGACTTCATAGCCATCTTGGCCCTGTCGCACATTATGGAGATATCATCCCGACGGTACTTCATGGTATACATGCCGAACTGGAGATGGAGCTTATAGAGATTGTTACCGAAGCGGTCCGAAATATCCATGGCCTTTTTCCGGTATCTGTCTTCGTCAAAATGCTCCGGCTCCGTGAGTATTATGAAATTATCGTTGAAGATCCTGCCGTACACATCCCCGTTGCCGGAAAGCTCCCTGCACATGGCGGCAACGGCCTTAAGCACCTCATTTCCCTTATCGATGCCGAAGAGCTGGTTGACCAGCTTGAAGTCCTTTATATTTATACGGATCAGCAGATGGGGAGAGTCATGACGCGCGAGATGCTCGGTAGCCTTTTCCTTAAAGCCCTCCCAGTTATATATGCCGGTGACATTATCCATAATGTCCCTGAAATGCGTGACCTCCGCGCCTGCCGCCAGGGGTGTTATGTCTGTAAAGGAAAAATAGCTGCCCAGAGGGCTGGAATCTGAATTTTTTATCTCGAAATACTGGACATCGACCGACTTTATCTCGCTGCCGTTGAAGAACTGCCTTACCCATCGGCCTCCCCGCTTTTCGTGCAGGTTTAAGTCTATCCAGCTGTCCAGAAAGGACTTCATCTCATCCAGGTCATTCTTGATCCTGAAAAGCCTGAATGCCGATTCATTGGAATAAATACAATCCCCTTTGGGGTTAAAACAGACCACGCCGGTGTCTGTCCGGTGTCCGGCGGCTTCAGTCAGTATACGTATGGCCTTTTCATTCTCAATGCTCTGGGCCTCGTATCCGAAACGTTCATCCGCCCTTTCGGAAGGTGCCGGCAGCAGTTCCTCACTGCTTATGGACTCATCCGACAAAACTTTTATGAACTCAAGACAGCAGGATCTTGCCCTGCCCTCCTCGTCCTTCATCATAACGGGAACGGAAACTATGCGGCAGGCATCGCCGTCAATGCTTTCCGTTTTCTCCTGTATGCGCCCGCTCATGGCTGCCTTATAGCTCGAGCAGTCCCAGCAGCGCTCCTCCCTGCCCCATACCTCATAACAGAAATCACACCCGGGGCCGGGCTGAAAAGCCCAATCCCGGATGTCTCCTTCAGCCTTGAGGACCCGGCACTCTCCCGGATCCACAAGGCGGGTTATATCGTACAGCCCGGACACAGCGTCCATTATACTTTCGAGCTGTTTTGAGGTAAATATGGGTGTACTCAAGATCAGTCTTCCTTGTTATTCTCCGCGACTGCGTCAGCTCTTGCGGCAACCTCCTTCTCCTGTACATCGGAGGGTGCCTGCTCGTAACGCACGAATTCATAGGAATAATCACCGCGGCCGCCCGTCATGGAACGGAGCACGGTATTGTAGCCGTAGAGGCAGCTCATGGGGATCTCGGCTTCAACGGTCTGCTTGCCGGCCCCCGTAGGGTTCATGCCCAGGACGCGGCCGCGGCGCTTGTTGAGGTCGCCCATAACATCGCCGGTGAACTGGTCGGGAACCACCACTTTAAGAGTAGCGATAGGCTCCAGCAGAACGGGCCCGGCTTCCATGAAACCTTTCTTGAAGGCCTGGATGGTCGCCATCTTGAAGGCCATTTCCGAAGAGTCTACGGGGTGATAGGATCCGTCGTAAAGTATGCCCTTAACGCCTACGACGGGATATGCTGCAAGAGGTCCCCTGAGAACCGATTCCTGCATACCCTTTTCCACTGCGGGGAAGTAGTTCTTCGGAACGGATCCGCCGACCACTTCCTGCTCAAATACATAAGGTGTCTCAAGGTCGCCGCTGGGCTCGAAGCGCATCTTAACATGTCCGTACTGGCCGTGGCCGCCGGACTGCTTCTTATACTTGTATTCCACGTCGCTCTTCTTCTTTATGGTCTCCTTATAAGCGATCTTGGGCTGAACCAGCTCTATCTCAACCTTATACTCCTCCTTGAGCCTGGAGGCGATGACATCGAGATGCAGGTCTCCCATGCCGTAGAGCAGAGTCTGGCGGTTCTCACCGTCATTCACCACCTTCATGGTCTGGTCCTCATGCCCTATCTTCTGAAGAGCCTGGGAAAGCTTGTCGATATCAGCCTTGTTCTTGGCCTTATAGCGCATGTAGGTATAAGGCTTGGAAAGCTCGGCCTTACCGTATTCAATGGTATTTGCCTTGGTGGAGAGCGTATTGCCTGTCCTGGCGGCAGTAAGCTTTGCTAGGGCGCCTATATCGCCTGCATGAAGCTCCTTTACCTCGGTAGCCTTGCCGCCCGTGAGGATGTAGAGCTTGCTTATCTTCTCTTCTATGTCCTTATCCTTATTGTAGATCATGTCGTCGGGCTTGAAAACGCCGCTCATTATCTTGATAAGGGAGTACTTGCCGATGAAAGGATCCACGATGGTCTTCCTGATGTAGGCGCTCTTTGCCTTTGAGAAATCGTAATCTGCCTGGAATATCTCATTGTTCTTAAGGGAAATGCCGGCCACCTTCTTGTTGAGAGGGCTGGGCATGAGCTTGACTATATCATCCAGCAGGGCGTAGGTACCCTGGCAGAGTATATTGGAACCCATGGAGATGGGAACTATATCGCAGGAGTTAACGGAGATCTTGAGAGCTGCACGGACCTCATCCTCGGAGAAGGTCTCGCCGCCGAAATACCTGTCCATCATATCCTCACTGGTCTCGGCCACGGCCTCCATAAGGGAATCGTGATAGGTTTCAAGATATTCCTTACTGTAATCCGGCATATCCATGTCAGTGACATCCTTGCCCTGCCACTTCTGGGCCTTCTGGCTTATAACGTTCACATAGCCCACGAATTTCTCATTCTCACGGATGGGGAAATGAAGGGGCGCAATCTTCTTGCCGTATTTTTCTGTAAGGTCATCCACCACCTTACGGAAGGATGCGTTGTCCACGTCCATATCGGTGACATAGAACATACGGGGGAGCTTGTTCTTTTCGCAGAGATCCCACGCTCTCTCGGTGCCGGCTTCAACGCCCGCCTTGCCGGATACGACGATAACCGCCGCGTCCGCTGCCGATGCAGCTTCTTCAGCCTCTCCTACGAAATCGAACATACCGGGAGTATCCAGTATATTGATCTTGCAGCCTTCCCACTCCAGGGGGATCACAGACGCAGATATGGATATCTGGCGCTTCTGCTCCTCCTTGCCGTAATCGGAAATGGTATTCTTGTCTTCCGTGCGGCCCATACGGGATGTAAGCCCCGCCAGATAAGCCATGGACTCCGCAAGTGCGGTCTTTCCGGCACCGCTGTGCCCCAGTAATACCACGTTCCTGATCTTGTCAGTAGTATAGACGTTCATCCCGTAACCTCCAAAATGTATTATTTTGTGCAGCATTTTTGTATATCTTGCACAAATCACGACTTGTGCACCCGCACATTTATGGATATTTTATCAGAGTATTCATATTAAGGCAAGCTGTTTTTTCGGTTCTTGTCCCATTCCTGCAAATAAGCTATAATGATATCGATAAAACCAGAAAGGCTGAAATAATGAACGATAAGAAAATATTTTTCATAGGCCTGGGCCTGATCGGTGGCTCGGTTGCTAAGGGACTCCGGATGCTCTATCCCGGAGCCCGCATCACTGCATGGACCAGACACAGGGACCGTATCGAAGCGGCTGTTTCCGACGGGACCCTCAATGATATCGAGACGGATATGATAAAAGCTGCGTCAGATGCTGATGTGATCTACCTATGCGCCCCCACTGTCCGGAATATCGAAAATCTCAGGGCCATCGCTCCTCATATACGCCCCGATGCCCTGATAACGGACGTAGGCTCGGTCAAGAGCGATATCTCGGCCTGCGCTGAGGAGCTGAAGCTCTCAAAACAGTTCCTGGGCGGACATCCTATGTGCGGCAAGGAAAAAGTGGGCTATGAATACGCCGACGCCGCTCTTCTGAAAAACGCATATTATATACTGACGCCTTCAAAAGAAACGGAGCAGCGCCATATCGATATGATGACTTCAGTTGTAAAAGCCCTGGGAGCCATACCCAAGCTGGCGGAACCCGCCTATCATGATCTGGCGGCTGCCGCGATCAGCCACGTTCCGCATCTGGCCGCGGCCGGTCTCGTAGAGCTGGTACGTACCAATGACAACGGCGACGGCTTCATGAGGACCATAGCCGCCGGCGGCTTTAAGGATACCACACGTATCGCTTCCTCCGATCCCGCCATGTGGGAGAACATCTGCCGCAGCAATACCGAAAGCATCCACCTTATGCTGCGCAAGTTCATAGACATACTGGAGAACACCGATAAAGATCTGATTGAGGGAAATTTTGACAGGATAAACGCGCTCTTTGCCGAAAACGGCCCTTACAGGTTGACCATGTAAAGCAGCGGCTTTTCGAGGTTGTATGCTAAAAAATCAGGAAAGCAAGCTTTTTTACTGTCTTGATGCGGCTTACATAATATGATATAATAATTATGTTTAGTGCGGGATCCGTGACGGTCCCGTATAATAAGATCAAGGGGGTTACAGAGATGCAGGATTACAAAAAGATCGATTATGCCAAGAACAAGGACGTGGTGCTCCGTTATGTTCCCGGACATTTCATCACGCCCCATTCCCATGTCAACTACTACATGGACCTCAGTGACATGAAGGCAAGGCAACGCGAGGCAAGGGCTACCGGCGAGGAGCTGGCTGAGCTCTATCTGGCATCGGATATAATCGATACCATACTCTGCCTCGACCACATGGAGGTCGTGGGCAGCTATATGGCCAACAAGCTTACCAAGGCCGGCATCATCTCCGCAAACAGTCACAAGACCATGTACATCACCAGCCCCGAGTTCAACACCAGCGGCCAGATGATGTTCCGCGAGAACATCGTGCATATGATAAAGGGCAAGAAGGTGCTGGTACTTGCGGATACCGCCACCACCGGCGGCACCCTTAAGAGCGCTCTGGGCACTCTCCGTTTCTATCAGGGTTCTGTCGTAGGCATAGCAGCCATTTATTCCGTGGCGCCCCAGATAGAAGGTATCGAGATCCGTTCCCTCTATTCACTTAAGGATCTGGGGGATTACGCAAGCTTTGCTCCCGAGGACTGCCCCATGTGTAAGGCGGGCACTCCCGTGGACGCCATCTGTAACGGTTTCGGATATTCAACCCTGTAATAAAAAATCTGACAGCATTTAAAAAGAGCCTGCATCCGGCAGGCTCTTTTCTTTATATGACATCCGTTTTTATGCTATGACTACAGCTCTTTTGGAAAGGGCAAGACGCTGCGACTTTGATAAGAGCACTGCAGTCTCGCTCCCGTGTATCTCGGAATGATACGGATTCTTCCCGGAAGGAAAGTACCTGACTATTGCTCCTGTGGCAAGGCAATGCTTTACGTAAAGATATATGATCCTGCCGGAAAACTTTTTTCGCATATCACATACCACTTCCATATCAGGCCTGTGATCCCCTCTGTCTACCGAAAGCCCTTTAGGATCGGCAAATGCAGCCGAAGACAGCGATCCGTCCCTGCGCCAGAACATGGACATCTTCTCAGGCGGATAGACTGCACGGTAGAGTTTTTCGCTGAGTTTAAATCTGTCATCCATAGAATGCACCTATCCTTTCGTTAAGTATCGAAGCATCAAAGGGAAGAGTTTCAAAGCTCTCCATCCCCTGATACGGAGCTATGAATATCTCTACCGTATCTTCCTCTCCTATTTCCAACTCCATATGATCATGTCTCGAATTATCAAATTCAAGCTGTATGGTCTGAAGGGCCGTGGGAAAGATCTCGGGCTGGATGCGCAGCTTCCTGATCAGCTCTGTCACCTTATCTATAAGGGCTGCCGGAAATGCCGGAGCACCGTTTCCGTTCCAGTCCTCCTTAAGATCAGCTATCTGATCCAGTCTCCGCAGATTATCGGCCAAAATCCCATCGGAACGGTTGTCATTTTCTCCCTGTACAGCTTTCTCTGTCTTCTGTCTGCCGTCCCTTGTGATCTGACCCATCTTACCGGCATAAGCAGATACACGGGCCAGCTGACACAGGCGGTTGTACTCCTGTTCGGACAGGATAACAACATTTTTATTCTGTTTTCTCGGAACGATGATGATCTGTCCCTCAAAGGCAGCATCAAAGTATTTTTTTATATTGCTCCTGATATCTGCCTGTTTTGCCAGTGTCATATTCATAGCCGCATCCCTCATGTACTTCATATGGTACTTATTTAAGTACCTTTATCATACTCTTTTTGTTCTTGTATGTCAATATTTTTTTACAAAACAAAAAAAACGGCCTGCACAGGCACGGCCGTCTTAGTTACTGATCTTGATGATACTGTTATCTCACACTCCCGGATGAAGCGCTATACCGGCTCCGGCCGCATTGGGTCCTGTATGGCAGGCAACGCTTAAGGAGAGCATGTCATAGAAGGTCTCTATCCCGGGAAAAGCCTCCTGTACTTCCTTCCTCCAGTTTTCTGCATCCACGGGATCCAGGAAGGAGCCTGCGCAGCCTATTATGAGCTGTGAATCATCATAAGAAGAGTAATTCTTCTCACGCTCCTCCTTTATGGAGCTTATCACCGCAGCCCTGGCTTTTTCGATACCTCGCAGCTTCTGGTGGGTATCGAACTGCTCACCTCTGGTAACGAGTACGGGTTTGATATTCAGGATACCGCCGAGCATTGCGGCTGCCGGCGTGATCCTGCCGGTGCGTTTGAAATACTCCAGGCTTTCAACCGTAAGATATACACAGGACTTATACGCATCATCCTCAAGCCGCTTTTTGATCTCCGCGGCGGATGCGCCCTCACCGGCAAGCCTGCAGGCCAGAGCTACCGACTGGCGCTGTGTCACGGAAATACGGTGGTTATCCGCCACCTCCACACAGCCGTCATAATCCTCTGCCAGCATGAGTGCCGACTGGCAGGAGCCTGAAAGCCCGCTGCTCATGGGAATATAGATAAGCTGCTCCGCACTGTCCAGCACCAGTTCCCAGAGATCCATGATGGATCCGGGGGAAGGCTGTGAGCTGCTCACCTTTCTGCCATTCATCAATGCGTCAAAAAACTGCTCAGGCGTGATGTCTTCATTTTCGTAGTAGGTATGATCATCGATGATGACGGGCATGGGAACCACATGTATCCCCATCCTTCTGGCCTCTTCTCCGAAGATGCCGCTGTTCGAATCAGTTACTACCGCAGTTTTCATCAGTTAACCCGCTCTTCCCCCCAGAAAAACAGTGCTACTGTTCCGGGGCCTGTATGTGCGCCGATAAGGTTGCCTATATAGTTGATGACGACCTTACCCTTCAGATTGGGGAAACGCTCCTCGATAAGATCCGCTACGGCTCTTGCATCCTCGTAGCAGGCAGATTGTGTTATCAGACACTTCCCGTCATAATCACGGCCTTTGTCGGCCTTTTCTTCCATGATCTCAACGATACGATTGATGACCTTCTTCTTTGTACGGATCTTTTCCCTGGGGATCAGTCTTCCCATGAAGTCAACATTGAGCAGCGGGCAGATGTTCAGCATATTTCCCACAAAGCCTGCGGTCTTTGAGACCCTGCCGCCCCTGATATAGAAGGTAAGATCCGTGGAGAAGAACCAGTGGTTCAGCTGCTTCTTGTGTATCTCGGCAAAGTGATAGACCTCATCGATACTCTTACCGGAATCCCTGAGGTCGGCAAGCGTTTCCATCAGAAGACCGTAGCCCCCGCTTGCTGCCAGTGAATCGACTATGTAAAGCTTTCTGTCCGGATATTTCTCACTCAGCAGGTCCTTTGCAAGCTTGGCGGAATTAATGGTGCCGGAAAGTCCCGAGGAAAGCGTAAGATGCAGCACATCCTTCCCTTCCTTGAGAAAACCTTCGAAATAGGACTCAAATTCCTCGGCGTTGACCTGTGAGGTCTTGGTGGATTCACCCTCTGCCATTCGCCTGTAGAATTCCGGATAGGGCACTGTCTGTCCCAGATCATCCAGATACTCAACGCCATTCAGTTCAAAATGAAACGGGATGTAGGAGATGTTTCTCTCCTTCATATGCTCCGCCGTAAGATCAGCCGCCGAACAGCAGCTTAATACAAAATCACTCATATCCGCTCTCCTGTTATCACTTGCAAGTATTTCACCTATGGTGTATTCAGCCACCTCGTTTACCCCCTCATAAAAACGTCACGATTATACCACAACAATACCCATACCGCAAGATATAGTGTTTCTTACACCGCCGGCCTTTTGGCTATCTTAAAGCTTATGGTCTTTACGCCGCAATAATTGCCCTTTCCCCTGACAGTGACCTTCGCTGTGCCGGCTTTAACGTTATTGATGTAGCCGGTGATCTCAAAGCCTTCGTCAGGTACCTTAACGCCGCCTATGGTCAGGCTGATATCCTCGTTTGACGGGCAGATCACGCTGCCGCTGTATACCCTGTCGGAAACAGCCGCGCTTGCTTTTGATATATCCTGGGCGCCTACGGTGAAATAAACCTTGGTACTTCCGCTGTAGCTGGATTTCTCCGTTGCACTCAGTTCTATCATGAGCACAGTTCCGGCAGGTATGATATCCGTAGGCCGCACGGTCATTCCGGCGGTACGTATAAGCTCGGAAGGCTTGTCGCTCTGCTTTACAAGGACTGTTGCACTGTAAGCGATCGAATAATCCTTTTCATAATCGCTGCCGGCGGAAAGCTTCTTGCCGTTCAGATCCGTCAGCACAGGTTTACTCTTATATACATTCGCCTTTCCGCTGTAGACCACATCAGGAGCATAACCGGTCACGTTTGAGAGTGCCTGCTTTTCTATCTCGAAGCAAAGGCCGTCGATCTTTCCGGTATATCCGCCCTTTCCGCGTATGGTGATCTTAGGAGCCTTGGAAAATTCCCCGAAACTCCTTCCCGCAGGCAGACTGAAGGGTGCCTTGTTATTGCTGTATTTAACGGTAAAGTCCGTACCCTGTATAAGCTTTCTGCCTCCCACCGTAAGAGTGACCGCCGGTGTTGCCCCGCCCTTTGCATATACGGTCTTTACAGCATATTCCACCGTACCGCCGGCTATGGAAGTCTTGTTTATCTTAAAGGTCTTTGTCACCTTTCCGGAAAAGCCTGACGCAGCAATACCGGTGATGGTGACCTTGCCCTTTCCGGTCTTGATATTGGCTCCGTATTCAAGGGTATAATCCGTACCTTCTTTAAGTACGGTGCCGTTATATCTTACGGTCACATCAGGCCTGATCTGAGAACCGGTATAAGCCTGATCGGCTATCTGATCTATCACCAGGCCTTTCTTTACTTCGGTTCCCTTTATATTAAAGCTGATATGCTTTTCGCCTACGCTGTGTCCGTCTTTTGCACTGAGCACCAGTACAGCCTTGCCTGCGGAATCACCGTTTATGATACGGGAATCAAAGTCCGCATCCGTAAGGACGGTGGAGCCTGCCTTTACCTGGGGCACGCTGCCGTTCTTATCCTTAAGCTGGGCTATGGTCTTGTAGTATCCCGCTCCCATATAAGGCTGGGCAGGGATGCTCACCTTTGCCTTGGAAAGATCCGGTCTGTCTGCCGCCAGTATGGTAAAGCTGAAGCTGTTGCTTCCCTTGTAGCTGCCGATACCGGAAATATTTACGGTATATCTTCCGGGAGCGGACTGGGTTGCCGCGGAATCCATCGAGTAATCCGTTCCGTTCTTAAGGGTTCTGCCATCAACCTTTACGACGGGCTTTGCGCTCTGAACAGCACCCTTATCTTTCAGATTTACCGGAGCTATGACGGCGCTTCCAAGATCAGCCTGCGCTATTTCAAAGTACACGGTCTTCTGCCCGGTATAATTACCCTTGAACTTAAACACAGCTTCTGCGTTTTTCGAAGCATTCTTGTTGTTCTTATAGCTTAAGCTGTAATCAGTCTTGAGTTTAAGCATCGTGCTGTGGCAATAGACCACGTAGCCTGCAGGTTTCTGTGCCTTGCCGTTGTATACAGGAGTCTTAACATCCACTGAGGAGATCCATATACCTTCAGGCAGTTCTTCGGGAGAAGCGTAGCCGTAGCTGTCGCGGTCCTCGACACGGACATCTCCCCAGTCCTCGGCTATAAAGCTGAAGCTCCTGGATGCCTCGGGGCTTTCCATACGCTTGTCGCCGTCAAGCTTATATGCAACAGCCTTCACGGTCAGATCTTTGTCTATGCCAAAGGGCGCTGTGTAGATCTTTCCGTGCTCCTTGTCGGGGTAGCTTCCGTCCAGAGTATACCTTATCTCGGCATCGGGCGTATTGCATTTTATGAAGATACGGCCGTTCTTATCAAGTGCATCACCATCGGCGGTGATCACAGGTGCTTCCAGTGAGTTTATATAATCCACATTAATGATGCATGCCGCATAAGCTTCCTTATTATCTTCGGAACGCACTATGACCTTAGTGCTGCCCGCGCCTACAGCCTTTACCAGACCTGTCTTGCTGACAGTCGCAACATAGGTATCCTCACTCTCAAAGCTGACATTTTTGTTATCCGCATTTTCGGGCAGAACTTTCCAGCCCAGTTGAAGGGTTTCGTTCTTTTCGAGATTTGCGGAGCTCTTATCCAGTTCTACCGACTTCACGTGTACCCTTACGTGTATATTATAAGCGAATTCCTTAACTGTGCCTCCTATGCTGACGGTGGCAGTGAGCACAGTATCCTCTTCCTTTGCCACGGTAAGCTTCGTCTTATCGGAATTGATAGCTCCGAATTCGGGATCTGCAAGGCTCCAGGTCACATTTTCCTTTAAATCTACTTTAACAGGGAACTCTTTATCATTGGGTTCATGCCCGTTGTATTTAACGGTGGCAGTAAATACAGGCAGAGTGAGCTTATCGCCGTTATTGCAGGAGATCATCTTTTTTACATCTTTATCTGATCTGATGGTCACGGATGTAATCTTTTCCGTAAGACAGCTTATAGTCACATCTCTTTCGCTGTCATCTGCCTTTTCATCCATGCCCCCCAGCTGAGCGCCGGCAAGCTCAAGCACCCAGTAATCAGTTCCGTTAAACACTACATGTCCAAGAGCACCGCGTATATAATCGCTGTCCGTGAGCGCTGCGCTGGTCTTCCAGCTGTTAACGGCTTCTTCTGCAGTTTTGACACCTTTTGCTATCAGTTCCTTCCTGGTTTTGATCTCTTTATCCAGTACTACCTTATATGCTGTATCCCAGGATGAACCGTCAGGTCTGTATTCGGCGCTGTATCTCACGGCTATCTCGGCAGCTCTGAACTTTGCAATCTTTTCAAGGCCGCCGTCCGCCTGGATCTCGGTCTTTCCTGCCGCCTTACGTATGCTGTTGATCGAAGCAACACCCTTTCTCGCCTCTGTCTGTCCGTATTTGACGGTAATGGTCATATCAGAAGTCTCTGAAGCCTTGGTAACTTCAACTTCGCATACCGCTTCAACATTGCTGCAGGTGGAGCTTACGGTGATCTTGCATTTACCCTCGGCCACAGCAGTGACAAGTCCGGTTGTGGAAACTGTCGCGATCTTTGTATTGCTGCTGTTGTAGCTCACGCTGTCATCCGCGCCCTCGGGAGAAACAGTAAAGCTTATCTGTTTTTTACTGCCCTTCTGGATGCTCAGTTTGTCCTTCTTGAGGGTGATGCTCTGGGGCAGCACCTTGGATGAGATATCATAGCTGAGTTTGGTTGTCTTGCCGTTATAGACTACATCTGCAGTGAGCCTGGCGCTGCCGGTCTTCTTTGCGGTGATCTTTCCGGCGCTTATGTCTGCAAGAGAGGTATCGCTGAGTGTCCAGCTGAAGGCATCCAGATGTGCCTTCTTCGCGCTTCCCTTTACGGTGACCTGTGCGGTGACCGAAGGAAGATCAGCTGCCACGCCCGGAACAAGATTAAGAGTGCTGCCGTTTGCCGGATCCACAGCCACTTCCTTTTTGGTTATATCGGACTTAAGCACAGCGACCGGAACGATCTGTGCCCCGTCCTTTGAAGGTTTTGCGGTCGTACCGCTCTTTGTATCGGAAAACTCCGCTACCCATATGTACTTTCCGTCGTATATGCCATAGGAGAAACCGGCATATTTCATATCAGTATCCAGAAGGACCGCGCTGCTCTTGGAAGACAGGGCGACTACGGCGCCGCCTGCAGTGTTGCAGCTGGAATCACTTGAAACAAAGCATTCCTTAAAGCTGCCTTCAAGCCCGGAGAATACGGTAGTATAATTCCTGCCGTCAGGCCTTGTAGTGCTTGCATTTATACCCAGCTCCGCCGCACGGATCATAGCCTTTTCAGTCAGGCCGTAGTCTATCGTGAGAGCCTCCGCTCCCGCGTCGCTCCTTCTTAAGTTTATCGCTGCAAGAAGTTTTTCTGCTTCGGTCTGGTCGTAAACTACATCTATATCCACCGCTTCGGTGTCAGGCAGGACTTCTTCTTCTCCGCCGCCTTCTACCTTTACCGGATAGCTGAAATTCTTTGAAGTACCGTTAAAATTTACCTTGCAGGAAGCTGTCGTGCTGCCGCTCTTCAAAAACTTCAGTTTTCCGTCAATAACTGCAGCTACAGAGGTATCGGTAACAGTCCAGCTGACGTCGGTAACTGGGAACTGTATGTCCATATTCTTTCCGAAAGCGTTCTCTATGGTGAGCTTTCCGTTGAATGCCGGAAGATCAGCGGTCTCTCCGGCTTTTGCTGAGATTTCAGTACCGTCTGCAACTTCAGCCGTAGGTCCCGTAAGCGATCTTATAGTGTCTAGATTCTTCGATATCTCAACTACAACCTGAGTGCCGGAAGTGCCGACATCTGTCTTTGCTGCTCCTGAATTGTCGTAACCGAAATCCTGTACCCAGTATTCATAACCCTTATATTTTACATGGGCGATACCTATGGTCTTCAGGCCACTGCTGAGCATATTTCTTCTATGGCCCTGTCCGCTGTAGTTTTCATTGGTCTCAAGCCAGCCGTCATATACCTGCGCAGCAGTCGTGTAGCTGTTATAGCCGATAGCGATGTTCTCACCACTCACGTAAGAAGACGCCGTATAACACATAGTTCCGTTCGGTCTTTCATGATCAAACGAAAAGATAAGCTCCGCTGCCCTCTGCATAGCCGCTTTTTCCAGCTCATAATCATAAGTCAGAGCACTGAGCTGGAGATTTTCCTTCTTGGTGCTGTTGTCACTGTTCCAGTACCATGCAGTTCCGCTTGTCCTGTATTCATTGATCATGGCAAGCATGGACCTTGCGCCTTCCTGGTCGAAGGTTACTGTGACAGGGATATCAATACAGCCTTCAGAGGCGGCGACAACCTCTATTTCTTCATCCGGATCATATAAAAATGCTTCCCCGAGTAATGTATTACCATCAGAAGAGTCGTTTCCGATAAGCTTTTCTTCCTCCTCTTCGGAAGCATCTTCTGATTCTTCACTCTCAGATTCTTCTTTCTGAGTATCCTTTTCTTCCGGCTCTTCAGTTTCCTCTTCCTCCGCTTCCCCGGCTTCTTCAGCTTCCTCCGCATCATTTTCGGAAGCTTCTTCCTCTTCCGCATCATCAGCCTCACAGCTATCCTCATACTCTTCCCCGGAGTATTCTTCATCCGGGCTTTCTTCAGCCTCTTCAAGATCTGCCTCTTCTGAAGCCGTCTCCTCCGCCGCAAAAACGTTTAAGGGAGAAGCCATCTCTCCCGCCAGCAGCGCCGCAGTCATAACGGCGCACAGCATCTTCCTTACTTTCATTTTTCTCATCTCTGACCTCCTTTTATTTCACAGCCTTAAGTTTATTTCCGTTCTTTTCGATGCTCAGGGAATCTCCGTTTGCGGAGCTGAGGAAGAGAAGCTTATCCCCCTTATTTCCCTGATCGTCTTTGGCAAAGATATCACCCTTGAAGCTCTTCACCGCCTTTATGGTATCACCTGCCGCATAACGCAGCGGATTGCCGTTACTGTCCCTGAGTTCCAATATAAGGCTCTTTCCCTTATAGTAAACGCCGCCGTATCCGACGTTGAGCTGACGGGAGCATAGCAGACTCTCATCCGCATTTGACACGATCCCGTAAGCCTTTACGGAGCCGTTCACTGTAACATTGCCTTTTACAGTGAACCATCCCGAGGTGGACACGCCATCCACAGTGGTGTTTTTCAGGCTGACTCCGTTGTTCTTTGCATTTATCTTAACGTTCTTTCCTCCCGAGGAGAGATGAACGCTGTCAAATGAGGTATAGCATCCGGGGCTTACAGTCTTTGTCGAACCGCAGTCTATCTCTTTCACGCCTTTTGATCCTGTAATGTAAAGCTGCCCCTTATTGAGTGCGGGTAATGTGAGCTTTTCCACGGTAATATCCTGATTGACATAGATAAAATATTGCTTTGTTTTGTCGGCCATGGCAGCATAAGCACAGTCAAGATTCCTGTAATATCCCATGCTTATCCACTTTTCAGCCCCTCCTTCTTCGGGGACATCCCATCTCCACAGGCTGAGAGCTTCGGCGTTCTCTGCCTTAAGCTTGTTGCCGTAGAGAAAAGCATTCATCTGCCGGCCTTCGGAATCCTTATTGCTGACATAAACATTCGCTCCGTCAAAAGCCTTCCCGGTAACTTTAAGTATCTGTGTGCCGCCGGGAACAGCCGCACCGTTCTCATAGATTATCGTAAGCTTTCCGTTAACATTCTTAACAGCAGTCTTTTTAGCATTGTCCTTCCATACATAGACAGTGGCGTCACCCACGTCCGAAATATCAGTGGAACCTCCTGTATTCAGTCTTCCGTTGAACAGACTGACCCCGCTCAGCTTTTTGGATACAGTCAGCAGCTTATCCTTTGATACGTCGACAAGAGCGAAGTTTTTTAACGTTTCCGTCTTCACGGAGCCTTCGAGGATAAGCTCCGAACTCTTCGTCCCGCTGATAGTGCCTGCGGCTGCCAGATCTTTTTTTATAGTCACCCTTCTTCCTGCGGTCACCTTGACAGAAGGCTTCTTGGAGACTGATGAACTCACTTTGCAGTCAAGTATCAGGTTGCAGTTGGCGGTTATCGTCGGGCTCTTCAGCCTGAGCTCACCGCCGGTGATCTTAATAGTGAAATCCCCCCTGGGAGTGCTCACGGCTTTCTGCTCATCAAGTACGCTGCCGATCTCAAAGACATATTCTTTTGCGGTACTTCCGTTCTTCTGCTCCTTCTGTATGGCCGCAAAAGCCTCTTTGAGCGTCGGGTATTGCCCGCCGGCGCCTATCGATATGCCCTCCGAAGCATCCTGGGCTTTCTCTTCTGCCTTTACATACACGGAATAAACGGCTCTGGTATTCTGGTACTTTATCGTAAGCTGCTGTGTGCCTGTCTTTGTATTATCATAGCCGCTCACCATATCCGCAGTAAGCGTGATGGTAACGATCCGGCCTTCCTGATAATACAGTTCAACTTTGCCTCCCGTGAGATCCAGCTCTTCACCGAGCACATACTCTGTTTTAGAGGGTACGACGATCACTATGCCCTCCGGAAGGGCGTCACTTTCAGCAGAATCTTTGCAATTAACAGTACAGTTTTCAGGGATAGCCGCTTCGTTCTTAAGCACTGTATCCCACTGTTGTTTTGATCCGCCAAAGGATATGGAGGCAAGAGATGTGCAGCCGGCAAAGGCATCTTTATCGATAGAGAGCAGCGTACCGTGAAGCGTAACACTCTCCAACGCGCTGCATCCGTAAAACATCTCGCTGCCTATGGCATCGACAGCGGACTGAACATAAACATTTTTTATCTTATTATCATTCTTGAATAAAGCCTTCCCGAGACCGGTCGTCCCGGATGGGATCGTGATATCGTCCGACAGTGAAAAAGTACTGCCAAATGCGCCGTCCCCAATAGATATGAGAGAATCTGGGAGCTTTATGCTGTTTATTTTTGCGCAGTTGAATACCGCATAAGCACCTATCTGCTTTATACCCTCAGGAAAGACGAGCTTCGTGAGGTTTTTGTTATAAATAAACGCATAAGCGCCAATCTTTTCGGTACCTGCGGGAATGCTGTACTCCCCTTCCCTGCAGTTCGGATAATAGACCAGGGTCTTTTTATCAGCAGTGAAGAGCACGCCGTCCACGGAACAGAAAGAACTGTTTCCCTCGGCAACACTGACCGAAGTGAATTTATTACCACGGACCATTCCGTATACATCTATGGCCGTGACCGAGACCGGTATGGTGATGTCTCCGCCCTCGCCTCCGTAGGCGGTAAGTTTCCCGTTTACTATCGTAAACTCCTGCTTTTCCTTCCAGAGAGCGTAGAGCCGGATATCACTCTTTACAGGCGCTGAAAAATCATAAGCTTCCGTATAGTTTTCATCTGTATACCAGCCGCCGAAATCATATCCGTTCTTAACCGGATCCTCAGGCCTTACGGCTGTTTCACCCGCCTTAACGCTCTGCGGAGTGATATCGGAGCCTTCAAAGCTTACCGTATATACGGCAGTGCTCTCAAAACTGATCTTACAGCCTGCGGGGATGCCTGCCTCCGGCTTTTCCACAGCCTCCCACTGTTCCCTGCTTCCGGTAAAACAGATCTCGGCAAGAGCCGTCATTCCCGAAAAGGCATTTTTCTTTATCTCTTTAACGCCTGCGGGGATCGTAACTTTCGTTACAGCACTGCAGTTCTCAAAAGTGCGTTCATTTATCGTTGTGATACCGGTTCCCAAAACTATGGAAGTAAGTTTACTATCACCGTTAAAGGCAGCCGCTCCGAGATTCGTAAGTCCGTCAGGAAGTACCAGTGCGCCTTCCGCCGATCCGTTATAAGCCAAAGCCCAGGAACCGATATACGAGACTGTCGAAGGTATGACCAGCTTTTTTAAACTGCCGTCATTAAGTATCCCCCAGGTGCCGATCCGCTTCAGTCCTTCCGGAAGGGAAAGCTCCTTGAGCGCCCCGGTATACATGATCGCGTAATCGCCTATCTCTTCGGTACCCGCCGGAACTGTATAAGAGCTATTCTTTGACCCTCTGGGGTAAGCGATAAGCTTCTTTTTGTCTTTTGAAAACAGTACTCCGTCAACGGCGGTAAGGTCGTTATTGCCTTTTGCCACACTTATGGAAGTGACGGTTTTATAAGTCCCGGCATTTTTGTTCAGGAAGCTGTTGGCGTCGATACTGCGTACATCGGCCGGTATGGTGATAGCACCGCCGTTTCCTGTATATGCAGTGAGAACTCCGTCCTCGATGATGAAATACTCATCCCCCCGCACGATCTGAGTCCAGCGGGCATAGAGCTGCAGATCCTTATAAAGATAATCCCCGAAGACAAAGGGCGCAGCATAAGACGCATCCTCATAGAAACCGCCGAAACGGTATCCTGAGTTCTCCGGTATCTCCGGTCTTTCGGAAGGCATACCCCAGATATATTCCTGTGTTTTGAATGCAGGGCCGCTTCCGCTTTGATAGCTCAGCTTAACCTTCCTGCCCGCGTCGGTGACTATATCATTTTCCCTGTCGGGAAGCGTGATATCCCAGGATGCATATACATCCTGAGGTCTGTGGGCGTATGTTGTCGATTCGCTTTTTCCGTCCCCGCCAAAGGTGGCCTGGCTTTTATTATGCAGGTAGCTGTTCCAGTCTATATAGTCAGATTTTTTCTCACCTGTTTTTCCTTTGTTTTTGAATTCCGAACGGCAAAAACATTCCATCCAGCAGGTATCCTGACAATACCAGTTCCCGTATAGCAGGACGTAATTATATGCGTGATAGTATTTCCATTCCTTTTTCCCTGTTTCCTTATTGTATTCTTCTTTCTTGTCGGAGAAAATGGTAACGGTGTCAACGCCTGCCATATTGCAGAAATATGTGGTAGCCATGGCGTATCCGGTACAGACACATTTCCTGTCACAGAGAGCTCCCGCTATAGTCTGGTTCCCGTAATCCCTGACCACCTCTCCGCTTGTGTTTTTCCGCTGCGCCCCTTTATCATCCAGGCTGGGTATCCAGCCGTATTCGATCACATGGTCGCATATAAGCTCAATGATCAGATTCTCTTTGTCGAGCGGCTCTTTGACGGCATTTATCTTCGGCATCCATTCAGCCGTGATGCTCTCTATCTCATCCCTGTAGCTGTTGATCCTGGCCCTGCTCCTGCATTCCCAGCTCACCGAGAAGCCTATCCAGTCATTTTTGTATATGGCGTCTTTTAAGAAGAAATATTTCGGATTGGAGCGCAGAAAGACAAATATCACGCGCTCACGGCTGTCCTTGCCTATCTTTGTATTATCGTATGAAACATGCCCGAAACCGTACCTTTTGCAGCCGGTATCACTTTCCGTCCCAACCTCTGCAGGCTCGGCGGAACCGTAATAGAAGTCCTCACATTCAGCCTTTAATCCATCCCACAGCGTTTTTTCGTAACTGTTCAGCTGGTTGTAGAAATAAGCCGTACTGCTGTCATATTCGTTAAAGCCTGAGGCATCCCTGTCTGCGGCGATGCCTGTATCGTCACGCTGCTCTTCCCATCTTTCCAGATAGGCTCCGGCTTCAGCATCTGAAAGCTCGATGATACGGTTGACATATACATCCGCATCGCTGTATTCGTTGAAGAAACCGGCATCTTCTTCCTGAAGCTCATCCTCTGATGCTTCTTCTTCCTCTTCTCCGGAAGTTTCTTCAGCCGCCTCTTCGGCCTCATCACTGCATTCTTCGCCGGCTTCTGCTGCTTCGATGCCGCTATACTCTTCCTCTTCTGCTTCTTCCTCGCAGGCTTCCTCTGCTTCTTCTGCATCTTCGGGAGCAGATTCCTCCTGTTGCTCCGCAACCCCTAGCCGGGGCGGCACCTTATCCGCTTCGCGGACAAGGTCAGCGTCATCTTCGCTTTCCTCTGCCTCATCCATGGACAGAGTCTCTTCTTCCGCAGCATCTTCTGCCGCAAAAGCACTTAAGGGAGAGGTTACCTCTCCCGTTAAAAGCGCTGCCGTCAAAACGGCACATAATAACTTTTTGATCTTCAAATCCTTCACCTGCACATGTCTGTATTGCACAAAACCTCAAGGATTATATCATATTTTTTGGTGATTATCAATGAATTGTTTAAGGAAATCCCCTTTTTCTTTTTACACAGTTACCTTTGCTTACTCTTTTTTTCTATTGTTCGCATATCAGCTTTTGTAATGAATTCATAATCGGTTTTGAGGCCACATATTGAATGCAGATCATCTGTGAGCTTGTCACGGATATAAGTTGGCATATAGCCTTGCTCTTTAACATCTGCGAATTTCATGGACTTCAGTTTATCGAGGATTTCTTCACAAGTGTATTTGTTTTCCAGTTGTTTTTCTAGCTTCAACGATTTCTGTTCATTCTGGTTTCCTGGAAAACATTATCTCTTTTACATTATCCGCAAGACTTATCATCTTTCTTCTCCCAAAACTTTTTTTGCGCATTAAAACAGATCGTGTAAACACGATCCGTTCCAACATTCATATAACTACGTCTGATCAATTCTTTTCCTTGAGCATCGGAACGATCTGTGAAAGCATATTGTCAATATTCTCAAAGGCCACGCTCTTTCCCGTACCAAGATCGCTGGCTTTTTCGATATGCCTCATCAATTCGCCGTAATCCCGCTCCATATGATCCAGTGACTGTTCGATATGGTTCAGTTCACTTCCTGCACTTTCTGCAGCTTCACTGATGCCGCGCTGTACATCTTCCACTCCGCGGGCCTTTTCTATGATCATATCGAAACTTCCGTATGCCTCATCCACTCCGGAGACACTGTTTTCCATCGCTTTCTGGGAGGCACGGATACTGTCGTTGAGCTTGTCGGTCCTGACCTCCGCATCCTCAAGGAATCCGCCGACTTCGCCTACCAGCTGCTTTATCTTATCGGCCAGGTCACGCACCTCCACGGCTACGACAGCAAATCCCTTTCCCTGCTCTCCTGCTCTGGCAGCCTCAATGGATGCGTTCAGCGCAAGTATCGTAGTCTGATTGGCGATACCGATTATCTGCTTCATACTGCCTTCTATCTTGCCGACAGATTCCTTCAGCTCGGCAAACATTCGTTCCATTTCCAAGAACTGTGCCTGAACATCCGCAGAACCTGTTTTTAACGCCTGCATCTTTCCCTGCGCTTCACCGACAGTGGAGATTATCTCCTGCTTCACTCCGTCAAACTGATCCGCGCTGCGTCCCACATTTTCAAACACTTCACTGAAAGAACTGACCTGGGCCTTCAGCTCCTCATTGCTCTTCATGATAACATCAAAGGAATCCTGTACCTCCTTTAACTGTACCAGCGAATCAACCTCATTATCCGCCAGCTGCTGCTGATAGGATTTGATATTCTTTACGATATACTCTACCGGATGGATGTCCAGCTTTTCTTCCACTGGGGCCGCAGGTATCTCTGTTTCCTTCTTTTTCCAGAACATATCATCTCTCCTTTACGTATTCTTGCGATGTTCTTTTCTTTATCATTCAAAGACGACACAAGTCATGGACTGGTTTACGAACTGACTGTTGTAATGTTCCCCGTATCCTACAAAACCGCAGAAATTATTCAGCGTTCCCATTCTGCTTAAATAATCATCCATATCCTTATTCTGACTGAAATATATATAACGGAACAGACAATTGACCGAAAATACCGCGGATATGTTTTTGAAATCCCTGCGTATCTTTGAGATGGTCTCCTCCGCTATCTGGCGGTAATCCCTTATCTCCAGCATCGTAAGCACATCCGAGTCGTTGACCTGGCGGAAACATGCCAGACCGTTACCCATTACTTCCTTTATGGATACGATGCAGACATCTTCCCCGTTAAGCTTCCCAAGAGGATTTTTAAATGTCTGGGTGGAGATATCTTTCTCAGGGATCTTAAGGATATCCATATATACCTGCTTTGCAGGCTTCCCGTTAAGTTCCCCGATATAATACTTTGAGCGGTCGGTCTTTGATGCTACAAGGCGGTAATTCGCTGTCATAGGCTGATAGATGTTTTCCTTATAGACCTCAACCTTTCCGCTCAGATTGCGGATAATGGCAAATACACAGGCATCGGTATACACCTTACCATTGCAGGACACCTTGCCCTGATCGCCTGTTCCACCCATCAGCCTTACCCTCTTGCTCCCCAGATAGCTGTAGATGGTGGTGAGCATGCAGGCATCATTTCCGGTACAGAAATCTATGCATACGGTATCATTGCTGCCGGGACGGACCTTTGATACAGCCGCTTCCACCCGTCCTATATACTTTGCAGGCATTACGGATACCTGTTCTATGACATCGGCAGCCGCTTCCACACCTTCGGTGTATGCAGTCACGCCTACTCCCTTTTCCGTAACCTGACGGTCATAGCACATATCGACCACACCTATACTCGGTACTCCCGGATATAGTTCTTCAAGCTCCTCCACATGTTTATCAAACTGGTCGGGATTTGACATAAGTATCAGAAGTTTAGGCGAATTCAACCCCCGTACCGCCTCTGAAAGGTTCCCGGTCCTGCTAGCTCCATAGAATTGTTTCATACCATACCTCCTTTATAACCCTTAATGTGGATTTTACCAAAAAACCATCGTATTGCAACCTATTTTTGTTAATATTTTATAATCAGCTTATATCAGCAGCATCGCATCTCCGAAGGAAAAGAATCTGTAGCGTTCCTTTACGGCTTCCTCATAGGCGGCAAGCACTCTCTCCCTTCCGGCAAAGGCCGAGACAAGCATAAGGAGCGTGGAGCCCGGCAGATGAAAATTGGTTATAAGGCCTTCGACGACCTTAAACTCATAGCCCGGGTAGATGAAGATATCCGTCTCCTTTGAACCGGAACATACCGTACCGTCATCATTGCTCATGCTCTCAAGTGTCCTTACGGAGGTGGTGCCGACGGCGATGACCCTTCTGCCCGACTTTTTTGCGGCGTTTATCCGCTCCGCCGCTTCGGCAGAGATCTCGCAATATTCCGTGTGCATATGATGTTCAAGTATGTTCTCGCATTTGACCGGCCTGAAGGTGCCGAGACCCACATGAAGGGTCACGAATACCGTCTCCACTCCCATTGCCCTGATCTTATCCAGCAGTTCGGGAGTAAAATGAAGTCCGGCTGTAGGCGCCGCGGCAGAACCCTCGCATCTGGCATACACTGTCTGATAACGCTCCCGCTCTTCCCTGGGAAGCTTATGTGTGATGTAGGGAGGCAGAGGCATCTCCCCAAGCTCGTTTAAAAGCTCCTCAAGTATGCCCTCATATTCCAGCTCTATGCGTCGGTTGCCCTCTTCAAGTATGTCCGTGACCCTGGCCTTCAGCTTTCCGTCCCCGAAGGAGATCACCGTACCGGGCTTAGCCTTCTTACCGGGGCGGGTCAGAACCTCCCAGCTACGGTCACCGAGCCTTTTTAACAGAAGAACCTCTATGGCGGCACCGGTATCCTCCTTTACGCCCATAAGACGCGCAGGGATCACCCTGGTGTCGTTCAGCACAAGACAATCCCCCGGAGTAAGATACTCCGGGAGATCTGAAAAATGCCTGTGTGTGATCCCACCGTTTTCCCTATCAAAGACCAGGAGCCTTGAAGCGCTCCTGTCCGCTATGGGATCCTGGGCTATGAGCTCCTCGGGGAGCTCGTACATGTAATCGCTTGTCTTATACATTATGATCTCAGCTCGATACCCATGGACTCAAGGCCGTTGAGTATCTTCTTCATTGCGGAATTGACCTCGTCGTCGGAAAGTGTCTTGCTTATATCCCTGAAGGCAAGGGCATAGGCTATGGACTTAAAGCCCTCCTTTATCTGGTCGCCCTCGTAGATATCAAAGAGCTTCACGCTCTCCAGTATCTTTCCGCCCCTCTGACGTATCATCTTCTCGATATCGCCCGCAAGTACATCTGCGGGAGCTACCATGGAGATATCGCGGGTCACGGCAGGATACTTGGCTATGCCCGCATACCTGCGCTCAAAACCGGTGAAGGGAAGCATTGCGGGTATATCCAGCACAGCCACATACACTCTGGTCTTTATGGAATAATTTGCAGCCACCAGCGGATGGACCTCACCCAGATAGCCAACGCACTGATCTTTGTAGATCACTTTGGCCTGACGTCCGGGATGAAGGAACTTATAGCTGTCTCCCGGTACGTATTCTGCCCGCTCCCACATCCCAACTGCCTCGAACATGGTCTCGATCGCACCCTTCAGGCTGTAGAAATCGCCTTCTCCGTAGAAGCCAAGGGTCAGGGTCATGCGTTCATCCGGCAGCTTCTCAAGAGGAAGCTTCTCGGGAATATAGACATTGCCCATCTCATAGAGCTTCACATTCTTGTTGCGCCTGTTGAAGTTCACGGAAAGGCTGGTGAGCATTCCGTTCAGGGAAAGGGTCCTCATTATGGAGAAATCCTCGCCCAGAGGGTTCGATATGGTTATGGCGCTGCGCAGGGGATCATCCGCATCGAGCATGAGCTTATCGAATACCCTGGGGCTCTCGAAGGAATAGAACATGCCCTGTGAGAATCCGCAGTATTCAGCTGCGATGCGGAGCTTCTCCTCCACCCTCATGTGATAGGAAAGGCCCCCTTCCATACCTTCACCCGAAGGCAGGGTAACAGGTATATTGTCATAGCCGTAGAAACGCGCCACTTCCTCGGCGATATCCGCCTGGCCCAGCAGATCCTGACGGAAGCTGGGTATATGAAGGCTGTTATCGGCGCTGTCATAGCGGATCTCCAGCTTTTCGAAGTACTTAAGCATATCCTCTTTCGATACATCCGTGCCGAGAAGAGTATTGTACTTTTCGGGCATAAAGGGCAGCACCACCTCTTCCTTAAGAGGCTCGCACACATCCACGACACCGCCTACCACGGTACCGCAGCCCAGCTCCTCGATCAGATGGCAGGCACGGTTGATGGCCTCCAGTGCGTTTGCGGGATCCAGGCCCTTCTCGAACTTACCCGAAGCATCGGTACGGAGGCCGATGCGCTTTGCGCTCTTTCTGATATTGGGGCCGTTAAAGCAGGCAGACTCGAATACAACGGTGTTCACGCTGTCGGTTATCATGGAGTTCTCTCCGCCCATGATACCTGCTATACCGATCTGCTTCTCGCTGTCGCAGATCATAAGGACCTCGCCGTCCATGTTCCTGTCCTGTCCGTCCAGAGTACGGAAAACATCTCCGTCCTTTGCCCTCTGCACTATTATCTTCCTTCCCGCGATGGTATCCAGGTCGAAAGCATGCATGGGCTGGCCGTACTCCTCCATCACGTAATTGGTGATATCCACCAGATTGTTGATGGGACGTATGCCGCTGGCAGCAAGCCTTCTCTGCATCCATTCCGGGGAAGGCCCGATCTTTATATCCTTTACCACTCTCGCACAGTATCTTGTGCAGAGATCCGTATCCTTTACCTCTACGGAGATATAGTCGGAAGCCTTTTCATCGTTTCCGGCGCAGTCATTTTCGGGTGCTGCGAAAGGCAGTCCGAAGGTGGCTGCAGCTTCCCTTGCTATACCCAGTATCGAGTAGCAGTCTACCCTGTTGGAGGTTATCTCATACTCAAATACGGTATCGTGAAGACCCAGCGCCTCTATGGCATCATCGCCGGGTTTAAGGTCCCCTTTGAAGATATAGATGCCGTTCTCGGGCGCGTCGGGATAAAAGTTTTTGTCGCTTCCCAGTTCTTCTATGGAACACATCATGCCGAAGGATTCCACGCCCCTGAGCTTACCTGCCTTGATCTCTATACCGTCCTCGGGAAGAGGGCCGCCGTCATGGCCGCCTACAACCTTTCCGCCGTCAAGTACTACGGGGACAAGGGCTCCCACGGTCACATTGGGTGCACCGGTAACTATCTGGAGCTGTTCGCTTCCCACATCCACCTGGCAGACGATTAGCTTGTCAGCATCGGGATGCTTCTCTATCGAGAGCACCTTACCCACAACTATCTTCTCCAGATTTTTATCCAGTCTCTTAAAACCCTCAACCTTTGTGCCTGACAGGGTCATCCTGTCGAAATACTCCTGATCACCGCATTCAAGGCCGGGTACATAGGCTTTTATCCATGATAAAGCAGAATTCATCTTCTTCGTTCCTCCCTCTTAAAACTGATCCAGGAATCTCTGGTCGTTCTCGTACATAAGGCGCATGTCATCTATCTCATACTTGAGAAGGGCGATACGCTCAAGTCCAACGCCGAACGCGAAGCCCACGTATTCCTCGGGATCGATGCCCCTCATGGTCAGCACCCTGGGATGCACCATGCCGCAGCCGAGTATCTCTATCCAGCCGCTGCCCTTGCAGAAACGGCAGCCGCTGCCTCCGCACTTGAAGCAGCTCACGTCCATCTCGGCGCTGGGCTCGGTGAACGGAAAGTGATGGGGACGGAACTTGGTCTTTGTATTCTCACCGAAAAGCTCTTTTGCGAACACATCCAGTGTTCCCTTCAGGTCTGCAAAGGTAACCTTTTTATCCACCACAAGTCCCTCTATCTGATGGAAGCAGGGGGAATGGGTGGCATCCACCTCATCTGAACGGAACACCCTGCCGGGAGCGATCATGCGGATGGGAAGCTTGCCCTTCTGCATCTCACGTATCTGAACGGATGAGGTCTGGGTACGGAGAAGGAAATCCCCGCTGATATAAAAGGTATCCTGCTCATCCTTTGCGGGATGATCCGCAGGTATGTTAAGCGCTTCGAAGTTATAATAATCCTCTTCGATCTCGGGCCCGCTGACCACCTCATAGCCCAGGCCGATAAATATGCGCTCGACCTCTTCAAGAGCTATGGTGTTGGGGTGCTTGTGCCCGGGAACGGGACGCTTTGCGGGCAAAGTCACGTCGATGACCTCATGCTTTAAGCGCTCGTTCATTGCCGCTGTCTCAAGGGCGGTACCCGCCTGCTTCAGAAGCTCCTCGATGGCAGCCCTGGTCTCATTGACCATCTGTCCGAATTTCGGACGTTCTGCCTCGCTGACCTCCTTCATGGATTTGAGTACCGCTGTCAGCTCACCCTTTTTTCCGAGATAAGCCACGCGGATCTCGTTCAGCTTGTCAGGGGAGTTGCTCTCCCTGATCCGCTTAAGTGCCTCCTGCCGGATCTGTTCCAGTTTTTCTTTCATAGTTTGATGTCTCCTTTTTTATAAGATCCCTCGGCTGCGTCCGCTTCGCGGACTCCGCTCGGGATGACATTTTCGTTCCATCAGAGCGCAGCGCCTGCCTTGTCATTCCGAGCGAGCGCAGCGCCTGCCTTGTCATTCCGAGCGAGCGCAGCGAGTCGAGGAATCTTTATATTATTATTTTTTCGGTTCCGCCGGTATAGAGCCTGTAAGGCTCCTGTCTATGTCCATGGTGCCTGTAAAGTCCACCAGTCCTATCTGCAGTGTACTGTCTCCCAGAAGCGCCGCAAAAAGAGGCGAGAGCTTCTGGTTATCCACACTCTCAAGCGACGCCTCTACCCGTATGGGCGTTCCGTCCGCCAGGGAAAGATAGCGTGTCGCCTTAACCTTTATGGCGGAGAAGATCATCACGGGTTCTTCCAGAGCCAGCATATCCGGAATTATCTTTACGTAATCATTTCCGTCGCGTATCTCACTGACTATGCGGCACTCTTCTCCTCCCGCGGTTCCGAGCCCCACATCCTCTCCGCTGGAAGCTATATTCTTATAATCCGATACCATAAGCTCCACGGTATCCTTAAGGCTCTGGCCGTAAAGTATATCATCGTGCCAGCCGCTGTCATCCCAGCGCAGATACCTGTATACGTCATTGCCCTTCTGTATCAGCAGTATGTCTCCGCTGGAGCCCATGGTCTTTCCGAATACATCACAGCCGAAGGAATAGCATACAAAGAGCTGTTCCTTATCGGCATCATAGTCAAATTCAACCTCCGCATCAACGGGGACCACCACTGACAGACCCAGCATTCCCGCGCTGCACTTGAGCACCGCATTTCCTTTAGCAGTAAATGACCCCAGCTCCTCCTCCGGCTCTTCCGGATCCTTAAGCGCCTCAAGTCCTGCGACAGCCTCTTCATTCTCCGGATCCAGCACGGTAACCTTGGTGTAGAGTATGCGGGCCATGGTCTTGTCTTCCCGTTCCACGGCCTCACCTGCCCGTCCGAGATAAAGCTCGATGAGCCTGGTCTTAAATGAGGAAGTATCTGACATGACATTAAGGGGCTTATTGATCGCAGCCTCCAGCATATCACAGGCATCTTTCTGTTTCCCGTCAGCGAGCAGCGCTTCCACCAGACGTTCTGTGGTCTCCTTCCATATACGGGAGTCTTCGCTCAGATATTTATCATCTTCAGCCTCACCGATAAAGGCGGAGAGCTTCTCCTCAGGCAGGTTTTTTATCTCATCCATGACCCTGTCGTAAGATCCGTCGATATAGAAATCCCTCAGTCTTCCCTGGTAGAATTCCCATAAAAGACCTGCTATCTCCTTATCCCCGGTCTTCTCAAGGCCTTTTTCCAGGATCTTGATGCCTTTCCCGAATTCTTTTTCATCCTTGTAGATCCCTCCTATTGAAAGATAGGCGTCCACGTCTTTGTCATCCCTGTCCAGTATCTTGTAATAAAGCTCGATGGCCGCGTCTGACTTGCCCTTTTCAAGCTTATTCTCCGCCATATGCCTGCGTATCCAGATATAGGAGGAGTCATTCTCAAATACAAAGAACCAGGTCAGCAGCCCGATAAGAGCTGCCACAACAACGCAGATAAGTATGATGATTATCTTTTTTCCTCTGTTTTCCTCCGGTACGCGGCTCCGCTCCGGATCCGGGAACTCTTCGTGTTTCTTTTTCATCTTTTATACCGTATGCACATCCAGCTGGGGGAAAGGTATCTCTATGCCGTTAGCTTCAAAGCTGGCCTTGATCCTTTCCGTGTAATTCCACTTAACGTCGAAATAATCCTCGTTCTTTACATAGGCTCTGATGCCCACCGTCACCTGGGAAGAATCCAGGGAATCCACATAGACCACCACGCCCTCCTTGGAGAGTATGCGCTCGTCCTCCTTTGCTGCTTCACGCATGAGTTCCTTTGCTTTTGCCACATCGGAACCATAGGAAATGCCGTAGAGCAGGATGAGCCTGCGCCGGGGTGTCTCGTTCACGTTGGTAAGCGAAGTATTTGCCAGTGTTCCGTTAGGAAGCACCACCGTCTTTTCGTCTATGGTCCTGAGCTTAGTATAGAAAAGCCCTATCTCAGTAACCGTCCCTTCGTTTCCCTTGCTGTCCTCGATGATATAATCACCTATCTTGAAGGGCTTCAGGATAAGGAGCAGCACACCGCCGGTGATATTGGAAAGGCTGCCCTGCATTGCCAGGGCGATGGTCACGCCTGCGCTGGTGAACACAGCCAGGAAGGAGGTGGTCTCCACCCCGAAATATGAGGCTATCCACACGAAGAGCAGTCCGTAGAGAGCAACCTTAACGAGTGAATCCAGAAAGCCCTGTATCCCCAGGTCTACCCTGGCCTTTTCAAGGGACTTCCGTATAACCTTCCTGAGTATGTTTATCAGCTTGCTTCCGATAAAGAGTATTATCAGAGCAACGATAAGCCTTATGCCGAAGGCTATGAGCTTCTCCGGCAGGCCTTTCATAAAGCTCTGGAAGGCAGTCAGGTTCTCGTTTACTTCAACGAGTCCGGTTTCCGCCGCCTTTACCAGTACATTTTCCGATGCGGTATCAAGACTTATGCTCATTCTTTCTTACCGGCTGCCTTTTCAGCAGCTGCCAGTCTCTTGTCAAGTTCTTCCTTAAGCTCAGCCCTTATTCGGCTTCGCTCCTCATGAAGCTTCTTCCGGGCCTTTTCCTCTTCCCTGAGCTTCTTTTCACGCTCCTTGCGGCGCCTGTCTATCTCGGCTTTTTCTTCACCGCTGTAGGGTATGTACTGGTAGATCTGCATTGAAAGAGGCGCAAGCGTGAGCTTTACATGTCTCTGATCCCCTTCCCTTGCAGCAGCCGTAGGACCGTCTGCCGGGCCGCTCAGTACGCTTGAGAAGACCATCCTGTACTTTCCGTCTTCAGGAACTCTTATCTCGTATTTCTCATATTCCTTATTTGCAAAATTGAATACGCAGAGCAGATAGGCCTTTGCGTCCTTTCTTGCGAAAGCCAGGACATTATCCTCTGCCGCATCCTCAAGCAGCCATTCGAAGCCCTCCGCATCGTCGTCACCGGCATAAAGCGCGGGATACTTTGCATAAAACGCATTGAGCGCCTTTATATAGGCCCTGAACACCTCGGTGGAAAGCTCAGCCTTCTCTGTGACATTGCTTAAGTCAAGCTGTTCAAAGGCAGCCCTGTCTGCATATTCCTGTCCTGCGATAATGGATTTCTTTCCGGTATGAAGCATCTGCATTCCGAAGAAGAGCTTTAAGTTCGCCCACTTCTCACTCTCATTTCCGAACATGCGCTCATAAAGCCCGCCCTGTCCGAAATTGATATTGACCTGTCCAAGAGGCATGATGTAATGCTCGCAGTACTGGTAAACCGAACTGTTGGTGAGCTGGTTATGGAAGGATCTTCTGGAAATGGGATCCCTTGAAAGATAATCTATGAGCTCACCGGTAAAGTGATAATCGGTGACATAGTCAAAGCCCAGGCCGCCGTTATCAAACCCTGTAACATTGGCGAATTCACCTCTCATGGAGGTTATTGAAAGTACCTTCTCCTTATGGAGCATGGTGTTCATCTCCCTGAAGAAGGAGATCGCCTCCAGATGCTCCACGCTGCCGTAAAGATTTGTCACCCACTCACCGGGCTGTCTGTAATAATCCAGATAGAGTATCGCAGAAAGCTCAAGGGTGTTGAAACCGTCTATATGATATACCTCATGCCAGAAATTAAGGGCCGAGAGCAGGTAGGTCCAAACCTCGGGCCTGGAGAAATCGAACATGAGCTGTCCGGTCCTGGGATCCCTCCCCCTTCTGGGGTCAGCGTATTCGTAAAGGGCAGTTCCGTCAAAGCCCCCGAGGCCGTAGGAAACATTGGAAAAATCCGCAGGAGGCCACTCGAGCAGGACTCCCAGGCCTGCCTTGTGGAAGGCATCTATGAGGCACATGTAATCCTTAGGCTTTCCGAAACGTGAAGTGGCCGCAAAGAAGAAAGCGGTATGATAGCCTTCGTCCGCATCCTCCGGATACTCCATGAGGGGCAGCAGCTCCACATGGGTATAGCCCATATTCTTTATATATGACGCGAGGGCAGACGCTTCGGTCTTATTCCCGGGAAGACCGTTTCCCAGCCTTGATACAGGCAGGGTATAAATGCTCATGGGTGACTTGTGAAGATCGTCTTTCTTTTTATCCATCCAGGCGCTGTCACCCCATTTATAATTTGCCGCCTGCGTGACCACGCTGTTGCACTCAGGCGCAGTCTGCTGGTAAAAGCTGTAGGGATCGGCTTTCTTCACAAGGTTTCCGCCCTTCATCAGCACCTCATAGGAATAAAGCTCCCCTTCCTCTATACCGGGAATAAAGAGCTCGAATATCCCGCTCTCCTCCAGACGGTTCATGGGATTCTCCAGACCGTTCCAGGAATTGAAGGCGCCTATGACCGATACCCTTCTGGCTTCGGGAGCCCATACCCTGAAGACGCAGCCTCGCACGCCGGCCACGGTCTTCTTGTGGCAGCCCATATATTCGTAAGCCTTTCTCTCCGCTCCGGAGGAGAAACGCTTTTCTTCCGCATCGGTAAGGAGAACGCATGTGTTATAAAGCTCTCTTATATCGCGGCTTACGGTCTCCTTCTTTTTGCCCTCGGAGGGAACCGGGTAGGTCACATGATAACGGTAGTCAGTCCTGTTGGTGCCGGGAAGCAGCGCCGCAAAAAAGCCTGCCTCGTCAGCCATTTCCATGGGGACCTCTTCCTTTACGGTCTTGCCCTTGCCGCTGTCAGCCGCATCGATATAAAGAGTTGCGGCCGCTGCCCCGGGAAAGAACGCCTGCACCAGGGTCTGCCTGCCGGAGTTCTTCGCTCCCAGGAATTTTCCCGGATGGTCGCACTCTCCGTAGACCACCTCTTCGATGGCCGCCCAGTCCATTAATGAATACAGTTTCTTGTTCATATGTAAACCCTCCAGTGTAAGATTCCTCGACTTCGTCCGCTCCGCGGACTGCGCTCGGAATGACATTATTCTCCGCTGTTTTGCTATGTCATTTCGAGCGGAGCGAGCAACGCGAGCGCAGTCGAGAAATCCTTAAATCTCGTGTATGAAAAATCCGCTCCTCAGCTTCGGTTCAAACCAGGTGGACTTGGGAGGCATGAGCTCCCCTGCATCCGCCACCGCAAAAAGCTCCGCTATGGAAGTGGGATACATGGCAAATGCTACTCCGCCCGCGGCTGCAGCCCTGTCGGACAGCTCCTTAAGCCCGCGTATACCGCCTATGAATTCTATCCTCTTGTCGGTCCTGGGATCCTCTATACCGAGTATGGGTCCCAGCACTCTGTCCTGCAGTATATATACGTCAAGTCCCTTAACGGGATCAGAGTTCTTAAACTTATCCTTAAGTTTGAGCCTCCACCAGCTGCCGTCCAGGAACATACCTGCCTCACCTTTTTCAGTGGGCTTGTAAGCAGCCTTTCCGTGAAGGTCCAGCTCATAGAACTCACTTATCTTATCCCTTAATACATCAGCTGTCATGCCGTTTAAGTCAAGCACCAGACGGTTGTAGTCCATTATCATAAGCTCCTCATCCGGGAAGATAACGGAAAGGAAGTAATTGTACTCCTCATCTCCCGTATGGGCGGGATTTGCCGCCCTGCGCTGCTGACCCACACGTACGGCTGACGCGCAGCGGTGATGTCCGTCCGCGATATACAGAGGCATATCGGAAAACTCCCTGCTTATAACAGCCATATCCGCCTCGCTGTCTATGATGAAAGCGCGGTGTCTTATGCCGTCAGATGAGGTGATATCATAAAGGGCCTCTCCCTGCTTTACCCGATCCGTAAGCTCCTTAAGAGCCGGCTTCTGCCTGTAGGCAAGGAAGATGGGGCCCGTCTGGGCGCTCAGTGTATCCACGTGCCTGATACGGTCCTGCTCCTTGTCTGCCCTGGTATTCTCGTGCTTCTTGATGATGCCCTTCTCGTAATCTTCTATGGATGCGCAGCCTACTATACCGGTCTGCACCCTGCCGTCCATGGTAAGCTCATAGATATAGAAGCATGGCTTTTTCTCCCTGATGAGGTCTCCGGCTTCTATACGTTTTCCGAGCAGCTCCGCCGCCTTTTCATAAACGCAGTCGGCATAGGTATCCACGCTGTCATCAAAGGAAGTCTCTGCCCTGTCTATAGCCAGGAAGGAACCGGGGTTCTTCTTAACCTCCGCCTTTGCCTCACTCCTGGAGTACACGTCATAGGGCAGCGCCGCAAAGCCTGCCGCCTTCTCCTTGATCGGTCTTAATGCTCTGAAAGGTCTTATATCAGCCATTTTCTCTCTCCTCTCTGCCTGATGATTTTTATATCAACTCCTACATCACTGTAAAAGAACACTCTGAAGCTGATTCTCGCATTCATGGATGAAGACAGCTCGTCACATACTCTTACAAATCCCTCTATATCAGCAAAGCTCTACTCTATAACAGTTTTCTCGTTTCTGACACGATCCCCGGGTGTATACGAATTCCATACTTCTTGTCCTGTTTCTTCAATATGTTTACACCAAAGCCCAATATAAGGAGACTCTACAAACCAGTCAATTATCTTCCGGGAAAAAACATCGTCATAATGTGCGATATCATCATACACAATTGAATTGCTATACTCTCCAATCACATTAAATGTCCCCGAAAAAACATCTAAAACATCGGCATATTTTTTTGTTGTATATTTCGCCTCCCATATTTCCACGCCCCCTTCCGGGAGATTAATCCCATGTATACTTATATGCATATCTCTTTCAAACATATTATTCGGCAATGATTCAATTCTGACTTCTTTACACTCATGCACATTATTCTCAAATTCTCCTATCCATCCCTGTATAGCCTCAACTTCCTCATAAGAAGCTCTACCAAGATAATACACATCCGCTAATTCATCCCATATATCGTCCTGTATATCATGTTTACCATTTCCTTCTTCTTTACTCCAGTCGCAATAGAGATTTGCACAATAAACATTTCCATCATTGAACAAAAAACAATACCTGCAGTTTCCATAAAACCTTGATGGACCTTCTATCCCTGATTCAATACCATCATAATTGTAATCCCCAAGAACACAGTATATCAGGAGATTCTCGGTGTTCATCCCCGAAATTAAAGCAGGATCATCAACTGCTCTATATTCCTGTTCTTCTTTCCAATATACTTGTTTATCTTCTGGTACAACTTCTACAATATCATTTGAAACATCGCCATTTGAATTATATCCGCATCCTGACAGTAAAAGCACCATGGGAAAAAGCAAAGCTTTATAATCTTCCATATTATACAGATTATTCCTTTCCGATGACCTCCATAATGTAGATTTATTGTTTCCTTGTACCACAAAAAAGTAACACCTCTCGGTTCTATTCTTTCTCCATTATAACAAGATAATCTTTTCCGCCCGCAACAACCTGTATGTCCATATATCGAGTAAAATAACCTTCTTTTTCGATTTTGGCAGTATACGCCCCTTGCGGTACATCAAAATCTACCCATCCTCTGACATATCCACCACCGCTACCATTAACCTCTATCACCGGGGCGCTAAAATCTGTTGCCCCCCAACCATAATACAAACAGATTTTTGAATAATCTATATAATTTCCGTTCTCGTCTTCAACTTTGAATCTTACTCTTTGAATTGTATCATTTGAATATGGCTCAAGCTTGATATCAAGAAGATATTCTTTCCCTGCCTCTATTCCACCATGAAATATTCCCCTGTTTGATTGATACCAACCAACACTTGCAATTTTTCCTGCTGTATTATTATAATCAACTAGTAAAAAATAGCAGCCCGGTTCAAGAGCGCAAATAACTTTGCCATTAATATCAGTTTTTACTTTTTTACAAAACGTATATGGATCAACTGCTTCATACAGAAGTATAAATGACATAGTCATTTTCCCCACATCATCCATATGGCATACAAGTACATCCGCCCCCGAAATTGGAACATTGTTTACGTCTGTTACACATAGAGCTAACACCCCAACATTTTGTTTTTTCTCCAAAACAACATCTTCACTTCGGGTTATTTCATAATTCACTACCTTTAGGTTTTCTATATTTGCCTCCTCATATACGTCATTCCATAGAAATTTCAAATCGTATTTCCCGGATGGAAGAATCACCTCATAATTGCCTTCAGAATCGGTATAGACACTGGTCAAATAATTACCATTAGAATAAACCTGCACTTCAGCATTATCAACAAATTCTTTAATAAGTTGTCCCGACGAATCTAATTTACCTGTATTATAGTACACTACACCCATGATAAATCCATCAGCATTTCCATGTATTTCATTATAGTTATTTGCATAATTATTAGAAATGGTTTCTATTACCTTTGCAACATTTAGCACGGGAATACCATCTACCCTCTGAGAATAACTATTAACAATATAATTTTTTATTTCCGTAGCCTTCAACTCGGGATATAAAGAATAAACCAAACCTGCACACCCTGCTACATAAGGGGCAGCCTGACTAGTGCCGTCCATCTCCATATAACCACCAATTACACTTGAAAAAATACCTTTTCCCGGGGCCAGAATATCCACCCTACTTCCTCTCTCACTAAAAGGACATTGATTAAGCGAAATGCCTACTGTATTTTCACCATTTCTTATTACTTTATATTTCAACGCACCTACACAAACGATATGGTCACGCAATCTTGAACTGTAGTTCAATTCGTTATTATACATTGCATCAGCATCCCGCAACCCAAAATTTTTAAACTCATAGAATGCATATGCACCATCTTCATCTTTATACATATTTTTATATGTATGTCCGTCACTACATAAAAATTTATAATTATCCAACCAAGCTGCATTATAACCATATAATTCTGCACAATAAAATCCGTTACCTATAGCCAATTCAAGATCTTTTGAATAAAGCCATGTATACGGGCTATAATTAGTTTCATCCACATCCCAATTTCCATTTCCTGCACAAGAAACTATTAGGAAGTCATACCCTTTATCTAACAATCGCAATAATAAATCCTCAATTTCCAGACTTCTCTTCTGAAAACCAAGCAATACATTAGAGCAATTCAAACAATCCGCAACATCATTTCCTCGAAAAATAGCCGCTTTATCATTATAATTTGCCTGACTGTAATTAATGACTTTAACATTATTCCCAATCAACAATGCAAAGCCACACTTTACTTTAAACAAATGATGTATCGATTCAGCCATCTGTTGATATGTTATTGTGGAGATATCAAAAGAACCATCACCTTTTTTATAAATATCCTTACTACCATTTAATGAGAAACTATATAAATCACTTTTGATAGATATACCGCTTATCCCAACACCATTATTGAATCCGGCAGCAATTATTCCCGAAACGTGTGTACCATGATTTGAGGGAATATTATTCCAACATTTTTTATATTCTAAATCTTCATGATTATCATCAACCCCCTCATCTATCAAACCTATTCTTACTGTTTTTAACCTACTTGTATCAACATCATCACTTGTGCAACTCTCATCTCGTATTATTTCAGCATTAATAAGTGCCCCCTCAAAATCTATTGCTTCTATCCCCCAATTATTTCCACTAGGATTATCTGTGTTCCATTCATCTCCCCAGTCAAAAAATGAACACTCATCAGTTTTATCTGAGGAATTAAAGCAATTACTTGTTACTGATACATAGTTATATGAAACATGATCTACTAATTCTGACGTACTAAATGCCAAAAAAGCACTATTCAATTCTTCATTATTTAATTCATAAATTGACTCTATCTGATAATCACCTGTCAATTCAATTGCACCAACAATACGAAAATCGAACATATTTATCTGAGCTTCAAGTATATCTTTAGTAACGCCCTCATTAACTGTAAGCAGTAATTGATCTTTTACACAAAGCAATCCCTCGCAATTCAAAGTGAGTTCTTCATCATATTCAATATCTTTAAAATACACTTCCCCTATATCTTCAGTATATTCAGATGACGTTGTGTCCATATGTATAATAAATGGAGACGGATCCGGCTTCTTTATTCTATTCCAGACATCGACATTATCACTCGCCAAAACTTGAGTTACTGTCACATTCTGTATATAGGGGGCCCCAGTATCACAAAGAAATCCTATTGTCCAACTCCCCCCTATATCGATGTTTTGCGCATATTCCGGATTACGAATAAAATAATGGTTGCCTTCGTGGCTCTCTATCGCTCCACCCCATAATTCAACAATGTCCAGCTCACTGTCAAACTCAATCATCCAGTCTTCAATTGCCGATTCTGATGTGTTCGTGATAATGATCTGCGCAATACCACCATTTTCCCACTCATCAGAAGAAAATAAACTCACCTCACATTCTGATATATCCAC
>JAFWWB010000057.1 GCA_017518185.1 Lachnospiraceae bacterium
GGAGTTCTCCTGGCGGTGGGAGTATTTGTTGTTCGAAATTCAAAAAAGGAGTACTATTATAATGCGGAGTCTGGCTACTTTATCCTTGGAAAATATGAGCAGGACGGTGATACATCAAACGGACCTGAACCGATAGAATGGGTAGTGTTTAAGGATAAGGAAAACAGTAACCGTTTGCTGCTCGTCAGCAGGTATGTGCTGGATTACAAGCCCTTTGATGACGACATATGTGAAAACTGGGGGTACTGCAGTCTGAGAAAATGGCTTAATAAAAACTTTTATGATACAGCTTTTTCTTTCAGAGATAAAAGAATCATAAAGGAAACTACGCTCCAAACCCGGGAACACTATACGAAAGACTATGTGTTTTGTTTGAGTATAGACGAGCTGGTAAAGTATTTCGACTCTGAACAGAGTTCTCACTCTCAGAAACTTATGGCCGAAAGTACACAGTATGCCATAAGTGGAGGTAATAGAGTTGACTCTATTGGATTTGATGATTTTGATACTCTTCTTGATTCGTGGGGATATGACAGAACCTGTGTAGGTCGTTCTTATAGCAGATATCTGTTACGTACATATACTGATACCCCCGGAAAAGTGTGCTATGTAAATACATTTGGAGAATATGGGTATAGTCAGGAAGCGACCAGTAATGCTGCTATGGGCATCCGCCCTGCCCTGTACATAGAATTGTGATGTTCTATTGACAAAGAAGAACCTTTAAAGGATAATATCCCAAGGGGGATTACAGATACATGGCGTTTGGTGTCAGGGTATTTAAAGGGGATGATCTTGAGGATTTCAGCCTGCAGGGACGGGACTGCTTTACCTTAGGCGGGAGTGTGACAGATGATTGTGTTGCAGTTCTCCCGGCGGAGGCAGGCTTTCAGTTTCAGGAAGAATACCTTTCATTTAACAGAGTAAACGGCGTATGGTATGCGAAGAGCAAAGCAGCAGACGTCCTTGCAGCTGAGAAGAAGCTGGAGGACGGTGATTGTTTTGTGGTTGATACCGCATACAGGATCGCCGTTTTTGTATATGAAGAAAAGGTCGATGACACCAGCCAGTTTTCTTTCCGCTGGAGAGAGAAGATCCTGGTGGGACGCAGCGCCGACTGTGATATAGTCCTTGCGGATCCGAGGGTGAGCGGCCATCAGCTGCAGATATATAAGAGCGTCGGAGTTTGGGGCGTTGCAAATGAATCTCGCACAAATCCTACATTTCTGAATCACAGATTACTTGGTGAAGGTGGCTTCCGTCTCTCGGAGGGGGATGTGATCTCATTCAGCAGGTATAATCTTGTTTTTCATGAAGAGGAACAGATCATTGTAGTAAGAAAGATGGTTGATGTCACCTCGGAGGAACGTCAGCCTGATTATCCCTACTGGTATGAGCCGGCACCCAGACTTATAAAGAAGCTGCACACAGAAGACGTGGTTATCGATCCCGTTCCGCCCTCAATGAGAGCGATGAAGTTCAATTTCTTCCAGTTCGCTACAACCGCGGCCATGGGAGCCATGATGATGTCCCCCATGATGCTGTTTTCCCTTACCAGTCAGGTGGGAAACAATGAGATACACAAGAAAGAGGCGAAGGAATACGAGGAGCTGCGGCAAAAGAAATACGGGGAGTATCTTGATAAGAAGGAAAGAGAGATAAACGACCTTAAGATCGAACAGCGGAGCCGGATGATCGAGCGGGACCCCGGCCTCTACAGGATTCAGGAGATCCTAAACAGATGTGAGTCCGGCCTCTGGGATCGCAGACACCGTGATGATGACTTTATGAACCTGCGCGTGGGTGCAGGAGAGGGAGATACAAGCTTTAAGATCAATGGCCCCAGGGATGCTTTCACTATGGTGGAGGATGAGCTGGAGGAACGCGCCAAAAGCATCGCAAAGGCCGGAAAGCGGATTTCCGATATTCCTGTCACCTGTGACCTTATGAAGCACAAACTGGTGGGTATAGTAGGTCAGCGAAGCAGGGTAAAGACCCTGGCGAAGAATATGATCCTTCAGGCTGCGGCCCATCACTCCTACGAAGATCTGAAGATCGTAATGGTCTATGATCGAAAGGAGGAGGCGGATTTCTCCTGGGTCAGATGGCTTCCCCACTGCTTCAGTGATGGCCGTGATGTGCGTTTCATAAGCAGCTGCAGGGCGGATGCCTGTGCCCTTTTTGCAGCACTTAAGGATACCTTCGAAAAGAGGCTGAAAGAGGCGGAGAAGGATAATTCTCACACAGGACACGGTGTTTTCGCACCACATTTTCTGTTTATCATTTCACAGATAGAACTGGCGAAGAATCAGGAGATACTTAATATCCTTCAGAAACAGGATGATAAGATCGATCTGGGTGCTTCAGTGATCTTTCTTTACGAGAAAATGAGCCAGCTACCGGCGGAGTGCAGCATGATTATTAAAGCTGACAACAGCGATCCGATGATGCTGGATAAGAATAATTACGATGAGGCGCTTGTTTTCACCGCCGACCGTTCATTGGAAGACGGGTATGAACAGATGGCGCGTAAGATGGCACCACTTCGTCTGGCACTCCGTAAAGATGAGGCAGCGCTGCCCAGCTGCATAACATTCCTTGAGGGCTATCATGTAAGGCATGCGGAGGAGATAGATATCGCATCCAGATGGAGCAGCACCCGCCCCCACAAGTCTCTGGCGGTGCCTATCGGTGTTAATTCGGACGGAGAGGCTTTCTGTTTTGATATACACGAGAAATTCCACGGGGTTCACGGACTTATCGCCGGAACTACCGGTTCCGGAAAATCGGAGATGGTCCAGAGCTGGATCCTTTCCATGGCACTTCATTTTCCGCCGGAAGAAGTTTCCTTTGTGCTCATAGACTTCAAGGGAACCGGTCTTATCCGGCCCTTCAGGGATCTGCCACACCTGGCAGGTACAATATCGAACCTTGATAATAAGATACACCGCAACCTGATAGCGCTCAGGCATGAGCTGGTGAGGAGACAGGAGCTGCTGGATTCCTGTAAGACCAGGACAGGAGTTGAGGTCAACGATATAAGGGATTATCTTGAGCTGTATAAGGGGGGACGCATCACGGAGCCCATGCCTTATCTGATAATAGTAATAGACGAGTTTGCGGAGTTTAAGGTGCAGTTCCCGGATTTCATGGCCGAGGTGGAGAGTGTGTTTAAGATAGGACGTGCTCTCGGCGTGTTTGCTATCCTGCTTACCCAGGCTCCCGGCGGCGTGGTGACAGCCCAGATGGACAAGAACATGCGCTTCCGCTGGTGCCTTAAGGTGGGAAGCCCGGCAGACAGCAACGAGGTAATGCATCATCCCGATGCTGCCCGTATCAGCGTGCCCGGCCGTGCATATGTGCGTGTGGGCAACGATGAGGTATATGAGCTGATCCAGTCATACTACAGCGGGGCCAAGTACAGGCCGTGGGAAGAAAAGAACAGTAATGATGATCAGGATGTCAGGATAGTATTGGAGAACGGCCGGCGGCTGTTATTCAGAAAACCGGAGGAAAAGAAAGAAAAAATAAGTACTGATCAGACACAGCTGAATGCTGTGGTGAAGTGTCTTGATGCCTTCGTAAAAGATAATCAGATAGCCAGAGCAGCTCAGGTATGGCTGCCCAAGCTGCCTTTCAGACTGCCTTTGGAGGCTTGTGTCGGTTCGAACTATGCTGACGGTGTATGGAAAGAACACGATGGAAAACATGTGGCACCGATCATCGGCATGGTTGATGATCCTGCCAGACAGATGCAGTATCCACTTAAACTGGATTTTGCAGAAAACGGGCATTATGCTGTTTTCGGAGCCCCGTCAACCGGGAAAACGACACTGCTTCAGACGGCGTTGATGTCACTTGTCACGACATATACGCCCGAGGAAGTCAATATTTATATTATGGATTTCGGAGGATGGAACCTCGGTTTGTTCAAGGACTATCCGCATGTTGGAGGTGTGGCTAACGATAACGATCCGGAAAAGATCGAAAAAACAGTCAGTCTGATCGAAAAAAAGCTTGCAAAGCGCAGGGAGAGTTTTTCTGCTGCAGGTGCGGGAAGCCTTGAGGTATATGAGCAGATAACAGGTGAAAAGTTGCCGGTAATAGTATTGGTGCTGGATAATTTTGCACCTGTTCTTCAGAGATATCCCAAGTTGGATCAGTTCTTCATAAGCCTGACTCAACAGGGCGGTAACTATGGTATATATCTTCTTGTCACGGCTACAGCACAGATAAATATCAACTTCAGGATATCACAGAATATTAAAATGGTTTTGGCTCTCAATATGCCGGACCGGTCGGACTATACAACATTAGTCGGCAGAACGGATGGGCTGGAACCGGAGAACAGCGAAGGGCGAGGGCTGGTGAAAGGGAAACCGGTAGTGGAGTTTCAGACCGCGCTTCCTTCGGGAGAAGAGGGCGGAGCAGAGACAGTGCGCAGGATACAGGCGCTGGGTGCAGAGATGAAGGAGTCATATAAGGGACAGATAGCTTCTCCTTTGCCGATAATGCCTGATGAGCTGCTTTATTCTGATCTTGAAAGAGGGGCTGTAGGTCTTTCAAGCCAGGAAGTGGAATCTGTGATCATTCCCGAGAGTATGTCACACTATTATGCTGTTATAGGTGAGCCCGGATCGGGGAAGAGTAACATGCTCTTAATGCTGGCAGCGGTTTATTCCGGGCGGGGTGTATCACGGATGGCATATCTTGACCCCAGGAAGAAGGTGGTGAAGGCCGGGGCAATCGATGGACTTGAGTTCATAGAAAGCGTTGAGGATATAGATGCTTATTTCGAACGGCTTGCCCCTGAGCTCAATGAGCGAAAAGGAAAGCATGACCTGGATCCGACGGTTTCTTTTGATGAGATATGCATACTGATAGATGATTTTTCATATCTGTATGAGCAGATGGATAATAAAACTGCGCGGCGTATATCGGCGATCCAGCAGCTGGGAAGCGGACTTAATGTAAAACTTGTCATCGCTGATGGAAGGGAAGAGTTCATCAGGCATCTGAATCAGTGTGAAGGGATAACCGTGGCTATGTCGACAGCAGGATACATCATTATGCTGGGGGGCAATCTCATGGATTATGATCTCTTTGCAAGGAAAGTTCCTCCACTGGAAAGGAACAGAAAGGCCGGAGTTCATGAGGGCTTTGTTCAGAATAACGAGGGAACGCTGCAGTTCAGAGCCGCTTTGTATAAATGATCATAAGATTACAATAATGGAGGTATGAGCCTGTGGCGGATTATTTACTGTCAGAAAAAGAATTTGACTATATGATCAAAATGCTGACCGAAGCTGAAGGCCGGAAGGTGACCTATGCGACGGACACAATGGAGATCGAGGCAGGGCTTACACAGAAGGGATTCCTGTTAATGGATTTTGATGGAAACAAAGATGCTGCTCCTGAGCTTGCCTCGTTATTGAACGGTATGATACGCTGCACGGAAAGGATAAGCATAAGCAAAAGGGGATGTGGTCAGGGAAAATCATCTGAGATCATCTATCATTATTCGCCCAGGGGATTTGTAAGGGCAGAAGCATTGGGAAATGATCTCAGGCTCAGTTTTGCGGAAAAAGAGAGCCTTTCAGAGGATCTTCATTTACCTGAACTTCATGAGCCTTCAGAAAGACGGATCAGTGGAGTACATACTATAAAAATGGAAAAAGAACAGAGAATATCAGATGCTGCGAAAGTCGGTAAAGACACCGAGGCGGAAGATATGCTGAAGGAAAACGGGGTCCCTGCTGAGATGGGGCGTATGATGATGGGGGTGATAAATGGCAGTGTGGGTATGTACAGTGTACTGTTTGAGCGCTTTTCAAAGGGAAGAGAGAAAGCTTTGAGTATAAATGCACTTTGCGGCGACAGATATCTTAAGGCTGAGGTTACGAACGAGGATTATGAAGATGCCATCAGCTACGAAGAATGTGATGCGGAAACATTGATTGGCCTGGTAAATGCTGCGGTTGAAGAATACCTTGATGATTGATAATGGTATGATAATGTAAGGCGGTTTTATACGGAGGGGAGAATAAATGCGAATTGATAAGGAAAATGTGGATGCTCAGGTAGATAAACTGGGAAGGATTTCAGGTATGTGTGACGATCTGATGGGAAAACTGGAATGGGATTATGGTGGATGGAAAGGCGATGCCGGAAAGTCTGCTGAGGATATGTGCCAGAGAATGAGAAATAAGGTCCTGGCGCTGAAGATTACAGCTTATAATCTGGAAGAGGATATAAAAAAGGTGGCAGATGAGATCGTGCGCACAGATGCGGAGCTGGCAGGAAAAACAGCTGGGGACCTTGCGCGTGCGGTGGCAGTTATTGCGAAGCTTGGTTAATATCGGAGGAAAGAAAAATGGCAGCTGAGCATATCAAGTCATATGGACGGGATATAAGAGATATTTTGGGAAAGATAAGCGGGATCGTCGATGATGACAGAAGGATTCTTTCAAAGACAAGGAACCTTGCCTGCTCCTGTGTTGATCACTTTAAGGGAGAGGCGGAGCGCAGGCTGACCGCTGATGTGCTAAACTGTCTTAATAAGATGGAGCAGTGTTACGGAAAGATAGATGAGATCATACAGGAGGCAAGAGTTAAGACTGAGGAATTTGAGAGAGTTGAAACAGAGATTGCGCAGGCGATAGATAATCTTATCTGATACGAGAGGTAAGAAATGACTGGTAATACAGATGTAAAAAGGACGGAACTGATAAGCGGTGCGGGGAATATGATAAAAGCCGGCGGGCTTGCATCGGATATCAAACAAATGGTCATTGAGGTTCGGAATGGTCTTGATATGGAGGTCAAGAACCGCGACAACATTGATCATATACTGGAATTTTTGGAAAAAGAATTCGGAGAGGTTGCGGCCAATCTGGAAC